>JAFSUB010000027.1 GCA_017445475.1 Alphaproteobacteria bacterium
ACCGGAATAAAGATATTTTGTGTGCACTTCAAAGGTTTCAATTTTTGAGGCAAGAGAATCGGGCAGGGCAAGCAAAATGTTTGAAATGTTGTCTGCGCGTTTTTTCATCAGCTCTTGGGGCAAGATGTCTTCAACCTCATAACGCTCAGGCTGAATCTGATCTTCTTCACGAATCCATTTCGTGCGCGTGGGCGGCAAAAGATCTATGCCTGTAATTGACGAAAGATAGTTAAGCGACGGTGAGGCTGAAGACGGATATTCGGCTTCAAAAACGGCCTCATCGCCTTCAAGACGCTTTTTCACGTATGTTTTGAAAATGTCTTTCGAGTGTTCCATGGCAAAATCTCCTCAAACATTAAATGTCTTTAACCATTTTGGCAAATGTAATGCCTTGTTCTTCAAAAAGGTCGCCTTCTTGCTTAAAACCGAGTTTTTCATAAAAAGCAACGACCGAGAGCATGGCGTGCATCACCATTTTTGTATATCCGGCATCATGTGCGCGTTTTGAGGCATATTCCACAAGCATTCTTCCGACGCCTTCACCCTGATAAACCGTGTCAACGGCAACCTGCATCAGGCGGATTTCACTTTCGTTGACAGGTGCCAAAATTAAACCGCCGACAAGCCTGTCATCCAAACTTTCAACGCAACCGACATGCAAATACGAAACTTCTTTGTCGCGAAATGAATCCAAAAACTTTAAGCCGAGCGGTTCAAGCAAGACTTTGTAGCGAAGCTCGACGAGCTCGTCATAACGGCTTGTTCCGAAATCAACATCAATAATTTTTTTCATCATAATCTCCTTTCTGATGCCTCATGTCTTTTTATTAAAACACAATTTTGAATTTTTTTCAATAAGTTATTGCACATCACAAAAAAATAATTTATCAATGGGCAAGAGAAAAGGAAAAAATATGCCCGATTTGAGTTTGATTAGAAATTTTGCCATTATTGCCCACATCGATCACGGAAAATCAACCCTTGCCGACAGATTGATTGAATTTTGCGGCGGTCTTGCCAAGCGCGAGATGACCGAGCAGGTTTTAGACAGCATGGATATTGAAAGAGAGCGCGGCATCACCATTAAGGCACAAACCGTGCGCCTGAATTATCGGGCAAAAGACGGCAAAACCTATCAGCTCAATTTAATTGACACCCCCGGACACGTTGATTTTTCGTATGAAGTTTCGCGTTCGCTTGCTTCATGCGAGGGCAGTGTTTTGGTTGTTGACGCAACACAGGGCGTTGAGGCGCAAACGCTTGCAAATGTTTATTTGGCGATTGACAACAATCACGAAATTTTGCCTGTCTTAAATAAGGTTGATTTGCCCTCGGCCGATGTGCTCAAAGTTAAAGAGCAGATTGAAGACGTGATAGGGTTGGATGCTACAAACGCCATTGAAACATCGGGCAAAACGGGTGTTGGTGTGCCTGAGCTTTTAGAGGCGATTGTGACGCGCTTGCCTAAACCTGAAGGTGATGAAAATGCGCCCTTAAAAGCGCTTTTGATTGACAGTTGGTATGACAGCTATCTCGGGGTGATTATTTTGGTGCGTGTTTATGACGGTGTTTTAAGGAAGAAAACAAACATCAAGATGATGTCAAACGGCGCAACCTATCAGGTGGAAAAGGTTGGAATTTTTACGCCTAAAATGCAAGATGTGGAGGCCTTAAACGCAGGCGAGGTGGGGTTTATCACCGCAAGCATTAAATCGGTTGGCGATTGCAGTGTCGGCGACACAATCACCGACAGCAAAAATCCTTGTGTAGAACCGCTTGCGGGGTTTAAGCCGTCTGTGCCGGTTGTGTTCTGTTCAATGTTTCCGACAGATTCAAGCCAGTATGATGCCTTAAAAGATGCGCTTGCAAAATTAAAGCTCAATGATGCGAGCATTAACTACACAAATGAAAATTCCGAAGCATTGGGCCTTGGTTTCAGATGCGGCTTTTTGGGACTTTTGCATATGGAAATCATTGAAGAGCGCATCAGTCGCGAATTTGATTTGGATATCATCACAACGGCACCGTCGGTGGCTTATAAAATCAATCTTTCAAGCGGGGCTCAAATCATGCTGCACAATCCGGCGGATATGCCCGATTTATCGACCATTAAGTCGATTGAAGAACCGATGGTTAAGGCAACGATTTTGGTGCCTGACAACTATCTCGGCGCTGTCTTAAAACTTTGCAACGAGCGTCGGGGAGAACAGGTTGAATTAACTTATGTGGGTGCAAGGGCAATGGTGGTTTATCAAATTCCGTTAAACGAGATTGTGTTTGACTTTTATGACCGCCTAAAGTCAATTACCAGCGGGTATGCGAGTTTCGATTATGAACTGACCGGATATCAGGAGTCTGATTTGGTTAAGGTTCAGATTTTAATCAATGAAGAACCAGTTGACGCGCTGGCGTTTTTGGCTCATCGAACGGAGGCGGAAGGTCGGGGACGTCAAATTTGCGAGCGCTTGAAAGACCTTATTCCGAGGCACTTGTTCAAAATTCCGATACAGGCGGCCATCGGCGGCAGAATTGTTGCGCGTGAAACCATTTCGGCGCTGCGTAAAGATGTTACGGCCAAATGTTATGGGGGCGACGTTACACGCAAGCGCAAATTGCTTGACAAGCAAAAGAAGGGCAAGCAACGTATGCGCCAGTTTGGCAAAGTCGAAGTGCCGCAGTCTGCCTTTATTGAGGCTCTGCGCATCGGCGATGATTAAGGTTCATTTTATTTTATGAGCATAGATTAAAAAGTGCTTGATTTTTGCGCAAAATGTGTTACATTCGACAAAATCAATCATTATTAACCTAATCATTTTTTATATGCAACAAAAACTTATTAATCTTTACGTCGCCAACAAGATGGCGAAGTGGAACACCAGCCTTTTAATGATGAAAGAGGCAATCCGGAAAGAAGATTTTGTGCGGCAAGTTATGTCATATCCCTTAACAGCGATGCCGACAAGGCTGAAACGGGATATTGAAGGCAAACTGCAAAAACGTCTGGGACTGAAGCCGCATCCGTCGATTTTCTTCAAACCGCGCACCATTGAGCAGTGGCTGCACGATGTAACGGGGTGCTACACGGTAAGTGATTTTTTGACCGCCTTTGAACAAAATACCGGCCTCGGACGGTTCTATTTTGAAAAGTCAGACATTGATCACTTTGACCGCGTTCTGCTGATTTCGCTGGTTGAAAAGTTTGAGGAGGCAACAGGAAAAGTTTTGATTGAAAACGACAACCTCTCAGACAGTTTGACTTTCCGCGAGATTGCGGTCTTTTTCAGCGCCTGACGAAAACATGAACACACACCTTTGCTATCAAAAGCAGAGGTGTTCTTTTTTAAATGTTGATATACGACGAAACGTTTTTTAAGATGGCCTGAACAAGCGCTAACGGTTTGATGATTTCTTTTTGGTTTGTGATGTGAACCACGCAACGCAAATCTTCCTTAAATTCACACAAAGACAATATCTTAAGCGTTGAAACATAAACCAAAGCATCAAATATGGAGTGCGTTTCAAACACATTTGCGCCGGTGGCCGTTTTTGTTTCGTAGCATATTGTTTTTTCGGCATAATTTTCTTTGACTGAAAAATTGAGATAGTTCAGGCAGGTCAATTCCTTATAAACGGCGCTCGGTTCAAGCGTGCTTAAGCGAAGCGCATATTTGATTCCGATGCTCAGGGCAATATAAGGTTTGTATGCCTCATAGGCTTCTTTGGGGTTTTCTGTTTTGAAAACAACGCAATCAACGGCCGCTTCAACAAGATTGGAAGCAACAAAAAACGCCAAAGCAAGCTTGTTTGTTGAAAAAAACGCTGCGTTTTCTTCTGTTAAAAGATAAGGTTCTTTGTCAAAGCGGCGCAAAGCATCAAGCGCAAAAGCAAGATAGCCCTCAAAAGATTGTTCTTTGATGTTGGGCACAGCTAAAAAAGGGTATGCCTTACCGTTAAATTTTTTGTTTTTGTTCGAATCGAAAGCAATTTCTATCATAAAAAGCATTATCTGAAAAAAATAAAAAAAAATCAACCAATGTTTGCATTGCAAAATAAAAAAATTGTTGATTACCGTTTAACTTTAAAAAAAAAGATTGAAAAAAACGCGATATTGCCTTAAAAATGAAAAAAAGTTAATGAAACATTAAAGATGGAGAAAAGCAGATGTTATCAAAGTTAATGGGGTTGTTTTCGGCAGATATGGCCATCGATTTGGGAACGGCAAACACGCTTGTTTATGTGCGCGGACGCGGCATTGCATTAAATGAGCCGTCCGTTGTTGCCATTCAGGAAGACAGAGGCAAGAAAGTTGTTTTGGCGGTTGGCAACGAAGCCAAACAAATGCTCGGCAAAACCCCCGGCAACATTCGTGCCATTCGCCCCTTGAAAGATGGTGTGATTGCCGATTTCGAAATTGCCGAGGAAATGATTAAATATTTCATTCGAAAAGTTCACAATCGCCGCACTTTTGCCACCCCGCTGATTATCATCTGCGTGCCGTCAGGTTCTACGGCTGTTGAGCAGAGAGCCATTCAAGAATCTGCCGAAGCGGCCGGTGCGCGCAAAGTTTGGCTTATTCCCGAGCCGATGGCGGCGGCTATCGGTGCGGGGCTTCCCGTTACCGAGCCGACAGGGTCGATGGTTGTTGACATTGGCGGCGGTACAACGGAAGTTGCCGTTCTGTCACTCGGCGGTATTGTTTATGCCAAGTCGGTTCGTGTCGGCGGCGACAAGATGGACAGCGCCATTGTTTCATACATCAGGCGCACGATGAATTTGCTTGTCGGCGAAAGCAGTGCGGAACGTATTAAAAAACAAATCGGTAGCGCGTGTTCACCTGAAAAAGGGCAGGGCGAAACAATGGAAATTAAGGGCAGAGATTTATTAAACGGTATTCCGAAAGAAATAATTGTTTCCGAAAAACAGATTGCAGAAGCGCTTGCCGAGCCGGTGGCCCAGATTATGGAAGCCGTTAAAATTGCGCTTGAAAACACCGCGCCCGAACTTGCGGCAGATATTGTTGACAAGGGAATCATTTTAACGGGAGGCGGTGCGCTGTTGAAAAATTTGGACAGAGTTTTGCGCGAAGCAACGGGGCTTCCCGTTTGCGTGGCCGAAGAGCCGCTTGCGTGCGTTGCCAAAGGAACGGGGATTGCTTTAGACGATATTCAAAAGTTCAAAGGCGTTCTGTCATCAATGTATTAAACGGCGTTTTTTAAGGGGCAGAGATGAAACGTCGCCGTGTTTTGTTTATACAGCTCAGCCAATTTCGGCTTTTTATCCGAAAGCTTGTTGTTGCGGTTGTGATGTTTTCGGCACTCGGTTTGCTGATTTTAAGCCGCGCGGACAGCGCGCATTTGGGCAAGGCAGAAGACATTGTTTCTAAAATGCTTAATCCGATTATCAGGGTTTTGCAGCTTCCGGCCGATGGGGCTTATTTTTGCTATGAGGGCGTTCGTGATGTTGTTCGGGTTTATTATGACAACAAAATTTTGAAACAAAGGGTTGAAACTTTGAGCCGGCTGAACAGCAAAAATCAGAGTTTAAGAATTGAAAACGAGCTTTTGTCGCAGATGTTGCATTATACGCCGCCGCCGGAGGCAACTTTTGTTACGGCAAAAATTATTGCAGGCGAAAGCGATGTGTTTTCGCATTCGGTTATTGCGTATGTTTCCGAAAAGCAAAATGTTCAAAAGGGGCAAGTGGTTTTAGACAATCAAAATGTGGTGGGCAGAATAGAATCGGTGCATGGAAACTATGTGCGCATTTTGCTTGTCAGCGACATCAACTCAAAAATTCCGGTTTTGATTGAACGCACGCGGGGCAGAGGGATTTTGTCGGGCAACAACACAGACACCTTAAAGCTTTTATTTACGGGCAGCAATTCGGATATTAGGCTTGGCGATAAGGTTGTAACGTCGGGGGTCGGCGGCATTTTTCCAAGCGGGCTGACCATTGGGTATGTTTCAAAAATATATACGGATGCGGTTGATGTGAAGCCGGCTTCAATGATTGATATGATTGAATATGTTAAAATTGTGAGCTATGGCTTAAACAATACGCTCTTAAAGGAAAACGAGGCACGATGAACGATACGTGGATTGAAATTTTAGGCGCAAAACTTAAAAATATGATACCGATATTGAGTGCGCTCGGTTTGGTGTTGATGACGTTTATTGAGTTGCATTTTCCTTTTTTGCACAATCTGCGGCCCGATGTTGCCTGTATTTCGGTTTATTTTTGGGTTTTATACAGGCTTGATTTGTTTGGCATTTTTTCAACATTATTTTTAGGACTTGTTGTTGACGGTTTGAGCGGTGCACCGTTTGGAATGAATGTTTTTGTTTTGAGTTTTGAATATGTTTTAACAATCAGTTACGGAAGCTACGTGAACACAAAGCCGTTTTTAATCAGTTGGCTCGGTTTTGCCGCGGTTTTCTTTGCGGCCTTAGTTTTTAAGTGGGTTGTTTTTTCGGTGTATTATCGCGTATTTGTGAGTTTCTGGCACATTTTCATCACCTACGCGGTTACGGTTTTGATATATCCGTTGATTGCGCGGCTGAATATGTTTCTCCAAAACCGCTATCTGGCAGACGAGGGCGTTTAGATGAACAGAGACAATGATAAAGGAAAAACGCTTCTAAAACGAACACTTATAATTGCTTTTTTAAGTTTTTGTTTAATTTTCGCGTTGCTCGTGCGTCTTTATTATTTGGAGGTTATCGAGGGTGAAAAATATAAGGTTCTGTCAGATGAAAACAGAATTGCAACCCGCGTGCTGATTGCGCCGCGCGGTGTTGTTTATGACAGAAACGGTTCCGTCTTGGCGACAAACAAACAAAATTTTCAGGCTTTGATTATTGCGGAACAAACCCCGAGCCTTGATGAAACGCTTCAAAGGTTTAAGTCGATTATTCCCTTAAATGAGGCTCAAGAACAGAAAATCAGGCAGGAAATTCGTAAAAACAAACGTTTTGTTCCGGTGAAAATGAAAGGCGAGCTTTCGTGGGACGAGGTTGCAGCTTTGCAGCTGAACGCCGCAGATATGCCGGGGGTGGTGATTGATGAGGGGCTTGAGCGGTTTTATCCTTTGGGGGCTTATTCGGCTCATTTTTTGGGTTATGTCGGCTCGGTGAGCCAAAAGGAAATTGATCAAGAGCCGATGTTGGCAGTGCCCGGCTTTAAGGTGGGCAAAGCGGGGCTTGAAAAAGTTTTTGAAAAAAAGCTTCGCGGTCAGAGCGGGCATATTAAGCTTGAAGTTAATGCCTACGGAAGAGTCGTTAAAGAAATTGAGCGACAAAGAGGCAAAGAAGGCGAAGCGCTCGTTTTGAGCATTGATTCAAGGCTTCAAAAAGTTGCGCAGGACGCTTTTGAAGACCATAGCGGTGCGGCTGTTGTTTTAGATGTGCACAGCGGTGAAATATTGGCATTTGTTTCCGTTCCGTCGTTTGATCCGAATCTGTTTTCAACGGGAATGTCTCAAAACGATTGGCAGGCTTTAATATCAAACGAAAAACACCCGCTCACAAATAAAGCCGTTTCGGGCGCATATTCGCCCGGTTCAACCTTTAAGGTTGTTGTGGCTTTGGCGGCACTGCAAGCCGGCGTTATCAGTGAAAATACAACATTTGATTGCACGGGGGTTTTTGATCTCGGCGACCATAAATTTCATTGCTGGAAACACAGCGGGCACGGTGTGCTTAATGTGGTGGGCGCGCTCAAACATTCGTGCGATGTCTTTTTTTACGAGGCTGCCTTAAAGGTCGGTATTGATAAAATTGCGCAAATGGCAAGGCTTTTGGGGCTCGGTTCTGATTTGAATATCGGTTTTGAAAACGCTTCCAAAGGCCTCATTCCGGACCGCCAGTGGAAAGAAAATCGTTTTAAAAACAAGTGGCTGAAAGGTGAAACGGTTCTGGCCGGCATCGGGCAGGGTTATGTTTTGGCAACCCCCTTGCAACTTGCTGTCATGACGGCAAGGGTTGTTAATGGGGGCTACGAAATTATGCCCCGATTTACAAAACTGACACTCAAAGACAAAGCGCAAATCAAAAAAC
The DNA here is from genome assembly GCA_017445475.1 of Alphaproteobacteria bacterium. Taxonomy (GTDB): domain Bacteria; phylum Pseudomonadota; class Alphaproteobacteria; order RF32; family CAG-239; genus UBA1254. The sequence goes on from JAFSUB010000027.1 coordinate 8,055, forward strand.
TGCCGATAAATTTTGAAAACATCGAGATTGTAAAAAAAGGCATGTTTGACGTGGTCAATGACAAAGAAGGCACGGCAAAAAGGGCACGATTTGATATAGGCGGCCTTAAAATGGGCGGTAAAACAGGCACAACGCAAGTTCGCCGAATCAGCTTAAAAGAGCGTAAAACAGGCATTATCAAAGACGAAGATTTGGCTTGGCATTTAAGAAATCATGCCTTATTTGTGGGCTATGCGCCGCATGATTTTCCGAAATATGCCGTTGCGGTTGTTGTTGAGCACGGCTCATCCGGTTCGGGAGTGGCCGCGCCGATTGCCTCAAAAATTTTGCAGGAAGCACTTAAGTTGGGGATATGATGGCGGCAATGTATCAATCAAATTTTAATCGTCAACTCTCGATAAAGGAAAAGTTTTTTAAGTTAAGCTTTGCCTATATTTTGTGTATTGTTCTGCTCGCGCTGATTGGAACCTTGACGCTTTATTCAGCCGCCGGCGGGGCGATGACACCGTGGGCGAAAAACCACATTGTGCGTTTTGTTTTTTGTTTTTGCCTAATGATCGGGTTGGCGTTTGTTGATGTGAAAGTTTATCTGAAATATTCATATTTGGCGTATTTTTTTGTTTTGCTACTTTTAATTTCTGTTGAGGTTTTCGGCCACATCGGCATGGGTGCGCAGCGATGGATTGATTTGAAAGTTTTTAAGCTGCAGCCGTCCGAGCTGATGAAAATCAGTATGGTGCTGTTTTTAGCAAAATACTTTCATAGTTCAACCTTGCACCAAATTCAAACAATAAAAGGCATCATTGCGCCGTTTTTGATGGCGTTGTTTCCCGCGATTTTAATTGCCTTCGAGCCTGATTTGGGCACATCGCTGATGCTTCTTTTCACGGCAATGGTTATCTTTTTTGCGGTTGGCGTTCAGGTTTGGAAATTTTGTTTGGGCTTCGGCGGGCTTTTGGTTTTGGCCCCGATTGCGTGGCATTTTTTGCACGATTATCAAAAAAACAGGGTGCTGACTTTTTTGAACCCCGAAAGAGATCCGCTCGGCAGCGGATATCACATCATACAAGCCAAAATCGCGCTTGGTTCGGGGGGCGTGTTCGGCAAAGGGTTTTTAAATGGCACACAAAGCTATTTGAATTTTTTGCCTGAAAAGCACACGGATTTTATTTTTACGATGTTGTGCGAAGAGTTTGGCTTTGTGGGCGGCGTTTTTGTGATTTTGCTTAATCTGATTTTGATTATATACGGCTATCTGTTTGCCTATCGCATTACAAGCTATTACGGAAAATTGGTGGTTATCGGTCTTAATACAAACTATTTTATGTATGTTTTTATCAATATTGCAATGGTTTTGGGGCTTTTGCCGGTTGTGGGTATTCCGCTGCCGCTTGTTTCATACGGCGGAACGGCGATGCTTTCGGTGATGATAAGCTTCGGCATGATTTTGTGTATGGATGTCAACCATCACATCAATTTGGGCCGTCAATCGTTTAATGACTAATCTTTCGGTTTGATTGAAAAACAGCATCTTTTTTCTTATTTTGTTTTTGTGTTTTAAGGAGAAAGCAAAATGAAAAAAGCGGTGTTTTTGTTAATTGTGATGTTTTTGGTTTTTGCGTGCGCGTTGATGCAAAGCTATGATGATAAGCTTGAAGGCTTTGTGGGGAAACCTGAAAGCTCTGTCATAAATGCGTTCGGCGCACCGACGGGGCAAAAAGTTCTGCCGAACGGCGAAAAAATTATCACGTATATCCGCCAAGAAACATGGTATGTTCCGAGCGAATATTATTATGATATGGATGGCTGGGATGAAACGGACATTGTGTATGATCCGTTTTTTATTGATGAAACGATGGGCCCGTATTCACAGGTTGTTGATACAGAATTTGAGGGCATTTGCAAAACCTCTTTTTATGTTGTCGGCGGCATTGTGGCGTCGTATAAGTGGCAAGGAAGCGGGTGTCGATAAAAAAAAAGACTTGCCAAATAAATTGATTTGTGTTATGACAGACACAATATTTTATCATTCTAATCCAATTTTTTTGTTTATGAGAAAGTTTATTGCTTTGAAAAATGCTGTCTATTACTCTGTAGAGATAGATGGCGACAAGACAAGGTTTTTTGCAAACAAGCAGGGACCCGGTTATGGTGCGCGCAAGGAACTGCAGGTCGATCCGCCAAACAAGCTCATCATTAACGAGATTATCAGTCGATCGACAATTTGGGTACGGATGAGTGCAGAACTTAAGCAGTTTATTGCAAAGCTTGAAGATGTATATAACACTCAATGAGTGTTTCTGTTTTTCCCTTACTCAAAACACAAGGGATTTTTTTTATGCAAAAAAACACCGCCTTAATCAAATAAGACGGTGCTTTTTGTTATGCACAAAGGTGTTTATTTCTTTGCTTTTGCCTTAACAGCGGCTTGTGCGGCTGCTAAACGCGCAACAGGCACGCGGAACGGCGAGCATGAAACATAATCCAAACCGCATTCTTCAAAGAATTCAATCGATTTAGGATCACCGCCGTGTTCGCCGCAAACGCCGAGGTGAATGTCAGGATTAACCCTTCTTCCCTCAATGCAAGCGCGTTTGACAAGTTTGCCGACACCTTCGACATCAATCGAGGCAAACGGATCGGCAACGTAAATGCCGCGTGCACGATATTCATCTAAAATCGCACCCGTGTCATCACGGCTCATACCAAGCGTTGTTTGCGTTAAATCGTTTGTGCCGAAGCCGAAAAATGCGGCGCTTTGAGCCAATTCTTCAGCCATTAAAGCAGCTCTTGGGAGCTCAATCATCGTGCCGACAATGTAGTGAACTTTCTTGCCTTTCTCGGCAAAAACTTTTTCAGCCGTTGTGTCAATGATGGCTTTAACAATATCAAGCTCTTTCTTTGAACCCGTTAAAGGAACCTCAATTTCAGGAATAACTTTAATGCCGGCTTCTTCCGATTCAATCGCTGCCTCTAAAATGGCGCGTGTTTGCATCTCCGCAATTTCAGGATATGTAATCGGCAAACGGCAGCCGCGATGGCCAAGCATCGGGTTTAATTCATGCAAAGCGTTTGCGCGAGCCTTAACATCGGCCAAAGTTTTGCCGAGTTTGTCGGCAAGTTCTTGCATTTCAGAATCCGTATGCGGCAAAAATTCATGAAGCGGCGGATCAAGCAAACGAACCGTAACCGGCAGGCCGTTCATAATTTTGAACAAATCTTTGAAATCTTGCTTTTGATAGGGAAGCAAGCGCGCCAAAGCCTTTCTGCGGCCGGCTTCATCATCGGCCAAAATCATTGCGCGCATATCGGCAATGCGGTTTGCATCAAAAAACATATGTTCCGTTCTGGCCAGGCCGATACCTTCTGCCCCAAAAGCCAAAGCCTGTGCGGCATCTGTCGGTGTTTCGGCATTTGCGCGAACTTTGAGGCGGCGAATTTGGTCAACCCAGCTCATCAGTTTTCCGAAGTCGCCGGAGTTTGTGTCGGCTTGAACGGTTGGAACTTTGCCTTCGATAATCAGACCTTTAGCACCGTCCAATGACACCCAATCGCCTTCTTTAATGACAACGCCGCATTTTGTGGCCATTGTTTTGGCTTTAAGGTCAATTGTGATGTCGGTTGAACCCGAAACGCAAGGTGTTCCCATGCCGCGAGCAACAACCGCCGCGTGCGATGTCATACCGCCTCTGGCTGTAATCACACCTTGCGAGGCGTGCATGCCGCCGATGTCTTCCGGAGATGTTTCGTTGCGGATTAAGATAACTTTTTCGCCTTTGGCAGCCCAGCTTTCGGCGTCTTCCGCGCTGAACACGGCCTGACCGACAGCAGCGCCCGGAGATGCCGGAAGCCCTGTTGCAATTACCTTCTTTTCGGCCTTCGGATCAAGCATCGGGTGCAAAAGCTGGTCTAATTGGTCAGCCCCGACGCGCATAATGGCTTCTTCGTGGTTGAGTAAACCTTCTTCAACCATTTCAACGGCCATACGAACGGCGGCCGCTGCCGTGCGCTTGCCGTTGCGGCACTGAAGCATCCAAAGTTTGCCGTGTTCAATGGTGAATTCCATATCCTGCATATCTTTATAGTGTGCTTCCAAATTGTTGCGCGCATCAACCAGTTCTTGATAAAGGTGAGGCCATTTTTCTTCGAGTGATGTGCCGTCGCCGATTGAGGCCATCGGTTGAGGTGTGCGGATACCGGCCACGACGTCTTCGCCTTGCGCATTAACAAGATATTCGCCGTAATATTTGTTTTCGCCGGTTGCCGGATCACGCGAGAAGCAAACGCCCGTGGCGCAGTCATCGCCCGCGTTTCCGAACACCATTGTCTGAACATTAACAGCCGTGCCCCAATCGCCCGGAATGTTGTTTAATTTGCGATATGTAATGGCGCGCGCGGACATCCAAGAGCCGAAAACGGCGCCAATGCCTGCCCACAATTGCTCCCACGGATCTTGCGGCACAACTTTGCCGATTTTTTGGCCGATTTGTTTGTATTCGCTTACAAGCGCTTTCAAATCATCAGCCGTTAAATCGGTGTCGGACTTATAGCCTTTTGATTTTTTCATATTTTCCAAAGCTTCTTCGTAAAGCTCAAGGTCGGCGCCTAAAACAACGTCGGAAAACATCTGCAAGAAGCGGCGATATGAATCATAAGCAAATCTTTCCGAGCCGGAGGCTTTTGCCAAGGCCTTAACGGTTTCATCATTCAAGCCTAAATTCAAAACCGTATCCATCATGCCCGGCATTGAAACTCTGGCGCCCGAACGCACCGAAAACAACAGCGGATTTGAGGCGTCGGCAAATTTTTTGCCCATAATATTTTCAACATATTGAACCGCTTGAATAACCTGTTCTTTCAAATCAGCCGGATAAGTGTTGTTGTTGGCGTAGTAATATGTGCAGACTTCCGTCGTTACGGTAAATCCGGGGGGGACGGGCAGGCCGACTTTGTTCATCTCGGCCAGGTTTGCACCTTTGCCGCCCAAAAGATTTTTCATTGCGGCATCGCCTTCGGCTTTGCCGTTTCCAAATGTATAAACCCATTTACTCATGGTTTTGTTGCTCCTTTGCAGCATCATATAAAGTTAAAACACACAGCCGAAAACCCCGCTAAAAAAGCGGCGCTTAGGGCCAATCAAAAAATAAAACTTTTGCAAGTTGGGTTGAATTTATACTGATATTTTACAATCTTCAAGCAAAAAATGTAAAAAATGCGCGATAAAACGACATGTTTTTGCCATGCATTCGATGTGCCTTAAAAAAATACCCGCTTATCATAAGCGGGTATTTTTTTAGAATTTGCGGAGTGCATACACTTTGTTGGGGAAAATCGTGTATATATTATACATAAACGAATCTCCAACCTTTAAATCTTGAGCATTTGCTTCCGCAAGCCTGGATTTTTCGATGTAAATCATATTTCCGTCAGTCGTTTCGATAAAAACGGTTTCTTTCGCGGAAAATAATCTTTCATGACGCATTTTTAAGACGAACAAGTCTTTTACTTCCGTGATGATCGGTAAAGAAATCTCCAGGGTAGATCCCGATGCCGGTTCCATAGCGTTTTTCTTGGCAGCTTGCCCGTCGTCGGTCTTAATTTTTTTGACTTTAGCAATTTCATCGGGCAAGACATTGAAGTAAGAAAACGCAATTTTATCGCCGAACTTGAGCTCGCCCGATAAATTGTATCGCTTCACATAAAGCCTTTTGTCGTTCTCGAGTTTTACGAGATACACCGGCGTTGCGCTTTTCAAATCGTCAGCACAGACATCAATCAGCCAAAGGTCGGCAATTGCATACATGTCTTCCTCACCGCTCGGCGCAAGGGGATTTTGGGGCGCGTCCGTGATCAGCTGCCCTTCAACCCTTTCAGGTTCAGGTCCGGGAGGTTCCGGAGGTGTTACCCGCGGTTCACAGCTGCTGGCAGACAAGAACAGCACACAAAGTGCAAAAAACATAAATTTTTTCATGGCAAATAATATTTTTATGGGTTAATAATTTTCAGAATCAGTAGTTGATGAGCTCATTTTACAGTTTTTTTTCTATTTGTCAAGCACTTTTTATAAAAAAAATTCCGAATATTGTGAATATTCGGAATTTTTTGTTTTACCCATTGTTTTACTGCGCATTTTTCAAATTTTGCAGATTTGTGATAATGTTTTCAGCCGTTGATTGATATTCAGAGCTGACACCGGCATATTCCAGCGCCATTTTCTTGGCGCAGGTTTTAACCATATCCGAAGCTGTCGCTTTAAGAGAACTTGTAAAGAGCGTTCCTGCCGTGTAACGGCTGTTTGCTTCGGAAATGAGGCAAGTTTTCATACCGTTTTGCGACGAATTGCCGCCCGTCATTTCCGCCATTTGAGCGCAAGCACCCAAAGCAAGCGCAAAAAACAACATTGAAACTTTTTTCATTGTTTTTCCTTTCCAAACATTTTTTTTATCATACACACGCACTTTAACCGAAAAAAGACATAAAAAAAACATTTAATGCTTTTTATACCCTTTTATTTTTTTTAAATTTGCTTGACAAAAGCCAACAAAAGGAATATAAAATATGGGATATTTTATGATTATAACACCTTAAATTTTTATGATATGATAATAACGATTATTATTATGGCACTTTTAGTTGCCGTTGTGGTTTGGTTTCTTATTAAAAGGCCGACCGTGCCGGCGCTGATTGTCGACAAAGACTTCAGCGGTGAGATTTTACCGGCAGAAGACTACACTGGGCCTCGATACGTTTATGCAGACGGAACAGAAAGTTTTGGAGTGAAGTTTGATGTGCCGATTGTCGGTTATCGAATTTCCAAAACGCTTGTTATCGCCGTGAGCTACGAGCTTTTGGTTTGTGCGGCAGACATCGAAACTGTTGTTGCCGAGAAAAACCTAAAGGTTATTAGCGCAGATGATCTTGCCACTATTGAGGCAAACCTCGAGACTTTGAACGCAATGCGTCAGCTGGTTGAGGACACTCTGATTCCGCCATATCCGGTGTGGGTGAAATCGGGCAAGAACTACGCCATCTATGATGGTGAAAGATTCCTCGAACCCCTTAAGGGCAGAGGAAACATTATTGCAAAACTCTAGCAAAACCCCTTATGCTTTTTATGGCATAAGGGGTTTCTATGTGAAAGTTTATCATTGCTGATAAGCTTATTTTTTAGAATTGTAATTTTTCAAAACCTTATCAATGGCTTCGTCAAGCTCATCGTCATCATCAACATCAATTTCATTTTTTTTAAGATAGGCAATAATTTCTTTCATTTTTAAAACCTCTGAAATAGCTCGGCAAACCGCCTTGTCGGATTTATATTCAAAATAAAGCTGTGATAAAGGTCTGGCAAACAGATAAGGATTGTTTGTGATGTTTGCAATTGAGGCCATCAGGTTGATTTTTTCGATGTCGGTAAGCTCAAAAATGGCGTTGTCGAGATGATAGTTCAAAAACGGTTCTTTGCTTTGAATTTCAACATCTTCATGAACGTGTATCACACCGCCGACGGGGTTTTGATTGTCGGCGTCGAAGTGGTCAATGTGAATGGTTTTGATTGTGTCATAGTTCATTTTGGTTTCTCCTATAAAAAAAATTAAAACAAAGATCGTCCAAAAGAAAAACCACCTCTTAAAAGAAAAAGGTGGTCGGGGAGTCAACAATCATGTATCTTGAAATGATCTTTTAGCCTTTAAACATACGCTAAAAGCCCCCCCGACCATGAAAGTCAAGCCCATAATCGGGGTTGCCTTTTTTTTCAGCAGATGCTTACTGCTGCAAGATACAAGGGCTGTTGAACCCCCGCGCCAATCGGCGCTGACTTTCCTTTTTTAGAAAGCTGCGCCAAGCTTAACAAAGAAAAAACAAGATGTCAAGTTAAAAAAAATTTGGATTGCGCTAAAAGAAAAACCACTTTAATCAAAAGAAAAAAGTGGTCGGGGAGCCAACAATCATGTGTTTCGAAATGACCTCTTGGCTTTCAAATATATGCCAAGAGCTCCCCGACCATGAAAGTTAAGCCAAGCCTAACCAAGAAAAAACAAGATGTCAATATATAAAAAGAATTTGGGTTTTCATAACAGAGGTTTTGTTGCTTTGTAATATTTCGTCATTTAATGTGTTTTTACAAGAAACATGATTTTGAATATTTTAACTGCTGAAATTGAACTTTAATGTATAAAGGACTAAAAAAATGGCAAAAATTCATGCCTCTGCCGTTGTCGAAGACGGCGCTCAAATCGCGGACACCGCACAAATCGGACCTTTTTGTTTTGTCAGCGCCAAAGCAAAAATCGGGCAAAACGTTAAACTGCTTGCAAATGTAACGGTATACGGCGACACCACAATCGGTGAAAACACGGTTGTGTTTCCGGGTGCTTGCCTCGGAACAGGCGCTCAAGACCATGGCAACGAGTTTGTTGAAAACGCTAAATTGATTATCGGCAAAAACAATGTTATCAGAGAAAATGTAACAATGCACGCCGGAACGCCGAAAGAACATTTAACAACCGTTGTCGGCGACAACGGAATGTTTATGGCAGGATCGCACATTGCGCACGATTGTGTGGTTGGCGATAATGTCATTATGACAAACAATGCCGTTATCGGTGGCCATGTGCACGTTGGCGACGGTGCAATTTTGGGCGGAAATTCTGCCGTGCACCAATTCTGCCGAATCGGGCGCAAAGCAATGATTGGCGGGTTGTCCGGTGTTGCACGTGATGTGATTCCGTTTGGTATTGTTACAGGCGATCGAGGTAAACTGCGCGGGCTTAATGTGATTGGCTTAAAGCGCAGCGGTTTTGACGAGCACACCATTAAAGCCATCACCCGCGCTTATATGTTTATCTTTAAGGGCAAGGAAGGCAATTTTGAACAGCGTTTGGAAATTGCGCGCGAAAAATTCAAAGACAATGCGATGATCATGGAACAAATAAAGTTCATTGATGAGGCTTTGCAAGGTCGGCGCAACATCATGACTGCTGAAATTTAAGCACTTTGACACCATAAAAAAAAGAGGCTTAAAAAATTTTTTCAAGCCTCTTTTTTTTGTGCGCTAATCAAACATCAATTTTTCTTGTCGATGTTGATGTTTCCCCAGCCTTTCGGGGCTTTGCTTTCATCAGCTTTCGGTGATGTTTGACTTTGAGCTTTCCAGTTTCTTCGAGGCTGCTTTTTGTTTTGAGCGTCAAGAAGTTCTTTCTGTTCGTCATTTAAGGCCACGCCAACCGGAAACAGTTGATTGAGAAGTGCAGGTGAAACAAAGTCAATTGTTCTCTCTTCATATATATCAATCAGACCAGAAAGCGCTTCTGCGATTGGCGTTGCGTTAAACGATTTAACCGTTCCGCCATAAAAAACAGTGAGCGACGGGCAGGGATATGAAAGCAAAACATCGGTTGAATCAACCCCTCGGATAAACCGAAGCATCACACGCGGTGAAACGGTGCATTGTGCGGTTTTTGTTGATATGGTTTCCGTGTTGGCAAAAAATTCTTGGGCAATTAAATCTGTTTCTTCTTTTTGCAACACGCCGCAAAAGCCTGTGAGCGCTGTTTGGTTTAGGGTGTAGGGCGTTTTTTCTTTGGCCAAACCTTCAACGGTGTAACAAAAAACACGCTCGGCATTTTTTATGTTGTTTAGAGCAGCTGCGGGAAGTGCGTTTTCAACAAAAGGGTTGAACGTAAAGTCTTGCGCGCCGGCAGACAAAGAATAAGTTGTTGACGCAAACAAAACGGCAAAAGCTGCCAAAGATGACATTTTCATTTTTAAAACTCCGAAAAAATAAAACCGTTGCCCTTAAGGTATTACACTTTGCTTTTGTGTGCAACAAAAATCTGCCTGATGTTAAGGTCTGTTTTTTAATCGGTTCCCAAAATATCCATCGTGTTGAACAAAATGTTTCCAAAGTCAAGCCCTGTTTGCTTTTCAATGGCCCCCATCATGCTGACAAACGATTTGCTGAACGGATCGTCGGCAGCGCCCACATTGGTGACGCTTTCACGCAGTTTTTCTTTATATGCGGAAGGCATATTCTGAATTTTTTGGTTGTAGCTTTGCGGAATGTGATAGCCCATTTTGCGCAAGTGATCGAGAATGACAACCATATTATGGCGGTTGACTTCGGGGGCGAGCATTTCCATATCGCCGGTGTTGAAAATTGTGCCTTCGCCGATGTAGTTGAGTTTGCCGTGTTGTCCGCTTCCGCGCCATGTTCTCACGCCGCTTCTGTCGCGGGCACGCGCCCACGGGTCAACCGGCAAAATTTCGCCGCCGCCTGCGTTTCCGGCATATATGGGCGAATCGGTGATGTCGCTTCCGGCAGCGTCAGCGATGCCTGCTCCGAAATAGCCGCTGTTTGGTTTCGGCGCTTGAGGAGTCCACGGACTTGCGGGAAGCTGTGCGTGCAAAACCGGCGCACAACAAACGAAAAGAGCTGTGAAAAAAAGTGTTTTTACAAGGCGCAGCATTGTCATTCTCCTTTGGCATATATTAAGCTTATTATAACACACTTTTTTTTAAAGAACAGTTACAATATTGTGTCATTTTGCATTTTTTTGAAAAGCCGCCAATTGGGCTTTTAGTGCGTCTAATTCTGATTTTAAAGCTTTGATTTTTCCATCGGTCGGATCAGAAAAGTTCTTGTCAACGCCGTAAGCGCAAAAAACTTTGTTTGAAGACGCTGTTTTTTGAACTTGATGTGCGGCAATGCCCACAACCGTTGCGTTTTTTTCGACATCTTTGATGACAACGGCGTTTGAGCCGATTTTTGCATTTTCGCCTATGGTAATCGGCCCCAAAATCTGTGCGCCAGAGCCGATGATGACGTTGTTTTTGATTGTCGGGTGGCGCTTTGATGTGTTTTTGCCGTGTCGGTCAAAAATTTTGATGCCGCCTAAAGTTACGTTTTGATAAAGCGTTACATTATCGCCGATTTCGGAGGTTTCGCCAATGACGACACCCATGCCGTGGTCAATGAAAAAGCCTTTACCTATGACAGCCGCCGGATGAATTTCAATGCCGGTTAAAAAGCGCGCCAAAGAAGAGATGAAGCGCGCAAGAAACTTCAGGTTTTTTTGCCACAAAAAATGTGCGAAGCGATAAAAAACAATGGCGTGAAAGCCTGAAGAAAAAACTGCGGCATAAAATTTGTTCTCTGTTGCCGGATCGCGGGCAACAACAGAGTCTAAATCGGATGAAATTAAAGACTTGTTTTTTGTTTCCATTTTGTGTTATATTCCCCAAAGAATGTTTTTTGAAAAAGCATAATAACAATATAAGTGCAAATTTTGGATTGTAAAGAGGTTTTGAAATGGTCGAAGTATTGTTTAACGGAACGGTTGGAAGGCTTGAGGGCAGATATCATAAGTCAGAGCGTTTGAATGCACCTGTCGCGCTTGTTTTGCACCCGCATCCGCAATATGGCGGAACAATGAACAACAAGGTTGTTTACACGCTTTTCAGCTGTTTTAAGGATTTGGGTTTTTCTGTTTTAAGGTTTAATTTCAGAGGTGTCGGTCGTTCTGTCGGCCAGTTTGAAGACGGCCCCGGCGAGCTTGCCGATGCAACAGCCGCACTCGACTTTTTGCAACGTGATAATCCCGACAGCAAACAATGCTGGATTGCGGGTTATTCTTTCGGCGCGTGGATTGCTATGCAGCTTTTAATGCGCCGCCCCGATATCAATAACTTTATTTCCGTTTCGCCGCCGGCCAATGAAAAAGATTTTGCCTTTTTGGCACCGTGTCCGACATCGGGGCTTATTATTCAGGGCGGAAAAGACGAAATTGATAATCCGGAACTTGTAACACAACTTGCCAGAAGGCTTAATATGCAGCGCCACGCCGATGTGGATTATGCCCTAATTGAAGAAGGCGATCATATGTATAACAACCATTTGGTTGATTTATATAAAGTTGCCGGCAACTACATTTTAGACATCATCAACCATCGCCGGCCGCCGCGTCAAAAGGTTTTCACACCGGAAGAAGAAGCGATGATGCTTGAAGCCGAAGCGCTGATGGACGAAGATGATGATGAAGAGTTTTAATTAAAGTCGATTTGTTGTTGTTTTTTGAACAAAGATGGCTTATAAGAGAAAAAACAAATGTTACAAACATAAGGGGGATAAAATGGCAAACCCGATTGATACAAAAGTAATCAGCAAGCTTGCTGAAATATTAAACAAATCAAACTTAACCGAGCTTGAATATGAAGACGAGGCCGTGCGTATTTGCCTTGCGCGTCAAAGCGGAACTGCCGCAACAAGCTTGAATGCGCCTCAAGAGATGAAACAGACGGTTGTTACAAAAGAGACGGAAGAAAAAGAGCTTCCGGATGAGCTTGACAATCTGCTTCAAAATTATCACGATGATCCGAATGCCGTCAAATCGCCGATGGTGGGCGTGGTTTATTTGGCCAAAGACGCAAACAGTCCGGCGTTTGTGAAACTTGGCGACAAAGTTACGGCAGGCGATACGGTTTGTTTGATTGAGGCAATGAAAACCTTTAATCCCGTTAAGGCGCACAAAAGCGGCAGGGTAACGAAAATTTTGGTTGAAGCGGGTGATCCGGTGGAATATGGGGCACCGCTTTTGGTCATAGAATAAGGGCTTTTTCTATGTTTGAGAAAATACTGATTGCCAACAGGGGCGAAATTGCCTTGAGAATTCACCGCGCTTGTCGCGAAATGGGTATTAAAACGGTTGCGGTTCACTCTGAAGCCGATTCAAATGCCATGCATGTGCGCTTGGCGGACGAGGCTGTTTGTATTGGGCCGGCAAAGGCAACCGAATCGTATTTAAACAAACCGGCAATTATCTCGGCGGCTGTTATTACAGGTGCGGACGCCATTCACCCCGGTTATGGCTTTTTATCGGAAAATGCGGATTTTGCCGAAATGGTTGAACGCCACGGCATTGCGTTTATCGGGCCGACTTCGGCTCAAATGCGCTTGATGGGCGACAAAGTGGCGGCGCGTGCTGCCGCACAAAAGGCCGGAATGCCCGTTGCAGCCGGCTCGCCTGAACTGAAATCGCTTGATGAGGCCTATGTTTGGGCCAAAAAAATCGGTTTTCCCGTTATTATCAAAGCCAAAAACGGCGGCGGGGGCAAAGGCATGAAAGTTGCCTTAAAGCAAGAGGATATTCCCGATGCTTACACACTTGCAAAGGCTGAAGCCAAAGCTTCTTTTACAAGCGATGAAGTTTATCTCGAAAAATTTTTAACCCACCCGCGGCACATTGAAATTCAAATTTTGGCCGATTCATACGGAAATGTGGTGCATTTGGGCGAAAGAGATTGTTCAATCCAGCGCGGCAATCAGAAGGTTGTTGAAGAAACGCCGTCGCCGGCCTTAAATGAAAGCGCTCGTCAAAATATTTGCAAAATTGTGCGTAAGGCGATTCAAAAAATCGGTTACACAAATGCTGGAACACTTGAGTTTTTGTATGAAGACGGCAAATTTTACTTTATGGAGATGAACACACGCCTTCAGGTTGAACACCCCATCACCGAGCTGGTTACGGGTGTTGATTTGGTGCGTGAACAAATCAGAATTGCCTCGGGTGCCAAATTGAGCTTTAAGCAGGAAGATATTTCTTTTTCGGGACATGCGATTGAATGTCGAATCAATGCTGAAAATCCGCTTAATTTTTTGCCCTCTCCGGGAAAAATTGAAGAATGGCACGCCCCCGGCGGTTTGGGTGTGAGGGTTGATTCTGAAATTTATTCGGGTTATCAAATTCCTGCCGATTACGATAGTATGATTGCCAAGCTCATCATCTCTTCCAAAACGCGTAACGGCGCGATTATGCGTCTTCGTCGAGCTTTAGATGAATTTGTGATTTTAGGGGTTGAAACAACGCTTCCTTTGTTGCAGGATTTGATTGCAGAACCGGAATTTCTTGACGGAACATATGACATTCACTGGCTTGAAACTTGGATGCAAAAATATAAACTATGAGGCAAAATGAACAAACAGCTTGATTTGAAACAATTTTTTGTCGGCACACTCTCGTTTGTTGCGCACAATGTTCTCATTCTTGTTTTGTTCGGTGCGGCTTCTTTTTTGGCTTCTTTTTTAAGCCTTAAATATGTTTTCGGACATCAAAATGTGATGCTTGTGTGCTATGCTTTGTTTTGTTATGCTTTTTACTTTGTTTTCATTTCACTTTATTATGAGCAAAAGCCGCTCATAACAAGCGAAAAAATTGTGAGTTCGGTTTTAAAAATTGCGGTTGTTTTTGCGCTTTCGTTTTTGGGTGTGATGCTTTTCAAAGCCCTGATTATGCTTTTGCGATATGGCGCCGATAATTTGGTCGGTCTGTCCGGCCTATATGCCTTTTTAAGACGCGGATACGTTTTTCTTAGCGCATATCAGGCTGGGCGCTTTTTGCTTTATCTGCCGATTATGTTTATGCTGATGTTTACGTTTTTTATTCCGGGGTTCACGTTTGTTTCAAGCCTCAACGGCAAAGACGCTTCAATTTTGGGCGCTTATGAAAAAACGCATGGTCAGTTTTTGAAAATCTTTGTTGTTTTGGTTTGTTTATATGCGCTGCTTCCGATGGCGGCAAGTCTGGTTGTCGCGCAAAAACCGGTTTGGCTCGGTGTTTCGCACGCTGTTTTGACAATGTTTCAACTTGTTTGTTATGTCAGGCTTTACGACTTTTTTTACCAAGATTAAATGTTTTGCTTTAACAGGTTGCATGTGGTGGTTTTTTGCGTGTCTTCAAAACGCATCAAACGATTTGAAATTTGCAAAACATCTTCGGGTGTGTAAGGACGATAGCAAAAATCCATTTGATAATATGATGCGTTAACCTCTTTGGCAATTGAGGCTATGGACAGCGGCGTTTCGGAAAACAACATTGTTTTACAGTTTTTGCATAAAGCCCGATAAGTTTTGCCGTCTTTTTGAAGACTTATCCATAAAGGTTTTTTGTTGCAAGTTGCACAACTGTTTTTTCTGATACAAACGGCGCTTGTGAACAAAGGTGCGTCTTGATAAACAATCAGGCTTGTTTTCAAAAAGCTCAAAGAAGAGAGTGCTTTTATGTTGTCTAACGTGTCTTCCACACAAAAGCAAACGCGGCTTGCCCCCATATCTTTGGCTTGAAGCATGGCTTGGCTGTTTGCCATGTATAAAAACGGCGAAAAACTGACATCAAGTGATGATGTGTCAAGCATTTCAAGCCCCCAATAGTTTGAAACTTCCCACTTTTTATATCCCGAAGATGTGAGCGTGCTGATGATTTTTTCAAACTTTTCGGGGTTTTCGCAGACAGCGGGCAGACAGATGCGCAGCTTTTCTTTGGGCAAATTCTCAAGTGCTTTCAAATCAGGCGCTTCATCAATCAGATAAATAATTTCCTCAAATTTTGAAAGGTCGAGAAGATTTGTTAAATCAAGGTTGTCGATTTTTATAATCCAGCCGGTCTTGAGGTTTTTTAAAGGCGTTGGCAAAGGTGAGGGGACGCCTTTTTTAAAACAAGGTTTAATGCTTTCATATAAGCCGCGGCGAAGCTCATTGATAATTGAGGCCGGCACAAACAGATTTTTCGGATTTTCAACTTTTAAGTTATCAAGCTCAAAAGGTGTGTCGCCCGTTTTGTGAAACGATTTATAAAAAGCGTCATAAACTTTGTCGGCATTTTCTGCCGCTTCAAAACGGCCGTTTAAGCTGAAAATCGTATCGCCGCTTTGGGCCGTAAGATGGTCTTTGAAAACACAGGCGCTGACGCTGACGGGAATTTTGTTTCGAAACTCTTTGGGTTTGGGCTTTTCAAAATCATACGCGCCTTTAACTTCTGAAGATGAAGCCAAATAAACCGTAAAACCTTTTTCAAGTTTCGGATAAGGCTTGGCGAGCTCTATTTTGGTTTGAACAAACGGCTCGGCGTGCAAAACTTTTTTGCCTTTCTGAAAAAGATTTTGCACCGAAAAACCGAAAGGCTTTTGCAAACCGTTGACATCAATCTGAAGCCCGTCATAACGCGAAACAATATGCGAAGGGGTGATTGTTAAAAAACCGTTTTTCACATTTTCGATTTTGCCGACTTCAAGACCGCGATGTCCCACAAAATCAGGATCAACCACATCTTTTGTCTTGCCTTCAAATAAAAACTTACACCACGGACGTGAAAAAATTTGCCTGATGTTGTCGGCCTTAAAGGTGTTCGGCTTTTTGCCGTCTAAAATCTGCCTGTAATAATCCGTTACGGCAGCAACGTAAAGCGCAGATTTTTTTCGTCCCTCGATTTTAAGCGATATTGCCTTAATTTTTGATATATCGCCTTCTAAAGCCAAGTCTTTCATCGAAAACGGGTGAAATTTTCGGCCGTTTTGTTCAAAATAAGCACGGCAAGGATATAAACATTTTCCGCGATTGGCGCTTTTGCCATGTTCGAGAGCGGAAAACTGGCACAATCCGCTGTATGAAAAGCAAAGCGCACCATGAATGAAAACCTCTGTTTCAAGGCCTTCAATTGAGGCAATTTCGTTGATTTGTTGCAAATTTAGTTCGCGTGCAAGCACAACTCTTGAAAAGCCGAGATTTTTTAAATATTTTGCGCCATGAGCGTTGTGCACGGCCATTTGCGTGCTGGCGTGCATTTCAAGCTCGGCGTATTGTGTTTTAATCAGGTGTGCAACCCCAAGATCCTGCAAAATAACGGCATCAACCCGACATTTTGCGCACACATCAAGATTTTTGACAAGCTCATGAAGCTCATTTTGTAAAACAACCGTGTTGATGGCAACATAAACTTTTTTTCCAAGGTGATGAGCATATGCGCAGATTTCATCAAGCTCGTTTTCATCAAAATTGGTGGCTGTCGCGCGTGCCGAAAAACTTTTGAGCCCCAAATAAATTGCATCTGCGCCCCAATAAAGAGCGGCATAAGCAGATTGCAAATCACCGGCAGGTGCAAGAAGTTCTGTTGTCATATTGTCCTCATCTTTCGGGCAGTTATGGCAGAAAGTGCCTTAAAAGTCAAGCAAAAACGCACCTCAAATACGGGGTGCGTTTTAATGTGTGAAGCTTAAAAAACGTTATGCTTTATATAAATCGCGTTTTTCATATTTTGTATGAAGCAGATGATGCGCTTTTTCATCTCCGGGCTTGCCTAAATACGTATCATAAAGCTTTTTAATTGATTCATTTTTGTGCGACAAACGGTTTTGTGCGCACGCATCTTCACAATTCAAGCCTTTCGAACGAAGTTTACGAATTTCATCGTTAATGCCCCACGGCTTGTCAAAGGTTGCGCCCATCACACGCGGCTGTCCGCCGCCTGCAATACACCCGCCGGGGCAGGCCATCACTTCAACAAAGTGGAAAGGCAAATCTTTTTTCTCGGCAAGTGCGGTGTTAATTTGTTCCATCACGGGGCCGACATTTCCGACACCGTTGACAACAGCAATTCGCACACTGATACCGTTGATGTCAATTTCGGCAACTTTAACAGCGTCCAAGCCTTCGATTGCATGAAAATTAAGCGTTTCAAGCTCGCTTCCCGTAATATAAAAATATGCCGTGCGCAGAGCTGCCGTCATCACACCGCCCGTAACGCCGAAAATGGTGGCCGCACCGGAATATTCACCCAAAGGATTGTCGGCTTGTTCTTCTTTCAAATGTTTGAAGTCAATGCCGGCTTTTTTAATCATCTTGGCAAGTTCGCGCGTGGTGATAACTTCATCGACATCTTTATATCCCGACGAGCGCATTGTTTCATCACGCTCAATTTCCCATTTTTTGGCAGTGCAGGGCATCACCGATACAACCTTAATTTTCGAGGCGTCAATGCCCGCTTTCTCCGCCCAGTAGGTTTTTGCAACCGCGCCAACCATCTGGTGAGGCGATTTGCAAGACGACAAATTGGGGATGTTTTCGGGATAATATTTTTCCATATAATCCACCCATGCCGGACAACACGAAGTAAACATCGGCAGATGGTCGTTTGCCTTAAAGCGTTTCACAAATTCAGATGCTTCTTCAATGATGGTTAAATCAGCGCCGAAGTTTGTGTCAAACACCTTTGAAAAGCCGAGTCTGCGCAGAGCAGCATAAATTTTGCCCGTTAAGTTTTCACCGAAATCAAAACCGAACTCTTCACCCAAAGCCACGCGAACGGCAGGCGCAATTTGCACAACAGTTGTGTATTCTTTGTTTGAAAGAAGGTCAAAAACTTTTTGTGTGTTGTCGTAGTCGGTGATGGCACCGGTTGGGCAGTGTGCCGCGCATTGGCCGCACTTAATGCAAGGCGACCGGTCAAGCGGCGTGTCGTTTGCCCCCGTAATTTTGGTTGAAAAACCGCGGTTTAAGTAGCTCAACGCCCAAACATTTTGCACTTTCTGGCAGATGTTGACGCACCTGCCGCAAACAATGCACTTTGCAGGGTCTAAAACAATACACTTTGTTGTTTCGTCTTTTGGAAGCGGCGGAACCATTTTGATGATTTCATTTTCACTAATACCCATTTGCGCGGTCATATCCTGCAATTCGCACGAACCGCTGCGTGTGCAGTTCAAACAATCATTCGGGTGATTGCTCAAAATCAGTTTTAAAACGGTTTTTCTGATTTGTTTTAACTCCGCATCATCGGTGATAATTTCCATGCCTTCGGTGGCAGGTGTCGAGCACGAGCGCATAATGCGTCCGCCGACTTTCACAATGCACAAACCGCAACCCGCGGAGGGGTCAACATCCGGATGTTTGCACAGCGTCGGAATGTTAACCTGCGCTGCGCGCGCGGCGTCTAAAATGCTTGTGCCTTCTTTAACCTCAACATTGATGTTGTTAATTTTTAACTGAACCATCTTATTTGTCCTCCTTTGGTGCATCCAAAAGTTTTTGCGTATATTCGTTTTCATAAAATCTTAATGTTGAAAGAACGGGATTCGGTGCTGTTTGGCCGAGTCCGCAAAGCGACGCTTTTTGCATGGCAAACGCAATTTGCTTTAATAGGTCTAAATCTTTTTGTTTGCCGCGTCCGCGATTGATTTTATCTAAAAGCGTAAGCATCTGTTTGCCGCCGATTCTGCAGGGCGCGCATTTGCCGCACGATTCGTCAACCGTAAAGTCAAGATAAAACTTTGCAAGCGACACCATATCGGAGCTGTCGTCAATGACTATCATACCGCCGGAGCCCATAATCGAGCCGACTTTTTTGAGCTCTTCATAACACACGGGCATATCCATATATTGTGCCGGAATAACACCGCCTGACGGGCCGCCCGTCTGCACGGCTTTTAACTTTTTGCCTTGCGGCACACCGCCGCCGATTTCATTGACAATTTGACTGATGGTTGTTCCCATCGGCACTTCAATTAGGCCTGAATGTTCAACCTGTCCTGTTAAGGCAAAAACCTTTGTTCCTTTTGAAGTTTCAGTGCCAAATGATGCAAACCAGTCGGCGCCTTTTAAGAGAATTTTTGAAACATTTGCAAGTGTCTCAACATTGTTCACGCATGAGGGTTTGCCCCATAAACCCTTGTTTGTGGGATAAGGCGGCCTCGGGCGCGGTGTGCCGCGCGCGCCCTCGATTGAGTGAATCAGCGCCGTTTCTTCACCGCAGACAAAAGCGCCTGCGCCGAGCCTGATGTCAACATTAAAGCAAAAATCGGTGCCCATAATGTTGTTGCCGAGTAACCTGTTTTTCTTGCAGGCCTGAATAGCCTTTTGCAAACGTTCAACCGCGAGCGGATATTCCGCCCTCACATAAAACCAGCCCGACGTTGCGCCGATGGCATAAGCCGCAATCATCATGCCTTCAATCACGGCATGCGGGTCGCCCTCTAAAATGGACCTGTCCATATATGCGCCCGGATCACCCTCATCGCCGTTGCAGATAATGAATTTTTCATCAACCGTCGGCACTTTTGCGGCGAGTTCCCATTTCATGCCGGTTGAAAAACCGCCGCCGCCTCGTCCGCGTAAACCGGATTTTTTGATTTCCTCAACAACCTCAGCAGGCGTCATTGTTTTTAAGGCTTTTTCGAGTGCCAAATAGCCGCCGTGCGCCATATATTCTTTGATATCTTCGGGATCAATGTGGCCGGCGTTTTTCAAAACAACTTTTTCCTGTTTTTTGAAAAACGGCAAGTCAAGCGAAAGAATATGCTCGCTCAAATTTTCGGGCGGGGTAAATTCACCCTGTGTGTCAAGCGCTTTCAAAACATAATCTTCCATAACGGCTTTGGTTATCTCTAAATCAACTCGCTTGAACAAAACATCTTTTTTGCCTTTAATCTCAACGCGGATAAGCGGCCCTTGTGCGCAAAGCCCCATGCAGCCGGTTGCCACAACGCGCACACGCTCACTTAAGCCTTTTTCATTTAAAATCGAATGGATGAGCGCAATTAAATCATCACTTCCCGATGATTTGCAACCCGTTGAATGACAGCAATAAATATTGCACACGTATTTTTCAATTTCGGCGCGCTTTGCGTTTGCCATTTCGTGAATATCAAAACGTTTGTTAATTTCAGCCATATCTGCCATTGTTTAGTCCTCCTTAAAAGCCTTTTTCCACTCTTCTAAAATTTCGGGAACCTGCTCGGGTGTCATGCGGCCGTATGTCTTTCCGTTGACAACGCAAACAGGTGCCAAACCGCAACAGCCGACGCAGCGCACGCATTGAAGGTGGAACATTCCGTCCGGTGTGCTTTCGCCTTCCTTGATTTTGAGCTCGGATTTGAATTTTTCAAGCACTTTGTCGTTGCCTTTTAAATAACAGGCCGTGCCTGTGCAAACGGAGATAACGGCTTTTCCCGGAGCAACAAGCTTAAAAAAGTTGTAAAATGTCAAAACCTCATAAATGCGGGCGAGCGGAACATCCATACGCTCGGACAGCATAACCGCATCTTCCCATGCCACATATCCTTTTATACCTTGAATTTCGTGTAAAGCCATAATAAGCGAACCGCGCTTTTTGCGCCACTTGTCTGCAATTTCTGCGGCTTTTGAAGTTTCCTCCGACATCGTGTCCTCCTTAAAAAACATTAAATCATTTGCAAATTTGCGGACATTATAAAAATTATTGAAGTATATGCAAGCGAATTTTAACATATTTTCAAGAATATTTCAGATATCTTTTAAGTCTATTTTGAAAAGGGATATGATATGGAACTGACAACAAAAAAAATTGCTTCAATTTTAGGCGGCAAAAGCTGTTTTTCAGATGAAAAGATTGCAAAAATTTCAACGGACAGCCGAACCATTCAAAAAGGCGACGTCTTTATTGCCATTAAGGGCGAATCGTTTGACGGACACAATTTTGTCGCAGAGGTTTTAAAAAAAAGCGCTTGTTTGGCTGTTGTCGAACATCTTGTTGAAGGCGCGGACAAAAACAAGCAAATCGTTGTTGAAGACACCTTAAAGGCATATGGCCAAATCGGTGCGTATGTTCGAAGCCTGTTTCAAGGTGTTGTCATCGGTTTAACGGGGAGTTCCGGAAAAACCACAACCAAAGAGGAAATTAAGTTTATTTTATCGCATTTCGGAAAGGTTTATGCCACCATAGGCAACCATAACAACTTTGTCGGCGTGCCGGAAAGTTTGTGCAATCTTGATTTGTCGGCAGATTATGCCGTTGTTGAAATGGGCATGAGTGCCAAGGGCGAAATTTCACGTCTGACAAGCTATGTCCAGCCTGATATTGCCCTCATCACAAACGTTTATCCGATGCATATTGAGTTTTTTGAAAACTTAAAAGGCATTGCAAAGGCAAAGGCTGAAATTTTTGAAGGTTTGAAAACGGGCGGTGCGGCCATTGTTAATGCAGACACAAATTATGCCGATGTGTTGATTCAAAAAGCCAAAGAAAAAACGAATCGTATTTTTCTTTTCGGGCAAAACAACAAGCCTGAAGCAACTTTTGAAACCCAGGATGAGGGACTGCACCACTTATATAACGCATGGGCAACATTGAGCGTGGTTCAGGCTTTGGGGCTTGATGTTCAAAAAGCGGCATCATACATCAAAGATTTCGCTGCGCTTGCGGGCAGGGGCAAAAAACACACCTTAAAGCTGAACGAAAGCGACACATACACTTTAATTGATGACAGTTATTCCGGACAGCCGGAAGCCATGAAGCTGGCCATCGAAGCGCTTGATAAAATGCCCTCAAAAGGCAGAAAAATTGCCCTTTTGGGCAAAATGGCGGAACTTGGGGAATGTTCTAAAGAAAAACATCTTGAAATCGGCAAGCTCGTTTCAAAAACAAACATTGATGTTGTTGTCGGTGTGTGCCCCGAAATGAAAGATATGCTTGCGTGTTTGCCTGCGCACATCAAGCAATATTACTTTGAAAACAAGGAAGGTGTTTGTTCGTTTTTGTTAAATCAGCTCTTGCAAAACGAAGATATTTTGCTTATAAAGGGAGCAAGATATTCTTCAAAACTATATCAGGTTGCCGAAGAACTGATTAAAAAAGGAAGCTGAAACAAATGAAATGCCCGTTTTGCGGATTTGACGATACGGTTGTGAAAGATTCGCGCAACAGTGATGATAATACGGCGATTCGCAGGCGCCGTGAGTGTCCGGAATGCGGCTCAAGATTCACAACATTTGAGCGTGTTCAGTTGAGGGAATTGATGGTTGCGAAAAAAAACGGCGAACGCGTGCCGTTTGATCGCGAAAAACTTTATCGCTCGATTGAAATTGCTTTAAGAAAACGGCCGATTTCGCAAGAAAGGCTTGATAAAGTTGTCAATTCGCTTGTTCGCGGTTTTGAAAGCAGCGGTGAAAGTGAAATTACAACAACGGCCATCGGCGAAGCGGTTATGGATTGCCTGTCGCGCCTTGATCGCATCGCCTATATTCGTTTTGCTTCCGTTTATAAAGATTTTAAGGAAGTGAAAGATTTTGAAGATTTCGTGAAAACAATTGATGCGCTGGTTTATCCGGTGTTTGAAAAAGAAGGTGAGTGAGCAAAATGGCAAAGTTTGTTTCTGAAAAAATACGCAAAAAATCGGGTGCGCGCTTGGCTGCCGTTCAGGCAACGTATATGGCCTTTTTCGGTGATTTGCCGATAGATGAGGTTATCAAAGATTTTAAGGATGGTAAAATCGGCCGCTATGTCATTGAAGAAAAAGGTGCGGCGCAAACCGAAGAACTGGTTGAAGTTTCGCCCATCGATACGGTTTATTTTGAAAATTTGGTTAAAGGTGTTCATCAAAAAAAGGAAGCTCTTGAAAAATCTTTGGCGTTTTATTTAAATGAAAAGCGCGATTTTGAAAAACTTGACGGCACAATGCAGGCTCTGCTCTTGTGCGCAACCTATGAGCTGACAAACAACATGGACGTTGACACCAAGGTTTTGATACAAGAATATGTCGATTTGGCGTATGCCTTTTTTTGCAAAAACGAGCCAAAGATGGTTAATGCCCTTTTGGACCAAATTGCGCACGCTGTTCGAGGTTAGGAAAAATGGCAATTTTGAAGCTTTTCGAATATCCCGATAAAATTTTAACACAAAAAGCCGAACCGGTTGTAAAGGTTGACGCTGATTTGGAAGCGTTTTTAAATGATATGCTTCAAACAATGTATGCCGACCGCGGGGTTGGTTTGGCGGCGCCGCAGGTTGGGGTTTTAAAGCGCGTGATTGTGATTGATCCGTTTCAAGAAGAAGATGAAAACGGCGTTTTGAAAAAAGGCAAACCGATGTTTTTGGTTAATCCTGAAATCATCTCGCACAGTGAAGAAACAATTTTCTTTTGCGAAGGATGTTTGTCTGTTCCGGGACAAAGAGCCGAGGTTGAGCGTTTTGAAAAAGTAACGGTGCGCTATTTAGATGAAAAGGGCGTTCAAAAGCAAATTGAGGCAGAAGGTTATGTTTCGGTTGTGTTGCAACACGAAATTGACCATCTGGACGGCATTTTATACATCGATCATTTGAGCCGCTTAAAGCGCAATATGCTCTTAAAAAAACTTGAAAAAATGCGTGCGTCGCAAAAGGCGAAAGAATAAAAAACCCTTTTTTATGCGCTAATCGGTCTTATATTAGTTTTGAAATATGACATAAAAGGAGTTTAAAAGATGAATTTACCCGAACCGAAAATCAACGAAAAGCCGAGTTTGTATGAGGCCTTAAAAACAAGAAAATCCGTGCGCAGTTTCAATGGAAAAGCGCTTGATGTGCAAACGCTCAGCAATGTTTTGTGGGCAGCATACGGCGCAAACCGCGCTGACGGCAGACGCACAATCCCGACCGCGCGCAATCAAAAAGATTTGTCGGTTTATGTGGCAGACGGCAACGGTGTTTTTTTGTATGACGGCGAGAAAAACACTTTGGACAAGGTTTTGAATAAAAATATTTTAGAGATGTTTGCCTCACAGCCCTTTATGAAAGACGTGCCGACAGTGTTGATATATACCGGCAGCCAAGAAGAACATCATTATTCCATTATGCACGCCGGCTCTGCATATCAAAATGTTGAGCTGTATGCAGCAACAAACGGTTTGGGTTGTGTTGTCCGAGCACTGTTTGATAAAGAAGCTGTGGCAAAAGAGCTTGGCTTGCCTGCGTCAGAACAGGTTATCGTTTCCCAAGCCATCGGATATGAAAAATAAAGTTTTTGGATTTGGACAAGGCAATAAGCCTTAAAAAAAAGCAAAACCCTTGTTTGAGATTAATTTGAAGATGCCTTGAATTTTGGCGGAACGCCAAAATAGGCATGACGTTTATTTTATAAAAAGTTCGATATTTAAGAGAAATAATAAGAAAGGCCTCATCAGGTGAGACGAGTATACACTAATAAAAAAGGCAGAGAATGAGCCAAATAATAAGAACGCCTCTTGAAAGCGACAGGAGTGTACATAAACGTACATGACTTAGCTTTTAAGAGGCGCTCTGTATTTAGTTGGCCATTATATGCCTTTTTACTTTAAGATTTTGGAAACGACACCTGCACCAACCGTATGTCCCCCTTCACGAATAGCAAAGCGCAAGCCTTCGTTCATCGCAATCGGGTGAATAAGTTTTGCCGTCATCGTTACGTTGTCGCCGGGCATAACCATTTCCGTGCCCGCCGGCAATTCAATCGAACCCGTAACGTCTGTCGTTCTGAAA
>JAFSUB010000001.1 GCA_017445475.1 Alphaproteobacteria bacterium
GAATTAAATGACCCGTTTACGGGTAGGAAGTAACAGATTGCGTCTGTCAGACGCAAAACAGCCCCGTTCAGGGGCTGCAAGCGGTAAAGGCTTCTAGCCGTTAATGAAGAACCGCCGGCTATGCCGGCGGGTTGCTTTTTTTACGTTATAGTGGAGGCTCATAGTAAAAATAGTGTACCTCGTTGAAGATTTTTTTCAGCTCGTCAAAACCTTCCATGTTTTTGCACAGATCTTCAATCTCTGCTCGGCGCCAATCATCATAACCGGAGGCGCGCCTTTTGACGAGAAGCAGAACCATTTCCGTAGCCCCTTTAACGTTCTCCCGGGTTGCAGAAAAAATTGAATTCTCGGCATCACTATCCAAGTGATGGCCTTGGATGTAGACTTTTAATGTTTCTTCTGCATCGGGAAAACCCGTTTTCCAAAGATCCACAAGCTTAAGTTGGGCCTTCCAACAAAGCCATGTTCCAATTTTCTTCTGACGCGCCAAAAGCTTCTTTTTTTGCGCATCGCTTGCTTTGTCGAACCACTTCAAAAACAAATCTTGAGTAGAGGGTTCAAAATGTTTTTTTATGGCACACTCGATCAGCAGTTCTCGAGCACCGGCAACACCGTCTTCGAACAACCGAAAGAGCTTGTGTTGACTTTCGTTGGAAAACCCGTGAAAAGTCTCAAAAAACTGTTTTCTCAGAAGTTCTTGAGTGCCGGCGACACCGTCTTTAAAGCACTTAAAGAGCACAGACATAGCACCTTTCGAAAACCGCCAATTATCTGAGCAGAAATCCCCAAGCATGCCCAAGAGAATCTCCTTGGAACCGGGAAAACCGTTTCTGAAGCACTCGACAACAGTTATCTGGTGGCTTGGATAAAGACCATGTTTCTTAACAAACTTCAAAAGAATGTCTTCAGCACCGTCAACTTTTTGCTTGTAGCATTCGACGAGCTCAGAAACGAACTCTTCCGGATAAAGAGAAGTAGCCTTTACATAATACATATTCAAAAGCTTTTCAGAGCCTTTGATGCCCTTCTTATAAAGCCGAGCAAGTTCCACGGGACGGTCATCTTTCGAGCGCCAGAAGTGAGTTCCTCTGATATATGTTTCAAGAAGTTCTTGAGAATCGGAAACACCTTCTTCCATACACTCGATAAGCTCAAAAAAGAGACCTGTTTGAGATTTTTCAGGACAATAGCCCTTTATATCCGCCTTCACAATCTCTTTGGCGCCTTTGTGTCCCTTTTTAAAGAGGTCTAAAACCTCCATGGAAACGTCGTCATAAAGACCGACCTGAGCGGCTTTCTTCAAGAGTTCTTCGGCACCTGTGACACCCTGTTTAAAAAGCGCACACAGTTTTTGTTCATTGGCCTTTTCAAGGAAGTAGCGCTGAAGATAGGCTTTAAGGATTTTTTGAGCAACGACATCGCCTTTTTCGAGGTCATCAAGAAGCTTAGACTGCTCTTTTTCGGACAGCTTTTGCTCTTTGAAGAATTCGACAAGAACCTTGTCGACATCGGAAGCAGAGCCCGCTCTTATAAGCGGAAGAATGGTCCTTAATTTCATAATAAAAAATTTATAAGGTTAAAGAATAATTTCAAATATTGTCGCCAGTTTAGCACCTTTGGCAAAAATGTCAAGTTTTTTTACAAAAAATGTCAATTTATTTTTTAATACAACCCTCTTGACACCGTCAATCAAGAAAGATAACTTTGTTTATCAGTTAGGAGGAAAAATGTTGAGCAAAATAACAAAACACCCGTTTGCCGCGTTTCTTGGTCTTTTTATTGTTTTTTACTTCGGTTTTTTGAGCCTTGTCTTTTTTGCGCCGCGTGAAGATGCGCTTTCCAGAGGCTTTGTCGGGTGCACAAAAAAGCTGATTGATGAAATTTATAATTGTCAAAAAGGCAGCGTTGTGTGCACGTTTAAGGCCGTTGTCAAAAACAATGCGTGCGATTTTAAGGTGGTGCGCGAAGGTTTTTCTTTGTGGCTTGCAAAAAAACAAAAAACCCCGTGGGAAAATTATTTTTTTGAGCCTGCCAAAGAACAGCCTCAAGTGCAAGATGAGGCGCTTGAAGAATATTATGCCAAGCACGTTGACATTTTCAAAGAAATGGAAGATTTGAACAAAGAGCGCCTTGAACTTGAAAAAAGCTTAAATCGGTTTGAAAATGAAGCGCCAAAAGTGCCGAACGGAAAACAAAAGGAAAATGAAAATGAAGAAAAATAAGCTTCCCGCATGGGATTTGTCGGATTTATACCAAGGAATCGACGATATTCAAATCAAAAAAGATTTGGAAAGTTACAAAAAGGGTGCATTAAAACTTCAAAAACAGTATAAAGGAAAACTCAAAACGCTTCATGCCAAAGAGTTTTTGGGTGCATTAAAAATGCTTGAAGAAAATGCCAGATTAAGCGCGCGTTTGGGCAGTTTTGCCTATTTGAATATGTCAACGCAAATGAAAAATGCAAAAGCAATGGCGTTTTATCAAAACATTTCGGAGGCTTTAACGGAATATGCCAAACCGACGGTTTTCTTTTCGCTTGAGCTCAATCAAGTGCCCGAGCAGACGATTAACGCGTGGCTTAAAGATAAAGATGTTGCTTTTTACAGACCGTTTATCAAACGTGTGCGGCAATATAAAAAATATGAGCTTTCTGAAGAACTTGAAGAACTTTTGCTCGAAAAATCGGTAACGTCTTCCGATGCGTGGGTGAGGCTTTATGAAGAAACATCATCAAGGCTTGAATATGTTGTTGACGGCAAAAAATATAACGATGCCGAAATTTCGAAACTGCTTTTAAGCAAAGATGCTTCAATGCGCCATAAAGCCGGCAAAGAAATCAACCGTGTGGCCGAAAAAAATGCGCCGCTTTTTGCGCTTGTGTATAACATGATTATGAAAGACAAAGCCATTGAAGACAGCAAGCGCGGGTTTAAAAAACCGATTTCGGCGCGCAATATGGCTGAGAATGTGAAAGATGAGGTTGTGGAAACGCTTGCGCAAACGGTTAAGGCAAACTACAAAAACATTGCACACCGTTATTATAAGCTCAAAGCAAAATGGCTCGGCTTGAAAAAAATCAGCTATTGGGACAGGAATGCCCCGTTGCCGTTTTCAGCTGATGTGTCATACACTTGGGAAGAGGCGGTTCAAACTGTTTTGTCGGGCTATGAGCGTTTTTCGCCCGAGCTTAAAAAAATTGCCGAAGATTTCTTTAAATACGACTGGATTGATGTTCCGCCGCGTGACGGCAAACGAAGCGGTGCTTTTTGCAGCGCACCGATTGCAAGCTTTCATCCGTATCTGTTCTTAAATTTTGCGGGCAAGCAAAACGATGTGTTGACATTGGCACACGAGCTCGGACACGGCTGCCACCACCAGCTGCGCACGAAAAACGGCGATTTGAACGAACATTCGCGCATGACAACAGAAGAAGTTGCTTCTGTTTTCGGTGAAATGCTTGTTTTTCAAAGTCTGCTTGACAACTTGAAAGATGACAGAGCAAAGCTTTGCCTGATTGCCTCAAAGGTCGGTGATATGATTAACACCGCGATTCGCCAAATTGCTTTCCATTTTTTTGAAACGCGTGCGCACAATGAGCGCCAAAAAGGTGAAGTGAGTGTGGAGCGCCTATGGGAAATTTGGCAGGAAGAAATGAAAGAAAGTCTTGGGCAATATGTTGAGGTTGGCGCTGATTGCAAATATATCTTCTCACAGGTCGGTCATTTTTTCTTTTTACCGTTTTATGTTTATGCTTATTCGTTTGCAGATTGTTTGGTCAACTCGCTTTATCAGGTATATCAAAAAGGTGCGGTGAAAGATTTTGCAAAAAAATATCTTCATCTTTTGAGCCAAACATCAATCGGCGATTATGAAACGATTTTCAAGCCTTTCGGCTTAAACTTAAATGACGCAAAATTCTGGCAGCAGGGCCTCAACTTGATTTCATCATATATTGATGAGCTCGAAAGACTTGATAAAAAGTTGAGCAGACAGGCATTTTGAATTGGCGTTCCGCCGTGAGGCGTCGATTTTGCCGACTTGTGAAAAAAAATAAAAAAAGTGCTTGCGTTGCGGTTTTTTTTGATATATAGATGTTGACAACATAAGCAAAAATTATTTCGGTGGGGCTTCAAGCAAAGCCCCGCTGATTTTTTTTGAGAAAGGTTAAAAATGGAAAAAGAAACGCTTGAAAAAATGATAGAACCGGTGGTCGAAAAGTTGGGCTATGAGCTTGTCCGCACTATGATGAGCGGCAAAACCGAGCGAACGCTTCAGGTGATGATTGACATCAAAGACGAATCGCGCGGCGTTACAGTGGACGATTGCGCCAAAGTCAGCCGAGCTCTATCTAAAGCTTTGGACGAAGCAGATCCGATTGAAAATGAATACGTTTTGGAAGTCAGTTCTCCGGGCATTGACAGGCCGCTCACAAAGCCGCGCCACTTTGCTCGCTTTAAGGGTTATGAATTAAGGCTTGAAGCAATTCAGCCGGTTCAAGACAGGAAGCGCATCAAGGGAACGCTTTTAGACATTGACGAACAAAACAATGTTCATGTCAAGATGAATGATGAAGAATATGTGGTTGCTTTTGACAACATTGCAAAAGCAAAACTTGTTTTAACAGATGAACTGATAGATTCATACGAAAATCAGAACAATTTAAACGATTAAAGAGCAAAGGAACAAAACAAAATGGAAAACATTGAAAATATGCCCAGACCTGAAATTGTGCTTGTCGCCGACGCGGTGTCAAGAGAAAAAAACATTGATAAGGAAGATGTGTTTGTGGCAATGGAAGTTGCCATTCAAAAGGCAGGACGTTCTCGCTATGGTGCAGAACACGACATCAGGGCATCGATTGATCGCAAAACGGGTGCCATCACGTTGGCGCGTTATCGCGAAGTTTTGGAAAATGATGCCGAAATTGAAAATGAGGCAGCAGAACTTCATTTGAATGACGCAAAGAAAATTCAAAAAGATATTAAAGTTGGCGAATATATTGTTGATGTTTTGCCGCCGGTTGATTTCGGGCGAATTGCTGCGCAAACAGCCAAGCAAGTTATTGTGCAAAAAGTTCGCGACAGCGAGCGCAACCGCCAATATGAAGAATATAAAGAAAAAATCGGCACGATTGTTAACGGAACGGTGAAGCGTATTGAATTTGGAAATGTTGTTTTGGACATCGGCAAAACCGAAGCGATTTTGCGCCGCGATGAAATTATTCCGAGAGAAAAATTCAAAAACGGCGACAGAATCAGAGCCTATGTTTTAGACGTTCGCCGTGAAGCGCGCGGGCCGCAGATTTTCTTGTCGCGAACCTGTCCGGCGTTTATGGCAAAATTGTTCACATCCGAAGTTCCCGAAATTTATGACGGCATTGTCGAAATTATGGGCGTTGCGCGTGATCCGGGTTCAAAAGCAAAAATTGCGGTTAAGGCAAACGATATGACGATTGATCCGGTTGGGGCGTGCGTCGGTTTGCGCGGCATCCGCGTGCAGGCTGTTGTTACCGAGCTTCAAGGCGAAAAAATCGACATTGTGCCTTATTCGGAAGATAAAGCGCAATATTTGGTTGCAGCCTTGGCACCGGCAGAGGTTACAAAGGTTGTGATTGACGAAGAAAACGGGCGTATGGAAGCAGTTGTGCCGGAAGATCAGTTTTCGGTTGCCATCGGTCGCAGAGGACAAAATGTTAAGCTTGCGTCGCAGCTTTTGGGCGCCGATATTGATGTTTTGACCGAGGCACAAGAGCAGGAGCGTCGCTTAAATGAAAACAAGCTTCGCTTAAACCGCTTTATGGAATCTTTGGACGTTGATGATATGATTGCCCATCTTTTGATTGCCGAAGGTTTTACAACGGTTGATGAAATTGCGCTTGTGGATTTAAGCGAGCTTTCCGAAATTGAAGGTTTTGATGAAGATATTGCAACCGAGCTTCAAAGCAGAGCCAAAGAATTTGTTTCAAAGCGTGATGCCGAGTTTAAGAAAAAGAGCAAAAATTTGGGCATTGACGAACAACTCAAAACCATTGAAGGGCTTGATCAGGATATGATTATAAAACTTGCCGAAAACAATGTGAAAACACTGGACGATTTAGCCGATTTGGCAGGCGATGAGTTGGTTGAAATTTTGGGCGCGGAAACAATGCCTTTGTCTGAAGCAAACCGTGTGATTATGGCCGCACGTGCGCATTGGTTTGAAGACGAGGACAAATAAGGCTTTAACAAAGAGTGTGCAAAATGGAAAAAGAGCTGACAAGAAAATGTGTGGCAACGGGGCAAATAAGGCCAACAGATGAGTTGTTGCGCTTTGTCAAAACGCCCGACAGCCGCCTTGTGCCGGATTTTGCAAAAAAGCTTTCCGGCCGCGGGCTCTATGTTTCCAATTCTAAAACACTTTTAAAAAAGGCTTTGGAAAAAAATCTGTTTATCAAGTCGATTCACCTCTTTTTGAAAATTTCCGAGGATTTTGAACAAAATGTTGAACATCTGTTATATCAAAAAGGTTTGGATTGGCTCAATCTGGCACGCAAAGCGGGTACGGTAGTGGCAGGTTTTGAAAAAGTCAAAGCTCATATTTTAAAAAACAAAGTTGCCTTTGTTGTTGAGGCAACTGACGCAGCAGAAGATGGCAGCAAAAAAATGGCGGCGCTTTCGGAAGGTCTTGAGGTGTTGAAAGTTTATTCAAGTCAAGATTTAAGCGCCGCCATGAAAAAAGCAAATGCGGTTTATGTTGCGGTTTTGAAAGGCGATGTTGCAAAAGCGACATATCAAAACATTAAAAGGTATCAAACCTTTCTTGAAACGTGATATTGGAGAAAAAGATATATGGCAGAAGAGAGCGCAAAAACAAAATTAACACTGTCGTTGAAACCGAAATTAACACTTAAAAATCCGGTTAAATCAGGCGCATCTGACGGCAAGAAAATGGTTCAGGTTGAGGTTCGAAAAAAGAGAACCATCAATTCGTCCCAAGTTGCTGCAAACAAAGAAATTGACGAAGCAACGGCGCAGAAGTTGAAACTGATTGCCGAAGCCAAAGAACACGAGGCCAAACGCCAAAAACAGGAAGAAGAAAAAGAGGTTGTTCGCCAGCAGATTAAAGAAAAAAAAGAGCGCGAGCAGCAAGAGGCAGAGCAGTTAAGGCAGCAAGAGCTCAAAAAACAGGAAGCAGCCGCCAAAAAAGCCGAGGCGCAGGCGCAAAAAGAAAAAGCTTTTGCAGCTTCAAACAAGCATTCCGATGAAGATTTGGCCGAAAAATCGCATAAAAATAAAAAGTCTCACGCTTTTGAAGACGAAGATGAGGAAGCAGATTATAAGAAAGATAAGAAGTCGCAAACCACGCTTTCAAAGCCTTTAACCAAAGAAGAAACTTTTGAACAGGAACGCAAAAAAATTCAAAAGCGTAGCTTTGAACAGCCTCGCCGAAACAACAAAATCAACTTGAGTTCGTATATGAATGCGCAAGATGATGAAGATGATTACGGTTTCGGTGCGCCGCGCAGACATTTTAAGAAAAAACAACCCAAAACGGCCGCGGCTGCGCCAAGCACGCAAGAAAAAATCATCAAAGAGGTGATTATTCCGGAGGTCATCACGGTTCAAGAGCTTGCGGGTCGTATGGCTGAAAAAAGCGCAGATGTGATTAAAAAGCTGATGAGTTTGGGTGTGATGGCAACCATCAACCAACCGATTGACGCAGATACGGCACAAATTGTTGTTGAAGAAATGGGGCACAAATTCAAGCGCGTGGCCGACAGTGATGTGGAAGAAGGTTTAAGCGGTCCGAAAGACGAGGTTTCCGATTTAATGCCGCGTGCGCCTGTTGTTACGGTTATGGGCCACGTTGACCACGGCAAAACGTCTCTTCTTGACGCACTGCGCGAAACGAATGTTGTTGCCAAAGAGGCAGGTGGCATCACACAGCACATCGGTGCCTATCAAATTGAACTTTCCGGCGGGCAAAAAATCACGTTTATCGACACCCCTGGACACGAAGCTTTTTCAGAAATGCGCGCAAGGGGTGCAAAAGTAACGGATATTGTTGTTTTGGTTGTAGCCGCAAATGACGGCATTATGCCGCAAACAATCGAGGCCATTCGCCATGCGCAAGCCGCCGAAGTTCCGATTGTTGTGGCAATCAACAAAATCGACCTGCCCGGCGCTGATCCGATGCGTGTTAAAACCGAGCTTTTGCAGCATGGCATTGCCGTTGAAGAAATGGGCGGTGAAAGCTTATGCGCCGAAGTTTCGGCCAAAAAGCGCATCAATATTGATAAGCTTTTGGAAGCAATTTTATTGCAGGCTGAAATTTTGGACTTAAAAGCCAACCCGAACAGAAAAGGTGAAGGCTCGGTTGTTGAGGCAAAAATGGAAAAAGGCCGCGGCAGTGTGGCCACGATTTTGGTTCAAAACGGAACTTTGCGCGTTGGCGATATCATTATTGCCGGAAAAGAGTGGGGACACGTTCGTGCAATGTTCAATGAGCACGGCAAAAAGATGAGCGAGGCGGTTCCCGCAACGCCTGTTGAGGTTTTGGGTCTGCAGGGCACACCGTCGGCCGGCGACAATTTTGTGGTTGTCAAAGACGAAGCGCAAGCCAAAGAAGTGACGGCATATCGTATCAGAAAAGAGCGCGATGCAAAACTCGTCAAAAGCGCAAAATCGGCGATGGAACAAATGCTTGATAAGATTAAATCCGGCGAATCAAAGCATTTGTCGGTGATTATTAAGGCCGATGTTCAGGGTTCGGTTGAGGCTATTGAAGGCGCCATCACGAAATTTTCCAACGATGAAGTTTCGGTGCAGATTTTGCACTCGGCTGTCGGCCCGATTTCGGAATCGGACGTGACGCTTGCAAAAGCGTCAAACGCATTTATCATCGGCTTTAACGTGCGCGCCAATCCGCAAGCGCGTGATATGGCACGTCGCGACGGCATTGACATTAAATATTATTCGATTATCTATGATGTGGTTGACGATGTGAAAAAAGGTTTGGAAGGTTTGCTTTCGCCTGAAATTAAAGAAAAACTTTTGGGCTATGCCGAAATCAGAACGGTGTTTAACATCACGGGTGTCGGAAAGGTTGGCGGCTGTATGGTTACCGAAGGTTTGGTTAAACGCGGCTCAAAAGTTCGCCTGCTTCGCGACAATGTGGTGATTCACGATGGCAATTTGGCGCAGCTTAAACGCTTCAAAGAAGATGTTAAAGAGGTGCGCGAAGGATATGAATGCGGTATGAGCTTTGAAAATTATAACGATATTCAAGTTGGTGATTATATTGAGTGTTACGAACTTGAAACAATCGCGGCAAAATTGTAGGAGATAAAAAATGACCGAACAAAAACAGCCATCGCAAAGACAGCTGCGCGTGGCGCAAGAAATTCAGCGTGTCATCACATCTGTTTTGGAAAAGGGTGATTTGCGCTCAAAGGAAATTCGCGAATCGTTTATAACGGTTACAGAAGTTCGTGTTTCGCCCGATTTGAAATATGCAACC
Source organism: Alphaproteobacteria bacterium (assembly GCA_017445475.1). Classification (GTDB taxonomy): domain Bacteria; phylum Pseudomonadota; class Alphaproteobacteria; order RF32; family CAG-239; genus UBA1254. Next base: position 9,499 of record JAFSUB010000001.1, read on the forward strand.
GTTTATATCATGACCTTAAACGGACAGAATCTGGGATTGGTGCTTGAAATGCTCAATGCGGAAAAAGGTGTGTTTAAAAAGCAAATCGGCGCAAAATTAAAACTTCGATATACGCCGGAGATAACATTTCGCGCCGACGATACGTTTATTGAAGTTGATAAAATCGAAAAGCTCTTAAGACACCCGAAAGTTGCGCAAGATTTGAAACAGACCACGGTTTAAGCAGCCAATTTGTCAATCGCCTTATTTAATCTTTTTGCTTTCCTGCTTTTTCAGAGTTTCCAAATCGCGGCTTGCCGCGATTTTGTTTAAGACGGTTTTAACAACGGTGTCAATTTCTCTGTCTTCTCTGTAATCGGCGGGCAGGGCAAAGTCAACGCGGTTTTCTTTAAGCATTTGAATCGCACGCGTTTTTTTGCGGCTTTTGGGCCTATAGACGGCAATTGCCGTTCCGTTTCGGGCTTTCACCATTTTCATTGAGGGAATATCGGTAAAACCGTCGCCGAAATAAATGATGCGGCCGAAAGGAATGCGCCGTTTTTCATCCGGCGTATATTCATTGACAGCCTTATCGTCAAATTTTTTAAGGCCTTTGTTGATTTTGGATAAATATTGAATTTTTGCCTGATAGTTGACAACGCGTGCCGGCCAAATCGGAAAACCGTCTTCATCAAAGGCAAAAGCGCAGCCGATAACTTCCTTAAAATAAGGTCTGATGGAACAACCTTCAATAATTTCTTCATAACCCGATGAAACAATGTAATGCTCAATGTCCAAATCAAGATAGCGGCCATATCTGTTGATGCGTTCAAACCACGTTTCAACACCCTCAAAATATTCAATTTGCTTTCCGCAAGATTTGAGCATTTCGCGGCTTAAACAGATATTTTTTTCTTTTGCGATTTTTGTGAAGAAATACATACTGCCCGTAACCTGATCGGCAAAATTTTCAAACGACCATTGGTTTGCTTTTTTCCAAAATGTTTCGGGCTTAATACCGAGCCTCGGAATAAGCAAATAATCCTGCATATAGGTTGTGCTCAACGTTTCGTCAAAATCATATACGAGTGCGACTTTTGTTCTTTTCATTTTTTTTCAGCTCTCCTCTTGCTTTTTTTGCATAATTAATATAAAACAGCAGAAGTTAAAATTTAATCAATGTTTGAGGAATTTTTAAAATGGCAGCGACAACGATGGAACAACTTGTGTCTTTATGCAAGCGCAGAGGCTTTATTTTTCAAAATGCGGACATATACGGCGGCCAGCAGGGTGTTTATGACTACGGGCCTTTGGGCGTTGAACTCAAAAACAACCTTAAAGCTGCGTGGTGGCGTGCGATGGTGTATGAACGCGACGATGTTGAAGGTTTGGATGCGGCAATTTTAACAAACCGCAAGGTTTTGAAATATTCCGGACATGAAGACACGTTTTCCGATCCGATGGTTGATTGTAAAAAATGCAAAGGACGCTTCAGAGCAGACCACATCAAAGACGGAAAGTGCCCCAATTGCGGTGCATCGGATTTGACCGAACCGAGGCCGTTTAATTTGATGTTCAAAACGCAGGTCGGACCGGTCGAGTCGGCGGAAAACATCGGTTATTTGCGTCCCGAAACAGCGCAGGCGATTTTTACCCAATTTAAAAACGTTGTCGATTCGACATCAAGAAAACTGCCGTTCGGCATTGCGCAAATCGGAAAGTCTTTCAGAAATGAAATTACGCCGCGCAACTTTATTTTCCGCGTGCGTGAGTTTGAGCAGGCCGAGCTTGAATATTTTGTTTTTCCGGGAGATGATGAAAAATGGCACGAAATCTGGAAAAACGAGCGCATAAATTGGTGGCTTGAACAGGGTTTAAGCATGGAAAACATTCACATCTACACAACGCCGAGTGATGATTTGGCGCACTATGCCAAAGCTTGTTATGACATTGAATATCGCTTTCCGCATGGCATGGAAGAGCTTGAAGGCATTGCCAATCGCCGTGATTATGATTTGGGCAACCACACCAAAGCGCAAGAAGAATTTGAACTGGAGGCGCATTGCCATCAAAATCCGGATTCAACCACAAAATTGTGCATCAGAGATGACGAATCCGGCAAGTGGATTGTTCCGTTTGTCATTGAGCCGTCAATGGGCATTGACAGGGGTGTTTTGGCGCTTTTAACCGAAGCCTACACGGAGGAAGATTTAGGTGATGGCAACAGCCGCGTTGTCTTAAAGCTTAAAAAGCATTTGGCACCGATTAAAGTTGCGATTATTCCCCTAAAAAAGAACAGTGAGGAGATTATGGCAAAGTGCCATGAGCTGAAAAACAAGTTGATGAAGCTTGGCATTGGGCGCGTTCAGCTTGAAAACACAGGTAACATCGGCAAAGCCTATCGTCGTCATGATGAGGTCGGAACGCCGCTTTGCTTAACGGTTGATTTTGAAACAATTGAAAACAAACCCGAAACCGTTACGATTCGCGATCGCGATACAATGGAGCAAATCAGAGTTTCAACAGATGAGCTGCCGGCTTATTTGCGCGAATATTTTCTGTAAAAAAAAGAGATAAACAATGGCACTTTTTTTGCTTTCGGTTCTGCTTCTTTGTTTGGGCTACTTGATATACGGTGCTGTGGTTGAGAAGGTTTTTGATATACGCCCAAACCATCAAACGCCTGCCGTAACGTATGCCGATGGGGTAGATTATATCCCGCTTTCGGTGTGGCGCGTGTTTTTAATCCAGTTTTTAAATATTGCGGGTTTAGGGCCTGTATTCGGGGCAATTTTAGGTGCGCTATACGGGCCGGTTTGTCTGCTTTGGATTGTTTTCGGTTCTATTTTTGCGGGCGGTGTTCACGATTATTTGTCCGGTATGATTTCGATGTGTTACCGCGGGCGAACACTCTCTTATTTTGTGGAAATTTTTTTAGGCAGAAGGTTTTGCGTTGCTTTCTTGGTTGTTTTAATTGTTCTTTTGCTCATTGTCGGTTCAATTTTTGCAAAAACGCCGGCAATGATGCTCTCATCGCTTATCGGCATGGATTTTGTTTGGTGGCTTTTAATCATTTTCGGATATTATTTTTTAGCGACCATCTTGCCGATTGATAAAATTGTGGGCAGGCTTTATCCGCTGTTTGCGGCGGCGCTTTTGCTTGCAACGGTTTTGCTGCTTTTTGCTCTTTTAGGGAAAGGATATGATTTTTATCCTGATTTGCACACAGTAAACCAAAACCCGAACGGTCAGCCGATTTTTCCTTTGATGTTCATCACGATTGCCTGCGGGGCTTTGAGCGGTTTTCACGCCACCCAATCGCCGATGATGGCAAGGTGTCTTGTAAACGAAAAATACGGCAGGCCTGTTTTTTACGGCGCAATGATTTTGGAAGGTGTTGTGGCTCTCGTTTGGGCAACGCTTTCAATTGCCTTTTTTCACGGAACATCAGGTTTAAACGAAGCTTTGGGGGCAGGGGGTAATGCCGGTAAGGTTGTCGCCGATGTTTCCGAAGGTTTGCTCGGTGTTTACGGAAAATTTTTAACGGTCGGTTCAATTGTTTTGCTTGCCATCACATCAGGCGACACGGCGCTTCGTTCGGCGCGCCTGTCCCTTGCGGACTTTTTTAAGGTCAAGCAACAAAAGCTGTTAAATCGCCTTGTGTTAAGCCTCATTATTTTTGCTTTGGCAATGGGCCTTGCTTTTATTGACCTTAATAAAATCTGGCTTTATTTCGGGTGGACGAACCAAATGCTTGCAACAATAATGCTCTGGATTGGCGCGCTTTACCTCAAACATAAAAAAAGGCTTTATCAAATTGCAATGTTGCCTGCGATGTTTATGACCTCGGTTTGCGGAACATATTTTGCTTATTCCAAGCTGATGCTTGCGCAAAGCCTAGATGTTTCGATTGTCATCGGTGTGGCGATTATGCTTTTTGTTACGGGTTTGTTTGCTTTTCTTTCAGCCAAAGCCTGATGTTTTGGTTATGTTCACGAAGCGACTTTGCAAAACGATGGCCGCCTTTGCCGTCTGCCACAAAATAAAAATAGGGCGTGTTTTCGGGATTTGCCGCGGCTTTAATGGCAAGGATTCCGGGGCTGCAAATCGGTGTCGGCGGCAGGCCTTGGTAAAGATAGGTATTATACGGGCTGTCAAATTCCAAATCTTTGTGCTTTAATGTTCGCCCAAGCTCACTTTTACCAAGCGTTAAAGCATAAATCACCGTCGGATCCGTCTGAAGCAACATTGTTTTGTTCAAACGGTTTATAAACACAGAGGCAACTTTTGTGCGCTCCGCGTTGACACCCGTTTCTTTTTCAATGATAGAGGCCAAAATCAAAAGCTCATATGCGTTTTTCAAAGGCAAGTCGTCGGCGCGTGTCTGCCAGACTTGTTCAAGAACCTTTTCCATCGCCTTTTTGGCTTGCCTGATAATGGCATTTTTTGTTTCGCCCTTTGCAAAAGAATATGTTTCAGGCAACATTTCGCCTTCGTTGACGCTTTCGCTGATTTGACCGGATAAAAATTCATTTTTCTCAATTAACTCAAGCATTTGTGCGGTTGTCAGCCCTTCAGGGAGAGTAAGTTTATGTAAAATCACTTTTCCCGAAGTCAGTTTTTGCAAAATCTCTTTTAATGACATTTTTGGTTCTAAAAAATATTCACCGGCTCTCAAAGCTTTGTCATAGCCGAAAAAGCGCATTACAAGACGTGCAATGATTGGGTGCGCCACCAGCTTTTTTTCATAAAGTTTTTGCGCGGCATTTTGGGCAGACGCTCCTTTTTCAAGCTCAAAGATAATCGGCGCTTGAAAAGAAAGCGGCTCTAAAACAAGAAAATGAGCATATTTTACCATGCCGAGAACGAGGACAAGACAAACAAAAAATAAAAGCAAAAGTTTTTTCATTTATTCATATTTTTTAAAAATCAGGGTGGCATTTGTTCCGCCAAAACCGAATGAGTTTGACATTGCAGCCTTAATTTCGCGTTTTTTCGGCTTTAAGGGCACCAAATCCATATCTTTGAGTTCGTCTTCCGGTTCTTCCAAATTAAGCGTTGGCGGACAAATTTGATGCACAAGAGACAAAACCGTATAAACAGCCTCAACCGAACCGGCTGCACCAAGCAAATGTCCGATGGAAGACTTTGTTGACGACATCGAAACATTTTTGATGTTGCTTTCAAAAACTTCCTTAACAGCTAAAGCCTCGCCGATGTCGCCGACAATTGTTGATGTGCCGTGCGCATTGACATATCCGATGTCTTCAAGCTCAACACCGCGCTCCGAAGCTTTTTTCAAGGCCATTTTCATTGAACGCACGGCGCCTTCGCCCGAAGGCGTCGTGATGTGATATGCATCAGCAGAAACGCCATATCCCACAAGTTCCGCATAAATTTTGGCCCCGCGCTTTAAGGCATGATCAAGCTCTTCCAAAACAAGTGCGCCGGCACCTTCGCCCATCACAAAGCCCGAACGATTCTTATCCCAAGGCCGCGAAGCTTTTTGCGGCTCATCGTTAAAGTTTGAGGTTAAGGCACGCATACGCGCAAAACCGCCGATTCCCAAAACATTGATGGCCGCTTCTGCCGAACCTGCAACCATTAAATCGGCATCGCCGCGGCAGATAATTTCAAACGCTTCCCCAATGGCGTGAGCCCCTGTTGAACAGGCCGAAACACAAGCCTCATTCGGACCTTTAAGCCCAAACTCAATTGATAAAAGCCCCGAGATTAGGTTAATCAACACGGAAGGTATGAAAAAAGGAGAAACACATCGCATGCCGACTTCATTAAAGGCCAGCGCGCTTTCATAAATGGTTTTCAGCCCACCGATTCCCGAGCCCATTAAAACGCCGGCACGCTCTTTTTGCGCTTCGGTTTGCAGAACAACGCCGCAATCTTTGAAGGCTTGCTGTCCGGCAGACAGACCGTAAACAATGAACGTGTCGTTCTTTTTTTGGTCTTTAACGGGCAAAACATCATCAATGTTAAATTCGCCCTCGCCCGCACCCCAAGGCACGCGCCCCGCAATTTTCACGGGGATATCCTTAAGGTCAATGTCATCAATTTTGACAATGCCGCAATCACCATCAAGCAGACGCTTAAAATTATATTCTGCGCCAACACCCAAAGGCGACACAACGCCAAGTCCCGTTACGACCACTCTTTTCATATTATCTCTCACTTTAAGACCATAGTATCAAAAAACTCGCTTGAATACAGCGAGTTTTGACGTTAACTTAAGCCACAAGACTTACGCGTTCTTTGAAAGATAATCGATAGCATCTTTGACTGTCAAAATCTTTTCAGCGGCATCATCGGGAATTTCGCAACCGAATTCTTCCTCAAAAGCCATCACAAGCTCAACAGTATCCAAGCTATCAGCGCCCAAATCATCAATAAAACTGGCGTTTTCCGTTACTTTAGATTCTTCAACGCCGAGATGTTCTGCGACAATCTTCTTAACGCGATTTGCGGTATCAGTCATGTATTTAAACCTCAAATAAAATTAAAACAAATTTCAGACTTTCACAAAGCCTTGATAGTTTGTTATCAAATTTAGGCCGATTTGACAAGCGTTTTTTAAAAAATAATCCATAAAAAGATGAAGCTTTTTTCTAACACATTGTTTTTTTGTTGTTTTATTTTTGCCCTGCGCGCCTAATGTCGTGTATAAAATTTGTTGTTCTTTCAAAAAATCGAGGTTATATTAAAGCTTAAAGCCATCAGACGGAGAAAAAAATGAAAGTCGGAATTATCGGTGCGGGAAATGTCGGTGCGGCAACAGCATTTGCGCTTGTTTTAAGAGGCGTCGCAAGAGAAGTTGTTTTACTTGATATCAATCAGGCAAAAGCTTTTTCGGAAGCGCTTGATATTTCGCACGCAACGACATTTGCTTACGCAAGCAAAGTTTACGCGGGCGATTATCAAGACTTAAAATCGTCTGACATCGTCATCATTGCGGCGGGCGCAAACCAACGCGTGGGTGAAACGCGTGTTGCCTTAATGGCGCGTAATGTTGCCATTTTAAGGCAAATTGTCGACAACATCTTAAAATATGCGCCGAAAGCCTTCATTCTTGTTGCTTCAAATCCGGTGGATATGATGACCGACAGTGTTATCAAACTTTCAGGCCTGCCGAAAAATCAGGTTTTCGGAAGCGGCACAATTTTGGACACATCGCGTTTCAGAACTCTGATTGGCGAATATTTGGGTGTTTCTTCAAAGTCGGTTCATGCCAATGTTTTGGGCGAACACGGCGACAGTGAGGTTTTGGCGTGGTCCAATGCCGATATAGGCACACTCGGTGTCGAAGATTTTGCACATTCTGTCGGCAAGCAGATAACGTCCGAAATTAAAGCAAACATTGATGACAGGGTTCGCAATGCGGCATACCGCATTATTGAGGGCAAAGGGGCAACATACTACGGAATCGCCGGTGCTTTAACGCGCATTTGCCAAGCTGTCGCAACCAATGAAAATGCCGTTTTAACGGTGTGCTCTTTGCAAAGTTCAGTTGAAGGTGTCAAAGATGTTTGTTTGTCCCTGCCGTCAATTATCAACAAAAACGGTGTTGACAGTGTTTTAATGCCGAAACTGTGCAACGCCGAACATGAGCTTCTTTATCAAAGCGCCGCAAAAATAAAAGACTATACACGTCAAATCGACATCATATAGATTTTTTTAACCTTTTCGTGAAAAAATGACAAATGCATTAAACAGCGTGGAGTTTTGCCGTGCGCAAAATACGTATATTTCAAGGTGGCTTGTCATTTTCGCAAATTCTCAAAAGATTGGTGTTTTTGGGCGTTCTTGTTTGCTTTGTTTTCTATGTGGTGCACAAAAATCTCCACCCGCATTATGTTGCACAAACCATTGATAGTGTGCAAAATTTCTTTACACGTTATAACGAACGTCTTTCCGACTTTATTGACAACAGTGCCGACATCAGAAGTCTTGAGCAGCTTCAAAGCTTTCATTTAATGCCCGATTGCAAAACAAAACCGAGTAAATTTAATCAAAACACCGAGGTTTGCGCGTTGCCTTTGGGTGAAATAGACGCTTCTTTCCAAAGCACGGACGACAGATTGTATTCTTTTGTGTATGTTCATTTTACCGATATCTATAAAGAAAATTCCTGTAGGCAGTTTTTAGCAAACGATTGGGAAAGAAAAATGGCTAAAATTTGGTTTGGTGAAGAAGGTTACATCGGTGTTGTTTCGGAAAACACGCAAGGGAAGATATATTTTTCGCTCAATCGCAAATGGATACGCGAAGACGGTGCCGAAAGAAACCCGACGGAAGATCATTTAAGGCAGGTGTGTAAAGTTTGTGGCAAAAGCCGCTATTGCACAATAATTTTTGCCTTTGATGTCGATAAAAACCAATATCGTGCCATCAGACGAAACGCACAAAAACAATAAAATATGATTGCATCTTGGCGCAAAGCGTTTATAATATCTTTCAATTGTTTGATGAAATCATAGGGTTGAAAATGAAAATTTCGGATATTGTATCGCAAAACACCATCATTACCTCGCTGAAAGCAACAAACAAACGTGAGGTTTTAGAAGAAATGTCGGCAAAACTTGCTCGCCATGAAAACATTGATGTTCATTTAGTCGAAGATGCCATGTTAGAGCGTGAAAATCTCGGCTCAACGGCATACGGCGGCGGTGTTGCTTTTCCGCACGCACGCATAGACGGCGCAAAAAGGGTTAAGGCTTATTTTACAAAACTTGCACAGCCGGTTGATTTTGACGCGATAGATTCGCAACCCGTTGACCTTATCTTTATGCTTGTTTCGCCTGAAAACAGCGGTGCAGATCATCTTGAGGCTTTGGCTGTTTTAAGCAAAACCCTGCGCAACAAAACAATTTGTTCAAAGCTTCGAAAAGCCGCTTCAAAAGATGAAATATACAAAATCCTGACGCGCTGAGACACGCTGCAAATGCCTCCAAAATCGGCTTAAAACAGCGGCATACCTTTTTCAAGCTTAATTTTTTGCTGTTCCATAACGGTTGAAAGGTTGAGCTTTCCGTTTCTGAACATACTTCTGACCTGACAACCCGCACTCAAATCCGGATTTGCGAAAACGTATGTAACGGAAATGCGTTTCGGTGCACCGCTCAAAATTTGGTGCAGACAGCACAAAAAGCCGTTTGCAACCAATTCAAACGCCATATCTTCACTAATGCCCGAAGATGCGGCATATTTGACAAGCGAGTTAATCGAATCGCTGACATTGTTTGCGTGAATGGTGGAAAGCACCAAGTGCCCCGATGTGGCTGCGCGCAAGGCCTCGGAGGCAACGTCGGGCGAGCGAATCTCACCCAAATAAATATAACGCGGTTTTGAACGCAGAGCCGATTTAATACCTTCTTCCCAAATACCGTCGGGCGGAACGGTTTGTTTGCACAATCCAAGCTCTCCCGAAGGTGTAACATAAACGCCGTCAAGCGGCAACTCAATCGGGTCTTCAATGGTGTAGCAATAGCCGCCTTTTTGCGATAAATATTCCTGAAGAAGGGCAGAAATTGTGGTTGATTTTCCCGAACCCGTCGGACCGGCAAGCAAAATAAGCCCCGAACGACCGGAAAGCGAAAGCAGATATTTATAAAGCCCGTCCGGAAGGCCTAATTTCCTCAAATTCGGCACGCTGACAGGCATTTTACGAGCGCAGTATTGCACCCCGTCGCCGGCAATCGTGCGCTCAACACGATAGTGTCTGCCGTGATAGGTCAACAAATACGAGCGGTTCTTGCCGTCAAATGTGTTTTCAAGCTGTTGCAAAAATTCAGGATAGTCTTCAAACGTAACAACTTTAAGGCCGGCGTCGGTTTTGGCTGCCCACGTATAGCATTTCTTGTCGGGTGTGATGTAAACATCCGAAAAATCAACTTCATTGATAAGGCCTAAGTGTTCGCAAGCAATCGGATCAGGCTTTTGCGCAGCTTTGTTGAGTTCTTGTTTAATCATTTCAAGCTGCTCTTCTTTTGTGATGAGTTGCGGAGAAATGATGGTTTGAGCAACATGAACAGGCGCATATTCTTTCTGATAAACAGTCTGGTGTTGCGTATTTTGAGGTTGTTTCACAGGTTGTTGCGGCGCATTTAAAGAGGCTTGCGTTTTGGGGTTGTTTTGCGTGTTCACCGAAGCGCCTTGTTTGCTCGGCGCAGTTTCAGGCTGAGCAACGTCCGGTCTGTGCATGGGGGGACGCCTTACAAATTGTGTTTTTTGTTCATTTTTCGAAGCACCTAAAGTGCCGATTTTATTTGGAAACAAGCTCATAAAAACCTCTCAATAATCACATTAAATTTTCAAGCACTGCGAGCAGTATAATATAAAAAAAATACGCAATCAAGAACGATTTTAGGCCGTCATTCAAAAGTTGATAAAGCAAGGCACCCTTAAAAAAGGGTGCCTCTATAAACGCCTCAGGCTGAAAGGATTTGCCATGTTTTGTTTTCAACTACTGACCTGAAACGTTTAACTCTGCATATATGTTCATAAAATGATGTATCTGTCAAGTCCATCATAAAGCATCAGCTTTAAAATAATCTATGAAGCAATATATACCTGTTTTTTTTGCTTGTAAAGAGTTTTTTTTCATCTTTTAGTTCTTGTTTTTAATAAAAAGCTCAGCGCAAAAAAAACCGCCGTTTCTTAAAGTCAGCGGTTTAAGGGTTGCTTCGAATTTTTTTCTTATTTTCTTCTTAAAAATGAGGGAATATCCAAGTTTTCAAAATCTTCGTTTGAAAAATCTGTTTGTCCGGCCTCATTTGAAAAGCGAGGGGCTTCGTTTTGCACAGATACACCCCGCGCCAAAGTGCTTTCTTTGCGGTTTTTACGTGCACGCGAAATGCCCAAAATCTTGTCGATAAACTTTGTTTTTGAAGGTGTTTCGGGCACAATTTCTTCCGGTGCCGGTTCTTGGCTTTCCTGCACAAAAACGGGTTCACTTTGCTCGGGGAACAACATCAAATCGTCATCTAAATTGTTGATGGTTGTTTGGGGTGAAAAGATGTCTTTTTCTTCGGGAAGAAAATCTTCAATAGATTTTTCAGTGTCGTCAAAATGCTCGCTTGTTCCGGTTTTGTTGATGATGGCATTAAACAAAGAGGAAGCTTGCGGCATTTCGGGAATGCTTTGTGATTTTTCAAGCTCATCAAAATCTTCAAAATCATTGCTCTCTTCCGGCTCTTGAACAATTTGAGCTTCTTGATGCGCTAAAAGAGGTTCTTGTGTCAAGTTCTCATCTTGGGCGTTGTCCTCAAGGGGCTCTGCTGCCTCAACACTTTCAATTGCCTCTTCAGATTGCACGTCGGTGTTGTTTTCGGCAACGTCTTCATTTGCCGCAGAATTGGCCGAAAAGCGCTCAAGATTATAGTCAATGTCTTGGCTGTCGATGGCAAAATTGCTGTCTTCTTTTGAAGGGGCATAACTTTCTTCAATGTAAGAAGCCGTGCTCGGCTCTTTTTCTTGTCTGCGCGAACCCGGACGGCCCTCAATACCCGTAACAACAATTGAAACACGAATTTTGCCGTCAAGCGAATTGTCAAAACTTGAGCCGAAAATAATGTTTGCGTCTTCATCAACCTCTTCTTTAATGATGTTTGCCGCCTCGTCAATTTCAAGAAGCGTAATGTCGTTTCCACCCGTAATATTAATCAAAACACCTTTTGCCCCTTTCATTGAACAATCGTCCAAAAGCGGGTTTGACAATGCTTGTTCGGCCGCGATTCTTGCGCGATTCTCACCTTCGGCTTCACCTGTGCCCATAATGGCTTTGCCTTTGTCTTCCATAATGCTTTTAATGTCGGCAAAATCAAGGTTAATCAGCCCCGGCATCATCATTAAATCGGTAATCGAACGCACGCCGGAATACAAAACATTGTCCGCCATAATAAATGCGTCAGCCAGCGTGGTGTTTTTGTCGGCGATTCGAAACAGGTTTTGATTGGGAATAATGATGATGCTGTCAACTTCTTTAATGAATTTTTCAACGGCCTCATCGGCTGTTTCCATACGTTTTTTGCCTTCAAAAGCAAAAGGTTTTGTAACCACACCGACGGTTAAAATGCCTTTTTGTTTTGCAATTTTTGCAACAACCGGTGCTGCACCCGAGCCTGTTCCGCCGCCCATGCCGGCCGTGATGAACACCATATTCGAACCTTCGAGTTCTCTTTCAATCTCACTTTGAGCTTCTTCCGCGGCCATTTTGCCGACTTCCGGCCTTGCACCGGCGCCAAGTCCGCGCGTAATTTCCAAACCGAGCTGTATTTTGCGGCTGGCTGTCGAATGTGCCAAAGCCTGCGAATCGGTGTTTGCCACAATAAAGTCGACACCTTCCAGATTTTTCGCAATCATATTGTTGACGGCATTGCCCCCACCTCCGCCGACACCGATAACGGAAATACGAGGTTTCAATTGGGTGATTGGCGTATCGGCAACAGCTAGATTAATCGACATATTCAAAAAACTCCTAAAAAACGATTGTTTCAAACATTGTTTCTATTTTAGGGCAAATAAATTAAGGTTTGGTTACCAAGAAGGCAAAAACAGAAGATTTTAAAAATTTTGTTTAAACCAGCCCAAAATCTTCTTAAAACCGCCCATATTTGAAAGGCTTATGGGGTTTGAAGTTGTTGAGGACGGTCGATATTCCTTGCAGTTGATGGCAAACAAAAGCATACCGAGGGCAGTTGCATATTTCGGGTCATAAAGATAGTTCGGAATGTTGGGAATGTTGCGCGGAATGCCCAAGCGAACTTGCTTGTTTAATATGAGTGCAGCCACATCTCTGATGCCCGAAAGCGCGCTTGAGCCGCCCGTTAAAACAACACGATGGTTTGCAACATCTTTTAAGCCCTGTTCGTCAAGCTTTTGTGAAACCATCTCAAAAATTTCTTCAACGCGCGGGGCAATAATGTTGATGAGGTCCGATTTCGGAACCTGCCGTATCGAATTGTCGTCTTCTTCGCCAACCGGATATACATCAATGCTTTTAAGCTCGTCCTGCGAAATTAAAAAGGCGCATCCATGCCTGATTTTTAAGTCTTCTGCATGCGCAAAAGAAGTTGTCAGCCCCCACGCGATGTCGTTTGTGATGTTGTTTCCGCCGACAGGAAGGGTTGCAAAATGGACAGGAAAGCCGTTTTTGAAGGTGGTTAAACTTGTTGTTCCGCCGCCGATATCAACAACCGTTGCACCAAGTTCTTTTTCGTCTTCAACAAGACAGGCCAGCGCAGATGCGTAGCCCGAAAAAGTCTTTAAGGCAATTTCAAGATGGGCGTTTTCAATGATGTTGGCTAAATTTTTGTAAAGCAGCTGCGGATAAAAGCCGTAAAGCATATCAATGCCAAGCGTTTCGGCATAAAAACCATGCGGATCTTTAATGATTTCTTTATCGTCAATGGTATAGTTTAAGGGCACACAGTGCACAATTTCCATTTCAGGCAGCTTTATTTTGGAATATCCCTGCGCTTTGAGCTTTTCGATGTCCAAATCCGAAACGGGCCTGTTTTTGTGCAGCTGAATGATGTTGTTTCTCACGACACTTGTCGTTTTGTCGCCGGATATATTCACAATCAGGCTGTTAATGCGTTCTTTGGCGCGCTGTTCTGCATCTTCAACGGCGTTGCAAACGGAAAGGGTAGCTTGGTTAATGTCTGTAATCACACCGTTTTTAATGCCTTTTGAAGCATTATAGCCGTAACCGACAATTTCAATCTTTTTATCACGCGGGGTGATGTGTGCAATCAAACAACACACTTTGGACGAACCGATATCCAAAGTTGCCAAAGTTGAAGGCCTTGAAAAAGAATGATTCACTTTTTTTAATCTTTCCTGTTGATTGTTGTCTCAGCCGGCAATACCGTAAGCTTATCTTTATATCTTAAGTCGATGAAAGTTAATTTACGTTTAAAAATCCCATATTTATTATTCAAAATCGCAAGTTTTTTGAATGCGCGCTCAAGATTCTCTTCCGGCATTTTAATCAAAATACCCTTATCCAAATCATCGAAAATCAAGTCCCAACGCTCTGAAGAGTGTAAAACGGCGGCTTTGATTCGGCTTTCAAGTTCGGGAACGGTTGATGTGATTTTTTTGAGTTCAAAAAATTTTTTAGGCGCATCCTCACCCACCAAAATCAAATAAGGCCTGCTTGGTTTGAAATCGACGTAAAGCACGTTTCCGTTTTCATCAACGGGAAAAAACTGTCCGCCTTTTTGAAAAAGGGCAATAATGTTTTTTTCCTCAATCAAAATGTGCAGCACATTCGGAAAATAAGAACGCGTAATTTGTGCTTTTTCAACCCACGGCAACGTTTCCAAATCGGCTTTCAGTGTGGCAAGATTCGTTTTTAAGATGCTGTCGTTTCGGCTTAGGTTAATCTTTTGTGCAATCAAATCAAGTGAGGTCTTTTTGCGGCCTTCAACCACAATATCGTCAATTGAAAATCCGTGAAAAGTCGAGTATTGATAAAAATAATTCGCCGCGGTTTGAATATTTTTACCAATCAGATTGTCTCGAAAAGTAACGGAAAGCATAACCGCACAGCAGCTCAAAGCAAGAATGGCCAGATTGGCAAAGAAACGAAGCGCGGTTTTATTTTCATAAACAAAATGCGCTTGCGTTTTCAAAGGCTCCTGATGCCTGTTTGCCTGCTGTTTTTTCTTAAAAATCGACATTATACCTTTTTCCCCGTTTTTTGAACTTCCCACTCAAGTAGAATTCCTGTTTTTTCTTTAACCTTTTGCACAATCAAATCACCGAGATTTTCAAGGTCGGCAGCGCTTGCATTGCCTGTGTTTATCAAAAAATTGCAGTGTTTTTCGGAAACTTTTGCACCCCCGCAACTCAAATTTTCGCAGCCGGCTTGTTTGATGAGTTCCCAAGCACGTGCGTCTTTGGGATTCTTAAAGGTCGAACCGGCGGTTCGTGCGTTGCAGGGCTGGTGCAAAAGTCGATATTGCTTTTGCTGTTCAAGGGTTTGCCTGATTTGCTCGGCAGGCTTCGCTTCGGTTTTAAATGTCAATGCAACAATAATCCAATCTTTCGGAAAATCGGAATGTCTGTAAGAAAGGCCGAACGCTTCTTTCTTTGCTTCAAAAACCGTGCCGCTCCGATTCACCACGAGCGCGCTTTGCAAAACATCGGAAACTGAGCTTGCAAAGCAGCCGGCGTTTGTTCTGAGCGCTCCGCCGATTGTTCCGGGAATGGAACACAAAAATTCCAAACCGCCGATTTGATTTTCGATAAGCGTTTTGGAAAGTGTGGCGTTTGCAACACCGGCAAAACAAGTAAGCCTGTTTTCCTTTTTTTCGATTTTTTTAAAAAAAGGCGCGCTTAATTTAAGCACAACCCCATCAATGCCGCCATCACGAACCAAAAGGTTTGAACCGCCGCCCAAAACGCAAAGAGGCATATGTTGCGGGTAATGTTTCAAAAAAGAAACCAAATCCTCCAAATCGTGCGGAAAAAACATCACCTCTGCCGGACCGCCGACACCAAATCGCGTGTGTTTTGAAAGGCGCTCGCCCAAAAGGTATTTTCCTTTAACGTTGGCAAATATTTCCATGATGTTTTTGTTGCACATATCTCAATCCTTTTTATACAATATCCTTGTCTTGGGCTGCCAAATTGCGTCTTGTTAAAGCAAGAAGCATACCCATACCGAGTGCGGAGGCAAACAGCGATGAGCCGCCGTATGAAATAAACGGCAGTGTCATACCTTTTGTCGGAATAAGGTGCAAGGTTGAGGCCATATTGATAATGCTTTGCAATCCAAACAAGGCAGCCAAACCGGAAGAAGCATAAGAAATAAACAAGTTTTTTTCACCAAGCGAAAGCCTCATTGTGCGAACAACAACCGCGGCAAACAAGACAACAATCAGCAGACACAGCCAAACGCCGAATTCTTCGCCCGCAACCGCAAAAATAAAATCGGTGTGCGCATCAGGCAAATGCAATTTAACCGTGCCTTCTCCCGGACCGCGCCCCAGCAAATTTCCGTTTTCAAAAGCTTCCAACGATTTTTTAACCTGATAGCCGAGCTCACCGCCCGAAAACAAAAATTGGTGCACACGTTCGTGAACATGCGGCAGCGTAAAATAAACACCGATGCTGCCAAGCAAACCCAAAACACCCAAAACGGAAACAATCGTCATCGGCAGACCGGCTAAAAAGAGCTGAAAACCCCAAATAACACTCACGACAATTGTCATACCGAAATCAGGCTGAGCCAAAAGCATGGCGATTGTTAAAGCATATAATCCGATTGAAAACAAACTTCCCGGAAAATCGGCCGATTTTTTGCTTCCGTCCAAAAGCCACGCCGAAACAACGGCAAAGGTGGGTTTAAGAAACTCGGACGGTTGCAGTGTAAAGCCCAAAAGCCTGATCCAGCGTGATGAACCTTTTGTGGAATAGCCGGCAAACAGCGTTATAAATGTCAAAACAAAAAAGAGCAGATACAACACAATCGATAAGCGCCGAATATTTTTAAGCCGCAGCATAGAAACCGAAAACAAAATAACAAGCGCAATCAAAATGAAAACAACTTGTTTTTTGATGAAATGATAGTCCGAAAAATGGTTTGTTCTCGCAACGGCAGGACTTGCTGAAAAAACAAGAAAGGCGCCGATGAAAATTGTCAGCATTAAAAGCGCAAGCGTGATTTTATCAACCGTCCACCACCAGTTTGCAATTGCGCTTTTGTTTAATCTTGAAAACGTAACCATTGTCATGTCCTAAAACTTAATCAAAGAGAGCAGTCCGAGGAAAGCACAAAAAAAGCCGACACTCCAAAAGACAAGCACAACCTTATTTTCGCGCCACCCGCATTGTTCGAAATGATGATGAATGGGCGCCATCTTAAAAAATCTTTTGCCGGTTTTTTTATACCAAAAAACCTGAATCATCACCGACAAAGTTTCCATCACAAACACAAACCCGACAATGGCAAGCAAAATTTCCTGCTTTAAGATAACGGCGGTTGTGCCTAAAAGAGCACCTAAGGCAAGCGAGCCGGTGTCTCCCATAAAAACTTTGGCTTTCGGTGCGTTGTAATATAAAAATCCCAAGCAAGCCCCCGCAACAGAAGCGGCCACAACGCATATTTCAGCGCTTCTTGCGATAAAGGGAAAGTGAAAACCCTGCGCAATCGGCGTGCCGACAATATAAGCCATAAGAGCAAAAAATGTGAAAGCCAAAACAAGCAAACCACTTGCCAAACCGTCTAAACCGTCGCTCAAATTAACGGCATTTGACGTTCCTGAAATCACAATCACGGCAAAAGGAATGTAAAGCCACGACAAATTCAAAACAAACCTGAAATAAGGCACATACAAAATGTTGCTCGAAGCGTTCGGTGTGGCTGCGGTAATAATTGTGGCCACAACAACAGCCGTTAAAAGCTGGAAAAAAAGTTTTGCCTTTGCCGTTAAAGCATTCGGTGTTTGTTTTTTGACTTTAATGTAATCGTCGACGAACCCTGTTAAGCCGTAAACAAAAATCACAATCAGAGACACCCAGACAAAGTGATATTTAATGTTTGCAAACAAAACAACGGACAACACAGCAGCTGCTAAAATGAGCAAACCGCCCATGGTCGGCGTGCCTTGTTTTGTGAGCAAATGTGACTGCGGCCCGTCCGAGCGGATAGGCTGGCCGCTGTGTTGCATCTTATGAAGCAAAAAAATAACGGGTTTTCCAAACAGCAAAACAACAAAAAGTGCACACAAAAAGGCCGCTAAAGCCCTCATAAACACACATCCGTCAGCGCAAAACAGTGATAACAACATTACAAATCTTCCTTGAAGTTCAAACCAATAATGAAAGAAGATAAGTCAAAATATTAAAATAAGTCTTAAAATCACCGCTTTTATTTTGATTTAAGAAGCTATTTTTTTATTTTTGTTTGTGAGAATATTAAGAATTTTTGCAAGCTCTTCTTTTAGGTTTTGGCGCTCAAGAACAACATCAACCATGCCATGCGTTTGCAAATATTCGGCCTGCTGAAAATTTTCGGGCAGTTTTTCTCTGATGGTTTGCTCAATCACGCGCTGTCCGGCAAACCCGATTAGGCTGTCTTTTTCGGCAATATTCACATCTCCGAGCATGGCAAACGAAGCAGAAACACCACCTGTCGTCGGGTCTGCCAAAACCGAAATAAAAGGAATACCTTTTTCTTTGAGCAAATGAATGGCAGCAACGGTTCGTGCCATCTGCATCAGTGAAAGAATACCTTCCTGCATTCTTGCGCCGCCTGAAGATGCAATTGTTACAAACGGTGCTTTGTTTTTCAAAGAAAGTTCTGCGGCCTTAACAATGCCTTCGCCGACAACGGTTCCCATTGAGCCGCCCATAAATGTAAAATCCATAATGGCACAAACAACATCAACACCGCCGATTTTTCCGGTTGCAATTTTTAAGGCATCTTTGCTTTCGGCCAATTTCCGATTGGTTTTAAGCCGCTCTGTGTATTTTTGCGAATCGCGAAATTTAAGTGGATCATCTTGCATTAAAGGCAAATCAATAAGCGTATATTTTTCATCGTCAAAAAGCATTTTGAGGCGCTTGTCGACATAAAGCCGCAGATGATAACCGCATGAAGTGCAAACGTAAAGCGACTTTTTGAGCTCTTTTGAAAACAACATCTGATTACATTTCGGGCATTTCACCCACATATTGTTTGCAATCTCTTTGGGCGTTGTTTTTTGAATTTTCGGGCGGACAATATTGATAAACCAATTCATTTTTTTTATCTCGCGTGCGGCTATTTTTTCTTGAAAGAAAACAGACTTTTAAACCTGTCTTTCATCATTTTTTTAGCGTCTTCACGTTCTTTGATTTTGATGTTTTCGAAGTTTTCCCGAAGGTTTGAAAAGTTTGCGCTCAACTTTTCATGTTCTTTGTGCAGTTTTTCATGCTCTTTGTTTAAGAATTTGTTGTCTTTTTTGTGCTGGCGTAATTTCGAGCGCAACGGTGCGTTTGAAACATATCCGTCGAGTCTGCCGATTAAATAGCCGACAACAAACAAAACAACAATCAGCACGCTGGTTGAAATTTTAAGATGAAGATTAAAGGGTTTCAAAACAAATTCGGCAAAATCGCTGTTGATGGCGGCCAAAACAATCACAATCAGAAAAACGGGCAGTTCAATAAGTGTGCGGATAAAGTTCATTTTTTCCTCCGTTTCAAAGCTCAAATTTCAGGGTTGAGCATCGCGTGAAGTTCTTTTCCTGTTTTAAAATGCACGACACGGCGATAAGACAAATCAACCCGTTTGCCTGTTTTGGGGTTTTTGGCTGTTCGAGGCGCTCTTTTCCTCACACAAAAAGAACCGAATCCTCTAAATTCGACACGATTTCCTGTGGCAAGTGCCCCCACAATCTCGCCCAAAATAACGGAAACAATTTTTTCAACATCTTTAATTGTCAGATGCGGGTTCTTTTGGGCAATTTTAACAATCAATTCCGATTTTTTCAATTTTATACCTCGTTCACGAATATGTTGAATATGACTTTATAAATACAGTCTTAAATGTCAGATTTCCAGCTTTTTTTTTATTTTACACAGACATCTGCCGCTTTTAAATAAAGCGGGGAAAGCAAAGAGCTCAAGCCTTTTTCAAAGCGCTCGATGGCAACAAGAGCAAGCATTTCAAGGCTTAAGTGCTCTAAATTTTGTGCCTGTCTGATGTTGTCAGACATTGCTTCATTTTCAAATCGCTTCACCGCATTTCCGACCAAAGCGACCGTCTTGTTTGAAATATGTGCTTTAATATCTTCTGCAAAAGCCGTTTGATAGGGCAAAACGGTTTTAAGGTTTTCATCATAGTAGCCGACATAAAAATCATCGCGCTTGGTTTCAATGAGAACAACGTTAAGTTCTTGGTTTTTGGGGTTTTGAATTTGGCGTGCATACACATCAAAAGCGTTCACACCCAAAACCGTCAAATTGTCAAGCGCAAGGTTAAAAGATTTTGCTGCGGCAAGTCCCGAGCGCACGCCCGTAAACGAACCGGGGCCGGTGCAGACGGCCATCAAATCAAGCTGTGCGGGCTTTAAGTTGTTGCGCTTCAACATTTTTTCAATTTCCACAAGCAAAACCTCGCTTTGCCCGAAATCCATTTTTTGCGAAAACAAATCCACCGTTTTTTTATTCTTCAGCAAAGCGATGTTGCAATAGGCTGTTGTAATGTCAAAAGCAATTGTCCACATTTTTTGTTCACCGATTTTAAAAATTCGTTTACGTTGAGCTGTTTATAATATAAATTTTAACAAGTAACAACGATTATTTTTTTAAAAAAGCAAAGCAAAAATGGATTTTGATGTTTTAAGCACCTTACTTTATATCAGCATCGTCGTGTGTGCCGTGCTTTGCGTTGCGCTCATTGATTTTAGAATTAAATTTTTGCGCCTCAAGCAAAAAAACTATTTTCTAAACCGCGACCGCGAACGATATGCCGAAACAATTTATGCTTCAAAAGACGGTTATTTTGCTTTTGTATATCCTGATGAACGAATCAAAGATCCGCGTCAAACGGTTCGCGAGCGTTGCTCACGAAGGCTTGCCGTTATGCTTGATTTGAAAAACGGCCGCCAGTCTGATTTTGAAGATGTTTTGGAAACCTTATATAAAGATGATGCGCGCAAACTTAAAAAATATCTTTCTTTAATGCAGGAAGAGGGAATCGCCTTTGAAGACACGTTTTTCATCAAAAGCGTCAAAAGGCAATGCCGCGTTTTCGGCAGCCGCATTCACGGGGCAGACGGCAATTTATATTGCGATATGCTGTGGTTTCGCGATTTAAGCGCCGAACTTTTGAAACTGGAAGAACTCGGCAAAGAACTGAAGGAAAAAAATGAGCGCATTAAAACATTTGAAGATTTGTTTGATAATCTGGGATTTCCGGTTTATCTTCGAGATGAAAAACTTCAAATTGTCGCTTTCAACAAAAAATATGCCGAATTTTCAAAAAGAGGCAATCAAGAGGCGCAAAGCACGCGCGAAAAAGCAGAATGGGAAAAAGCGGCAGATGAGCTTTCAAAGGCGGCCATACAAACCAACAAAGCGCAAAAGAAAAATGTGCAAATCGTTTTCAGGGGCGATGTGCGGCGGTTTGAAATTACGGAAGCGCCTTTTCACAGTGCGGACAGGCTTGATGACATCGGCACGGTGGGCACAATGATTGATATGACGGAACTTGACACCGTGAAACGAACTTTTAAGGTTCACCAAAACGCCCATCTTGAAGTTTTGTCGTATCTCGGAACGGCATTTGCCATATTCAACCTTAAATCAGAGCTGATTTTTTATAACAAATCGTTTGCGCAGATGTGGCATTTGAGCGCGGAAGAGCTGGATAAAAAGCTGTCTTACGCTTCGTTTTTGAACTTAATTTACAGCAAAAGGCTCATCCCTGAGGTCAGAGATTTTAAGGGCTATAAGCTTCAGGAAGAAAAACTTTTTTCAACTCTGATTGCCCCAAAAGAAAATCTTGTTCATCTGCCCGATGGGCGAACAATCAGGCGCTTTGTGGCACAACACCCGAACGGGCTTATTTTTGCTTATGAAGACGTTTCCGACCGTTTGGAAGCTCAAAGAACAATTCACGAGCTGATGACGGTTCAGCAAAACATTTTGGACGGTCTTGACGAAGCGGTGTTAATTTTCGGTGCCGATCAAAGGCTCAAATATTATAATCCGAGTTATGTTAAGTTGTTTTCGGCAGACAGGTTGAAATTGCAAAATTTGCCTGTTGCCGCCGAGGTTTTTGATATGCAAAAATCCCATCTGGAAAATTCGGAAAATTGGGAAGCCTTAAAAAGCCAGATGTTAAGGCATATTTTCGAACTTTGCTCAAGCTTTAAACTTGAATACGGCAACGATTGCCTTCTTGAAGTTAAACCCTTTATTTTAGCAGACGAATCGGTTATGGTGTGCTATATTAAAAGATGAAACCGAAGGGGGCTATTTTGAAAGAAGGCGAGCAAACAGCACAAAAAAGACAAGAGGAAAGCTTGAAAAAAGCCAAAGAAAAAGGCTTTGGAACACGTGGGCGCCTAAGCCTTAAACACAATGCTTTGGAATCAGATCTTTATCGGCAGGAAAAAGAAAAGAAAAACAAAAAAAAGCTCAAGATGAAAGAAAAGAAACTGCCGGTAGGGCTTGCAAAAATGCGTTCGAAAATTCGGGAAGTTTATGATGAGGAAGACGAAGCTGAAGACTATTTAGCACACATCAAACAGCCCAAAGATGAAGATTTAACGCTTTTTGAAGCTTTAACGGAATCCGAAAAAAAGGCCTTAAAGCAAAAAGAGGCGACAGATACGGTCAGAAAACAGCAAGATGTCGGCAAAATGGAGGCGCTGACCGTCGCGCACAATTTTGCCAAAGAGGCGGGTGAAAAAGGATTAAACAAAAAGATGGTTGCCTCGGAAATGCAGAATGCACTTTTTGAACCGCAAAACACGCAAGAAAGGGTTGTTGAAAAAACAGTTTCCAAAAAACTCGGAATTCGCGGCAAAATAGAGCAGGGGAAAATTATTCAAGCGGCGCGCGGCATTAAAAAAATTGAGCAATTCGGCACCAAAAAATCAATAAAGAATCTTGATTCAAAAGACATTATCAAAGTGGGCGAAGATAAAATCGACGAGCAAAAACTGGCCAAATTGATTCTCGAAAAATCGGGGCAGAATGTGCAAAAACGCAAGACTCATCTGAAAACAAACGACGATGTGCCGCTCAAACATCTCAAGGTGAAAACACCAAGCGACAAGCAAAAAGAAGAAAAGAAAAACGAACAACCTCTTTTCAAAGAAAGCAATAATTTCGGCAGATAAATCATCTCAAAGATTTGACATTTGATAAAAGCTGATTTATTCTACCCTCAAAGCTAACTTTTATCAAACAGAGGAAAATTTTATGGAAACGCAATATTATACACTTGTTGAAAAACAGGATTTTTATGAAATCATCGAAAACAAATACGGTGAGCTTGCCATTTTTATCGATTCCAGACCTGGGACACCCGTTAATCCGGTGCTCGATTTTGACGGCAAGAAGACAGCGCTTTTAAGACGTGATGACCGTTTGGCCGTCAGACTTGACAACATTGACGTTGAAACCAAAAACATTTTGGCGGAAAGAGAATTTGTGATGATTGTTGAGCTTAAAGGCGAAGAGGTTGAGCGTGTGTATGGCGTTCCGGTTGAAAATGTTGAGGAAATTGTGTTTAAGGGGCGCCAGACGAGGGCCGATGAGCTTATCAGAGCAAAAAGCAAAGAAGAAGTCATTGCCTCGTTCGGTGCTGTCAGATCATGGGTTGGCGGCCAAAAATAAATGATAGGTTTGGTTTTGGTAACACACGGCGCGATGGCGGCTGAGTTTTTGTCGGCGATGCAATATGTTGTGGGGCCTCAAAAGCAAATTGAGGCGGTTGGAATTTTTCCAAACGATGACATTCAAAAACGGCGCTCGGAAATACAAGAAAAAGTGCAAAAAGTCGATGCCGGCAATGGTGTGATAGTTTTAACGGATATGTTCGGCGGCACGCCGTCGAATTTGGCAATTTCGCTTATGGAAAAAGAAAACATCGAGGTTTTGGCAGGGCTTAATCTGCCGATGCTGATTAAACTTTCGAATATGCGCCAGAATGCGTCTTTGAAAGAAGCGGCGCGTGCGGCGGAAGATGCCGGTAAGAAATACATCAATCTGGCTTCAAAACTTTTGGGAGAATAAAATGCCCGCTGAAAGGTTTTGCAAAGACTTGATTATTCAAAACAAAAAAGGTTTGCATGCGCGCGCGGCGGCAGCTTTTGTGAAGTCGATTGAAGATATTGATGCCAAAGTTTTTGTTTCAAAAGGCGGACAGACGGTTGGCGGCGATTCGATTATGGGGTTGATGATGCTTGCGGCCTCCGAAGGTTCGACGATTCACCTTCAAGCCGAAGGAAAAGAGGCGTCAAGAGCGCTTGAAAAGCTCACGCTGCTTATTGATTCAAAATTCGGAGAAGAAGAATAGGCACCGTTTCGCTTCTTGAGTTTTTTGAAAAAAACACATATATTAAAAGAAAATGTTGCAGATAGGAAAATAAGTGTATGAAAATAAATAAAAATTTTTTGATTTGGGCGTTCATATTCATCGCATTGTCTTTTTTTGTGAGCATGAGCGGCAACGGTGCGCGCAAAAATTTGCAAGAAAAACTTGCGTTTTCTGATTTTATGAATGAGGCTGAAAACAAACGCATTGCCGAAGTTACGGTTGTCGGTAACGATGTGTCGGGAAAAAGAACAGACGGCACGGCGTTTTACACCTACACCCCCTATGATCCGACCATGGTTGAAACGTTGCGCAAGAGCGGCGTTAAGGTTAATGCAAAACCGGTTGACACAAGTTCGTCAACGTTTTGGGGTGTTTTTGTATCGTGGTTTCCGATGCTTTTGTTGGTTGGTGTGTGGATTTTCTTTATGCGGCAGGCAAATTCCGGCAACAACAAGGCGATGAGCTTTGGAAAATCACGCGCAAGGCTTGTTGAAAATACAAAGAAGGTAACTTTTGCCGATGTCGCCGGAGCAGACGAATCAAAGCAAGAGCTTGAAGAGGTGGTTGACTTCTTAAAAGATCCCAAAAAATTTTCGCGTCTCGGCGGGCGGATTCCGAAGGGTGTTTTGCTTGTGGGACCTCCCGGAACAGGAAAAACGCTTCTTGCTAAGGCCGTTGCGGGCGAGGCGGATGTGCCGTTTTTTTCAATATCGGGCTCCGACTTTGTCGAAATGTTTGTCGGTGTCGGTGCTTCAAGGGTGCGCGATATGTTTGCCGAGGCAAAGAAAAACGCGCCGTGTTTGCTCTTTATTGATGAAATTGACGCTGTCGGTCGCCATAGAGGCGCAGGTTTGGGCGGCGGCAACGACGAGCGTGAGCAAACCTTAAACCAACTTCTTGTTGAGATGGACGGTTTTGAAGAAAACGAAAATATCATCTTAATTGCCGCAACAAACAGGCCCGATGTTTTAGATCCGGCGCTTCTTCGCCCGGGGCGTTTTGACAGGCAGGTTGTTGTGAACAATCCCGATATTAAAGGCAGAGAAGAAATTTTGAAGGTGCACGTTAAAAAAGTGCCTTTGGCAAAAGACGTTGATTTGGCTGTTGTTGCGCGCGGAACGCCCGGTTTTTCGGGCGCGGATTTGGCAAATCTTGTTAACGAGGCTGCCTTGCTTGCAGCGCGCAAAGACAAACGCAAAGTAACGGCGCAAGATTTTGATGAGGCAAAAGACAAGGTTTTGATGGGTAACGAGCGCAAGTCGATGGCAATGGATGAAAAAGAAAAAATGCTAACGGCCTATCACGAAGCCGGACATGCCATCTGTTCTTTGAATGTTAAGGAAACAGATCCCATTCACAAAGCAACCATCATTCCGCGCGGCAGAGCGCTCGGTATGGTGCAGCAACTGCCCGAAAAAGACCAATATTCATACACACGTGCAAAAATGCTTTCAAGGCTAATCATCTTAATGGGCGGGAGAGCCGCCGAAGAGCTGAAATTCGGTTATGATGCCGTAACTTCAGGCGCATCTTCGGACATCGCCGCGGCAACAAATTTGGCGCGTTCAATGATAACCGAGTGGGGCATGAGTGATTTGCTCGGGCCGATTCAATATGCCGACAATTCAAGCGAAGTGTTTTTAGGTCGCTCGGTTACGCAAAACAAAAATATGAGCGAAGAAACAGCGAGGCTTGTCGATTCGGAAATTAAACGTCTGGTTACCGAGGCGCATGAGGAGGCGCTGAAAATCTTGAAATCAAAGAAAAAAGATTGGGAAACGCTTGCTGAGGCCATGATGGAATATGAAACCTTAACGGGTGATGAAATCAACGCGGTGATTAAAGGCGAAAAAATCGATAAAAGCAAAGATGCGCCGGTGAAAGCGGAAAAGCGCACACAATCATCTCTGCCGGAAGTTTAGCCTAAAACGCAAAAAATCGTGTTACGGTTTTGTGAATATGGCGCGTTTTTAAAAAATATTACTGGACAAAAAGAAAAATTTGTGCTATCTTTGAGACAATCAAAGACACAAGGAGAACAGATATGGCATATAAAGATTATAAGGCAGATGTTGTAAACACAGAT
Source organism: Alphaproteobacteria bacterium (assembly GCA_017445475.1). Lineage (GTDB taxonomy): Bacteria > Pseudomonadota > Alphaproteobacteria > RF32 > CAG-239 > UBA1254. The sequence goes on from JAFSUB010000001.1 coordinate 35,622, forward strand.
GTTTATCTGCTTGCAAAAGCGCTCGGGTTTGTTTTGTCTCGCACGCCGAAAAATGAAAACGATGTTAATCTTGTTCTTGAAGACATTACAAAATATATTCAAAATCACGAAATAACCGAAAAAGAAGCGGCCACTTTGAGCGATGACCAAAAAACGCTTTTAGACGATATTCTAAAACCCAAAGAAGAAACACAGGAAAAATCGGTTTCAAGAAATGAAACCTTAAATGTGGGGCTCGCGCCTTCTGAAGAGCCGGCAATTGACAACACTTGGATTGAAGAAGAGCGCAAGCTTTGGGAAGAATTTGCCGCTCAAGTTAATCTGTTTTATGATGAAGAAGACAAAGACAACACCTCCAAAACATCGCTTAAATTTGCTTTAAGCCAAGACGGTGTGTCGCAAGGCGATTTAGTTTTTATAAGCCGAAATCATTGTCAGGTTGATGCAGATTCAAAATTTGTGATATATCAAGGGCTTGTTGAAACTGCCTTGAAAAAGGACTTGTCATTAACTTTTGACCAGTCTTTAGATGAAAAACAACAGTTGATGCTCTTGGCTGCCGTTTTGAAAAATGAGAATCGTTATGAAAACGGCGATAAACTGGAAGTTATCAATGCGCCGAAAATAGATGAGAATACCTTAAAGTCGGAAGCTTTCAAGGGGCTTGATAAAGACGTGCAGGAAATTTTGAAAGAACAAATCAAACGTCAAAATAAGGCACAAAAAGCAGAAAACAAAGAGCAAACGCAGCATGAGAAGAATTTGGAGAAAATCGAAGAGCTGAAAGAAAAAATCTTAAGGGAAAAAGATAGCGATAAACGCTATAAGCTTCGTCAAAAACAGGCGGCTCTTCAATATCAAAATCTTTCTGATGAGCGCAAAGCGCAAAGAGATAAAGAGCTTTTAGAACGCGACAGGATTGCCGCTGCGCGTGCCGGCATAACAGAGCCCTATCAAACCAAAAACAAAGGCGGTCAGGATTGGACCGTTCAAGAAGATGGAAACGCGCGCTATTCGAAAGAATATCTTGATGTTCTGAAACGAAAATTCGCCAAAGAGAACGATTAAGGGGTTCAACAAAAAAAGAATCAAAGAGCTGTCTTTGATTCTTTTTTTTAGTTAATCTTTGTGGCGGAAAGTGATTCGCCCTTTGGTTAAATCATACGGCGTCATCTCAATATCAACCTTATCGCCCACCATCACGCGAATGCGAAACTTGCGCATTTTACCTGCCGTATGCGCCAAAATCTCAACGCCGTTTTCAAGCTTAACCCGAAACATTGCGTTCGGCAATTTTTCAACCACCTCGCCGCTTAATTCCAACAATTCTTCTTTGCTCATAAAAACCCCTGTTTTTGCATTAAATTTTTATATTCTATACCCTCATTTTTTTTCATTTGCAATTATTTTTTTAAGGCCTTTGGAAACCTAATTTCAAATACGGTGCCTTTTTTAGGGGCGCTTGAAACAGATATAGATGCCCTAAATTTTTCAACAAGCGATTTCACAATGGCAAGCCCAACCCCCGTGCCCTGATGCTGATTGAGTTGTCCTTGAGAATAAAAGGGCTGGAAAATGTGCGGCAATTTTTCGGGTTCAATGCCGACACCGGTATCTTTCATCTTCAGCACAACAAAGTTTTTTTCGCCTGCGGTTGATACAACAATTTTTCCGCCGGATTTCGTTGCCTTTAAGGCATTTTGCGCCAAGTTTAACACAATCATTTTAAAATCAATGACATTGCCCGATATTTTACATTCCGTTTTTGAAAGTTTCGGCTCAATGTGCACACCGTTTCGCTTTGCTTCATAGTCTAAAAGTTGCAAAACATCAAAAATTGGGGTTTTGATATCAAAAACTTCTTCAACTTCCGTTCCTTGCCTTGCAAGGTTTAAGAGCCTTTCGGGCAATTCAATGCTTGAAACAATCTGGTCATAAATAAGCCGCAAATATTTTTTTAAGTCAGAATTTTGCTCTATCTCGGACGATTTGTTTTCAATCAAGGCCTCCGATATCATTCTGATAGAGCCCAAATTGTTTTTCATTTCATGCGCAACGGCGGTTGCCAGAAAGCCGAGCGATGAAATTTTTTGTTCGTGTGAAAACTTAATGTCATCGCTTAAATCCTTAAAAGATTCGATAATAAAGAAATCTTGCGAATTTTTCATTTTCAGCGGTGCAGCACTGATTAAAATCGGACGGCCGTCAACTTCGCGCATTAAGGTCAGCGCCTTATCTTTCATTGTTTTAATCTCTTTTAAGGGGCAAGTGAAAATTTCTTGCGGGCAAGGATAGTCCACACCATAGGCTTCATAACATTTTTGACTTTCCGGATTTTTCTTAAACTGTTTGTTGTAGGTTTGATTGGAAAGAATAATGTTGAAGTTTTTATCAATAACCCTAATTCCGTCCGGAATCGCGTCGATCAGCGATTGAAAGAACTGTTGAGAATTTTTAATTTCGGCAATGTTGGTTTCAATGTTTTCCATCATTGTGTTAAAAGTAAGCGCAAGCGTGTCAAGCTCATCAAAAAACACTTGTTTTTTATTAAGCTCAAGATGGGTTGAAAAATCGCCCTGCGACACTTTTTGAGCAACAGACGTCAGCCTTTTAATCGGGGTGATAATCCACCTTTGAAGCACCAAACCCAAAGAAAAAATTGAAATCAACGACAAAAGCGAGCTTATGCCGATAATTTTCATACCGTCCAAAAAGGCTTTTGCCTGCTCGTTGAAGTTTTGCTGCATTTGCTCATTCACCGTGCGCTCGCTTGACAAGGCTTGCTGCTTGTCGTCAAGCTCTGCGGTGAGCGACGTGTGCCCCTGAATTTTGTTTAATTCACGAGAAAGCATAATGTTTTCGTGCAAAAGTCCCATCACATATTGGTTGCGTTGCGACAAAAGGTAATGCTCCTGCGAATATTTCTGCACATAAATCAGCATAAACATCGATAAAAAAAGCGTCGCCATAAAAACAAACAGCGCAAATACGGTATAAAATATTTTTTTCTTTAAGCTGAAAAACATCAATTCTCTCCCAAATCATATTCGTTTTCAAGGGTTGCTTCGTCAACGTGGTGGAGTTTGTAATATGTTAAGGTATAATCCAAAAGACCGGCAAAGTTCGGCAAATTGCTGTCCAAAATCATCGTCCAATCAAAACGCTTTCCGTATAAGATGTCGCCCTTTTTGCGTGCTTGAGCGCGGCTTTGGCGAAATGTCTGATAGTTGATGTTGCTGTTGATTTTGAGCACATAGTCGCTGATACAATCTTCAAGCGAATCGTAAATTTTGTAGGTAAATCCTTCTTCTTTGCCGCCCGATGGTTCGAGCCCTTCGTTTGAAAACCACATTTTTGTTTGGTAAAGATTATTTGCAAGCTGGGCAACTCTTGATGTTCCCCAATCAGTGTATATGGCCGCGGCAGCAAGCAAAATTGAGGGCGGCACAATATCCACTTTTTGCTTTAACTCTGTAAACAATTTTAAGTAGCGGCGCGTATCTTTGAACTTGGAGCTCACATCATATTTTTGCGCCAGCTCGTCAAGATAATACATATCCGCCTCGTCAAAATCTTTGTTTTGTTCAAAGTCATATTCAAGCGCTTCAATAATTTCTCTTTCTTGCAAAACATCTTCATTGGCTTTTAAGATGAGCGGAATCAAAATTTGCATAAATAAGCGATTACGAAGCGTTTTATCTTCCATTAAGGCCAAATCGGAAGGCAAATTTTTCACAAAAAGCCGCGGATATGCGTTGGCCTGAGGCAAAATATACGTTTCATAGTCAAGCTCTTTGAAGGCTTTGCTCAAATTATCAGATGTATAGTCCGAAAAATACGCACCCGTGTTGTTTATTCTTAAATCTTGTGCCACAACAATGAGAGGGAAGAAAAGAAAAAATAAAAACACCAACCGTTTCATCATGAACAAATCCCTTTTTTAACGTTTTTTCGCACGTCTGCTCAAAAACAACAATTCGCGCAGTTCGCTCAAGCTCAAAACCTTAAAAGCAAGAGCAAAAAAGCAAAAGCAAACAAGTCCGAAACAACTCAAGAAGCCCAAAATTCCAAGCTTAATGAAAAAAGCATATTGAAACCAGCCGCCGCTTAAGCCGTCGATTCCCTTTTGAACACAAAATACGGCAAGCGCCATTAAAATTGAGGCAAATAAAATTTTCAAAATTTTAACGAGCAGCGTTTTTGAACATTTCCAAAACCCTCTTTTTTTAAGCCCGTAAACATATTGAAAAAGCGAAACAAAAGCTGAAATCGTCGTTGCCGTGGCAATGCCGATATGCCCGAAAGGATACATCAAAACGAGGTTAAAAACAAGGTTCACGCTAAACACAACAGCGCTGAATTTAACCGGTGTAACGGTGTCGCCGCGTGCAAAAAAATTGGGCATTAAAGCTTTCACCAAAACATAACACGGCAAACCGACGGCATAAGCAATTAAAGCATACGCGGTTTTAAGCGTATCCAAAGCGCCGAAACGCCCGTGTTCAAACAAAACGTGAACAACGGGACAGGCCAGAACAATCATCAATGCGGCAGCCGGCATTGAAAGAAGCGCGGCATAAAAGAAGGCTTTGTCCTGCGTTTTTTTGCTTTCTGATGTTTCGGCCGCCTTAAGCTGTTTTGAGAGAATCGGCAAAAGTGCAACGCTGATGGCGGCTCCGACAACCCCGAGAGGCAGTTGTTGCAACCGATTGGCATAATAAAGCCAAGAAATTGCGCCGGTGCCGACAAGCGAAACCAAAATGGTGTCAAGCGCCATATTGATTTGATAAATTCCGGCGCCGACAACCCCTGGTGCAATGCGTTTGAAAAGCGTTTTAATCTCGGGATTTTGCAAAATTTTTTTCGGATGAATATACGGCCTTATTTTCACGTCGATTTTGCGCAAAAAGTGCCGCAGCCAAAAAATTTCCAAAATGCCGGCAAGCGTAATTGCAAAGGCAAAACCGTGTGCCGGCGTTTGGCAAAACGGCACTAAAACGAAGGCGGATAAAATCATTGTTAAATTTAAGATAATTGGTGCCATGGCAGGCGCGGCAAATTTTTCAAACGAATTTAAAATGCCCGCTTGAAACGAAACGACAGAGATAAACAGCAAAAACGGAAATGTTATGCGGCAAAGCGATGTCGCAAGCTCTATTTTGCCGGCATCGCCCGCAAACCCCGGTGCCAAAACGGCAACGATATATGGCATAAAAAGCTCAAAAAGCAAAACAAAACAAAGCCAAAACAGCGTTAAAATCGAAACGGATTGTGCCGCAAAGAAAACAGATTTTTTTTTGCCCTCTGAAACAAGTTTTTGCGAAAACAGGGGCACAAATGCGCTTGTGAAAGCGCCTTCGGCAAAAAGGCTTCGAAAAAGGTTCGGCAATTTAAACGACACAAAAAATGCGTCAGAAGCCAAACCTGCGCCCAAAAAATTGGCCAAAATCATATCGCGTGCAAAACCGGTTATACGGCTGATAAGTGTGAAGCCGCCGAAGGTTGCGATGGATTTAAATAATGACATAAACAGCCTCTTTCTTTTGAATTTTTTCGCACCCATTTTACAAGCAAAGCTTTTGATTTTCATCAGCAAAAAAAAACTTATGCACGGATAAAAAAAATTAAAAAAACCTCTTGACAAAAGAAATCGGACGTGCTATGTTTGGACAAAATAGATGAATTTGTAAGGAATAACAAGATATGACTGTTAAAACATTAGATAGGTATAAGAAGCTTCGTGATAAAGCCGCACAAGAGGCAAAAATGTCTGTTCGCGGAGAAGTTTCTCCGGCCAGACCGTGCTTGCTTGTCGGTTTGTTGCGCGATCCGAAAGTCGGCAAAATGATTGAGCGCACAGAAAAAAGGTATAAAGGTGGTGTGTGTGGCACAAGGCGTTTTCCAAGGCTTAATCGTTTGGTGAGCAAATTGTCAGCCTACAATTCGTTTAAGACTTTGGTTTATGGTGAGGTAAGGCAAGACATCGCATCTTCTCAAAAGCTTGAAATGCTTGCCAAGCAAAATCCGGCCATTAATCGTCTGCACAGCTCCATTGAGCGCTGATGTTTGAGTATTATTTTTCATTGATGTCCTTTGCCGCCCCTTTGTCGGGGCGGTTTTCTTTTGTTATATCGCAAAAAAAAACCGCCGGCACGACCGACGGTTGATTTTTTTAAGGCAATGAGATTATAAAATCTCTTCGCCCGTTTCTTGGTCAACGCGTTTGGCAGACAATTTCCACTTGCCGCGATTGTCCATACCGATGCATTTCACCCAAATCGAATCACCTTCTTTATAGAAGTCTGAAACAGATGCGATTCTCTCGTTTTTGATTTCGGAGATATGCACCAAACCTTCCGTTGAACCGACAAAACGCACAAAAGCGCCAAAGTCCATAATTTTGGTGATGACGCCCTTGTAAATCACGCCTTCTTCGGGTTCGGCCACAATATCCATAATGATGTTAAGGGCTTTTTCGCCGTCTTGCGTGTTCACCGAGGCAATTTTAACAATGCCGTCGTCCGAAATGTCAATTTTGGTGTTTGTCTTTTCAATAATCTCACGGATAATCTTTCCACCCGTGCCAATCACTTCGCGGATTTTATCAACCGGAATTTTGAGTGTGATAATGCGCGGTGCAAGTTCCGAAACTTTTTCACGCGGTGCGGCAATGGCCTTTGCCATTTCGCCCAAAATGTGGATTCGCCCTTCGTGTGCTTGTGCCAAAGCATTTTTCATAATCTCTTCGGTAATAGACGTAATTTTGATGTCCATCTGCAAAGCGGTTACGCCGTCTTTGGTTCCGGCCACCTTAAAGTCCATATCGCCCAAGTGGTCTTCATCACCCAAAATATCGGTTAAAATGGCCACTCTGCCGTCATCTTCCTTAATTAAGCCCATCGCAATTCCCGCAACCGGCTTTTTCATCGGAACGCCGGCCGCTTCAAGCGAAAGCGTTGTGCCGCAAACGGTTGCCATTGAGGACGAGCCGTTTGATTCCATAATGTCGGAAACAACACGAACAGAGTAGGGGAATTTTTCCTTATCGGTGGGCATCATCGGATGAATTGCACGCCAAGCAAGCTTTCCGTGGCCGATTTCGCGACGTCCCGGCGAGCCTATTCTGCCGCACTCACCAACTGAAAACGGCGGGAAGTTGTAATAAAGCATAAAGTCTTGACGATATTCTGCCATTAAGCCGTCAATAATTTGCGCATCGTCATCGGTGCCCAGCGTGGTCACAACCAAGGCCTGTGTTTCACCACGCGTAAACAAGGCAGAACCGTGTGTTGTCGGCAAAACATCAATTTGGCATTCAATCGGGCGGACGGTTTTCGTGTCGCGTCCATCAATGCGCTTGCCGGTTGACAGCACTTTTTCGCGCATAACTTTATGCATCACGTGCTCAATGGCGTCTTGCGCATAGCGAACCTCAATTTCGTTTTCGCTGTCAATCGTTTCTTTGAACTTTTCAGCCAAATCACCGAGCATCGTGGCACGCTCTTGCTTGTTGATAATGTTGAAAGCCTCTTCATACTGCGAGCCGAATTCTTTTTCGGCGCGTTCGCACAAGGCATAATATTCTTCCGGAAACTCCGGATTTGCCCAAGCCTCTTTGCCGGCTTCTTCCTTTAAGTCGTTAATCATTTTAATAACCGGTTGAAAACTTTCAAAACCAAACATCACCGCACCGAGCATCACATCTTCGGGCAATTCGTTTGCTTCTGATTCAACCATTAAAACACCTTCATGAGTTCCCGCAACCGTCAAATCCAGCTCCGAATTTTTGCGTTCGGCAAGCGTCGGATTTAAGAGATATTGCCCGTTTTGATAGCCAACCTTAACGGCACCGATGGGCCCCAAAAACGGAATGCCCGAAACAGCCAAGGCAGCAGATGCCGCAATCATGGCCACAATGTCAGAGTCATTTTTCTGATCATGCGACAGTGTTGTGCATATAATTTGAACTTCATTTTTAAATGCGTCAGGAAAAAGAGGACGAATCGGTCTATCAATCAAGCGCGACAGCAAAACTTCACGTTCCGAAGGTTTGCCTTCACGTTTCATAAAACCGCCGGGAATTTTGCCGGTTGCATAATATTTTTCCTGATAATTAACGGTTAAAGGAAAAAAATCTTGATCCGGTTTTGCTTCTTTTGCGGCGCAAACGGTTGCCACCACAACGGTTTCTCCATAAGTTGCAACAACGGCACCCGTTGCTTGTCTTGCAATTTTTCCTGTTTCCAAAACCAGTTTTCGACCACCCCAATCCATTTCTCGGCGGGATACTTTAAAATCAATCATATTTTTTACCTTTCCTATTTTAAACCTCACCCGGCCCCATGCCGGGATTTTTCATCATTAAAACTGCGGAGCCCATGCCCCGCAGTTTTTTATTTTTTTGATAAGTTTACTTACGTAAACCCAGTTTTTTAACAATGGCCTGATAACGCGCCTCATCTTTTGCCTTTAAGTGGTCTAAAAGGTGGCGGCGACGGCTGACCATTTTCATCAAGCCCAAGCGAGAGTGCAAATCTTTTTTATGCACATTAAAATGCTCGATTAAGGCGTTGATACGATATGTCCAAATTGCGATTTGAACTTCCGGCGAACCTGTGTCGCCCGGCTTCAAACCGTATTTTGCAACAATTTCCTGTTTTTGTTCGTTTGTAATCGACATCTTTTTTTCCTTTATTTTGATAAATTAAACACGCGAATCGGGACAATAGCCTTCCCCTCAACGCGAACAAGCGCCGTCAAACAATCTTTTTCAAAAGCGGCCAACACCTCATCTTGGCGTTCTGAAACGCCGTAAGTTGTGGCTGATAACCTTTGTCCAAGCCTTAATTTGAAAGCATCTTCTGCCGAAACGGCCAGCGCCGCGATGTCGCGCAGCACGGTCTGAACTGGCATCAGAAAACCTTGTTCGCTCTTTTCATACACCATATTTTTTAAATTTTCCAGCAAAATCGTATCTGAAATCGAAAAATTTGCGCAACGCGTTCTTCTTAAAGCCGTTAAATGCCCGTAGCTTTGAAGTTTTAGGGCAATATCTTTGCCCAGCGTGCGTATATATGTTCCCTTTGAGCAGCAAACCTTAAATTGAAACGAATCGTCTGAAACCTGTTTTAAAAAATCAAGGCTGTATATTTCCACTTCGCGTTCGGCAATTTCAAAATTTTTTCCCTCTCTTGCAAGTTTGTATGCACGCACACCCCCGATTTTGATGGCGCTGTAAGCCGGCGGTGTTTGTTTGATTTTTCCGACAAACGCGGGCAGAATGCGCAAAAGCTCATCTTTTGAGGGCACACGCCCGCCTGTGTGGACAGGCTCGCCTTGTAAATCGTCCGTTGTGGTGTCAAAGCCAAATTTTAAGACAAACTCATATTCTTTTTTGCCGTCTGTCACATAAGCAATCAACTTTGTTGCCTCGCCGAACGCAATCGGCAACACACCCGTTGCAAAAGGGTCAAGCGTTCCCGTATGGCCGTTTTTGTTGGCATCTAAAAGTCGGCGCGTGATGTTGACAACCTCGGTTGATCCCATGCCTTGGGGCTTATCAATAACAATCCAACCGTTGATGTTTTTGTGTTTTGTTCGTTTCATAAAAGCGTTTATAAGCCAAATGCCCCCTTTTTGCAATAAATTATTTTTTTGATAAAAAGATTGTTTTTTTGAGTTTTGCTGACAAAAAATGCCAAAAAAAACAAAAAAGTGCTTGATTGTAGCGTTTGTTTTTGCTATAACGGAATCAGGGACAAAACTTTGATTTGGAAGGACTTAAGATATGACAATCAAATCATTTGATGAAATGTATGCACAACAGGGCGAAAGGCTTGCTGAAGACTTTGGTAAAGACAAAACTGAAGCCATTTTACATGATGCAAGAAAAATATATGAAACGCTTAAAACGCCGGAAGCTATTGATGAGTTTGCCAAATCTGGTTATGAAAAGAGACAAGAAATGGTTAAGGGATTATCCGGTAAACATTTCGTTGGTATGGGACTTGCTCATAAATTAGCCCGTGATTACGCAGAATATGTTCAAAAAGAGCAACCTCAACCCGTTTTACAAAAGCCTCAAGCAAGTGTTTATGCCGATAAGGTCAGATCGAAGATAGAACGAAACGAAAAACATATGCAAAAAGCGCCGAGCTTAAAGGGGATATCAGGGGCTGTTGTTGCCGATGAAATTGCTAAAAGGCTAATTTCAGGCGAAGAAAATCGTGTTATCACGCCGGAAGTCGGCAAAGAGTTATCCGATTCCATTAAAAAGTCTTGGGCACAAAACAAGCAAAACGTTTAAATGATGCAAAAAACGCCTCATCTTTTAAGCTGGGGCGTTTTTTGCGTTTTTTTAATAAAAAGACTTGCAAATTTAAAAAGATGGGGGTATAAGGCATTCACGATGTTTTTTGTAAAACATCGCAAGAAAAGAAGCCGGAGACTTCTTGCACAAAAAGAAAATTATTGTAAAACATATCAAATAACGGGACGTAGTTCAGCCTGGTAGAGCGCTTGCATGGGGTGCAAGAAGCCGGAGGTTCAAATCCTCTCGTCCCGACCATAAAACACAAAGCCTGCCCTTGGGGCGGGCTTTGTGTTTTATTATAACGAAGTGATGGGATTTGAACCTCCGAAAAAGGAGGTTCACAACCAGCGAAAGCGAGACTTTAAGTATCGCGGTCGTTTAAAAAAAACGATGAGCGCCTGTGCGACCGAGCTTTTTTTATAAAAAGCGAAGGCCAAAACTCTCGTCCCGACCAATAAAAAAGCCACCGTTTGGTGGCTTTTTTGTTGGTAAGACAGGAATCTCCGGCTTTTTGCAAAGAGCCGAAAGAAAGTTATCTATGAAGTTCATGATAATAGGTCTTCATTTTGCGGCGCAAATTCACAAAATCTTGCGGCACGGAATGATAACCTATGGCATAACGATTAGCGTCTGGGTTCCAATAGCCGTAAGCATAAGAGGCATAGCAAACGCGTAGAGCAATTTCAGGTGATGCTGACTTGGCGGTAAATTTAATGTTCTTTTTGTCATTGCAATAGGGTTCTCTAAAAAACCTCACTTGCTTAATCAGCCCCATTTGCCATAAATGATAAACAGCTAAACCTAAGTTTTTATGATCTTGATGCTGATTTTCACCATTGGCAAAATAAATGGAGGCTACCATCGCGTCAGCGCCATATTGCTTTAGATATTGCACAATTATTTTTTCGGCAAAATCTGCCTTCAAAGTGCCGTCAACAGCGCGTTGCGGTAAAATATGTATGTTTTCCGGCGCCACACCCAATATCCGGCAGCTTTCGATAAACTCGGCATCTCTGGCGCTTATAAACTCTTGCTCGCTTAATTGACAGTGATGGTGGCCGCTGTGCAAAGCACAATCTTGCCCGTCATTTAAGCGTGATCTCACGCAAGATTTGGATCCGTCCGTGCACAAAACAACATGCACGTCATTACCCTTTTGGGCTTCAAAGCAAATATCAATTCCCATGCTCAAAAGTTCATCGTCTTGGTGCGGCACAAAATATAAAATTGTGTTTGCTTGTGCGGGTTTGGGCCGAGTTGCCCCGTTTCCATCAAAGGAATCAGCAAAAATTTTTTGCCGGAAGCAGTCTTTGCCGAATTTTGAATCGAACCAATTTCTGATTTTTTCTAAATTTATATCATTGCCGCCGCGCAAGGTATTATCATAAAATAACCCAATCTGCTGTGAATTTTTGACATATCGCAAACTCTTAAAAGGGCGCGGTTGAACCACCGGCACATGTGATAAAACTTCAACGGTTTTCAGCCACAAATCGTCCGTATACAAGCTCAGGTTTTTAATCAAATTTTCATCAAAATATTGCAAATCAAGCAGTCTCGGCGGAAACAGCGAACCGGCGCCGTTTGTTGCCAGCAAACGCATTGATGGAACACCGATAATTTCATTTTGCTCGTAGGTGAAACGAGCATAAGGCGCAAATTTTTCACCTTGAGGATGCATCACATGGCTCCGCATTGCCGAAACCGCATGTGGAAATTTTTGATAAGATGCCAACAAACATTTGATCATATCACGCGGATAAATTAAATCATCATCAACCGTAATGACAATGCTGTCGCGATATTTTTGCAAAGCATAAAAGTATTTTTTATGCGGTTTTAAATCTTGACACCATTCAATGCAAATTTTGTTTTTTTTCGCAAGGTTAACCAGATAGGCAGGCAGGTCGTCTTCTCGACGAGGAAATTCCGATGTTGCAAGCCACAAAACAATCTTATCCGGTTTTTTGTTTTGCTTAAATATCGATTTTAAAACCGGTTGCAAACGGTTCATCCGCGGCGGATAAGAAGTCATGGAAACAATAATTTCCGGTGTGTGCTTTTTTTGCCGCCAAAGCTCAAAAATACCGAACATAAACAGATTCTAAATTTCAAGCGCATATATATCTTTAACGCGCCAATCCTCACCGTTTGGCACCAAAACATAAATGATTCGTCCTTGACACAATCCAAACCAATTGCCATCACAGGTGCTGTCTGTATGAATTTCAACCAAATCTGCCGCAATCGGCTTAATTTTTGCAATTTTAAAGCTCATTTTGGTCGGGCGATTTAAGGATTCGTCTGTCATAAAAATAAACTTCGGAAGCTTTGATTCGCGACAGCCGGCATAGTCCGGATTTAAGGTGCATTTAACGGCAAATTCAACGGCGCAAGCCATCTGGCTGTCTAAAGAACACTTGTTTGAAAGCTTGTCTGCCTGATAATCGTATGTTTTATCACCAAAAACTTTTGCCGCAATAACAGGTGGTTCGTCTGAATTTACAATCGGTGCTGAAACCTTTGTTTTCCATGCATATAAACCAACTAAAATAACAATCATTAACACGAACGCAACAATTTTTTTAATCATTTCGCTTTTTATCTCCTCTTGTTTTAATTGATTGATAACCTTTTTCACATCATAATCAATCGAAAATAAAAATAAAGTAAATTTTTTCGTTAATTCTTGCTATTTTTGCATTTTAAGCGTATGATGCAAAGAAAAAAGGGGTTTGTGATATGGGTTTTGAAAAGAAAAGCAACCAAAACGGTCGAACCATTGTCGAGCTGATTGCGTATATCGTTGTGATGGTTGCGATAACGGCGTCGGTTGCGCAAATTGTTGCGCAAGGATTGCATAAATATGAAAGCAGTGCCGTTTTGCAACAGCTTCTTGATTTGAAAAAGGTTATTGCGGCGCGTTATGCGGCCGACGGAAACTATCAAAATCTTTCATGGAATGATTTGTGCGCAGACAGAATCGGCCCGAAATCTTTAATGCCCGAAACGGATGATTCAACCGGAGAATGCGCCGCCCAACATGGCCGCCACATTTTTGACGGAATCGTTCGTATCGGCTCTGCCGACGTCGGAAAAACCTATTACATCGAATTTCAAGAATTGCCTCAAGACGTTTGCGTGCAGCTTGGAACAATTGTTTGGAGCAATATGGACGGTTCTGATTTAGACCGTATGATTATCGGGCAAGGCGCAAGTTTGCAAAATCCGAAAACGTGGGTTTGGCAATATTCACCTGTGTCCGAAGCAGACGGCGACAAAGAGCTTCCGGCAAACATCAGAGATGTTGCTGATTCGTGCACAAGCGAAGATGACAACACCATAAGGTGGTATTTCAACTAAATTGTGATTATGTTGCAAAAGAGGTTGAAGTTTCGAAAGCAACTTGTTAAGTTCATTTCTAACAATGATTTATTTTTTTAGGAGATAACAATGGTCAGTTCAATTATATTACCGCCGGATTATAAGCCTTCGAATAAAGAAGAATATATGAACGAAATGCAGCTTGAGTATTTTCGCCAAAAGCTTGAAGCTTGGAAAAAGACGCTTGTTACGCAATCTGAAGACACGCTTGAAGATTTGCGTCAGGGCGGTTTGAACCAGCCTGATGACATTGACAGAGCGGCGCTCGAAACAGACAAGTCGCTTGATTTAAGAACAAAAGACCGCGCACGTAAGCTGATTTCTAAAATTAACGAGGCATTAGAACGCATTGCAGACGGCACATACGGCTATTGCGAAGAAACGGGCGAGCCGATTGGAATTGAGCGTTTGGAAGCAAGACCGATTGCAACGCTTTCCATTGAGGCGCAAGAACGCCATGAGCGCATGGAAAAAACCTATGATGACGAAGCATAGTTAAAAATCAACAAACAATATGACCACGAAAGACTTTATATTGGCGTCTTCTTCGCCGCAGCGCAAGCGTCTTCTCGAGCAAATCGGATTTGCTCCGAAAAGCGTTGCTTCGGCAAACATTGATGAGGCCGAGTTAAAATTTGAAAAACCATTGCCTTATGTTAAAAGAATGGCGCTTGAAAAAGCCAAAGCCGTGGCAAATCTTTATCCGAACGAAAATGTTTTGGCCTCAGATACCATCATCACGGTTGGTTTGCGGATTGTGCATAAGTCTGAAACGATTGATGCGCAGCGTCAAGTCATGAAACTTCTTTCGGGGCGCAACCACAAGGTGATCAGCGCCGTTTGTCTGATAGATAAAAAGGGAAAAATCAGCGAGCGTGTGGTTACAACGCGCATTTTTATGAAACGCTTGAGCCAAGAAGAAATTGAAACATATCTTCAAAGCAAAGAATGGGTTGGTGTTTGCGGCTACAAAATCGAGGGGATGCTTGCCGGCTTTGTTCAAAAAATGGTCGGCTCATTTTCGGGCGTGGTCGGATTGCCGCTTTATGAAACAAAAAATTTACTTGAGGGAGCAGGGATAAAATGAAACCGGACACAATTGTTTATGAAAAAAAAGGCGGAACCGTTCGTTTGGCTGTTTTGCAAAACGGGCAGATGGTTGAGTTTGATATGTTTGACACCACTGCCGCCATTGAAGGAAATGTTTATTTGGGGCGCATCGTCCACAAGCTTGAAACGGCAGGCGGCCATACGGCTTTTAAGGTGAATATCGGCGACACGGCAGAAGCGTTTTTGAACGCGTATGAGCCCGAGCTCAAAGAGGTGAATATGTCTGAAGGGCAAAGCGTTGTGGTTCAGATTGCCCAAGAAAAGCGTGCCGAAAAAGGCGCCAAAGTTGTTCGCAACATTCAAATTGTCGGCACGACGGTTGTGTATCGTCCGTTTCGAACCGACATTGAAATTTCATCAAAAATCACAGACAAAGAGAAGGCAAAAGAATATCGCAGCGCCATCAGATGCAATGTTTTGGCTCAAGAAGGCTGGGCTTTGCGCACGGCGGCGATAGATTTTGACGTTGACACGGTTTTAGAGGAAATGGTTAAACTGCGCGCCATTTATGAAAATATTCGCATCAAAGCGCGCACGGCTGTTGCACCCGCACTGTTATACACAAGAGAAAATCCGTTGTTTGAATATATCCGCCGCCACAAAGAAAGCTTGAAAAAGGTTGTTGTTAATGACCATAACCTTAAGTCGGAAATTGAAGATTTTATGGATTTAGACGTTGAATATCATGCTGCGCCGTTTGAAACATACGGTCTTGAAGATCAGCTCATTGAGGCGCTTGAAAAGACAATCAACCTTAAGTGCGGCGGCAAGGTTCAGGTTGAGCAGACGAGGGCATTTGTGGCCATAGATGTTGACAGCGGTGCCATTAAAGAGGGCGACAAGGTTGATGCCTTAAACAGTGAGGCGGCTGTTGAAATTGCACGCCAAATCAGGCTCAAAAATCTGTCGGGCAAAATTATTGTTGATTTTGCCGGTTCAAAGGAATATCGATTTATGAAGCCTTTGATGGATTTGCTTTCATCTGAACTTGCCGATGATCCGTGCCGTGCGCGAACGGTTGGTTTGAGCAAGGCAGGAAACATTGAAATTTTGCGTCAAAGACGGCGTCCGTCGCTGATTGATTTGTTCACAACCGAGTGTCCGACGTGTCAGGGAACGGGCAGGGTTGAAAAATAATGGTTAAACCGCACAAATGCCCGATTTGCGGCAAAGAAACAGCAGATGAAAAATATCGTCCGTTTTGTTCAAAGCGTTGTGCCGATGTCGATTTAGGCCGTTGGTTTGACGGCGCATACGCCGTGCCGGCTGAAAACCTTGATAAAGCAGATTATGAAGAGCTTGAAAAAGCCCTTGATGATGCGAAAATTTAAGAATGTTTCACGTGAAACATCTTATATATTTATAAGAAAAATCATATACTTATACATCATCAAGGGTGATGTTTTTTTGCACGTTTTGCCTTTTGTAATGTCAGTTGGAACGGCAATCATTTTTTCTTTCGTCAACAAGCCTTATTTCGATGGATTTGTGGAAATATTTCAAAGCCTCTTCAAAATTTATCCAGCCGACGCGATCTAAGCCGAGCTCAAGTCTTTCATACATGGCGGGACTTGTTTTAAGCGCCCTTGAGCAGGCGGCCATGCTTGTGTTGTTTCTTCGGCGCTCTTCAAAAAGAATACGGCCGAGCATTTTTTTGATTTGTTTTTGAATTGTCATAAGTAACTCCTGTTTTGTTCATGTTTCTAAAAAAAAACCGTTTTGAAAAAATCTCAAAACGGGGAGCTAACAAACTGTTACAGCACAGATGAGCTTATTCGCGCAAAGCCTTATATCGCCCACTCCCCAATGTGGAGTTAACTGTAAGATGTTTGTTAAACACCGCAACCAATCGGTTGCAACGCTATTATGGGAAGATTTTTCTTAAATGTAAAGCAAAAATTTGAAGATGCTCTGATTTTTGCTTTGCAACAAAAGCATAACGGTTGTTGTGCAGATGCCTATGTGTTCACTCTTGCAGATGCAAATTAAGTTTTCTTAAAAAAAAGAATCCGTATGCCTTAAAAAGTATGCGGATTCTTCTTTATATCAGCAGCCAATCCAAAACATTTATTTGTTTAATTCCGTTGTGCGATGTAACGGGGATCGGATCCATTGTCAGTAAATATTTCGGATTATGGTCATTAATCAGTTGCAGAGGTCTTAATTCGCGTTCCAATACATTTTGTTCAACGGCCGTCCATGCAACCTGATAATGTTCAACATCAGTTCCTTGCAAGGCCGTAAAATCAACCTCGTATTCACCGACTTTACCCACAAACACTTTATATCCGCGGCGTATCAGTTCAAGAAACACAATATTTTCCAAAATATGGCCGTAATCTCGGCTTGTTTGTCCGACAAGCAAATTTCTTAAAGCTATGTCGGCGATATAATATTTTTCACCGGTTTTCAAATATTCTTTACCCTTAATATCATAGCGAGGGACAGAATATAGAAAATAACAATCTTTAAGCGATGAAATATAACTATCTACCGTGTGTGTGGATATGTCCTGACCGTCAGATGACATTGTATCGGCAATTTTTTTAATGGAAACCAAATTACCGATGTTGTCGCTCATAAATTTTGCAACGCGTTTTAAGGCTGAAGTGTCCGTCAAGCCTCGTCTGTCCGCAATATCTTTAACAATAATTGTGTTGTAAAGGGCATCCAAATAACCTGAAATGTTTTTTGAATCGCCGTTGAGTAATAACGTAAAAGGAAATGAACTGTCCGTTATATATTTTTGAAACAAATCCGACTTGCTTAAATTTTCAAAAGCTTGACGATATTCTTTGAGGGAAAAAGGTTGCATTCCGATTTCTATATAACGGCCGGAAAGCAACGTTGCCAGCTCTCCCGAGAGCAAATAAGAATTAGACCCCGTTAAATATAAGTCAACATTTTTTTTAACAAACAATGCGTCCACGGTTTTTTGAAAATCCGGAACATATTGAATTTCATCTAAGAGGACATAATTCATCTTGTCTGCAATAAGGCGTTCTTTGATATGTTGATACAATTTTTTATGATTCGTTAAATCTTGATATTTTTCGTCCTCAGATTCTTCAAAATTTATGCGAATGATTTGGTTTTGCTCGACACCGCTGTTAAGCAAATATGCCTCAAACAAATCAAAAAGGGTTGATTTTCCCGAGCGGCGAATGCCGGTTATAATTTTAATAATGGGTTTGTTTTTAAGGCTTATCAGCCTGTCAATATATTCTTGGCGCTTTATCATGAAACCTCCTTATTTAAAGATAATAATCAAAAAATTTGAAAAGTAAAACTAAAAGTTTATAAAAATAATAAAAATTAGAAATTATTTTCAAATTATGGTCAACTCTTCGGACGGTGCGTCAGCGCATCAAGGGAACTCACCTTTGAAGCGTCGCACCTTTGGTGCATATACGCTTCTGCTTTGTTATATAAAATAGAAGATGCTCTGATTTTTGCTTTGCAAAAAAGGCATAACGGTTGTTGCGGTTGTTTTGTTATTTTGATTTTTTTTTGCTTGACATCGCGGCGGATATTTTTTATAAAGGCACTCTATTAACACCGAGAACCTTTTGAAACAATGAAGGTTTTAAATAAATAACAAATAAACCGGAGAAATGAAATGAAAAGAACATATCAACCAAGTAAGCTCGTCAGAGCCCGCCGCCATGGTTTTCGTGCACGTATGGCAACCGTCGGCGGACGGAAAGTTTTGGCAGCGCGCCGTGCAAGAGGGCGCAAAAAGCTTTCTGCTTAACATTAAGATGAGATGAAAAAAATTCTTCACTTAAAAAAAAGAAGAGATTTTTTGCGAGTCGCCGAGGGGATTCGGATGGTTGTTTCAACCGTGATTCTTCAGGCGGCTCCCAGTCTTATTAAGGAAAAAGTTCCTTTTAAGGTTGGTTTTACAACAACCAAAAAGCTCGGCAAAGCACACGTCAGAAATCGTGCGCGTCGCAGGCTTCGTGCCGTTGTGCGTGAGGTTTTTGAACAACTTGCGCTTGACAATGTGGAATATGTTTTAATCGGGCGCTACAACACGGCGACTTGCCCTTATAAAGACTTGAAAAGTGATGTGAAGTGGGCATTAAAAAAGGCCAATGCAATGATTGAAAAGGGCATATATCAATCGCCGCCGCCCGAAAAAAAGGAAAGCAAGAGCAATGAAGACACTGCTGATTTTTCTTGTTAGGGGCTATCAAAAGCTCATATCGCCATTCATGCCTGATTGTTGCCGGTATAAGCCGAGCTGTTCGGAATATATGGTTGAGGCGCTTAAAAAACACGGTGCCCTCAAAGGCTTGTTTTTGGGGACAAAGCGCATTTTGCGCTGCCACCCTTTCGGCGGTTCGGGCTATGATCCCGTGCCTGAAAAAGAAGAAGATTGAAGCTTGTGTTTTAAGGTCTTGTGTTTTGCAAAAAAGTAGATTAAAAAGAACGTAATTTTTTAAAAAAACGTTGCTTGAGGGAGTTGTTTATGAAGGAAGAAACCAAAAGTTTGTATTTGGCCGTTTTTGTTTCGATTTTGATTATTTTCGGGGTTAATCACTTTTTTGCGCCGAAAATGCCGCCAAAAGAAGCACCAAAACCGGAAAAAAAGGTTGAAATTGGGGTGGAAGCGGTGGCGATATCCGAAACGGTTCAGCCCAAAGATGTTGATGAAATTGTCTCATCTGAGGCGCGCGTTTTGCTTAAAAACAGCTCGCTTGACGGTTCTGTTCGTTTGAAAGGCGCCCGTTTTGACTTCTTGAAACTGGTTAAATATAAACAAACACTTGAAGAAAACAGTGAAAATGTTGAGCTTTTTGCACCTATCGGTTCGATTCATCCTTATTTTGCGGAGTTCGGATTTTTGTCGTCCGAAAACATCAATCTGCCGAATGCTGACACCCTTTGGGCGGCAAAGGGCGATTTTTTAACGCCGACAACCCCATTAACGCTTGAGTGGACGAACGGGCAGGGCTTAAAGTTTGTTCGCAAAATCAGCATAGATGAACATTATCTCATCACAATCGACCAAACGGTTGAAAACAACACGGCGCGTGCCGTCGTTTTATATCCTTACGGCCGTATTTGGCGCGATTTCGGTGATGCGGCCTCATCGCAAAGCGTTGTTCACGAGGGCATAACGGCTGTGATCGACGGCGCCTTGAAAGAATTTAAGCTTAAAGACATTAAAGAAGGCGAGCCCAAAACCTTTGAAACCAAAGAATCATGGGCCGGTTTTTCGGACAGATATTGGTTTTCGGCCCTTATTTTGGATACGTCTGATAAAAATACGCTCAAATTTTCAAAAACCGGCGAGAAGGCCTATCAAATTGATTACATGGGTGCACCGATAAGCATTGAATCCGGCAAAGCCCACTCAAACACCGTTCGCTTGTTTGCCGGTGCAAAAGAAATTAAGCTTCTTGACCGCTATGCCAAAAAGGGCGGCATCCAAAAATTTGATTTGGCGATAGATTTCGGGTGGTATTACTTTTTAACAAAGCCGTTCTTTTATATTTTAGACTTTTTATATGCGCTTATCGGCAATATGGGGTGGGCAATTTTGGTTTTTGCGGCGCTCTTGCGGTTGCTGATGTTTCCGATTGCAAACAAATCGTATGAGAGTATGTCGAAAATGCGCAAAATTCAGCCCAAAGTTCAGGAAATTCAACAAAAATATCAGGCTGATAAGGTTTTGCTGCAACAAAAAACGATGGAGCTTTATAAAAAAGAAAAAATCAATCCGGCGTCGGGCTGTCTGCCGATGTTTATTCAAATTCCGATTTTCTTCTCGCTTTATAAGGTTTTAAATATTGCCATTGAAATTCGCCATGCGCCTTTTGTCGGCTGGATTAAAGATTTGTCAGCGCCTGATCCTTTAACAATCTCCGTTTGGTCGCACATTCCGCTTCCGGCGCTCTTGGACATCGGCGTGTGGCCGATTTTGATGGGGCTGACGATGTGGTTTCAGCAAAAGCTTAATCCTGCGCCGACAAACAAAGACCAAGCCAGAATGTTTGCTTTAATGCCCTTTATTTTCACCATTATGCTTGGGCATTTTGCATCGGGCCTTGTGATATATTGGACTTTGAGCAATATTTTATCAATTGTTCAGCAAAGGGCGATTATGTTCAAAAACGGGGTGAAGTGATGGTTTTTGAAAAGGCTGAAATTTTTGAGCGCGCAAACAAGCTTTTTTCAAAACCGTGCACTTTTATGCTAGGCGTTGCAAGCTTTGAGCAACTGCCGCCTGCGGATAGGGTTGAAATTGCTTTTGCCGGGCGCTCAAATGTCGGTAAGTCAAGTTTGATTAACGCGCTTTTTAATTCAAAGAGCATCGCCAAAACTTCATCAACCCCCGGCCGCACACAACAACTTAATTATTTTGATTTTTTAGGGCAAATGTATTTGGTTGATTTGCCGGGATATGGCTTTGCCAAAGCCCCGCCGCAAGAGGTTAAGCGCTGGCAGCAAGTTTTGCTTTTTTATCTTAAGGGCAGGGCAAATTTGCGGCGCGTTTTTTTGCTTGTTGACAGCCGAATAGGGCTTAAAGAAGTTGATGAACAGGTTTTTAAAACGCTTGATGAGGCGGCTGTTTCATATCAAATTGTGCTCACAAAGATTGATAAAATTTCAAAAGCAGAACTTGAAAAAGTGCAAGAAGATGTTGCATCAAAACTTTCAAAGCACGCTGCAGCGCACACAAAAATCTTGGCGACTTCTGCCGATAAAAAAATCGGCCTTGAGGAACTCAAAGCCGAAATTGCATCATTTATTGAAGATTAAACTAATTGTTATCTTCCAAATCAAGCTTAATATGAAGCTCTTTTAATTGCTCATCACTGACTGTGTTCGGTGCCTGCATCAAGAGATCTTGTGCCTTTCCGTTTAAGGGGAAGATAATCACATCGCGGATAATCGGCTCGTCTAAAAGCAACATAACCGCGCGGTCAATCCCCGGAGCACAGCCTGCGTGCGGCGGTGCGCCGTAATGAAACGCGTTGATCATGCCGCCGAATTTGTTGTCAACCACATCGTGTCCGTAGCCCGCAATTTCAAAGGCTTTATACATGATTTCCGGCTTGTGGTTGCGCACCGCGCCCGAGGCGAGTTCTGCGCCGTTGCAAACCAAATCATATTGATAAGCCAAAATCTCAAGCGGATTCTTATTCAAAAGTGCATCCATACCGCCTTGCGGCATTGAAAACGGATTGTGCGAAAATTCAACGGCGCCCGTTTCTTCATTTTGCTCATAAAACGGAAAATCAACAATCCAGCAGAACCTGAAAGCATCTTTTTCAAACAAGTCAAGTTCTCCTCCGAGTTTGTTTCTGACAACACCCGCAAATTTGCTGACGGAATCTTCTTTGCCGGCCATAAACAAAACGGCGTCTCCGTCTTTCATTTCAAAGAATTTTTTAATTTCATCAAGCTTTTGCGCATCAAAAAAGCGCGACAAACCTTTTGCACCGCTTGCGCCAAAAGCAATATATGCCATGCCGCCCATATTTTGCTCTTTTGCGAAAGCGTCAAACTTATCAAAAAATGAGCGCGGCTTTTCGGCAGCATTCGGCGCAACAATTGCGCGCACCTTTTGGCCCTCTTGAACCATCCGGTCATATAAGCCAAAGCCGGAATTGCCGAACAAAGGTGTTGCATCAACAATAACAAGCGGATTTCTTAAATCGGGCTTATCTGTGCCGTATTTGAGCATAGACTCCTTAAAGGGTATGCGAATAAACGGCGGCTCGGAAACTTTTCTTCCGTTTGAAAATTCCTTGAAAAGTGTGCCCATCGTGTGTTCCAAAACGGCAAACACATCTTCTTGGGTGGCAAAGCTCATCTCCAAATCAAGCTGATAAAATTCGCCGGGGCTTCGGTCGGCACGCGGATCTTCGTCTCTGAAACAAGGCGCAATTTGAAAATAGCGGTCAAAGCCCGAAACCATCAACAGCTGCTTAAATTGTTGCGGCGCTTGAGGCAGGGCATAAAATTTTCCGGGATTAAGGCGAGAGGGAACCAAAAAGTCGCGTGCACCTTCGGGTGATGAGGCCGTTAAAATCGGCGTTTGATATTCGGTAAAACCTTGGGCGAGCATCAACTCTCTGATGCGATGTATCACCTTTGAGCGCAAAACCATATTGGAATGAATGCGCTCTTTTCTTAAGTCCAGAAAACGATATTTAAGGCGCAGTTCTTCAGGAGAATCATCTTCAAAAGCAACCTGAAACGGCAACACATCCGCCTCGGAATGCACCACCAGTTTTTTTGCCTTAATTTCAATTTCGCCGGTGGGCATATTTTTATTGACGCTTTGGCGCACAATGACTTCGCCTTCAACGCCGATGACGCTTTCAACACGCAAATTTTGAATTTTTTCAAACAAATCGGAAGAAGAATCGAACACGCATTGGGTTATGCCGTAATGGTCGCGCAAATCAACAAAACAAAGGTTGCCGAGGTTGCGCTTTCGATGAATCCAGCCGGCAATCAAAACCGTTTTGCCGACATCTTCGCGGCAAAGCTGGCCGCATGTGTGTGTCCGATATTCGTTCATTTTTTTCCTCATAAAAGATGGTTGTTTTTCACTCATTATTAAAACACTCGCCTTTGAATTGCAATAAAAAATTTATGATTTTTTTAAAAATGCCGTTTTTAAAAAGGTCTATACATTTCCTTTTTTTTGTTGTATAGTGCCGCTTGTTAAAGCAAAGAAACAAAAAATGATGAAATATTTGAAAAAATATCCCTTCGAGGTTTTTCTTGTTGTTCATTTTGCGCTGTGGAGCTTTGTGCCCCTTTTGCGCAAAAGTTTGCCGATGGACAGCATTGAAGCCGTTTCTTGGGGAATGTATTGCGATTTAGGCACCAATAAACACCCGCCTTTGTCGGGTTGGCTTGCCGATTTTTTTTATAGTGTCATAGGTTTTGAAACGCCGTTTTCTATATATGCCTTAAGCCAGTTCTGTGTTGTTTTGGGCTTTATATACGTTTTTCGCCTGTCTTGGCTTTTTGTTTCAAAAGAAAAAGCCGTTTTGGCGGCAATGCTTTTGGAAGGCGTGATATATTACGGCTTTTCGTCGCTTGAATATAACGTCAATGTGGTTTCGCTTGCTCTGTGGCCGATGTCGGCTTATTACTTTTATAAAGCCGTTAAAAGCAACAAGACGCTTGATTGGGCTTTAACGGGAGCGTTTGCCGGCTTAAATCTTCTCAACAAATACACGAGTTTTGTTTTGCTTTTTTCTATGGCGCTTTATATGCTTTTTGATAAAAAAGCGCGTTCAAGGCTCAAAACTTTGAGGCCTTATCTAGCGGCTATTGTTTGTGTGATGATTGTGATGCCCCATCTTTTGTGGCTTTATAAACATGACTTTTTTGTTATGAGCTATTTTATGGGACGAGGCGGTCAGGGCAGTTTTGAAAATATGCCGCTCTTAAAACACATTGTCTATCCCTTAAAATTTATCGGTGCGCAGATTTTGTTTTCAGCGGGAACGCTTTTGATATATTTTTCTGCGGTGCGCGGCGAACGCAGAACATCAACGCCGCATGAAAAGAGCGACATCAATTTTTTGATTTATATGGGTGTTTTGCCGGTTTTTTTCATGTTTTGCATCAGTTTGGTGTTTGGGCTTAAGCTTAAAAGTATGTGGGGTTTTCCGAGCCTTTACCTTTTAGGGCTGATTTTGATGGTTTTCTTTGCTTATCAAACGACAGAGCGCTTGAAAAAAAAGCTGACAGCCGGTGTATATGTGCTGATGTTTGTGTTTGCATTGGCGCAACTGCTTGTCATATCTCTCAACAAAAGCGACAAGTTTCAGCTCGAGGTCAAAAAATACGGACAAACGATTGAAGCTCTTTGGGCGCAAAACTCCGATAAACCCTTTGAATATGTGGCAGGCGATGTGTGGTGGGCAAACAACGCGGCGCTTTTTGCGCCTTCCAAGCCCAAGCCCGTGATTTGGGGCGATGTGAGGCAAAACCCGTGGTTTGACGCAAAAGACATTGAAGATAAAGGCGCGCTTGTTTTAAGTTCTGATGAGGCGACATATTTTCAAATGCAACAAAAACTCGGGTTTGAGGGAAAACCGCAGATTTTGCGCATTAAAGTGCAAAACAGGTTCAAAAAAACGAAAGAAAAAACGATTTATTACGGGTTTTATAACAACTAAAAGGAAAAGAAAATGAAAACGGTCAGCATTGTCATTTCGGCTTATAACGAAGAAGGAAACATTGAAAAGCTTTATGAAGAACTCACCAAAGAGCTTGATAAAGCAAGCGATGTTTGTTTTGAAATTTTGTTTGTCAACGATGGCAGTCAAGACGGAACATACCAAAAAATTCAAGCCTTAATTGAAAAAGATGAGCGCGTTAAAATGGTGAACTTAAAGCGAAACTTCGGCCATGAAATTGCGATGACGGCCGGAATGGATTATGCCAAAGGCGATGCGGTGATTTTTATGGACGCAGATTTGCAGCATCCGCCGGTTTATATCCCTGAGATGATTGACGCATGGCAAAAAGGAAGCCAAATTGTGCTTACAAAGCGTGTTGATAATGTGGCCACCTCATGGTTTTACAAACTTTGCGCCAAAACCTTTTATGTGGCGCTTAATCTGCTTTCGGAAACAAAAATTGGCGAAAGTATGCCCGATTTCAGATTAATTGACCGCCGATATGTCGATTTTTTGAAAGGCTTTAACGAGCAGGACAGGCTGTTTCGGGGGTTGCTGAGCTGGATTATGCCTCATGACAATGTGAAAGTGATTGATTTTGTTGCGCCTGAGCGTTTTTCGGGCAAAACAAAATATAATTTTATCAAAAGCCTGCAGCTTGCCATCAGCAGCATCACGCAATTTTCGGTTCGACCATTGCGCCTTGCGACATATTTGGGCTTTGCCGGTGCGGCGTGTTCGGTTTTGTTGGGGCTGTATGTGATTTTTGAGCATTTTATTCAACATAATCCGACGCCCGGATATGCAACCATTGTGTCGGTTGTTGGGTTTGTCGGTGCATTGCAGCTTATCACGCTCGGTATTGTCGGTGAATATATCGGCAAAATCCACATGGAAGTGAAAAAGCGTCCGCTTTATTTGGCAGATCTGATTGAACAAGAACGTAAGGACAACAATCTTGAGCGGTAAAATCATTTTCAACGCCGATGATTTCGGAATGACACAAGGTGTGAATGCCGCCATTCAAAAAGCCTATAACGAAGGCATTTTAAATTCGGCAAGTTTGATGGTGGGGCAAAAATATGCCCTCAAAGCCGTTCAAATGGCAGAGAAAATGCCGCATTTAGAGCTGGGGCTTCATGTTAATTTAACGAATGAACATCCGATTCTTGATAAAAAAGAACTGCCGCTTCTTGTCGGCAAAGACGGCAAGTTCAAAAACGGTTTCTTAAAGCTGTTGCTCTTGTCTTTTTTGCGCCCGAAGGCTCTAAAAAAAGAGGTGTGTGCGGAAATTCGGGCGCAAATTGAAAAAGCCCAAAAAATGGGCGTCAAACTCCATCATATCGACAGCCATCGTCATGTTCATATGATTCCGCTCATTTTTGAAGTGATGCTTGACTTAAAAGAAAAATACGGCATCGGGCGCATTCGTGTGATAAACGAATCAATCGTTCAAACGCTTCGCACCAACAAAAGCAAAAGTTTTTTGTTTGACGGCGGTTTGATTAAATATTTTCTTTTAAGGTTTTTTTGTATCTTAAACGGGTTTGAAACAAACACATATTTTTACACAATGCTTTATACGTGCAAACTTTCAAAAGATCATTTTCAAAAGGTTTTGGTGCCCAAAGGCTATGAGGCTGTGGAGATTATGATTCACCCGTCAATTACAAGCATTGACAAACAAAATATGCAAGATGTGTTTGATAAAAGCGTTCTTTTACCTTGGCGTGAAAAAGAGCTTGAAACACTTTTGGATAAAAGCATTTTAAAAAACTTTGTTTTCGGTGCTTGTTTCCCGTTTTTGTTTGAGCTTTACTTTAAGGTTGAAAAATGGTGGTTTAAACACATTTCTGAAAAAATGCGTTTTTTGCTTGTGGGCGGCTTTAATACGGTTTTTGCATATGCTGTTTACGCGCTTTTGCTTGAAATTATCGGTTTGCCTTATTTGTGGGCGCTTATTGTGCAATATTTTATTTCGGTGAATGTGTCGATTGCAACCATGCGTTATTATGTTTTTCAAAGCAAGGGCAATATGCTTGCCGAATTTTTAAAAGCGTGGAGTGTTTACATCGGTTTGTTTTTTTTAAATACTGTCGGGCTTGCGTTTTTGGTTGAAGTTTTAAAAATCGGTGCGCTTTTTGCACAAGGCATATATCTTGTTTTTTCAACAATTATCACATATTTGCTGCACAAATATTTTTCTTTTAAGAAGGCATTAAAGAAAAATAAAGACTCTGCCGTATATCATAAGAAATAAGATTTTTTAGGAAAAACAACATGAAAGCAATTACGCCAATCGTCGGTATTTCGAAAATTATCAATGCTTATCAAAGCGTTGTTTGCGGTTTTGACGGCGTGTTAACAAAAGGCGAAGATTTGTTTGAAGAGGCGCTTGATGCCTTAAGCAAAACGGCAGCTCTTCACAAAGACGTGATTGTGCTTTCAAATTCTGCCATGAGAACCGAGGAAGTGGCAAAATTGTTTTTGCAGGAAAAATTTGATTTGAAAAATCTGAAAGCCATCATCACGGCCGGAGAAATTTTGCATTATAAACTCAAAAACACGCATGCCTTCGGAAAAACATATTACAATCTCGGCGATTGTTCGGATAAAGGCGTGTTTTCAAAAACAAATTATGTGCGTGTTGATGATTTGGGTGCGGCAGATTTTGTTTTTATCGGTGCTGTTCGAGCTGATAAAAAAACGCTTGAAGACTATATTGAAGAGCTTGAAACGGCGGCGGCAAGAGGGCTGACGCTCGTTTGTGCGGGCACAGATGTTTCTTCTCATCTTAAAGGTGATGTTTGTTTGAGCGCGGGCGCCGTTGCCGAACACTATGCGGCAATGGGTGGAAAAATCATCACGGCCGGAAAGCCTGATCAGGCCGTTATATCTTATGTGAATGAAAGTTTTAATTTAAGCGGAAAAAAGGTTTTATGGATAGGCGATTCTTTGAGCGCAGATGTCAAATCGGCTGACCTTTTGAAAACTGATTGCGTTTTTGTCTCGCAAGGTATTCATATACACGCGTTGGGTGAAGGGTTTATTCCGGATGTTCAACGCTTAAGGCTGCTTGCCATGAATTATGAGGTATATCCGAATTATGTTATCTCAAAACTTCGTTGGTAAAGGAACAAAAAAATGAAAAAGAGGATTGTGCTGTTTTTTGTGCTTATTTTGCTTTTGTGGCTTGTCAGTTGTCCCATTATTGATGTTGCACGCACAAAAAACTGTCCGCTGCCTGAAACAAAACAAACCATTTCCGAAAATGAAACGGATATGTTTTTGGAGCATTTTCGCGAATATGTTGCCCGCGGCCTTAACAAAGAAGTGCCTGAAGAATTTTATACGGACGAGCAAAAGCCGCACGAAAGATTGCCCTTTTTTGTGCGCGCATGGTTCAACAAAAAGTGTATTGCCCCCGAGCGCTTTTATTATGTGGAGCAAAGGTTGCGCGCTATTGTTAAAATTATGGATGCAAAAGAAAATTTTGAGCGGTTGCAAAACCACTTCAAAGAACAAGATGCGTTTGAAGGCAGGGAAAAAGAAGCTCATGACAGCGCGTTTGAAAATTTGCAAAAAGAGGCCCTCAACACGGAATTTATTTCAAACGAAGAATTTGAGCTTGTCAGAAAAAGAGAAGCAAAAATCAGAGCTTTGCTGGGACAATAAGAATGGATATTTCAGAACACATATACACCTGCGCGGCATTTAAGGTAAATGCCGAAAAACTTACAGAACTCAAGGCATTTTTCAGCGATTTTCCAATTAAAGATGCGCAAGATTGGCCGATGTGCGCAACAAAGAAAAACGGCGAACCGCGATATGTGCGTGTTCAGGTTCAAGGCGACCGGTTCGGTTTTGAAAAAGCGCTGTATTTGGCGTTTGAGTGTGAAGCCGGCAATGCGAAATATATGATTGCTCAAAAGCTTAAATATGATGATGCTTTGCAAATAGAACTTGATTGTATCAGACGCGTTGATAAAAAAGAAAAAACAACCAGTCGATTTGTTTTTCACTTAATGGAACAATACAGCCGTTTTTTGAAACAATTTGCTTTAACAAGCACTGCTCAAAAAGAAGACACATACCTTAGGCTTGAAGCCCATTCCGGTGTGGCAGACGGTTTTCAAACAAACGGTGGTTATGTGTGGGCGACGCATCGGTTTGATTTTGAAAATGAAGATGAACTTCTGCGCACGCGTGAAGCTTTCAAGGAGTATGCCTTAAAAAACGGTGTTGAAATTGAGGAAAAAGACCTTCGCTTGTTTCAATATCCGTGTCATTTTGCGGCTTTTCGCACAAACAAAAAAATTGACGGGCAAAATCTCGGCAAAGCCTTTTTGCTTCAATATTCATGGCAGGGCAAAATGACGGCAGCCATGTCGGAGAAGTGTGAAATTGCGCGTTATGAACGCACGTTTTATAAACAAAACAAATTGGAGGCGGAAAAAGAACTTTCGCCACGTTTTTTGAAAATGATGAAAAAATATAACAAATCGCAAAACCCGACAAAGAACATATTTATGCGCCTTTTTGAAAACAAAAAACTGCGTGTGCGTTAATAAAATCATAACCATATCGGCTCTAAAATGATGCCATTGAAAAAAGACAGATTAAAAAGGTTTTTTAAAAAATGGTTCAAATTAAGACGAAGAGCATTTTAAACACAATTATCAATGATGACAGCATCAAAGTTTTAAACGAAATGGAAGAAAAGTCGGTGGATATGGTGTTTGCTGATCCGCCGTATAATATGCAGCTTCCGGGAATGCTTTTGAGGCCGGACAATTCAAAAGTTGACGGCGTGTTTGAGGCATGGGACAGCTTTGAAAGTATGAAAGCCTATGATGAATATACCAGATTGTGGCTTGAAGGTGTGAGACGTGTGTTAAAAGATGACGGTTCGCTTTGGGTTATCGGCTCATATCACAACATTTTCCGCGTTGGCTACATTTTGCAGGATTTAGGCTTTTGGATTTTAAATGACATTGTGTGGAATAAGGTTAATCCGATGCCAAATTTTAAGGGAACGCGCTTTACAAATGCGCATGAAACTTTGATTTGGGCGGTTAAAAACCCGAAAGCAAAATATACCTTCAATTATGAAGCGATGAAAGCGATGAACGAGGGTGTTCAAATGCGCTCAACTTGGGAACTGCCGATTTGCACAGGTTCTGAGCGGCTTAAAAATGAAAACGGTGAAAAACTGCACCCGACACAAAAACCGGAAGCTCTTTTATATCGGGTGATTATGGCTTCGACAAAGCCGAACGATGTGGTTTTGGACCCGTTTTTCGGAACAGGGACGACAGGCGCGGTTGCCAAAAAACTCGGCCGCAATTTTATCGGCATTGAAAAAGACAAAAACTACGTTGCGGGAGCGCAAAAGCGCATTGATGCCGTTCGAAGCTCTTGCGGCGACGAGCTTTCGTTTACACAAAAGAAAAAGCAAGCGCGCATTCCGTTTGGCGCAGTTGTGGAACAAGGGTTTTTAAGCCCCGGAAATATGCTCTATGATGTCAAGCGTTCTCATGCGGTGATGATTTGCTGCGACGGAACGGTTAAGGGCGAAAACGTCACCGGTTCCATTCATCAGGCAGGTGCGGCTTTGCAAAATGTTGAAGCTTGCAACGGATGGACATATTGGTATTATGAAGATACAAACCATAACTTGGTCTGCATTGATACAATCCGTGAGAAAATTCGCGAGAATATGGATAAGGTGATGTAATTTATGTTTAAGACGCCGTTTTTTAAGAAGAAAAAACCCTTTTTAAAAAAAGATTTGAAACAAGCGCCCAATTATGCGGCGATTGATTTGGGCACAAATTCGTGCCGTTTGGTGATTGCGACGCCGACACCGACCTCGTTTCACGTTGTTGAAACGTTTTCTAAAATTACACGATTGGGCGAGGGCATCATCAAAGATAACGAACTTTCCAAAGCGGCCATGCGGCGCACAGTGAACACCTTAAAAGTTTGCAAAAGCGTGATGGACGAATATGCGCCAATTACCCGTTCAAGGTTTGTGGCAACGGCAGCCTGCCGAAGGGCAAAAAACTGTGCCGAGTTTTTGGCAATGGTTCAAAAAGAGGCGGGCATTAAGCTTGAAATTATTTCGCCGCAGGAAGAAGCAAGACTTGCCGTTGTCGGGTGTGTGCCGCTTCTAAACCGCAACATTAAGCGTGCGCTTATTTTTGACATCGGCGGCGGTTCAACGGAAATTTCACTTGCGCGTGTAACCGAAGAAGGCAAAACATTTATTGAAGGGTACGTTTCGCTTCCCTACGGCGTTGTTACAATCTCGGAAGCTTTTCCGAAGCAGGAAATGACCAATTTGGCCTATAACACCATTATTGAACGCACACACGGCATTTTGGCGGAGTTTGATGAAAAATACGGTGTGTATGAAGGCATTAAAAATCAAGAAATACAGGTTATCGGAACATCGGGAACCGTAACGGTTTTGGGCGCGGTTCATTTGGGGCTTGTGCGCTATAACCGTTCGGCGGTTGACGGCCTTTCAATTTCGGGTGCAGATGTTGAAAACGTGATTAACAAAATTAAAAATATGGGTGATGCCGGCAGGCGTAAACATCGGTGTATCGGTCCGATGAAGGCTGATTTAACCATTTCCGGTTGTGCCATTATCGAAGCACTGTTGACAATTTTCCCCATCTCGGAAATTACAATTGCAGACCGAGGAATCCGCGAGGGAATTTTGCTTGATATGATTCACAATGAAAAGCGTGACAGAAAACATAAAAAGAAAAATTTTAAATCACATCCGCATCACAAAAGGAGAGCAAATGAAGGATAAAGTTCTTGCGAGCATTGATTTGGGTTCCAATTCTTGTCGCCTCAGAATTGCAACGCTTGAGGGCAATCTCCTTTATAAAGATTCGAAGCCGACCAAATTGGGCGAGGGATTGTTTCAAACCAAAAAATTGAGTGCGGATTCTATGAACCGTGCACTTGCGGTTTTTCAAGATTTTGCGGAAAAGATGAAGGCACACCATGTTGAAGCCTATCGGGCAATTGCAACGGCGGCCTGTCGAATGGCGCAAAACGGGAAGATGTTTGCAAACGAAGTTGAAAAGCAAACAGGTATTAAAATTGAAATTATCGACACAAAAGAGGAAGCAAGGCTCAACTTAAAAGGTGCTTTGTTCAACGCTCCGAAAGAAAGCGAATATGTTGTGGTTTATGATTTAGGCGGCGCCTCAACCGAAATAACGCTTGCAAAAAACAACGCTTCGTGCGAAATTTTGCACACCATCTCAATTCCGCTCGGTGCGCGCAACGCTTCAGAAGGCTATGATTTGCGGGAGTTTCAGCTTAAAAAAGCTCAAAAGCTTTCAGACGATATTAAAGGTTATGTTCAAGCTTTTATTGAAGATTCACACTTAAAAGATTATCAGGATAAATGTTGCCTGATTGCAACCTCAAGCACGCCCTTGCGCCTTTGCTCAATGGTTCATCACGACGGTTTTTATGCGCGCGAAAAAAATGATGGTAAAATCTTAAAAACAACCGATGTAGACAAGGCCGTTCAAACCTGCTGTGAAATGAGCCTTGCCGAACGCGCAAATTCGCCGTATGTCGGAAGCGACAGAGCTTCTGTTTTTGTGGCAGCCTGTGTGATTTTTAAAAGCATTTACGACACGCTCGGTTTTAGAGAGCTGACCGTATCATTCAAGGGGGCGCAATACGCCATGTTAGAGGAGTTAAGAAATGCCGAAACTGACAAAGTCCGCAAAGCTTGTTCGCGGTCATAAGAGTTTGACGGTTCGCGTTAAAACTTCAAAATATCGAAAACCGTCGTCAAACCGCTGGCTTGAGCGCCAATTAAACGACCCGTATGTTGCCGAGGCGCAAAAGCAGGGCTATCGTTCACGCGCCGCATTTAAGCTGATTCAGCTTGATGAAAAATACAAGTTTTTGCAAAAAGGAAAAATCATTGTTGATTTGGGGTGCGCCCCCGGCGGGTGGACTCAGGTTGCGGCTATCAAAAATAAGGGCTCGGGGCAGATTGTTGGTATTGACATTTTGGAGACCTCGCCAATTGAGGGAGCAACGCTTATATGTGAGGATTTCACATCAAAAGATGCGCCCGAAAAATTAAAATCGCTTTTAGAAGGTAAGGCAGACGTTGTTTTAAGCGATATGGCGGCCAACACCACCGGACACCAGCAAACCGACCATTTGCGCACGATTGCGCTTGTTGAGGCGGCGTATGAATTTGCCAAAGAGGTTTTAAAAGAAGGCGGCATTTTTATTGCCAAAGTTTTTCAAGGCGGAACGGAGGGCGAACTTTTGGCCGATATGAAAAAGAATTTTGCAAAAGTGTCGCATTTTAAGCCCGATGCCAGCCGTCAGAGCTCGCCGGAAACATACGTTGTTGCCGAAGGGTTTAAGGGCATATAAAAACAACGGCCGCTTATTTTTGTTTTAGCTCGTCAACAAGCCTTATTTCGATGGATTTATGGAAATACTTCAAGGCCTCTTCAAACTTTTTCCAGCCGACGCGATCTAAGCCGAGCTCAATTCTTTCATAGGTGATGGGTTTTATTTTAAGCGCCTTGCAGCAGGCGGCGGTGTATGTGTTGTTTCTTTGGCGCTCTTCAAAAAGAATACGGCCGAGCATTTTTTTAATTTGTTTTTGAATCGTCATTGTTTTTAACTCCTGTTTTGTTCATGTTTCTCAAAAAAAACCGTTTTGGAAAAAAATCTCAAAACGGGGAGCTCAAAAACTGTCCTAATACAGATTTCCTTATTCGCGCAAAGCCTTATTTCGGAAACTCCCCAATGCGGAGTTGAAATTAGGAAGATGTTTTTGAAACACCGCAATCAACCGATTGCAAGGTTATTATGGAAGATTTTGAAGAAATGTAAAGAAAAAAAATTGAAGATGCCTTGAAGTTTTTGAGCGCGCTCAAAAAATAGGCATGACGGGTTTTATAGATGTTTTGAATTTTTCGCTTAAGCGAAAAACAGCCATGACGGGTTGTGCTGTTTTTTCTCCATTCCGAACGAAAACAAATTAAATATTTCTTTCTTTTTTCTGTTCGGTAATATTTATTTGTGATGATACTTGTTTTTGAGAAGTTTTATCGGGAAACGTATAGTTTATCCCAAGTGGATTGCTGGCCAACAACATACTGTCTGAATTGACGTATCTTGATATGAAAGCATCAATACCTAATCCGAAACTCATAGATTTAGGCAGTCCCCACTTCATATAAGACATTTCGTTTACATATTCCAAATTATTGTTGTTCTTCTGTTCTTGTAAAGCTTCCTTAACTTTACTATAATCTGTTTCATCACAATAACCATGAGCCGTTAATCGACCATTTATATACCATTTAATTTCTGTTTTTAATCCGTTTTCATCAGGTGCGACAAGCGGATTTGAAACCGGCGCGTTAATCAATATTGTATTTTTAAACTCCGGAATTCTTCTTTGATATTGAATGCCTAATTCTGCCAAATTATTATAGTCAACTATATCAGGCGTCCCTTTCTCCGGTGTTTCAAAACCGTATTTCTTGCACAAAGTACTCATAATTCTACTTACTTTTGTCATGAATCTTAAAAGCTGAGGTTTTGTATAATCTAAAGAAACGAATTCCAAAGTGCACATTTCCGGAACATGGTTTGCGTCGGAATTTTTGTTGTAAAATACACTCCCGATTGTATAAACGGATTTTAATAAAATCGCGGCTGTTTGTTTAAGTTGATTTTCCGGAGTAATGCGCAAATAAACAGGCTCTTTATCAAACTGTCCCTTGGTTTGAAACGGAGGTATGGCAGAGCCGGTTCTTTCTCTTTCCAAGACTTTACAGGGTGTATTTTCAAATCCGTCTTTATCTAAAAGCTCGGAAATTTTCTGTATCAGTTCTTGCTTAAGCCGATAAACATCAATTTGCTTGCCTGCATTGCGGGCATTGCTTTGGGCATAGCGCTCACAGCCTTTAGAATTATTCGGTAAATTTTTAAACTCGTCCCATGTTTGACACGGACTTACCCACAAAATTCTCTCAATTTTTAATACATTTTCTCCACTTTGGTTTTTTATGAATTTTCCGGTAGCGGCAAAACAATCTCCTTTTTTTAAAGCTTTCTTGTGATATAGATTTTTATCAAAAACAATTTGTTCCTTTTTACCATCACTTGTATATGTTTCGGCAAAAATCACGGATTTATGCTTCCTTACATTCAATATTCGAAAGATTTTTTTCATGATTTTTTACCTTTTTAGGGAATTTGTTTAACCTTACGGTCATCTCTGCAAGTCATGATTTTTATCGAACCATCTTGAAAAACCAGTGCAGTGCAATCATCCATACTCCATCCTTGTATGTTTTTTTGTTTCAGTTTGTCATTTATCCTTTGTTTCTCATCTTCAGTCAGCCAGTCGTAATGTGGGACACCAAATCCTTTAATAAATCCCAAACCTCTAACCAAATCGAGTTGCTCAATATTTTCTATATCATCCATATTATCGTAATATTCAAACCAGCAAATGGCGCCTGCAGAGATACCGGCTAAAACAATTCCCTTTTGGTAGGCTTCGTATAAGATATCGCCAAGTTTATATTTTTGCCAAATGTTCAGCATGGTTGTTGTATCTCCGCCACCGACATAAATAATATCACTTGAAAATATTTTGTTTCTAATTTCTTGTATGGAAATTGATTCCTCTACCAAATTTAAAGGTTCAACGGAATGGCACCCCAAACGTCCCTTAAAATGATTCTCTACAACTTCCAGATAACTTTTTTTATCACCTGAAGCCGTGCCGACAAAAAGCATTTTAGGATGCTTTTTTCCCGTTGCATCAACAATAAAACGATCAATCAGAGTTGTTTCCACGTCTGTTTGCACAGAAGTACCGTCCGGCAAAACCTTTATTCTTCCTATTTCCCCTCCACCGACAGCTATAATCATTTTTTTCATTTTCATTGCCTTTAATTATTGTTTTTACCTGTTTTTTGTTTTTCGATAATTGTATAAATCTTCAAAAATTTTTGTATTTTGTCTTTCACGCTTTTTTAAATATTCTTTCACTTGTTCAGCCCGCTCTGCAACAGAGCCTGCCACCAAATTATATTTTATTTTATGATGATTCATAAATTCTATTATTTGTTCATGTAAAATATCTTTGGTTCCCTCATCTCCACGCATCATACTGGTATCAAATGCAATATGCGGATCACACACAAAAACAACATCTTGTGTTTTGTAAAATTCTAACGCTCTTTCTTTGAGCTCGGGAAATTCTCTGCCAAACGAATATTTATTTCCCAAATAAAAGATTAACGGTCCGCTGTCGATAAATAAATATTTTTGTGCTTTTTTTTCCAAAATTTCGATGTCATAATTTTGCAAATCGGCTGCCTCAATAAAAACATCGTTCGTAATTTGTGCAATGCCTATGCCACGTTTGGTCATAACATCACGCATACGTTCTGGAGCGTGAGGCTCACCATACATGTCGGCACAATAGCGACACAGAGTAGATTTACCCGTGCTTGACGCTCCTGAAAAATTAATTTTTAAGATTTTATTACTCATTTTTTGTTTGTCCGTAACATTGCCGTAATGATATCCTAAACAAATATTTTTGTCAACATATATTTACAAATCGATTAAATAATTATGGAATAATTTCTTAGATTTTGGTTTGTTATATTGGCATGACGAGTGGTGGATGCCTTGAAGTTTTCAAATAATGCTTGATATTTGCTTTAAAATGTATCATATTTGCTCACAAATCAGTGATGAATTGGAAAAAAGGAAAATGGAAAAAAAAGAAAAGAAAAAGGAAAGTGTGTGGGATACCCTTAAAACAATTGTATACGCCATTTTAATTGCGCTTTTAATCAGAAGTTTGTTTTTTGAGCCGTTTCGCATTCCCTCGGGTTCGATGTATCCAACATTGGAAGTCGGCGATTATCTGTTTGTTTCAAAATATACTTACGGTTATTCCAAACACTCGTTTCCGTTCAGTTTGGCGCCGATTAAGGGGCGGATTTTTGCAAAAAAGCCTAAGCGCGGGGATATTGTCGTTTTTAAATATCCCAAAGACAACCGCACGGATTTTATCAAACGCATCATCGGACTTGAAGGCGATACAATCCAAATGAGCCGCGGAAGGCTTTATATCAACGGCGAGCTTGTTGATCGCGAGCCGGTCGGAAAATATGTTTTAAGCGAATATGTTGTGCGTCCCGAGCAGTATGAAGAATATGTCGAAACACTGCCGGAAGGCTTGAAACACCGTATTTTGGAAATTTCAGATTATGAAAGCAAGGTTGATAATATGTCCAAAATCGTTGTTCCGGAAGGCCATTATTTTGTGATGGGCGACAACCGCGACCGCTCGGACGACAGCCGTGTGCATGTCGGCTTTGTGCCCGAAGAAAATTTGGTGGGCAAGGCGCGGTTTTTGTTTTTTTCACACAACGACAAAGCAAAATGGTATAAACCGTGGACATGGCCGAAAGCCATACGATATTCAAAAATTTTCAGCACCCTTGAATAGGACTTTGAATGCAAGCACTTGAACAAAATTTGGGTTATTCTTTCAAAAACAAAAGTCTGTTAGAACAGGCTTTAACGCACAGAAGCATTAGCGGACATATTCAAAAAAACTATGAACGGCTTGAGTTTTTGGGCGACAGGGTTTTAGGGGTTGCCATTGCACATTTGCTTTATTTTGCTTTCAAAAACGAGCCTGAAGGTTCGCTTTCTCCGCGCCTTGTTGAATTGGTGCGCAAAGAAACAGTTGCGGAAGTTGCAAGAGAGCTGAAGCTTAATGAATATATCAAAGCAATGCCCAAGACGCTTTGCTTAAATGAAAATGTGCTTTGCGATGTGATGGAAGCCGTGATAGGCGCGGTTTGCATTGAAGCAGGCTTTGAAAAAGCCATTTCGCTTGTCGACAGACACTTTAAAAAACACATTGAAAAGAGCGCAAAACCCAAACGCGACAGTAAAACGATTTTGCAGGAAGCGGCACATCGTTTGCAAGAAGTGCCTGTTTACGAGCTTGCAAAAAAAGAAGGCACAGAGCATGAACCCGTTTTTTACATCAAGGTTTCCGTTAAAAATGCGGGAACGGCTGTCGGCTCGGGCAAAAACAAAAAGCAGGCCGAGCAAGATGCGGCTATGCGGCTGATGGAAATTTTGGAGAAGAAAGATGGGAAATGAGCCGACACGCGCCGGTTTTGTCAGCCTTATCGGTGCGCCGAATGCCGGAAAATCGACCATTGCAAACCACTTTGCAGGCTCAAAAGTTTCAATTGTTTCGCCCAAAGCTCAAACGACACGAACGGTTGTTAAGGCCATCGGTATTTTTGAAAACACGCAAATCATTTTTTTGGATACACCCGGCATTTTCAGCCCAAAGCGCCGCTTAGACAGGGCAATGCTTGCCGCCGCATGGGGCGGTGTGAAAGACGCAGACATTGTTGCTTTGGTGATTGATGCCAAAAAGGGCTTTAACGGCGAAACAAGAGCCATTGTTCAAAAACTTAAGGATGACAACATTAAAGCTGTTTTAATCTTAAATAAAACGGATTTAATCAAACAAGAAAAACTGCTGGCTTTAAGCAGGGAAATAAACGAGATGTATGCGTTTGAGCAAACATTTATGGTTTCGGCCTTAAAGGGTGAACATCTTGAAGATTTTTATCACTATTTGGCCTCAAATTTGCCGATAAGCCCGTTTTTATATCCCGAGGATCAGATGTCGGATATGCCGCTAAAGCTTTTGGCCTCTGAAGTGGTGCGCGAAAAAATGTTTTTGTATCTGCGCGATGAGCTGCCCTACAGCTCAACGGTTGAGCCCGAGCTTTGGCAACGCCGCGATGACGGAACAATCAGAGCAGAGATAACGATTTTTGTTGCGCGTGATAACCAAAAAATCATCGTGCTCGGCAAAGGAGGGCAGATGATTAAAAAAATCGGCACGGCGGCGCGAAAAGAGCTTGAAGAAATGCTTGATGAGCGCATACACCTTTTCTTGTTTGTGAAGGTGCGCGAAAATTGGGAAAATGACCCAGCAAGATATGGGCTTTGGGGTTTGACTTTCAATGCCTGATTGAAAAATCAAAAAAAGTGCATATATGCTTTGTCATAAAAAAAGACAAGGGAGTGCTTTGATGGAAGTTTTTTTATTTGTTGCGCTGGTTTTTATATACATTTTAATGGCTTTTTCGGTTCCGGATCTTATTCAAAAAAGGGTTTGGTTTATGGCTTTTTCGGTTTCTTTTGTATTAACGGCTGTTTCGATTTTATTTATTTCAACGAGCAAGCAAACAGTTTTGATGCAAGAAAGCGAAATTAACTGGTATTATATTTTGTATTTGTTCGGTTCGATGTCGGTTATTTTGGGGCTGATTAACATGTGGATATATCGAAAAGGTGTTATCCGCCTTTTTAAAAACGAGGAAGAGGAATAGTTACGGATTAAACGTGTCAATTTGCTCGGCCAAAGAAGACGGACTCATCAAACCATCAAGCACAACTCCGCCCGGAATAAGCGGTGTGTATAAAACATACAAAGGCTGGCTTAATCGGCTATATTTTTCAAAATAAGCCTTAATTTTCGGGCTGAATGCTTCAATTTTAAAAGGCATGTATTCAAACTTAAAGCGGTTGTTTAAGTTTTTCAGATTTTGGCTGTTTAAGGTTGTCAGCTCGTTGTATTTGCAAACAAGGCAAGAGGGGGTGTAAAGACCGACCAAAACGCTTTTACCTTGTTTAAGCCGGCTGCTGATTTGATTTTCTGTAAAAAAGGACGCCGCGATGCTTTTGTGTGTGAAAGCTTTGGCAAAAATGAAAACGGAAAGCACAATGAGCAGAAAAACGACTTTTTCGGCGTTTTTGATTTGCGTGCTCGGCAACCTTGTTTGAAGCAGAGCCTTCCAAAAATTTAAGCAAATTTTTAAGACAAGCCAGCTCAATCCGAGCAAAAACAGTGTTTTGACAATGCTTAAAGCTTTAAGGGGCAAAAGAAGCCATAAAACGCAGCAAAGCAAAGCAATCGCCGTCATCGTCTTTGAAATTAAAAGCAAAAGTTCTTTAAGCTTGTCGGGAATTTGACGTTTGAAAAAACACAGGCGCAACAGCTCGGGCATAAAAAGCCCTAAACAAAAAAAGGCGGCCGAAAGAAAAACATCCGTTTTTTGAATCACGCTGATGTTTTCCAAAAATTGAGACATATAAGGCGCGTTTGAAAGAGGTAGGAAAAGCATTGTGAAAAAGGCATTGAGCAGCCCTGAAAAAACAGGATATTCCGGCGCTTTTAGGGCAAAAAAGCTGATTGCATCAAAGCGCAGCCAAAGGCACAACATCACAAAGGCAACATAAAACGTGTGCGGCGCAAGAGAAAAGTATAATATGTCTTTGTTTTGACAGACAAGATATGCACAAACCAAAACACTTGCCGCAACAGCACAGATTTTTGAAATGAGAAAGCGTTTATCAGAAGGCTCATTTGAATAAAAAGGCTTGAGCGCCAAAGCCGCGCCGAACGGTGTGGCATAAAACAACAGCCCCGCAAGAAAAGCAACCCAAAACAGTCTTAAGGCGTTGCTTTTTTCGGTTTGTTGTTGAAAAGTTTTGATGTCAACGGTTTGCCTGATGGTTGCATAGTTGTTGATGCGTGCGCTGACGGTTAAGGGATAATCAAGCAGGTTTTCATCGTTTTCAACCGGCGTTATCTGCACGTATATCTGTTTTCCGTCAATCACAATTTTCGGATTTACAAACACCGTGTTTGGTTCATTTTCCAAAAAAAGGGCAAAATTTTTGATTTTAGCATGATATGCAAAGGTCAAATTGATTTCGGACACCTTTTGAAGGCTTTCGTCGGTTTGATAAGAAACCTTTTTTAAGGCAAGATATTTGTTTGCTTCATCGGGCAGATTGAAGTAGCTTTGCTTTATAAAATTGCTCATCGAAGATGAAACATCTTCGCCGTCTTCGGCTTGCTCAATTTCAAGGGTGCCGTGCAAAACTTCTTTTTTGCAATCAAAGTTGAAGTCGCAGTCAAAAAAATGAAGGTTTGCTTCAAAAAAAACCGGTTTTTGCGCCTCTTGAAGGGTAATCTTAACAGGAAAAGCAAAATTGCCGCGGTAAACCCCCGTCATTTGAGAAGCGGCCGGTTGAACGGGCATGGGATAAAATATTTCATACGAGGCAACGTTTTGTGCGTTGATAAGTTCGATTTGCGGTTTTTTCAATGTATTTCCAAGATTTGTGGCCAGCATTAAACGATGGCTTGGCACATCAACGTGAAAAGCTGTCAAAAACGCTTTTTGCTCGCCGATGCGCGCTTTTTCCGAAATAAGGCGCGTCTTAAAACCGTTTTTCTCAAACCAAGCACCGATGCCGGCGTTTCCCACAAAAGGTGAGGCAATTGTAACGCCGTATGAAGTGAGTTTTGAAAATTCGATTTTATCAAGCATTGTTTTGAAACGCTCAAAATCCGTTTTTTTTCGACCGGCTTCATATAAGCGCTGCGCCCGTTTTTCCATTGCTTCAATTTCGCGCGGATTATAACTGTATCCGACAACTTTTTTAAAATCGGATATAATGGCGACTTCACCTTCTTTGGTGGGCAAATATGCTCTGTCGCCGACGATTGCATATTCATCATCGGCAACAATTAAAGGCGGGTCGGGAGGCGCTAAAAATTTTTCTTTTGCCTCTTGATATTTTTGCATACCCAGCCGATAAAGCACAACGGCATATCTGATTTTTTTTGTGTAAGAGGCAATTTCGTCTTGTGAAGCTTCAGGAAAAATAAAGCCGATGTCTTTGCTGAAATCGGCATAAATTGAATCGCCCGGATAACGCGCGTCAAAATATCTGCCGAGTGTTAAAAGCGCGCCAAGGCCTGCCGTATCGCTTTGGCTTAAAATGTTGCCAAGTTGTGCGGGATGAGGCAAATTTAAGGCGGCCGTAAAGCTCGGCACGTTTATCTCAAACTCATCTTCAAACGGCTCGAGCGCAACGTTTTGAGCATTTGCAAAACCGGTGTTGAAAGCCAAAACAAAAAACACTATATATTTAAAGAGCGCGCACATATAAAATCTTGTTTAAAAACGGTTTATTTTGCGTTTAATGTATGCTATAATGCAAAAAGAAACAAACATATTTTTGGGAATATATACAACAAATGGCAACATTCAAGGACAAATCGCTGGCGGGAAAATTTTTGGTTTCAATGCCCAATCTTGAAGATGAGAGTTTTCATCAGAGCGTTGTTTATTTGTGTTCGCACGGTCAAGACGGGGCGATGGGGTTTATCATCAACAAAAAGCTCAAAGATTTTTCTTTTTCCGATCTTTCGGTGCCGCTTGACGTGAACCGTTTTTCAAATTTAGAGAATATGTATTTGTATCAGGGCGGTCCCGTGGAGAGAATTCGGGGTTTTGTGTTGCACAGTGCCGAATATAATCGCCCCGGCACATATCAGGTTGATGGCAGTGTCGCCGTTTCTTCCAATTTAGACGTTCTGAAAGATATTGCCTATGGTGCAGGTCCGGCCGAAAATTTGGTGGCACTGGGTTATTCGGCGTGGGAGCCGATGCAGCTGGAACGTGAAATTTTAAATAATGATTGGCTGATTGTCGAGGCTTCAAATGAAATTTTGTTTCATACCGAAGACAGCCTTAAATGGGAAAAAGCGCTCGCGCGCTCGGGGGTTGATTTAAGCCGGCTGATTTTACAAACCGGCCACGCATAAAATTTTTAAAAAACACCTGCTTGTTTTTGCACTGAAAAGTTGAGCAGATGACCAACCGTTGAATCAATGTTTTGAATCTGGTTTTCTTCAATCAACTCAATAATGCTTTGCTCTTTTTTTGTCAGAGCCAAATCAATGCCGATGGTTTGATAATAAGCATTGCTTTCATCCGCAAGTTTGGCCGCTTGCAAAGCATCACCCTGCGTTTGGTAATATTTTGCAAGTTTTTGGTTTGCGTTGGCCAATTGGTGCGCATAAAGCTCTGAAGAAGCATAAGAAATGACATTTTGATAAGCCCAAATGGCTTTGCTGCCGACTTTGAGCTTGTCATAAGCGTCTGCTACTCTGCTCCAAGCGTTGGCGTTTTTAGGCGAAAGCTCAATTGCAAGCTCAAAGGCGCTGACGGCAAGTTCAAAATCGCCGTCCATCATGGCAATTGAACCGAATGTGCAGGCATAATTTGAAGTTTCCGAAAAAACAATGTCGCGCTTTTGAGGCATGGCAAGCTTTGTTGCTCTTTCAATTAAAGGATATATCAAATCTTCCAAAATGGCAAGGCACCCGCCCGCATTGCCGCACGCAAGGCTGCGCAGTGCTTCTTTAATGTCTTCAAGGGAATAGAGTTTGCTTAAAGTATTAAATTTGCCGTTGTTTGCAAGCGATATGAAATTTTGAATGGAATCAACGCTTTGAATAATATCTTCCTGACTAACCGTTCCGGCCGTTTTA
The DNA here is from genome assembly GCA_017445475.1 of Alphaproteobacteria bacterium. GTDB lineage: Bacteria > Pseudomonadota > Alphaproteobacteria > RF32 > CAG-239 > UBA1254. The sequence goes on from JAFSUB010000001.1 coordinate 79,090, forward strand.
TGCCTGATTGTCTGAACAATTTTTCCGGCGTCGATACCGCGTCCGAGCATATCCAAAATTAAACCGGCATAATCAACGAGTGCGCCTTTTTTCACAATTTTCTTTTCAATTAAAGGCACACCGGCGGCAGCTTCGTCAAGCTCACCCAAACGTCCTTTGCGCCAATCAAACTCCGAAAGAGCAGCATTTCCGCGAAAAGCAGCTGTTTCGGTTTTGGGTGTTGAAGGTGGCACATTGTGAATGTTTAAAACGGAAACATTGTTTAGTGCGGCCTGTTTTTCAGATTCAATCGGCATTTCTTGCTTTTTCATCACGCTCGGGCGCTCTTTGGGTTGGACAAGCGGTTTTTTGTTTAAATCCTTTACCTCTTTGCGTTCAACTTGTTTTGCAGGTTCTTTTGCCTCTTGTGGCTCGGTCTGTGTTTTGGCCGGCGTCTTTTTCATTTCCGAGCTGATGGCCACTTCGCTTTCTTTAATAAACGAGAGAAGCGATTTAATATAAAGAATCACAATCAAAAACAAAAACAGAATAAAGGCGAGCAAAAGCAAGATGATTGAGATGATTCTCAAATTTTCCGTGCCGGCAAAATAGTGCTGAAAAAATGTGGCCATACCGTTTAAGTTTTGGCCGATAACCGATGACAGGCGCGTAATCGCCATAAATGTCAGCATATATTTGAACACGTGTTTTTCCTTAAAAAAGCAACCATCTCAACCAACAATACGCCAAAATCCTTAAGAATGTATTACCTCTTATATCATAATTTTGTTTTCATGTCATCTGAAAAATAAAAAACGGATGCTCGGAAAATATTTTTTTTTAATCTTTACATTAAATTAGTTATTTTGAAGATAAGTTAGAAAAAAACAAAGCAAAGGATTTTTGAAATATGTCTATCACGAAATTAGCGGCCGCGGATTTATATAAAAAGTGCGACTACACAAAATTTTGTTTCAACTCAACAGCCGAGCTTGAAGAAAGGCTTTCGTCGCTTGGGCAGGAACGCGCCATAAGCGCGGTTGAGCTTGGCATAAACATCAAATCGAAAGGCTACAATCTGTTTTGCTTCGGCCACGAGGGCACAGGCAAAATGAGCCTTGTTGAGCGCATTTTGCAAAAAGAAGCACAAAAACGCCAAACCCCCGATGATTGGGCATATGTTTATAATTTTGAAGAACCCTACAAGCCGGTTGCCATTCGTTTTGAAGCCGGTGAGGCCACCGGTTTTGCCAAAGATGTTGATGACCTTATTTTTGAGCTTGGCTCGTCAATTCCGGCCGTTTTGGACAGCGATGAATATAAGGCAGCACTTGATATTATTCATCAAAAATACAAGGGTATGAAAGATGACTACATCAAGTTTTTGCAACAAAAAGCCAAGGGCAAAAGCGTTTCGCTTTTGCAGATGCCCGTCGGGCTTGTTGTGGCGCCGGTTAAAAACGGTGAGGTGCTCAATCCGGAAGCCTTTGAATCGTTAAGTGATGAAGAAAAGACGAAAATCACGAATGACTTAAACGCAATGCAGCTTGAAATTGAAAATTCGGCGCAAAATCTTTCGAAATGGGAAGAAAAACAGCGCGCCGAAGTTGACAAGCTGCGGGTTAAGTTTATGAAAAACATCATTTCGCCTTCGATTGATAAATTGCGCAAAAAATATAAAGCAAACCGTCAGGCAAGCGCTTTTTTAAGGTCTGTTTTGAAATATATTTTGGAAAATATCGATGACTTTTTGCCCGACTCTCAAGCTGCACGCGTTTTGAGCGATGACGATCCGCTTGCGGCGCTTTTGAACCGTGTAAACAAGTCGGATGAAGATAAGTTTGCAAAATTTAAGGTGAATGTTGTTGTCAAAAACACGCCGGGTGAGGGCGCGCCGATTGTTTTGCTTGACCACCCGACACAAGGCAATTTGGTGGGAAAAGTTGAACGCATACAGCAATACGGTGCACTTTTAACCGATTTCACGCTCATTAAGGCCGGTGCGCTTCACAAGGCCAACGGCGGATTTTTGCTGATTGATGCGCGAAAACTTTTAATGCAACCGTTTGCGTGGGATTCCTTAAAACGGGCATTGGCGGCCAAAAACATCAAAATTGAGGCGCCGACGGACGATACAACCTTTACAACCATTTCGCTTGATCCCGAGCCGATACCGCTTGATATTAAGGTGATTTTAACGGGAGATGAAGAACTTTACGAGCTACTTTCCGAAAAAGATCCGGATTTCAGAGATTATTTCAAGGTTGAGGCTGATTTCGGAATGTCTATGAAACGCACGGAAGAAAACGAAATTGAATATGCCAAGCTTATCGGATCGCTTTCCAAGAAAAAAAGATTGCGTTCGCTCAACAGACAGGCGGTTGCCCGCGTTATTGAACACGCCTCGCGGCTTTCGGATGACAGCAAAAAGCTGACGGCGCACATTTCATCAATCGGCGATTTGCTCAGAGAGGCCGATTATTGGGCAAGCAAAACAGGTGCCAAGCAAATCGGTAAAAACCACATTACACAAGCCATTGAGGCGCAAGTTTATCGAAGCGACCGTGCCAATGAAGCAATGCTTGAGCAAATTGAGAGGGGCGTTATTTTGATGGACGTTAAGGGCAAGCGTGTCGGGCAAATCAACGGTTTGGTTGTGTATAATTTTTCGCGTCTGATGTTTGGCAAGCCTTCGCGCATTACGGCGCAGGTTCGTATGGGCACGGGAGAGGTTGTGGATATTGAGCGCGAAACCGAGATGAGCGGGCCCATTCATACCAAAGGCGTTTTAATTTTGCAATCGCTTCTTTCAAACCGTTTTGCCAAGCGCAAACCTTTGTCGCTGTCGGCGTCGATTGTGTTTGAGCAATCATACGGCGGGGTTGAGGGCGACAGCGCATCTTCAACGGAATATTACTGTTTGCTTTCGGCTATTTCCGAATTGCCGATTAAACAAAGCATTGCCGTAACGGGCTCTATCAACCAGTTTGGCGAAATTCAGCCCATCGGCGGTGTCAACGAAAAGATAGAAGGCTTTTTCGAGGTGTGTAAGCAAGGCGGCTTAACGGGAGACCAAGGGGTTATTATTCCGCGCACAAACATTTCGAACTTAATGCTCAAAGAAGATGTTGTTAAGGCGGTTGAAGACGGAAAGTTTCACATTTTTGCGGTTGACACGGTTGATGACGGCATTGAAATTTTAACAGGTATACCTGCGGGAAAACCCGACAAAAAGGGGCACTATCATAAGGGCACCGTCAACGGTATTGTGGCCGAAAAACTTGAGGAATATCACAACTGCTATGTTCGTTATGCCAGAGAAACGCAAGGTTTTTTGGGGAAATAAAAACATTTTTATTTGACAAATGAAAAAAAAGGTGATATAAATTAAAACAATTGATTTGCAAGGGAGAAAGACGATGACAAATGACATTTCTTTAGACAAATATGAAGAGTTCTGCCGTGAGCGTGCCAAAGCGCGCTTTGAAGAGCTGACGGCGATGATTAGGGCATTAAAAGCCGCTGAAAACAAAGAGATGGCAAAAACGTCCGTTCTTTCAAATGAGAGTTCCCACACGGCCGAGCTTTCCTAATCCCCATTTTAATAGAAGCGCTTTCGGCGGCATTTTTAGTTGCATTTATCGTGCCGCAGATAACAATCGGTCGTTGGGTAAAAAGAAGAACCCGCTTTGAGGCGAGTTCTTTTTTTTGATTGCGAAAGTGATTAATAGAACTTCCAAGCAACCGTGGCATTGTTTTCGTTGCCTTCTGTTTCGCAAGCCTCGAGTGCTTTTGTAACAGAATACGGCACACCTTCGTTGCGCTCGTTAAGACCTTTTCCGACTTCTGCATCGGCTATCTTGTCTTCTTCCCCACTTGTTTCAACATTAACGCCGATAAAGCCGGAACCTGCGCCTGAGCCGAAATCTGCCGTTGCCAAAGCAACGCACGCCTCGCGCGACAGGTTTTCATATGAGATGATAAAAGCCGAATTCGGTGCTTCATTTGTATCGCCGTAAATGCTTCCTGTTTTAATTGTTACTTTTCCCTTAAACGGGCTCATCAAGGTCAGTGTCGCATCATCTGTCGATGTTTGATCTTCACCCATTGATGTCGGAATGAGGTTTAAGGTCATAGCATCTTTAGGCATATCCGTATAATCGGTTTGTGCACCATAGGTTGTGCGGATGTTGGTGGTGAGCATTGTGATTTGATCTAAAGTTGAGTTTAATCTATGTCTGAACATTGCCTTTGCATATCCTGCCAAACCGCCGGCAGACAACACGCCGATGATGGCAAGCACACCAAGCATTTCAATCATAGAACGACCATTTTCATTGAACTTTTTCATTTTTTTAATCCTTTAAAAAATAATGAATCAAGTCCAATCAAAATGGCCAAAGTAAAGCCATCTGCCTTTTATTTTAGCTGATTTTACTCAGGCTGCAAGAATTATTTAGATATATATCTTAAGTTATAGGGGCGTGAGGGGGGGATTCTTAAGATAAGGAAGCGGTTAAGATAAGGAAGCGGCGGATGTGTGCCTGACGGCACGCCGCCGAAGATGAGGCCCCTTGACGCGCTGATGCGCCGCACAGCGCGAGGGGTGACAAGGATGACAATGTAGTGCCCTAGGATGACAATTAGGGCACTAGGATGACAAGGAAAGGGGGTAAGTGCATCAGAAAATTTTAATGCACAAAATGCAAAAAAAGGGTTGCAATTTGTAAATTTTTGGTTAATTTTTTAGGTGTGAAAAGTTTAAATTGGTCTTTTTACATTCGTTTAATATTAAAGAAAGGACAAGACAAGTATGAAATACTCAAATACTGCGCTTACCCAGCTGAAACGCTGGTATAAGCAGATTTTAATTAAGTGCGCGATTTTCAATGCGGCGATCTTTATGGTCGGTGCGGCGATTGCGCCTGCGGCTCATGCTGAACCGTTGTTGAATGTTGTTTCAACAGTGGCTTCCGGTGGCTCGTGGGGTGTTGATGATAACATCGGCACGGTTGATATGAGCGCATACTCCACAACGGAGCAAATTAATACACTGTTGAATGGTTATGCCACAACGACGACCACAAACGGTTTGCAGACGAGCATTAACAGCATCAACACTGCTCTTGGCAGCGCAAGTTATACGGGCGCTTCCATCACGGCGGCTCTCGGCACAGCTCAGACCAACATTTCTGATTTGCAGACGTCCGTCGCCTCAAAAGCGGCGGCTTCTGATGTTGAGAGTTTGACAACGCGCGTCGGCACAGCGGAAAGCAACATCACATCTTTGCAAACAACGGTCGGCGATGCCTCGTCAGGTTTGGTTAAAGACGTAAACGACTTGCAAACAACGGTTGGCAATGCAACTTCAGGTTTGGTTCAGGCCGTGAACACCTTAACCGGCGATTCGACAGTTGCAGGTTCGGTTGATTTTAAAATTGCGGCGGCAAAAGCCAATACGGCTTTGACCGGCACAACAACAGCTGAGGCCTTAACGGTTGGCGGAAGTGCTGTTTTAACGGCAAACAGCGAACTTGCAGGTGCAAAGATTGCGGCAGGAACGGTCGGCACAACACAGTTGTCAGAAGATGTTAACGCATCTTTAACGCTTGCAAATTTAGCTTTGCAATCAACAAGCGCGTTAAACGGCGCGAATTTGACAGATGCTTCGGTTGCGCTTTCGGCTTTGGCAACGGGTGTTCAAACATCGCTCGGCAAGGCAGACACGGCTTTGCAACCAAGCGCTTTGAACAACACGGCCTTGACGGGCAACACAACGGCTGAGAATTTAACGGTTGGCGGAAGTCCTGTTTTGACAACGGCAAGTTCAATCAACGGTTCACAGCTTACAGCCGGCACGGTTGGCTTGGCAAAGTTGTCATCAGCTGTTCAAACATCTCTTGGTAGAGCTGATTCGGCTTTGCAGTCAGGCGCCAACGTTTCGGTTTTAACAAATGACTTGGGCTTCCAAACTGCTGAAAATGTTACGGCCTCAATTGCGGCGGCAAACATTGCGGCAAACAAAATTACAACCGAAACATACGCCGGTTCTAATTTGCAAACGGCAGTTGTCGGCAGTGTTACAAGCAACGCGGCAAGCGCAACATATAATGCAAGCGGTGATTACAACAACGACACAATCGGCAAAGCGATTCAAACGAACGCCGGCGCGATTTCAGCAAATGCAGGCGCGATTTCCGACATCAACACGCTTTTGGGCACAACAAGCCTGACAGGTATTGTTGCAAGCGGAAAGGTTACGGATGCGATTGCAGCCAATGCGGCCAACATTTCAACGAACACGACAAACATTGCCACAAACACGGCAAATATTGCGAAAGTGTTGAGCGGCAATGCGTTGAGCAACACATTGACAGATGCAAGCGGCAACAAAGCCATTATTTGGAACGAAGCTGACGGCGGCGGAATTCGCTATGAACAAAAAGTTGGCGACAATGTCAACACGGTTTACAGCGGTGTTCACGGCGATTCGACAAATGGCGTGTTTGCAAATATGTATGCAAAAACAACGGGCGGTTCGTCAAGATTGATGGTTAAAGGCGATGGCGTCTACTATCTGAAGGCAGAAGGCAACAACGTTGGCATTACAACA
>JAFSUB010000002.1 GCA_017445475.1 Alphaproteobacteria bacterium
GAATTAAATGACCCGTTTACGGGTAGGAAGTAACAGATTGCGTCTGTCAGACGCAAAACAGCCCCGTTCAGGGGCTGCAAGCGGTAAAGGCTTCTAGCCGTTAATGAAGAACCGCCGGCTATGCCGGCGGGTTGCTTTTTTGACGTTAATTTTTCCACAATATGCGCTTAAGAACTTTGCTTTTGATCACAAATATGTATAAGTTTAAAAGATGAAAGGGCATACATTATGAAATTGCACAAACTTACCACACAAAAAGATTTTGAAACCGTCAAAAGCATTTTCTATCAAATCTTTATCATAAAAGAATCAGAATATGATTTAAGTCATTTCAAAGATTCTATTACCGGAAAACATAATCTTCAACGTTTGGAATATTATTTGGGATACGAAAATGATATGGCTGTTGGCATAACAGGTGTGTATGCCGACAATGAAAACGAATGTTGGCTCGGGTGGTTTGGCATCACCCCTCAACATCGTCGCAAGGGTTATGCCACAAAAATGCTTGATTTACAACTTTTGATGATGAAAAACTACGGATATAAAATTTGCCGTCTTTATACCAACACGACGCTCAATAAGGAGGCCATACCTATGTATTTGAAAATCGGGTTTGTCAAAGATTCCGACTATAAAAATCATTTCATCACAATGGCTAAATCATTGGATGGTGTTACACACATTCAAAAATGGAAGGGCAAACCTTTGGGGTTTGTCTAGTCTGACATTGTAAGCTTATCTTCTTCTCTTGGCGTTTTTGCGCGCTTTGGGTTTGTATGAAAACAGGTTTTCATCTAACGTTTGCCCGATAAGCGTGTTATATAAAGAAAGCGTAACCTCAACGCTTTGCGGATCAACAATCTTCCATTGTTTAAGTTCAAACGGATTGTTCGAAAAAACAAGCGTTATCGGCCCCATGTCTTTTGAGCCGACATATTCCAGCGTGATCATCGTTGAACCTGCATCTTTATAAAAATCGACAATCTTAAGGGTTTTACCGTCAATCTTGATGATATCGGTCAAAATCTTTGTGCCCGGAATATCCTCATAATCAATGTTTGTGAGCTGATCAAGCTCTTTGTCATGAAAGATGATTTCATCACCGTTGCCCACAATCAAAATGTCCGTCGGCGGGGCATATTCCATCCTGATTTTCGATGGTTTTTCAATATAAAGCTTGCCTTCCGACGTTGCCCCGTTTGAAGCCATCTGAACAAAATCGGCCTCAAGAGTTGTCATTGTGTTTAAATATTGCTCGATTTGCGCAATATCCATCGCCGTTTGCGCCCGTGCACCAAATGAAAACAACAGCGTCAGTAAAAAGATTTTTTTCATCATCTCCCCCCTTTCCTACTCTTTAAAAAACGTATTTGTCTTCGGGAATCCGAAAGGCACAAGCTTGCCTGCCTGTGCGCGATGAGAAAGCCAACCCATCAAATTTTTTTCAACCGCCACACCGCCGGAACGATTGTAGGAAAATCCGACGTTTGAATCAAAAATTTGAATATCCGTCATTTCGCAATCTTTATATTTTTGAAGCTTCACACCGCGTCCGCGTGCCATTGTCGGAATTTCATAGACCTTAAAAATCAAAAGCTTGCGGTTTTGCCCAACAACAGCCACCATGTCTCCGACAATTTTTTTGCAAAACATCGCCTTTTCGCCTTCTGCCAAATTCATAATCTTGCGGCCGATTCGCGTTTGCGCAATGATATGGTTTTCATCAACCACAAAACCATGCCCCGTATTTGAAGCCAAAACATAACTTGCACCAGGCTCAAAAACAAACATCTCGGCAATGTTGTCGCCATTTGCCAAATCAACCATCAGCCTGAGCGGCTGGCCGAACCCTCGGCCTGAGGGAATATCGCTTGCCTGAAGCGTGAAAAATTTGCCCGACGTATCAAGCAAAACAATTTTATCGGTTGTTTGAGCATGAATGGCTTTAAGCAGACCGTCATCATCCTTAAATTTGAACTCATCGCTCAAATTGACATAACCCTTTACCATCCGAATCCAGCCTTTTTGCGACAAAATCACCGTTACAGGCTCTTTTTCAACCAAAGCTTCAATCGTGATTTCAACATCTTTCGGTGCGCTCGCAAACTCTGTTTTTCGACGTCCGAGCGCTGTTTTTTTGCCGAAACGCTCTTTTGTTTGTTTAATTTCGTTTGAAAGGGCAATCCAGCGTTTAGATTCATCACCTAAAAGCGCTTCAAGAGATGTTTTTTCATCACTTAACGACTCATATTCGGCCTTAATTTCGCTTTCTTCCAATTTGCGCAGGCTCTTGAGCTTCATGTTCAAAATTGCCTCGGATTGATTGTCGCTTAACGCAAATTTTTGCATCATCACGGGTTTTGGCTCATCTTCTTCTCTGATAATACGGATAATCTCGTCTAAATTCAAAAACGCAATTAAATAGCCCGATAAAATTTCAAGACGTGCCAAAATTTTTGAAAGTCGATGGTTTGTCCTGCGTTTCAAAACTTCATGACGATGCGCAAGATAGGAGCTTAAAACCTCGGATAGGCTCATCACGCGCGGCACACCGTCCGAATCTAAAACATTCATATTCATATTAAACTTTGATTCCAGCTCTGTTTCCTTAAACAAAAGCTCCATCAGCATATCTGCATCAACCAGCCGGTTTTTGGGCTCTAAAACAATGCGGATATCTTCAGCCGATTCGTCGCGCACATCGGCAAGCAGCGGCAGTTTTTTGTCATTTAGAAGCTCGGCGATTTTTTCAATCAGTTTTGATTTCACAACGCCGTATGGAATTTCGCTAACCACAATTTGATATGTGCCGTGTCCCAAATCTTCCTTTTGCCACTTGGCGCGAATACGAAAACTGCCTTTGCCTTGTTTATAGGTGTTCACAATGTTTTCAAAGCTGTCAACAATCACTCCGCCGGTCGGAAAATCAGGCCCTTTGATGCGCGAAACCAAAGCCTCATCTGTTGCTTGTCTGTTTTCAATAAGATACAAAAGAGCATCGCAAACTTCGCTTAAATTATGGGTTGGAATATTGGTGGCCATACCGACGGCAATGCCTGTCGAGCCATTGCACAAAAGGTTTGGAACAGCGGCGGGCATAACGGCCGGCTCTTGTTCTTCGCCGTCATAGGTGTCAACAAAATCAACGGCATCATCTGCAAGACCTTCCATCAAAGCCATGGCAAAATCGGTTAATCTTGCTTCGGTATAACGCATGGCTGCCGCACCGTCGCCATCAATGTTTCCGAAATTGCCCTGACCGTCAACCAGCGGATAACGCACCGAAAAGTCTTGCGCCAAACGAACCATTGCCCCATACACACCGACATCACCGTGCGGGTGATATTTACCAATCACATCGCCCACCACGCGCGCACACTTTTTATATCCGGTTTTCGGGTCAAGATGAAGCTGGCGCATTGCAAACAAAAGCCTTCTGTGCACAGGCTTCAAACCGTCGCGCACATCGGGCAGCGAGCGCGCCACAATGGTTGACATTGCATACGACAAATACCTTTTGCTCAATTCCTCTTTTAAGGCAACATCTTTGATTTTGAGTTCGGTTTCAGGCATCTTCTTCTTTCGTTTCACGTAAAATTTTTAGCAAGCTAGCACGAGAACGAACAAATTTCAAGCCGTGTGCATCAAAAAAGTTTTTTTTGAGGAAAAATTCGTTCATACGCAAAAGCTCCAATACATCATCAAAAGTCGGCTCAAGCTGTTTTCTTAAGGCAAAATGCGGATATTTGAAAAGCTTGTCTTTATAAGGCAAGCCTGCCTCATAACACACAGCACGGCCGCTTTTGGGCGACACAAAGGCCAAGTTTTCGATTGTGCCTGTTGCGGCGCACGAGCCCAAATCAAGCCCGATTCCCAAAAAATAAAGCAGCCTGAATTCCAAAAGAGCATAATTTTTAAGCCAACTTTCAGATTGCAAATTGTCCATCAACAATGATATAAAACGGATAAGCCCTTCCAAAGGTTCATTTTCCGGCAGACAAGCATTAAAAAGTTCGCAAAAGGCGCTCAAAACCGCAAGTTTTTTTTCATCGGATAAAAAATGAACCACGTTAGACTGAACAAGCTCTATTCCACGAAAGCTGAACATATTTTCTTCAACTCTGGCATAGGCGTTAAACGAAATTTTGTTGCCAAGCTGATAAAGTCCGAGTTTTTTCTTTTGAACGCCGCCTTTAACAAAGCCAGTCATTTTGCCGTGTGCAAGCGAAAGCACGGTTAAAATTAAAGAATTTTCACCGTGTTTCAATACTTTAATGATATAACCCTCATCTGAAACTTGCATTTGAGAAACACCTGTTATATGGCTTTAGAATGCAAAATTGCTCCCCGTTTTGCAAGTTTTTTTTAAAATGATTATACAAAAAAAACGCCATGATAATCTTTTTTTTGCATAAGCGTGTGTTTTTGGTGGACACGGGCACTATTTTGTGCTTAACACTTTGGTAGTTATTGATTTTTGTAAAGGACATTTTTGATGTTAAGCCATTTTTTGAGCTCTATTGTGAAAAAAGCCTCGCAAAACATTAAAACCATTGTTTTGCCCGAAGGCGAAGATGAACGCGTTTTAGAGGCTGCTTTGCTTGCGGTTCAAACCAAAACCGCAAACCCGATTATTTTGGGAAATGCCGAAAAAATCAGGGCGTTTTTTGCCTCAAAAGGCTGGCAGACAGACGGCATTCAACTCATTGAACCCGAAAAATCTGCACATTTACAAGAATATGCAAACCTTTTGTTTGAACTTCGAAAAGCAAAGGGTATGACCGAAGACGAGGCAAAAAAAACCGCCCTTAACCCAACTTATTTTGCAACGCTGATGGTTAAGGCAGGCCACGCCGACGGCATGGTTTCGGGCGCCAATCATTCCACCGCCGACACGGTTCGTCCGGCTTTGCAAATTGTGAAGTCTAAAAATCCAGAAATGGGCGTTTCAGCGTTTTTTATTATGGTTTCAAACGACACACCCTATATTTTGGCCGATGCCGGTTTGGTGATTAACCCGAGCGAAAAAGAACTGGCCGACATTGCCGTTACGTCTGCACTTTCCGCCATCACATTCGGCATTGAACCGAACGTTGCCATGCTTTCGTTTTCAACCAAAGATTCCGCCAAAGGGCCTGAGGTTGAAAAAGTTAAAAATGCGACAGCGATTGCGCTTGAACTTTTAAAAACCGAGCCGTATAAAAATCTCGGCATCAAACTTGACGGAGAGCTTCAGGCCGACGCGGCTTTAAATAGCGCGGTCGCTTTGAAAAAAGCCCCCGAAAGCGTTGTTGCGGGAAAAGCGCGTGTTCTGATTGTGCCCGACTTAAATGTGGGCAACATTTGCTATAAGCTGCTTCAAAGATTAGGCGGATGCGAGGCATACGGACCGATTTTGCAAGGTTTGAACGCCCCGATTAATGATTTATCGCGCGGCGCTTCGGCCGAAGATATTTTGGGGGCAATCGCCATCACCGCCATTCAGGCCGGTCAATAACAACATGTGTTAGAAAAAAGGAAAATAAATATGAAAAAAATTTTAGTCATTAACTCCGGATCTTCTTCTTTAAAATATCAGCTTTTTAATTTTGACGGGCAAAATTATGAAGTTATGGCCAAAGGTTTGGCAGAGCGAATCGGTCTTGAAGGCTCGAATGTCAACATCAAAATCGACGGCAACAAGCAAACCAGAAATGTTCCGATGCCGAGCCATATGGAAGCTTTTCAAGAGGTGATTAATCTGCTTCTTAGCGGACCATTGAAGAGTATGGATGAAATTGCGGCGGTCGGCCATCGCGGATTGCACGGCGGAGAAATTTTCAAAGATTCGGTTAAATTAAACGAAGAAGTGATTGCGCAGATGGCAAGTTTGTCTGATCTTGCGCCGCTTCACATTCCGGCTTGTATTGCCGGCATCAGGGCTGTTCAGAAATTGTTGCCGAACGTGCCGCAGGTTGCCGTTTTCGACACAACGTTTCACCAAACGATGAAGCCCGAAGCTTATATGTATGCCATCAACAGCGCACTTTACGAAAAATATAAAATCCGCCGCTACGGTTTTCACGGCACATCGCACGCATATGTTGCCGAAGAAGCGGCAAAGCTGCTCGGTAAAAAAGGCAAAATCATCACGTGTCATTTGGGCAACGGTGCGTCGATTTCGGCTGTTGACAACGGAAAATGCGTTGACACCTCAATGGGTTTCACCCCCCTTGCAGGCGTGATTATGGGCACGCGTTCGGGCGATGTTGACCCCTACATTCCCGTTTATCTGCAAAAGGTTTTGAACATATCGGGCGAAGAAGCAAACGCCATATTAAACAAACAAAGCGGTATGTTCGGCATTTGCGGCTATTCGGACAACCGTGACGTTGAGGTTAAATTTGAGCAAGGTGATGAAAAGGCCGTTTTGGCGATGAATATGTATGTTCACAGCATTTTGCATTACATCGGCTCTTACATTGCCGTTTTGGGCGGTGTTGACGCAATTGTCTTTACGGCGGGCGTCGGTGAAAACGGCGCAATTTTGCGCAAAATGGTTGTCGATCGCCTTGCATATTTAGGCATTAAGCTTGATGTTGAGAACAACAAAAAACGCGGTGAAAAGGTTGAAATTTCAACGCCTGATTCGCGCGTTCATGTTTATGTTATTCCCACAAATGAAGAATTGATGATTGCAAAAGACACGGTTCGTTTGGCTTTTTAAGACAAGACCGAAAAAAGCAATCCGCAGGCATAGTCGGCGATTATTGTAGTTTGCAAACCACCAGCTAGACTGGTGGTTTTTTTAATACTTGATGTGATGAGGTCGAACCGAATAGTAGGTTCGACGAGGAAGAGCAGGCGAAACGGAAGTATCGCCACAATTGCGACGACGAAGTAGTGCAGAATTTTATAAAAATTCAAGTCCATCCTGCAACCCCAACTACATTGTGCAATCGATAGTGATTTATTTAAAATCTTGAGTTTGCAATAAATTTGCAACAAATAACTATTTCTTAACAAAGATTGGCTTATCATTAAGTTTACAAAACTTATTTTTGGATTTTAAAATGAAATTAGAAATACTCGGAACCGGTGGAGGCAATACTCCCGAATATGGAAACACTTCATTCCTCATTTGGAATGAGAATGACAGTGAAGCACTTCTCATGGACTGCGGTTATACTGTTTATCCCTATCTTAAGAATTTAGAGGCAGTTTCAGGACGTGAAATTATTTCAAAAATAAAAACCGTAGCAATATCTCATTTACATGATGATCATGTCGGATCTTTCGGCGCTTTATTAACTCACAGATGGTTATTACAAAAAAGTAAAATTAAAACAGCCGGTGTTTCATTAGACGACTATTTACGTCTTATTCTGTCTTCTCATGCCAGAACCGGAATTGATGGAATTGATAAACGAGTTTTATCCATTCCCACCTCTCATGAAGATGATATGCCCTCATATGCACTTTATTTTGAAGGTGTTTTATATTCCGGAGACACAAACAAATCTATACTTGGTTTATCTGAGGCTAAAAATGCAAAAATAATTATCCACGAAGCAAGATTAAATGATTTTTATACGCATACAAATATTGAAAAATTGGCACAGAGCGCACCTTCTGATATTTTGGCAAAAACTTGGGTGATCCATTATTCTACCAAAATGAGAGATAAAATTCAGTTGAGAGCTAAAGAGCTTGGTTTTGCTGGCGCTTGTAGTCAAGGGCAAATTATTGATGTTCCAAATAATATGTACCCAACCCTCATCCGTAATTCCATTACCAATGGTAAACAACATTTTTAAAAAACACTTTTCTTCCGTATTTGGGCGCAAATACGATATAATATTTTTGGGTTCAAGCTCGTATGTGCTATACGTTTTAGGTCTTTTTTCATGATTAAATTTCTTGTGTTTCTTGTTACCTCTGCCAGACACCTTGTTCTAACATAAGGAATTTATTTTTCCACCCCTTGCTATAAGCTCCTTCGAACCATCAACCCGGCTGGTGGTCTTCACATTACACCAAAACGCCTTTGAACGGTTCAGGCCGCTTAAAAGGCGTTTTTTTTATTTTCCAAAAAACTTATCTGCCCCGCCGCGCTCGGTTAAACACAAATTTTCCCGAAGTGTTCAAAGATGTGTTCGCACCGTCTTCTTGTTTTGAATCTTGAGCTTTTTGAGAAACGGTGTTTGCAATTTTAAGTGCCGGATATGCGGCCGCAATCACCGCAATCAGGAAAGCGCGACGGGGGCGTTTGGGCAGTTTTTTATACTTTTGATAAATTTCCTTGTCGGCATTTTTGAAAAACGACCTTGATCGGTCGAGTTTTTCTTTAAAATCAACACTTTCAAGCTTTTCTTCTATGTCGTCATTGATTTGACGCGTTTGATTTTTGATTTTTTGCTTAAGTTCAAACTTGTCGTTCACGGCTTTTCCTTTCTTTTTTTAGCTCTGCTCTTTCGAGCAACCCGGATTATACCACAAAATATAACCGAAATCAAGCAAAAGCGTATTTTTTGTATGGCAACAAAACAAGAGTCTAGTGAATTTGGCGGATTTTAGAAAGCGCAAAATTTTCCACAATAAACGAAAGCGTTTTTTGCACCATCTCGTCCGTATTTTTTAAAACCTGACGCAATGTTTCCGGATTTTCACCCTTTTGTGCGCGCTTTGCAACAATTTGATAAACTTCGGCCAGCTCGGAAAGCGAATCTAAAACCTCGGCCAAATATGTCGGTATGTTCAAATTTTCAAGCCCGCCCCAAAAGCCTTCCAAAAATCCGGCCTCAATCGCCGCATAGCGGTTTAGCGCAGTTTCGGCAACGTTTTTTGAGGTTTCTTTCGGCATTTTTAATTTGTTAAACCCGATAAGCGCAAACATTTCGTCCCACAGCCCCATAAAAAATTTGAAAAACAGCTCTGCCTCGCCTTTTGTTTCAAGACGCGGTCCCTGCCCGTTTTCAAAAAATGATGCAATCACGTCGGTTGGTCGCAAATTTTCGTTTGGCGAACAAATCGCACCCGCAAAACGCATTTTAACCACATCAAGCGGCGTTTGGCAGTTGTAGTGCGCTAAAAACTTTTTGAACTTATCATCTCCAATATATTCATTTTGGCTTTGCATTTAAAATCTTCTTCGTATATGATTATGGTCAAAATTTAGTTCTTTTAATTTAACGGAGTTTTTGAAATTGTCCAGCATAAAAATGATGTTCACCCTGTTTGTTTTGTGTTTGGTTTGCGCGTGCAGCCTTTTTGAACCTTTTGTTGACAGGCGGCGAAACGCAGGAGCCTCAGACATTTCAAAGCTTTATGTCGGACGCTCGACACCTGATGAGCCCGCTATTTGCGCCAATTATTTGTGGACATCAAAAGAAAAAGTTCAGGCTTTGGCTGATGAGCAATGCCGCACACACGGCACGGGTACACACGCCGTTCAAACAAAGCAGACGCATTTTACCTGCCCGCTTTTGCTTCCCACACACACATACTTTAAATGTGAACAATAATCGAAAGAAAATGATATGAACTTAACGCTTGAAAAACAACTTTGCTTGAAATTTGAAAATATTTTTAAAAATCTCGGTTTTGATGAAAAATACGCTTTTGTAAAACCGTCGGACAGACCGGATTTGAGTGATTTTCAATGCAACGGCGCTTTAGCACTTTCCAAAATCTTAAAACAAAACCCGCGCGCCATTGGCGAAAAAATTGCCGAACAGCTCCAAAAAGACACCGATGTCGAATCTGTTTCCGTTGACGGGCCGGGATTCATCAACATTAAGCTTAAAAATGCTTTTATTGCCGAAAATATGGACGCCATGGCAAAAGATGAGCGCTTAAATTGTGCTTTAACACAAACCCCAAAAACAGTCGTGATGGATTTCGGCGGTCCGAACGTTGCCAAAGCCTTGCATGTCGGTCATTTACGATCGGCTGTCATCGGCGAGAGCATAAGGCGCATTCTCTGCTTTGCCGGTCATAAGGTCATTTCCGATGTGCATTTCGGCGACTGGGGAACGCCGATGGGTATGATTTTGGCGCAGATCATCTTTGAAGACGGCAATCTATCAAAAGTTGAAACATACGATATAGAAGCTATTTCAGCCATATATAAACGTGCAAATATAAGGTGCAAAGAAGATGAAAAAGCCGCTGAAACAGCGCGTTTAATGACGGCTCAATTACAAAACGGCAATGAAGAATACATCAAAGCTTGGAAGCATTTGAGAGCTGTTTCCGTTAGTGCCGTGAAACAAAATTATGACGAGCTTAACGCCAATTTTGATTTGTGGCTGGGCGAAAGCGATGCCCACAAGATGTGCGGCACAATTGTTGAAATGGCTCAAAAACAAGGCATATCAGAGGTTGATGATGGGGCAACGATTATTCGCCTGCCACAAACAAACAAACCGATGCCGCCTGTCATATTGGTTAAATCCGACGGCGGATTCGGCTATCAGCTCACTGATATTGCCACAATTAAAATGCGTGTCGATGATTTGAAAGCCGATGAAATTATATACGTGGTTGACAAGCGTCAATCGCTTCATTTTGAGCAGGTTTTTGAGGTTGCACAAATGTTGGGTTTGGCGCCGAAGACCGAACTTAAACACATCGGGTTCGGCACCGTTAACGGCCGTGATGGCAAACCATTCAAAACCCGTGATGGCGGCGTGATGAACCTTAAAGACTTAATTGAGCTCAGCAAAGACAAGGTGCGCGCCTCAATGCCTGAAGCCGGCGAGGTTGAAGGTTACAACGCAAAAGAGATTGAAGAACTGGTTTCACAAATTGCCATTGGCGCCATTAAGTTTCAAGATTTGAAAAATCCGGCGCAGTCGGGCTATGTGTTCGAGCTTGATGATTTTGCAAAATTCGACGGTAAAACAGGACCTTATATTCAATATGCCATCGCACGGATTAACTCCATTTTAAGAAAAGCCGCTGCAAACAAATTGCTTGAGGGACGCGTCATTATTTCTTCGGAAGATGAGCGCAATTTAGCCTTAAAACTTGCCTCGTTTGAGAGCAACGTTTTGCGGGCGGCAGCCTTAAAAGAGCCGAGTATTATCGCCGATTATGCCTATACGTTGGCACAACTTTTCAGCACTTTTTACAACACCTGCCCGATTATGAGCACCGAAGATAAGACAACTGCGCAATCAAGGCTAAAACTTGCAAGATTGGTGCGCGATGTGCTTAAAACAGCGCTTAAGCTTTTGGGCATTGAAGCACCGGAAGCGATGTTAAAATCAAAGGATTAAATTAAGAAGGAAATATAAATGTTTGATTTAGAAGAAATTTTATCGCATTATGGCGTTTACGGAAAAGTTGAAGGCGAAAGCGTCGGCCCGCTCATTAAACAGATTCGCTTTAAGCCGAAAGCCGGCACGAAAATGAAAAACATCACATCTGCAATAGACGACATCGCACGCGAAATGGGCGTTAAAAATTTGAGAGTGAGCAACGTATGTGAAGGAGGCTGTATCGGCTTTGAAATTGCCAACGACGTGTTTGAAACCGTTGCTTTGGAAAATGTGCTTGCTTCAAAACAAGCCCAGCAAGCCAAAGGTGCTTTGCCGATTAATCTCGGGGTTGCAATTGACGGCTCGCCCGTCTTTGCCGATTTGGCCAAAATGCCCCATCTTTTGGTTGCAGGTGCAACCGGATCTGGTAAATCCGTTGGATTAAATGCGTTTATTATCTCTTTGATAAAACGTAAAAAACCTGAAGAATTAAAGTTTGTGATGATTGATCCGAAGCGCATTGAATTTTCGGTTTACAACGACCAAAAATATATGTTAATGCCCGTTATCACCGATAATGCTGATGCGTCGGCAGCCTTGCAGCTTCTTGTCGATGAAATGAACAAACGTTATGAACGCTTTGAAAAAAGCTTAACCAAAAACATTGAAGAATATAATCAAAAAGAAGGTTCAATGTTTTATATTGTGGCTGTTGTCGATGAGTTTTCAGATTTGGTGCTCACCGACAAGACCGTTGAAAAGAAAATTCAGATGTTGGCACAAAAAGCAAGAGCTGCGGGCATACATTTAATTTTGGCAACACAAAGACCATCGGTTGATGTCGTAACCGGTTCGATTAAGGCAAATTTTCCAAGCAGACTGGCTTTCAAAACAGCCTCCGGTGTTGATTCAAAAACCATTTTAGACGCAACCGGCGCCGAAGATTTGGTTGGCAGGGGCGATGCCCTGTTTTTGGCGGCAAACGGACAACTTTCGCGCATACATGGTGCTTATATTTCAACTGAAGGCATTGAGGAAATCTTAAAACCATATCGCTGTCGTGTTAAGCCTTTGCTTAAAGCACAATCCCAAGTTGCCTCGACTGCCGCCGATGTTCAAACACAAAAACCGCAAAAAAAGCAATTTTTCCTTATTCGCTGGGCAAAAAGCGTTTGGAACTTTCTTTCCAAAACGGAAAAGAAAAAGTTTTTGAAAATGATTTGGCTTCTTCTTATCGGCGCCTTTGTCGGCGCGAAAACCAAAAACAAAAGCTCGGAAATTTTTGAGTCTATCGCCGACACCTTAACAAAACCGAAAAGAAGGACGCGCACAGCTCAAACAAAGCGAAAAACAACACACCGCAGATAATTTTCCACGTTTTACAAAAAGTGCTTGACTTGTTGACAAAAATAAGATATTTTCGTTCTAGAAGTAATATGTTTAACCAAATAATTATGTCTTATGGAAACTTTTGATTTTCTACTTGAGATGATGGCGATTTTCTGCGTCGTTGTCGTTCTTGGTTGTGGAATTGCTTTTTTGGTTATTTCCGCAGCAAAAAAACAAAAAGCCCCAAGGGTGCCTTCGGGAAAATATATGCCCGAAGATGAAGAACTACTCGTAATGAACGTGGAGCGCCTGCAAACCTTCATCAAGGAAGATTTGTTCTGGCTTCTCGAGTATGCGGCTATGATGAAAAATCAAGCCATAGCAAACAACAAAACGCAAGAGGCTCTCAGATGGGACGATTTGATGCGGCGAATCGACATTGCAATTGAAGAGGCGTGCCTATAAAAAGGCACGCCTTTTGCGTTTAAACCATATTCAAAGTTAAAACACAAAAATAATTTGTGATATTTTTTTTGATAAATATTGCCAAAGCAGGCAAATGCTGTTAGTTTGAGCAAAAATGGAAACTTTAAGGACAAGAAAATGCCGGATATTAAATTTATCATTGAAAACAAAGACTTTGTTCAAAATGAGTTTGCTAAAAAAGGTTATACGAAAGAAGACCTTGATTTGGACGAGTTGATTTTGCTTCATGGCAAAATCACAGCCCTCAAAACATCATCACAAGCCTTGTCGGAAGAAAAAAACAAGCTCAGCAACCTTATTAAATCAGCCTCCCCTGATGAACGCCCTTTAATTATTGCAAAAAGCAAAGCCTTGGGTGAAGAATTGAGGCAAGAGCAAGATGCGCTTGAAAATTTGCAGGCACAGTTTGATTTGATGATGCTCAAAGTTCCGAATCTGCCCTCACCTGACGCGCCCATCGGCAAAGATGACTCGGAGAATGTGGTTCGAAGATATGTTGGCAATAAACCGAACTTTGATTTTGAAATTAAAGACCATATTGAGCTGATGGCCATAAACGATTGGGCCGAGCTTGAGCGCATTGCCAAAGTTTCCGGCTCGCGCACATATGCCATCAAAAACGAGCTTGCAAAACTTGAGCTTGCAATGCATATGTTCGTGATTGACAAGCTTCGCGCTCATGGCTTTCAAGTGATTACCGTTCCTTCCATTTCAAAAGAAAAACCGCTTTACGGGCAAGGTTATCTGCCCTTTTCGCGTGATGAAGTTTATTATTTACCGCAAGATGATATATATCTTTCAGGCACAGCAGAACTTATTTTAAATTCGCTGCGTGCCGATGAAATTTTGCAAGAAAATGAGTTGCCGATTTTATATGCCGGATTTTCTCCTTGTTTCAGGCGTGAGGCAGGCGCAGCCGGAAAAGACACACGCGGTTTGGTTCGGGTTCACCAGTTTATGAAAACCGAACAGTTTGTCATTTGTGCAGGCGACATTGCTGAGAGCGAAAAATGGCATCAAAAGCTTTTGGAAATTTCAGAAGAAATTTTGCAAGATTTTGAAATTCCGTATCGCGTGTTGGAGGTTTGCACGGGTGATATGGGTGCACCGAAATATCGCCAGTATGATTTGGAAGCATGGGTGCCAAGCCAAGATTGCTATCGTGAAACACACTCTTGTTCAAACATCACAGATTGGCAGGCAAGACGCACAAACTTAAGATATCGCGCCAATGCGGATGGCAAGGTCAGATTTGCCCACACATTAAACAACACGGGCATTGCCACCCCGCGCGCTTTGGTTCCGTTTATAGAAAACCACCAAAACGCTGACGGCAGCGTCAATATTCCAAAAAAATTGCAGCCTTATATGGGAGGCGTCAAAACAATCGGTAAAAATGCCGAGAAATAAATCTTTAGCAACAAAAACCACCGACAAGAAAATGTCGGTGGTTTTTGTTTGTTTACGAGAGTGTATTTAAAACTTTTCTATAAACACACATCTCCTCTTCCAGCTCTTTGCTTGTTCCTCCTAAAGTGTCCGGATAGGAGTCGATTTGCGCCTCGAGCCATTCTTTGAGCGCCAGTTTTTCTCTATGGGTTACAAAAATCAGGCTTTCTGTAAGATGATCCAAGCCTTTTGCTTCAATCCCATCGAAAACAATGCGCCCACATTTAAGACGTGTATGCCTCGTCGCTGTCCCGCGTTCAAGGGCATATTTTTCATGCATCGTTAATTCCACGGCTAAATCTTTTCTATAAATTCAAGATGTTCACGATATACCTGGCAATTGTGTGCCATCCATTCCGGCTGAAGCCCGAGTTCCTGCAGAGTAACTTCCGTTTCAAGCCACTCTTTAAGACACTTGCGCAGATGTGGCTCCTCAACAAGATACATCCGTCCGAACAAGTCCAGACGATCTCTGTCATCATTCTTGTTGCCCTTTGCCGATGGCAGAAATTCTTCAAATTCACGCCAAAGGGCCTTGCCTGTCTTTAGCCTAACATCTGCCGATGCCAGACCAATCCTAATTAATAGTTTTCTCATAAATATATTTTTTTAGTTATAATAATCCAAAAGATGCTTTAGTCTAGCTTGCTTTTTCAGGCAAGTCAAGATATTTTTCAAAAAAATCTTGATTCTGTCAAAAATTAGAGCGGCACCTTAAAAATAGGCGCTGTTCTTTTTTTACATTCAAAAAAACAGACGCAATAAAACTGTGAAATAAAAGAAGAATATATTTTTTTTTCGCTCAAATGTTTGTATACTGGCTTCTATGAAAAAATTGACTGTTTATATCGCCAAACAGATAGGCGTCGGCTTTTTGCTTGTTGTTTTTTCGCTGCTGTCAATGCTGTGGCTCACACAATCGTTGCGGTTTGTTGAAATGGTTACAAACAAAGGCTTGCCATTAAGGCTTTTTGTTGAGCTGACAACTCTTTTGATGCCCCAGCTTTTCAGCGTTTTGTCGCCGATTGCGGTTTTTGCCGCCACACTGTTTGTTTACAACCGTCTTTTAAGCGACCGTGAACTTATCATTATGCAGGCGGCCGGAATCAGCCCGCTTAAAAACGCCCTTCCCGCCATTTGCGCCGGACTTGTTCTTTCGGTTTTCAGTTTTTATGTTCAAAACAACGCCATATGCAAGGCCGAAAAGGCTTTCCGCCACTTGGAATGGGAAATCAAAAACAACGTGTCGCACTTAATGTTTCGCGAAGGCGAGTTTACAACATTAAAGGACAACTTAACCGTGTTTATCACAAAGCATTTACCCGACGGTTCGGTTGAAGGGATTTTGCTCAGCGATGAAACAAACCCAAACCAAAAAGTTACGCTTTCGGCAGAACGGGGGCGCATTATCTATCAAAACGACCACCCGCACATTATCTTAATCAACGGCTCACGCCAGCAAATTGATGTTGACACCTCGCGTTTTTCATCGCTTAAGTTTGACCGTTATTCCGTCGATTTGGGCGGTTTGGGCAAAGGCGGCTTAAAACCGGCGAGCGTGCGCGAAAAATCATTAACGGAATTAATCAGCGCTTCCGAAAATGAAAACTTATCTGCCTCCGATGTGCGAAAATCTCTTGTCGAAGCAAACAGGCGCATCATCACGCCGTGGTATAATCTTGTTTTTGCACTTCTTGCCTGCACCGGACTTCTTGTTGGAAACTTTAACAGGCGTGGACAAACAAAAACGATTGTATTGTCGATTGTGGCAATGATTTTAACGCTCGGACTTGATTTGATTTTCACAAATCTTGCGGGACGGTTGCTTGTATTTGTGCCTTTTTTATATTTGAACTGTCTGGTGCCGCTTTTTGTTTGCTTATGTTTGCTGTGTTTTTATAACCCGTTTTTTTGGGTACGTTTCAAAAATTTTTGCGGGGCAAAATTGCATGTGTAACTTCTTGAAAAACCTATGTTTTCTGCTGTTTTTAAGCGCTTTTGCAGCCAATATATCTCACGCACAGCCGATTGCGGGAGAAATTTCCAAAAAGCAAAGCACCTCACCGCATATTCTGCTTGAACCGAAAAACAATATGACTGACATTTTGCATCTGTCCGATTCAAAAGATGAAGAGCCGAACATATACTTTGAAGCCGATGAGCTGATATCTGATGAACAAAACAAAACCGTCGAAGCAAGAGGTGATGTTGTCATCAGGCGAGATAACTTGACCGTTTATACCGATAAAATCGTCTATTTTGAGAAAGAAGATATCATCACGGCTGTCGGTAATGTGCGTCTGGAAGATGAAAGTGGTGCGACGATTTATTCTGATGAAGTCAACTTAAGTGGCAAACTTACTCGCGCCGAGATGAACAAAATTAAGGTTTTGATGAGAGACGGAAGCAAGCTTTGGGCAGATCAGTTCCGCAAAAAAGAAAACGACAACAAAGTCATGCATCGCGCCGTTTACACACCCTGCGATTTTTGTGAAGGCGAATCACCGCTTTGGCGCATCAGAGCACGCAAAGTAACGCACGATGCCAAAAACAAAGATGTCAACTATAATGATGCTTTTTTAGACATCAAAAATGTTCCTGTTCTTTACACGCCGTTTTTATCACATCCGGATCCGACAGTTAAGCGCCGTTCGGGTTTTGTTGCCCCGAAATTCGGCACGAGCAGCTATCTCGGAAGCTATCTGCAAACCAACTATTTCTTGAACATCAGCGAACAGGCCGATGTGTTGTTTTCGCCCACATTTTCAACCGATAAAGGCGTTCTGCTCGGGGGGCGTTATAGGCAATATCTTCAAAAAGGCTATATGGAATTTAACGGAACATATTTAAACGATGATACAAAAGGCAGAAATTCCAACCGCGGCAATATTTTTGCCTCGGGCAGATATGAATTGAGCGATTTGTGGGTTTTTAAAACAAACCTTGACTATGTTTCCGACAATCTTTACTTAAAAGAGCTTTCACTGCCAAAAAACGATCAGGCGTGGCTGCCCTCAAATGTTTCTTTCGAGCGTTTTGAAAACCGCGATTATGCCGCCATTGAGGCACATTATTATAAGCTCATCAGTTATGATTTAAGAGTGCGCAATTTAAGCGAATACGAGCGTTTGAAATATAACAAGCCGCTCGTTTTGCCTTTGATTGAATCGGAATTTATCACAAACCCCGATGAGATGGGCGCATATTATAAAAACAATTTCAGCATTGCTTCGCTTTACCATTCGGGCGGTGCGCAGTCGCAGCGGGCAACAATGATTAACTCGTGGAATTTGCCTTTTACATCTGCTTTCGGTGAAAAATATAAGCTTGTTGCCTCGCTCAAAACAGATGCTTATCACATCGAAGAATATCAATACAGCTTAAATAAAAAAGATTATAACGGCAATCCCGTGCGTGTTTTTCCGCAAATCGGACTTGAATGGAAGCTTCCTTTTGTGAAGGCAACCGAAACCTCAAGGCAAATCATTGAACCTGTGGTTGTCGGTGTTTTGGCGCCAAACGGCGGCAACAAGCCAGATAAAATTCCAAACGAGGACAGCCAAGATGTCAGCTTGGAAGACACCAATGTGCTTGATTTGGATCGCTATGCCGGCTATGATAGAAACGATAACGGAAGCCGTGTCAGTTATGGCTTAAACTGGAACACATACGGCAACATTATGGGGCGCACGTCAGCTTTTGTGGCACAAACCTATCAGATAAACAACCAAACAAGTTTCGGTGCCAACTCTCAAAATCAGGGACATCTTTCAGACTATGTCGGTCGTGTTTACGCCGCACCGGCAAAATATTTGAATTTGACCTATCGTTTCAGGCTTGACCGAAAAGATTATAAGCTTAATTACAATGAGCTTGCGGCAAACGTCGGAACAGATATGTTAAGTTTGTATGCCTCATACATCTACCTGCAAAAAAACAAAAATGCCTCCGAATCGCTTGCCGAAAGAAAAGAATTATACACGTCTCTTCGTGCGAGATTGACAAGAGATTGGTCGGTGAGTATATATAACAGGCAAGACTTGGCTCATGGCGGCGGTTCGCTTGAACACGGCGGCAATATTATTTATGAAGACGAATGCGTTACATTTGTAACGACAATCAAAAAATATAACTCGAACGACCCGAGTTTAGATGATTCTTATGAATTCAGCTTTACGTTTTATCTTAAAACTTTAGGTGGTTTAGGTTCTTAAAAAAGGAGAAAGACATTGAAAAAAATTTGCTTTGTATGTGCTTTGTTGTTTTCGTTTCAGGCTTTAGCTCAAAGCAGTTTGATGAACCAGCTTGACTCTTCGGTTCGAAACTCGGGCAACGGTTCCATGATGTTTGCTCAGCCGGAAAGTCAAAATGAAGAACAGATGCGCGCCAGAGAGCAACGTGCTTATGAAGAACAGATGCGCGCCCAGCAAGAGGCAATGATGCGTGCCGAGCAAGAGCGCAAAGCCGCACTCCGTCCCGTTAATCTGTTTGGCAACACCTTAAAGATTTATGCCATCATCAACGGCGAAGTGATGACAAGCCGCGATATGCAAGAAAGAGCCAATGCCTTTGTGGCTACAACGCAAATTCCGATTACGCCGCAAAACAGAAAAATTGTGTTAGACCGTGTGCTTCAGGGTGCGATTGATGAAAGAATTAAAATTCAGGAAGCTCAAAAGAACGGCATTACCATTTCAAGCAAAGAAATCAACGCGGGTGTTTTGGAGTTTGCAAAATCAAACGGCATTTCGATTGAACAGCTTAATGCGATGCTTCAGGAAGCCGGTGTCAGCGGAAAAGTGTTCAAAGAGCAAATCAAAGCTGAAATTGCTTGGGCACGTTTGATTCAAAGAAAAGCGGCACAAAGTTCCAAAATTTCAAGAGGCGAAATTCAAAAAGCGATTGATGCCTATTCGAAAGACAAGCAAAAACAAAAGTTTTTGGTCTCCGAAATTGTGTTACCGCGTAAAAAAGCCGAATATATTGACGAACTGGTTGAGGTGTTGCGCGAAGATCCTCGTTTTTCGCTTTATGCCATGCAGTTTTCGCAAAGCCCGACAGCAAAGCGCGGCGGAAATTTGGGCTGGGTAAGCAGCGATCAGCTGCCCGAAAAACTTTCTTCAACGCTTAAAAAAATGAAAGCAGGACAAATATCAAACCCGATTGCATACGGAACGGATTATTATATCTTAAAGCTTGAACAAATATACACCCCCGGCGTCAATAAAATGCCTGTTCCGAGTGAAAAGGAAATGCGCCTCATTCTTGAAAACAAAAAACTTGAGGAAATTGCGGGTAAATATTTGCGTGATTTGCGCAACAAGGCCGTGGTTGAACGGAAATCGTAAATGATTTTTGAAAAAACGCTTAAACAAACTCTTGAAACATATGGCATAACACCCAAAAAATCTTTGGGACAGAACTTTTTGCTTGACCAGAATATAACCGATAAAATCATCAGACTTTCGCTTGAAAAACAACAGATTGATGATTTGAGAGGTGAAAATGTTTTGGAGGTCGGCTCCGGCCCCGGAGGATTAACACGCGCCATTTTGAAATGCTGCCCAAAAAGCCTGACCGTTGTTGAAGCCGATGAGCACTGTATTGATATTTTATCGGATTTAAGCCGGCAGGCAAATTTTAAAATCCACACCATAAACCAAGATGCACTTTTACTTGATTTGGCCGATTTGAATGCGCAAAATTTGCAAATTGTCAGCAATTTGCCTTACAACATTTCCGTGCCGCTTTTAACAAAATGGCTCAAAAATCTTGAGCATATCAGGGCGATGACATTAATGTTTCAAAAAGAAGTGGCCGATAGAATTTGTGCGCCGATTAAAACCAAAGACTATGGCAGGTTGTCTGTTTTGGCACAGGTCAATTGCAACATTCAAAAATTGATGAGCTTAAAGCCGGAATGTTTTGTTCCCGCGCCAAAGGTTTTTTCAACCGTTCTTCTTTTTGAGCCTCTTAAAACAAGGCCGCCCGAGCAGATTTCAGAAAAGCTTGAAAAGCTGACAGCGCTCGCTTTTTCGGGGCGGCGGAAAATGATTAGGCAAAGCTTAAAGCAAATCCCCGATTTGGAAAAAATCTGCACCGATTTAAACATCAGCCTAACGGCGCGCGCCGAAGAAATTACGCCAAAGCAATATCTTCAAATGGCTCAATTTCTTTAAACATCTGCCTTCTCGATGAAACCGCCGCCCAAAACAAAACCGTCTTCATCATAAAAAACAGCCGATTGCCCGAGTGCCACCGCTTTTTGTTTTTCGAAAAATGATAAGCGCGCCATATTGTCTTCCAAAGGTTCGAAGGCGGCCGAAAAGGGGTTTTGAGACGAGCGAATCTTCACGGCAAGCGTTGTTTTTTCTTTGATTTGAGCAACAGAAACCCACACCAAATCACGAACAATCATTGATGATTTATATCCGTCCTCTTCATAACCTAAAACAACCTCATTTCTGTCTTTATTCAGGCCAATCACATAAAGCGGCCTGTCCGCACTCACACCTAAACCGCGCCTTTGCCCGATGGTAAAATGCCAAATTCCCTGATGTTTGCCCAAAATGTTTCCGTTTTTATCAACAAAATAACCTTCTTTTGCCGGTTCTTCCAGAATATCATTCACATCGCCCGAATAAAAATCTTGGCTGTCTTTTTTATCGCTCACCGTCAAACCAAGTTCCCGAGCCGTTTTGCGCACCTGCTGTTTTGTATAATCGCCCAAAGGCAATATCATCTTTGAGAGCTGATCCTGACTTAAGCGATAAAGAAAATAACTTTGATCTTTGGCCTCATCGACAGCCCTTCTTAATTGGTATCTTTGCAAAGTTTTGTTATACGACACTCGCGCATAATGTCCGGTTGCAAATTTTTCAAATTCAATACCCATCGCGCGCGCGCCTTCAGGCAAAGCTTCAAATTTGACGGTATGGTTGCACATCACACACGGATTCGGCGTTCGACCGGCCAAATATTCCTGCTTAAAATTTTCAAGCACAAATTTTTGATATTCTTTCGAACAATCAACAACATAATATGGCACATTGAATCTTTTACATAAAGTTTGAGCAGCCTCAATATCCTTTTCTTCGTGCGGCGAAAAACATGCGTCTTTAAGATTAAAAGACTCTTTCAAGTGATATTTTTCTTTGTCCCAAATCGACATTGTCGCACCAATCACCTCATTGCCCTGCTTTTGAAGCAGACAAAGCGCAACAGACGAATCAACACCGCCGCTTAAACCAACCAAAATTTTCATTTTTTAATTATGCTCCCAAATTTTTTTTTACCCACGGATATTTGCTGACGGCCTCTTTGTTGAGCTCGGCGCATTTGTCCTCAATCACCTTTTCAAGGCGCGCCATAAAGTCTTTTTTATCTTCGTTTTTTGAAACGCTCATGGCCGGCAAAAACTCAATCACCGCCGTGCCTTTATAACGCAAAAACGAGTTTTTTGCCCAAAAAAGCCCCGTATTAACGGCTACCGGCACAACTTTCAGCTTGAGGTTTTCCGCCAAAAACAAAAAACCGGATTTATAGCCTTTGGTTGTTCCCGGCTTACACCTTGTGCCTTCCGGAAAAACAACGACGGGCCTGCCCTCACCCACAATTTTTGAAACGCCTTTAAGCATATTTTTCATCGCTTTTGCACCGCCCTTCCTGTCAACCGGCACCATACCGTAAAAATATTGCGTCCAACCGAAAAACGGCATATAGACAAGTTCTTTTTTCAAAACATACGTGCAAGTCGGCACGGGCTGGGTGAAAGCATACGTTTCAAGCGCAGATTCGTGTTTACAGGCATAAAGTGCTGGCATTTTCGAAATATTTTCAAGCCCGCGAAACTCAAGTTTCAAACCAGCAAAAAAGCGCACAAACCGAAAAACAAGCGGCATCACCATCTTGTCCCAAAGATAAATCGTTCCCCGTCGCGAAAAAGGGCCGACAAAGAGTGTGATGATACACCCAATCATCATATTCAAAAAAAAGAAAAAGTTTGTCAGAAGTGAGCGAATATAAATCATAGCAGTTCCTTTGTTTTTATTTTAAAATTAAATTTTTAAGATATGCAAAAATAAATTTATGATATTCCGAAGCAATCAGATAAAAGCTTTTCGGGCGCTTCCACCAGCGCTTGGAAACATTTTTCGAATAAACGGGATGTTCAATAATCACCACATCGGGTGTTTGCGCCAAAATTTCACAGGCGCTGCGCGGCATATGATAATATGAAGTTACAAGTCTGATAGATTTGACGTGATGACGCCGAACCATCTCACCTACTTCAATTGCATTTTCGATGGTGTTGGTGGCCTCTTTGCCAAGCAATACGTTTTCGGCAAATTTAACTTCAAGCAATTTGTTTTGCGCTTTAAGTTCTTCAAACCTCACGTGCGGATCAACGCCTGAGATGAACAAAATGTGTGCCAAACCCATATTGTAAAGTTTAACGGCTTCAAAAATGCGGTTTTTTCCGCCGGTCAAAACCACAATGGCATCTGTTTTTGTTGTTTCATCAATCGGATATTTGCGAATATATTGCTGAAAGATGATAAAGCCTCCAAGCCACAGCAAAAACAGAAAATAAACCCATATCAAAAACAAAAACTTTGCACGCGTCATTTACATCATTTTCCCTAAAGAGCGTTTGACCGAAACCAAAGCCGTTGCCATTGCAAAAAAGCCTGTCCAAAGAGGCAGCGACATCAAAAACAGCCAATGCGGCAACGCCAATTTTGCAGATGAAATTAAACCCGCGTCCAAATTTGACGAGATTTTTGCCACCACCAAAAGCGAAAGAAGCGCAAAGAGACTTCCGATGATGCTCGAAAAAAACGAAACAACAAACACGCGCTTGCCGTATTGTTTTGCAACATAGTCATCCGTTGCCCCCATAATGTGCAAAATTTCGATGATGTTCTGATGAATTTTAAGGCTTGTCTGCACGGCAAACATAATCGATACAGCCGCAGCCACCAAAACAACGAGCAAAATAAAAATCGACATCATCTTAAGCGATGAGGCGCTTTTAACAAGTTTTTGAAGCCAAATGCCGTGATTGTCAATAGAGGCGTAGGGCGCCGTTTCTTTGAGCAAACGTGCCGTTTTTTCATAATCGAAATTTTTGCCGCTTTTAAGGCGCACCTCCAAAAGCTTCGGAAGCGGAAGCGAAGAAATGTCAACATTTTGACCGAGCCACGGCGACATCAGCTTTTTAATTTGAGCGTCTTTGATGAGCCGAACTTTTTCAACATTTTCAAGTCCTTCAAAAAATTGAATGACCTTACCTGTGTAAAGCAGTTCTTCTTCAGGCGTTAAAACCTCTTGAGAGGGCATAATTTGAACGCTTAATCCGTGAACAATGCTTTTGTTCCAAGAACAAATCATTAAGGATATCAGAAAATAGGCCGCCAAAGCAATTGAAAACAAAAACACGGAAACACCCACCGATATTTCAAGAAAGAACGTCGATTTATCTTCTTTTAAGGGCAATTCCGAATGATTTTTCAAGAAAAATTTTCTTTTCATCAACTCACCCTCCTCAATGCCGGAATAATTTTCAAAGTTTTGTTTTCAAGATGAATCTGCGGATAGTTATATTCGGCAATCAAATCTTTACTGTGGGTTGCAATCACAACGGTTGTGCCAAGCTTATTGAGCTCAACAAAAAGCTTCATCAGCTTGGAAGCAATGTCGTTGTCAACGTTTCCCGTCGGCTCATCGGCAAGCAAAATTTCAGGCCTGTTAATCACGGCGCGCGCAATGGCGACTCGTTGTTTTTCACCGCCCGACAACGTTGAGCAGATCTTGTCCATGCTTTTATCAAGTTCAACCCAGCTTAAAAGCTCTTTGACGCGTTTTTTAATTTCATTTTCGCCCATGCCACGAATGCGCAGCGGCACAGCCACATTATCATAGGCGGAAAGGTGTTCCAACAACCTGAAATCCTGAAACACAACGCCGATTTTGCGCCGAAGCATAGCCATTGTGTGCCTTGAGGCATAACCGATGTTTGAGCCGAAAACGCTCACCGTTCCCCTGCTCGGCATCAAAGCAAGATACATCATAGACAAGAGTGATGTTTTGCCGGCACCGCTTTTGCCGGTTAAAAAATGAAACGAGCCTTTATCAAGCGAAAGTTTGATGTTGCTTAAAATTTCCGGATCCTCACCATAGCGAATGCAAACATTTTGCATATCGACAATCGGTTCGGTGAGCATATTTTTATTTGTATCCATAAAACCTCCGTTGTCTTTATTTTCTTTGAAGATATACCAATATTACATTTAATAAAATACTTTTTTTCTTTGATTCCCTGTTTTTTTACATTTAATATGTATACCGAGCTTGAAAAAAGGAAGGTTAACAAGAAAAATGCTTATCAAATGTCCGAAATGTCAAACCGTTTACACCTTAAATGACGACGTGGTCAGCAAAGATGGAATTAAGATGCGTTGCTCAAAATGCGGCGAAGTGTTTAAGGCATATCCCGAAGATGCGTTCAAAGAGCCCGAACCCAAGCAAAAAGATGTTTCTTATGCCAAAATATTCGAGCCTTTTTCCAAAACAACCGAAGAGATGTTTCGTCCGAACCTGCCGCAAAAAGTTCGTGTGGTTCGTTTAACGCGCTATAAAAACACAATCAACTATCTGCTTTTGCTCGCACTTTTGGCTCTTGTCTTTGCTTTGCTTTATTTAACGCGCTTTGATATTGTGCGCTATGTCCCGAAAGCCGAAGCGCTTTATCAAAAGTTTGGCATTGAAGCGCTTAAAGACGGTTTTACGCTTGATTTTGAAAATGTCGTCAGTCAAGAGTTTGTTGCAGACAGCGTTTCACACATCAAAATCACGGGCATTATCAAAAACGGCTCAAAATATGTTATGCGTGTGCCACCGGTTCAAATTGTCGTTTATAACGCGCAAGGAAAAGAACTGATGCGCATGGTTCACATTCTTGCGCAAAAGAAAATCAATCCGGAATATAAAATTCCGTTTGAGATTGTTTTTCCAAACCCGACACCCGAACAAAAAAACATCAATGTATCATTTAATGACAAAGTATTGAAAGGAAAATAAAATGTTACGAGAGGACATTCAAAACGCCTTAAAAAGCGCGATGAAAGAACAGGATATGCCAAAAGTCAACGCCGTGCGCATGATTGTTGCCGGCATCAAAGAAAAAGATGTTGACGCCAGAGGCAAAGGCAAAAAACAAGCAGAAGATGCCGATTTGCTTTCCATGATGCAAACAATGATTAAGCAGCGCCGCGAATCGATTGAGATGTTCATTAAGGGCGGCAGGTGTGAGCTTGCGCAAAAAGAAGAAAACGAAATTAAAATCATCGAGGGTTTTCTGCCAAAGCAGCTTTCTCAATCTGAAGTTCAAGAGGCCATCAAAGCCGCCATTGCGCAAACTGGAGCGCAATCCATAAAAGATATGGGCAAAGTGATGGCCGCTTTGCGCGAAAAATATGCCGGACAGATGGACTTTGCCGCCGCCTCCGGCGTGATTAAATCTATACTTGCTTAAAACGGGAAAGTGCTTTATGGAAACGGATTTGCAGAGGTTTTTGGACGAGCTTCGGAGCAGGTTGTCGATTTCCGATGTTGTCGGCGAAAAAGTCAAGCTTGTCCGTAAGGGGCGTGAGTATATCGGTCTTTGCCCGTTTCACAACGAAAAAACACCTTCGTTTACAATCAACGAGGCAAAGGGATTTTATCATTGTTTCGGTTGCGGTGCGCATGGCGACATTGTGCGCTTTGAAATGGAGGCAAACGGTTTGCCCTTTATGGACGCTCTTGAAAAGCTGGCACACAAGGCGGGCGTTCCAATGCCTAAATTTTCGAAAGAACATTCACTTGAACACCAAAAGCGCCAATCGCTTTTTGACATTATGGAAATGGCGGCTGCGTTTTATCAAAAATCGCTTCGTATGCCCGTTGGTTTGAAAGGGCTGGAATATTTTTATCATCGCGGTTTAAGTGATGCGTTGATTGAAAAATTTCGTTTGGGATTTGCCCCTGCAAACAATGAGCTTAAAGCCTATCTTTTATCAAAAGGCGTCAATGAGTTTGACCTCTCCGAGCTCGGACTTATTGTCAACCCTCAAGACAAAAACAAAGCTTCACACGATTTTTTCAAAAACCGCGTGATGATTCCGATTTTTGACAGGAAAAACCGCGTGATTGCTTTCGGCGGACGGATTTTGGACGACGGACAGCCGAAATATTTGAACTCGCCGGAAACAACTTTGTTTAATAAGCGCAAAATGCTTTATAATTTTAATTTTGCGCGCGATGCGGCCTTTCAAAACAAGCGACTCATCATCTGCGAAGGCTATATGGATGTTATGGCTCTTGACAAGTTCGGATTTTCGTATGCCGCAGCGCCGATGGGAACGGCTTTAACGCAAGAACAGATTATTGAAGCGTGGAAAGTGATGCCTGAACCGATTTTGTGTTTTGACGGCGACAATGCCGGCATTAAGGCCGCCCTGCGATCCATCGACAGAGTTCTGCCGATTTTGAAAGCAGGATTTTCGCTTCAATATATGTTTTTGCCCGATAAAATGGATCCGGACGATTTTTTGAAAGAAAAAGGCCCGCATGAATTTGAAAAACTGTTTTCAAAAACCGTGCCTTTAATTGACCTTTTATGGGAAAAGAACACAAAAGGCAAACTCTCCGACACGCCTGAACGGAAAGCGCTGATTGAAAAGAACATCAAACAAGATGTTTTGCAAATTGCAGATTCTCAAGTTCGCTCATATTACGCGCAGGAAATGAAAAAGCGCTTGTTTGAGGTATACGGCTTTGCGGCTTCAAAATCCGCCCTGCCGCAAAAAGCAAAAAATTTGGCCGGCAGAACAACATTGAGCGATCCGGATTTAAGGTTTATTTTGGCAGCCCTGATTGTGTTTCCGCAAATGATTGAACTGTGGCAGGAAAAGCTGATGATGTTTGATTTTTCAAAGTTTCGGTTTTCTGGCTTAATCACCTATTTGTTGCATCATCCCTTAAACGGCGCGACAAAAGAAAACTTTATGCAACAGCTTTGTGCTCATGGCTTTGAGAAAGATTTGAAAAACCTCTGGGAAATTGAGATGATTAAGACAAGCAAAACGGATATGATGAAAGCCAAACAGCAAATTGAAACGCTTCTTTTGGGCGTTCATATCAAACAGCTCAAATATGACTTAAACGAGGCAAAACTCAAAATCATGCAGGAAAACGCTTCAAAGCAAGATTATGAAAACTATCGTGCCATTCAAGAAGAACTGAACGCTCTTTTGAGCCAGGAAAACTAGTCGGTACACGTTTAAAAAAATAATCCTTGACGATTTTTTTTGGTGTGTTACTTTGTGTGGCTGGAGAAACATTGGAGAAAATTTGTGTTTGAAGGAAAAAAAGCCGTCATTTGGGATTTGGACAACACGCTTTATCGCATCACGCCCGAATTTGCGGATACACTTGACGAAACAATGGCTTTGGCCTTGATTGAAGATTTGAACGTGCCGCTTTCTCTTGAAGAATGTAAGGCGCTTGTTAAAGAATCATATCGCATATACCGCGACGGCGGGCAATATTTTTATCAAACCTACAACATTTCACCCAAAGACTTGTCGCGTTGCTATCATAAACGCAATCCGGTGCATTTAATTGAACCTTATTCCGATTTGGCAACAAAGCTTAAAAAAATTCCGCTTGAGCAATATGTGTTTACAGCAAGCAGCCGAAGCGCCACCGAGCGCATTTTAAGACATATCGGGTTGTATGAGATGTTTAAAAACCGGTTTTACAGTGTTGAAGATTTCGGGGTTTACCGCAAAAACGAAGATGTAAACGTTTATGAGCAATATTGCGAAAAAATTGGGCACAACCCGAATGAGTGCATTTTTGTTGACGACAGCTATTCAAATTTGGAATACGCCAAACAGGCCGGCATGACAACCGTTCGCATATATTATCAAAACAACTCTGCAAGCGACAAGCCCTACATTGACACCGCATTCAAAGGGGTTCATGAGTGCATCGACGTCCTCATTGCCGCCACAACAAAAAAAGCTGTTTGATTATTGGCACAGGCTTTGCTCGTAATCATATTGCTCTAGTCTGTCCAGCTTTTGTTGCTCAACCCCGATTTCGCTTTTAATTTCATCAATCAACGGGTTGATGGCCGCCAAATATCTGTCTTTAAGGCCTTTTTGCGCCTGTTCGATTGTGATGTCATCTTTTTCGCGGCTTGCAAGCGAATATTTTTTAACGGTTTGAAGAAAGCGCTCTTTAATTAAAGGCACAAAATGCTCTATCACTTCCATATTGATTTGCTGGTGCGTCTGTTCGTGCCTCAAGGCGATGTTATAGGCACAAGTCCCTTTTTTCAAAGACCGCGCAATATAAATCGTCGGCTCTTTCATCACAATCAAAAGCTTGATGTCTTCGGGATAAAAGCAGGTTACGCCGTCATTAAACGTCCTTTTCGAAATGATGAATTCAAGCTCGGTTCCAAGCTGATAGGTCGAAAGACCTTGAACCTGATATCCCCTGTGCGCAGACTCGCCATATTCCTGATTATGAAGCCGTGAGAGTGTGCGCGAAACCTTTGAGTGGTCATACTTTAGGGGCTCGAATACGGCCTTAACCGAAACTTCCGGCGTTTTTGCAAACCCTTTACACCGCACATTCAAATCGGGCGCCGCATGGGCGTTTGAAAAAGATGCAAAACTCAAAAAAAGTAATATATAAAAAAAGTTTTTCATTGTATAATGGCTTTAAGCTGTTTGAAACGATAGAGATAATATATATGAAATATTTTATTTTGACAACGATTTTCATTTGTTCTATCCACCCGCTGTTTGCGCAAGACTTTTTTGTTCCAAGCGGCGCAATCGCAGAGGTTAAGGACAATCTGCCGCCTTTGCCGCAAGCCTTAAGGGAAAGAGCCGCAAGTTATGAACAACGCAGACACACTATCTCTGACGGACGTGTTTTTGCTTTGGAAGATGAAATGGATGCCCAAAAAGTTCAAAGCGCTTTTGATGAAAGTTTTGAAGCTCAATTTGATGAGGCTGTTTTAGATGCCTTGCAAGAAAATCTGGCGCAAGACACACTTTTGGGAAACGAAAATGAGCCCGAAGAAGAAATTGCGAAGATTGTCGTTTCACCTGAAAGCACCGCAACTTCCGAGCAGCAAGCGCCTGTTTTTGCCGCACCGCTGACAGATGAAAAAATTGATGACTCCCTGCCCGATTATAAAAAAAGATATGCGCTTTACCTTGCCGATTTGAAAACTTTTGAAAAAACAAAATCTTTGCCGGCAAACGAACCGCTTAATCAAACTTTAGATAAGCTATCCGCTCCAAGAACCGAAATTTTGTTTGAAGGCGTGATAGACTAAGGAAAGCAGGTTTTCTTTCTTTTAGCTAAAAAGAAAAGACCGGATTAAATCACGGTCTTTTCTTTCATTTTTCGGTTTTTTCCTGTTTTTTTCTTTGGCGCTTTTGGTCTGCCTCGTCAATTTGAGGAAGCATACCAACCTCTCTTGCGCCCGAAATTCCAAGCATAACTGTTAATGTTGCAATCAGCTGTGTCCAGTCATTGGGCTGAACTTTTTTATGCTAAATCGGCATTAAGTGGAAACACCATAAACTGCGGAGAATGCGCTAAATAATAAGACACCCGACTAAACGCGAAGGGAGTGTACATAATGGTACATGACCGAGCGCGAAGAAGGGCGTCTGTATTAGTTAGCCATTATACGCAGTTTATACAAGGTTTACTGTAAACCTTGAAGAATGGTTCAGGTAGAGTAAAAATAAGGGCGGAAGTACCGCAGTGTACATAAAAGTACATGAGGAAACTTCCGTCCCGAAATTTTTGCTCTAGATGAGCCGTTATACGAGGTTTACTTTGCCGCCGGCTTTCTCCACCGCCTCAACCGCAGCTTTCGAAGCTGAGTTGACCGTAATTGTGGCAGCTGATGTAATGGCGCCGCGTGCAAGCAAACGCACACCGTCAAGCTTTTTGGTAACCAAACGCGAAGCAAGCAAAGTTTCAACATTGATTTCGCTCGCATTTAATTTGCCCGCATCAATCGCCTTTTGAATGCTGTCCAAATTAACGACAGCAAACTCTTTTGCAAAATGGTTTTTAAAACCGCGCTTCGGCAACTGACGATAAACCGGCATTTGCCCGCCCTGAAAACCATGTATCGAAACGCCCGAACGCGATTTCTGGCCCTTCTGACCACGGCCGGCTGTTTTGCCTTTGCCGCTCGAGATGCCGCGACCGACACGAATACGGTCTTTTCTGGCACCTTCATTATCTTTTAATTCATTAAGTTTCATTTTTTTCACCTAATTTTTTTAATTCTACATAACTAAAGTCTCATCGTTAAACTTTTTTGTTCTCGGATAAGACAAAGTCTCATCGTAAAACCTTAATCAAAAGTGGCATGCTACGCTGTTATTTTTGAACGCCATGTAAGCAAAAGCTACACAAGTGAAAAAATGACAAGTATGATGCCACTTTTCATAAGGTTTACTCTTCGACTTTGACGAGGTGGCTCACCTTCTTAATCATTCCCCGAATTGAAGGCGTATCCTCCAATTCACGAGTGCGATTGAGCTTGTTCAAGCCAAGGCCGATTAAAGTTTCACGCTGAATTTTCGGTTTGCCGATGGGGCTTGCGATTTGCGTAACTTTGATTTTTTTCTTAGCCATATCTTAAGCCTCCTCTTTTTCCATCTTACCGCCGGTTGCATATTCGCGACGGCTGACAATGTCGCCAACCTTTTTACCGCGCTTTGCCGCAACCATACGCGGCGAATTGATAGCCTCTAATGCCACCATTGTTGCCTTAATCAAATTATACGGATTGTTCGAACCGAGTGATTTTGCAACAACGTCTTGGACACCCAAAGCTTCAAACACAGCACGCATCGGACCGCCGGCAATCACACCGGTACCGGCAGGCGCTGTTCTTAAAATCACCTTGCCGGCGCCAAAGCGTCCCGACACATCGTGATGAAGCGTTCTGCCTTCGCGAAGCGGAATGCGAACCATATTCTTTTTTGCCTCGTTTGTTGCTTTAACAACGGCTTCGGGAACTTCGGCTGCCTTGCCGGAACCATAGCCGACACGACCCTTTCCGTCGCCCACAACCACAACGGCAGCAAAGCTCATTGTGCGTCCGCCTTTAACTGTTTTTGCAACACGATTAACGTGAACCAGTTTTTCAACCAATTCTTCCGTTTTTTCTTTTTTGTTGTTTTGACGATCAAAAGACATCTTACTTCTCCTAGAACTTCAATCCGGCTTCGCGCGCAGCTTCTGCCAAAGCTTTCACCCGGCCATGATAAATGTAGCCGCCTCTGTCAAAAACGACTTCACTTATGCCCGTTTTAACCGCACGTTCGGCAACAAGTTTACCAATAAAGCTTGCCGCTTCAATTGTTGATGTCTTTTTAAGCTCAGCTCTAACCTCTTTATCAAGCGTTGAAGCCGAAGCCACCGTTGAGCCTTTAACATCGTCAATAATTTGAGCGTAGATATGCTTCCCGCTGCGAAAAACAGACAATCTCATTTTGCCGTTCGCAACGTTTTTCAAAGCTGTTCTGACACGCTCCTTTCTTTTTTCAAACAATTTTTTTGGTGTATTCATTTGAATTTTTCCTTAACTATTTCTTCTTGCCTTCTTTACGACGGATATATTCGTTTTCATATTTCACGCCTTTGCCTTTATAAGGCTCGGGTTTTCTGTATTTACGAATTTCCGCGGCAACTTGTCCGACAAGCTGTTTATCAACACCGAAAATTTTGACTTGTGTCGGCGATTCGCAAGAAATTTTAATGCCCTGCGGTGCCGGAAAATCAACATCGTGCGAAAAGCCGAGCGACAAAACAAGCTTTGTTCCATCCATTCTGGCTTTATAACCGACGCCGATAAGTTCCAAGTTTTTGGTGTAGCCCTCACTCACGCCCTTAACCAGCGTGTTGATGTTGGCTCTTGTTGTTCCCCACAAAGCGCGCGCCGATAAGGTTTGCGACAACGGAGAAACCACAACTTTGCCGTCTTCCAATTTTGCCGACACGTGCGACGCGTCGTATGAACAGCTGAGTTCACCTAATTTTCCTTTAACGGTTACAACGCCGTTGTTAATGTTTACCATCACACCTTCAGGGAGAACAATAGGATATTTTCCAACTCTAGACATTTTCTTTCTCCCTTAAAAGACCTGACACAAAATTTCACCGCCGACATTGGCTTTTCTGGCATCATTGTCGCTCATCACACCTTGCGGCGTTGAAATGATTGAAATGCCCAAACCGTTATACACTCTCGGCAAATCTTTCACGCTTGAATAAACGCGACGACCGGGTGTTGAAACGCGGTAAATTTCCGTTATAACCGAAGCACCCTCATGGTACTTTAATTTAATGTGAAGTTCATCAATACCGGGTTTAACATTAACTTTTTGATAGCCTTCAATGTAACCCTCTTTTTTCAAAACTTCCAAAACATTTTCACGCAGGTTGGAAGCT
Organism: Alphaproteobacteria bacterium; assembly: GCA_017445475.1. Lineage (GTDB taxonomy): Bacteria > Pseudomonadota > Alphaproteobacteria > RF32 > CAG-239 > UBA1254. The sequence goes on from JAFSUB010000002.1 coordinate 33,060, forward strand.
GGTGATATAACATCACTTTTCTTTGCTCTCTGTGCGTTTCTAATGCGTGTGAGCATATCGCCCAAAGGATCAGTCATAGACATGTATGTTCCTCCTTACCAACTTGATTTAACCAAACCGGGAATTTCGCCAAAGCTCGCCAAATCTCTGAGTTCAACGCGGCTTAAGCCGAATTTCCGATAATAACTGCGCGAACGGCCTGTCAATTTGCAACGATTCCGAATTCTGATTTTTGCGGAATTGCGCGGCATGGCGGCCAATTTCAAAGTTGCCTGAAACCTTTCTTCTGCAGCCAATTCTTTGTTCATCACAACTTCTTTTAATTTCTGACGCCGATTAGCATACTTCTCGGACATCTTTACTCTTTTTAAGTTTCTATATACCGAACTTGTTTTTGACATCTTCCTTCCCCTTATTTCTTAATTGGTAAGTTAAACGAGGCCAGCAACCATTTTGCTTCCTCATCTGTCTTGGCTGTTGTGCAAATCACGACATCAAGACCCCTGATGTCTTCAACTTTTTCGTAGTTGATTTCGGGGAAAACAATCTGTTCTTTAATGCCAAACGCAAAGTTGCCTTTGCCATCAAAGTTTTTGCCTGTTATCCCGTGAAAATCTCTGATACGCGGCAAAGCAATGTTAACCAGTCTTTCCAAAAATTCATACATTCTTTCAGACCTTAACGTCACTTTGCAGCCGATCGGCATACCTTCTCTGACCTTAAACGTTGCAATCGATTTGCGTGCCGACGTCATCACCGGCTTTTGACCGGCAATCAAGGCAAGCTCGTCCATCGCATTGTTCAGTTTTTTCTTATCGGTAACGGCAGCGCCGACACCCATATTCAAAACTATTTTCGTCAGCTTCGGAATCTCATGTGGGTTCTTGTAACCGAATTTTTCCACAAGAGATTTCTTTATGACGTCTTTATATAATGTTTCAAAATTTGCCATAAAATTTTCTCCTATTTATCGATTACTTCACCGGTTTTACGTGCCACACGAACTTTTGTGCCTTTTTGCTCTTTATAGCCAACCTTTGAAGGTTTGCCTTGAGAAACAATCGCAACATTAGAAACGTGGATAGCTGCTTCTTTGGTGATGATTCCGCCGGCCGATGTTTGGCTCGGCTTTGTGTGTCTTTTAACCAAATTCACACCCGAAACGATAACTTTTGAAAGTTTGGGCATTGCTTTTAAAACTTCGCCTGTTTTTCCTTTGTCATCGCCTGTCAAAATAATGACCTGATCACCTTTTTTTATCTTCATTTTCGGCATTACAATACCTCCGGTGCTAATGAAATGATTTTCATAAATTTCTTTGCGCGCAGCTCCCTCGTAACAGGGCCAAAGATACGCGTGCCGACAGGCTCGCCGTCTTTGTTGATTAAAACTGCCGCATTGCTGTCAAAACGGATGACGCTGCCGTCTTTACGTCTGATGTCGCTTGCTGTTCTGACAATCACAGCTTTGCACACATCGCCTTTTTTCACGCGGCCTTTCGGCAACGCGTCTTTGACGGAAACGACAATAACATCACCTATTGTTGCATGCATTCTCTTGGACCCGCCAAGAACTTTTATGCACTGCACCTGACGCGCGCCGGAATTGTCGGCGACATCAAGGTTGGTTTGCATTTGTATCATCTTAATATTCCTTTTCTCTTAGGCGTTATCAACCAACACAGTCCACGTTTTGGTCTTTGAATAGGGCTTCGATTCAACAATCGAAACCACATCGCCGACCTTGAACTGATTATTTTCATCGTGAGCCGCATATTTCTTGCTTTTCTTCACGAACTTTTTGTAAACAGGATGCATCACCTGACGCTCTACACTGACCACGACGGTTTTATCCTGCTTGTCTGAAACAACAACACCTTGAAGAATTCTTTTAGGCATATCTTTTTCTCCTAACTATTCTTCTTGCGCTCTGTTATGAGCGTGTTGATTTGTGCAATCTCACGGCGCACCTTGCGAACCTGCGCGGTGTTTGTGAGTTGTCCTGTTGATTGTTGAATACGCAAGTTAAACTGTTCTTTTTTGTTTTGAAGCAGTTTCTCTTCCAATTCATCAACACTCATCGCACGTAAATCTTTTGTTTTAACCATTATGCTTCTCCTTTTTGGCAATTCAAGCGTTTCACAAATTTGCTCTTAACGGGCAACTTTGCGGCACCAAGCGCAAATGCGCGGCGTGCAGTATCTTCATCAATACCGCCGGCCTCAAACATAATACGTCCGGGTTTAACGCGTGCCACCCAAAATTCGACAGCACCCTTACCTTTACCCATACGAACCTCGGCAGGTTTATCTGACACAGGAACATCAGGGAAAATTCGAATCCACAATTTTCCGGCTCTTTTCATTTCACGCGTGATGGCACGACGCGCCGCCTCAATTTGGCGCGCGGTAATGCGCTCCGGCGTTAAAGCCTTCAAACCGTAATCACCCAAATTTAACTCATATCCGCCTTTGGCCAAGCCGTGAATACGACCCTTATGCTGTTTACGGAACTTTATACGTTTTGGACTTAACATTTCACAATTCCCTCACTATTGCTTCTGATCATTAAGCTTCTTGTCTTGCGCCATCGGATCATGAGCCATAATTTCGCCCTTATAAATCCAAACTTTAATGCCGCAAGCGCCATAGGTTGTATGAGCCGTTGAAGTCGCATAATCAATGTCGGCACGCAGCGTGTGCAAAGGAACGCGTCCCTCGCGATAATGTTCCGTGCGCGCAATTTCTGCGCCGCCCAAACGACCGCTGCAGCTAACCTTAATGCCTTCCGCGCCCAATCTGAGTGCCGATTGCATCACGCGTTTCATTGCTCTTCTGAAAGCAACGCGACGCTCCAACTGCTGTGCCACAGAATCAGCCACCAATTGTGCATCCAACTCCGGCTTTCTGACTTCCAAAATATTTAACTGAACTTCGGAACTTGTCAGTTTTTGAATTTCTTTTCTTAAAACTTCAATATCCTGACCTTTCTTTCCGATAACAATACCGGGCCTTGCGGAATGAATCGTAACTCTCGCCTTTTTGGCGGGACGTTCAATCACAATCCTGCTCACGCCGGCTTGTGCCAGTTTTTCTTTCAAAAATTCTTTAATTTTTAAATCTTCGTGGAGATAGTCAGTAAACTTTTCATCAGCATACCAACGTGAGTCCCATGTGCGGTTCACACCCAAACGAAGACTTGTAGGATTTACTTTCTGTCCCATTTAACTTACTCCACACGCTCTTTGACGACAACGGTCAGCGAAGAAAAAGGTTTCAAAACCCTTGCTCCTCTTCCTCTGCCGCGTGCGTGCATACGTTTCATAACTAAACCCTTACCGACATAAGCTTCGCTTACAAAAAGCTTATCAATGTTCAGGTTGTGGTTGTTTTCTGCGTTTGCAATTGCTGATTTAAGCAACTGCAACGCTGTGTTGGCAACTCTTCTTTTTGAGAAGGTGAGCTCCGCAACAGCTTTTTCCACGCTTAAACCACGGATAAGTTCAGCAACCAAGTTCAGTTTTCTCGGGCTTGTTCTGATTGAGCGACAGGTTGCAACAGCTTTGCCCGCCTCAACTCTTTTTTCATTTTTCACATCAGCCATTTTTACTTACCTTTCTTTGCTGTTTTATCTGCGGCATGACCGTAGAATGTTCTTGTCGGCGCAAATTCGCCAAATTTGTGGCCAACCATATCTTCCGTTACCAAAACGGGGATAAATTTATGGCCATTGTGCACACCGAACGTTAATCCCACAAATTGCGGCAACATTGTCGAACGGCGCGACCAAATTTTAATCACTTCATTACGGCCCGAATTTCTTGCTGCATCAGCCTTCTTAAGAAGATAGCCGTCAACAAAAGGTCCTTTCCATACAGAACGTGTCATTTAGCTTTCTCCTTATTTCTTGTTATCATGACGAGATCTCATAATAAAGCGATCTGTCTTCTTGTTAGAACGAGTTTTGGCACCTTTGGTCGGCTTGCCCCACGGGGTTACCGGATGACGACCGCCTGAGGTTCTGCCCTCACCGCCGCCATGCGGGTGATCAACCGGGTTCATCGCCACACCACGGGTAACGGGACGAATGCCCAACCAGCGCGAACGACCGGCCTTACCCAAGGATTTGTTTTGATTGTCCGGATTTGAAACCGCACCAACCGTTGCCAAGCATTCCTCACGAACAATTCGAAGTTCGCCGGAACTTAACTTAAGTTGCGCATAGCCGGCATCTTTACCAATTAGTTGCGCGTAGCAACCGGCCGAACGAACAAGCTGTCCGCCCTTGCCTGCCTTAAGCTCAACGTTATGAACAATGGTACCGACCGGCATACTCTTCAAAGGCATGGCATTACCGGGTTTAACATCAGCTTTTGCCGATGCAATAACCTTGTCGCCTGCTTTAAGCCTTTGCGGTGCCAGAATATAAGCGAGCTGCCCGTCTTCATACTTAATCAAAGCAATGAAAGACGTGCGGTTCGGATCATATTCCAATCTCTCGACTGTGGCTTCACAATCGAATTTATTACGTTTGAAGTCGATAATTCTCAGCTTGCGCTTGTGTCCGCCGCCGATTCTCCGACTTGTGATATGCCCGAAATTATCACGACCACCGGTTTTTCTCAAACCGACCGTTAAACTTTTCTCAGGCGCTCCCTTATAGAGCTCGCTTCTGTCAACAATAATCAGTTGACGAAGACCTGGAGATGTGGGCTTAAATGTTTTCAAAGTCATAATTAAATTCCTGTTGTAACATCAATATTTTGACCCTCGGCAAGTGTAACCAAAGCCTTCTTAAAGTCAGAGCGCTGGCCCTTTCTACCTCTGAAAAACTTTGTTTTGCCGAACTGACGAATGGTATTTACCTTCATAACCTTCACGTTAAAGATGGCTTCAACCGCCGCTTTAACATCGTCTTTTGTAGATGAAAGCGGAACGATAAACGTTACTTTACCATTTTCCGAAGACATCATCGACTTTTCGGTAATTACCGGACGAGTAAGCGTGTCATACATAAAAGCAGACACCTTGTTTGCCTGTTTTTCTTTCTTTACCATGTCAATCTCTCTTTCAAGCAAGCAACTGCTTCTTTTGTTAAGACAAGCTTCTCTTTTCTTAAGATGTCATAAACATTGGCGCCGATTGTGGGCAAAATGTCCACACCGTTAATGTTGCGGCTGGCCAATGCAAAATTCACATCAACTGCCTTACCGTCAATAAACAAACAATTTTTCAATCCCATCACATTCAATTTGCTCTGCAAATCTTTTGTTTTGGCCTCGCTTAATTTTGCCTCGTCAATAACGATAAGGTTGCCCTCTTTGGCTTTTGCCGAAAGAGCTGTTTTCAAACCAAGTTTTCTAAACTTCTTGGTTAAATCGTGTTCGTATGAGCGAACCACCGGACCGAAAACGACACCGCCTTTTCTGAATTGCGTGCCCTTACGTGAGCCCTGACGCGCATTACCGCTGCCTTTTTGCTTAAAAGGCTTGGCAGGCGTTAAGGCCACATCGGAACGACCTTTGGTCAAGTGCGTGCCTGCTTGGCGACGCGCCAGTTGCCACACCACAACACGATGCAAAATGTCTGCGCGAACCTCAAGTCCGAAAATGGAATCGTCAAGTTCGATTGTGCCGACATTTTTATTATTTAAATCTAAAATATCCTGTTTCATATTTTTCAATCCTTAATTTGAAGCATTCTCAGCCGTTTCTTCGGCTTTAGCTGCTTTTTCTTCGGGAACTGACTTCAAACCGGCAGGAAACGGCAGTTCAACATTTGCCGCCTTTTTAACGGCATCTGTTATTCTCACCCAAGAATTTTCACTTCCCGGAACTGCACCTTTAACCATAATCAAGCCCTTATCGGCATCAATGGCAACAACCTTAAGGTTTTGAACGGTTACACGCTCGGCTCCCATATGTCCTGCCATCTTTTTGCCCTTAAACACTTTTCCCGGATCTTGTCTTTGACCTGTTGAACCATGCGAGCGGTGCGAAATGGACACACCGTGCGAAGCTTCCAAACCGGCAAAGTTGTGGCGTTTCATAACACCAGCAAAGCCCTTACCGATTGAGGTGCCGCAAACATCAACATATTGTCCGGCGACAAAGTGATTGACTGACAATTCCTGACCGACAGAAAGCATGCAATCATCACTTACTCTGAACTCGCATAATTTCTTCTTCGGTTCCACATTTGCTTTGGCAAAATGTCCTTTAAGCGGCTTTGTAACATTTTTCGCCTTAACGGCGCCTGTTCCGAGCTGCACAGCCATATAGCCGTTTTTCTCGTTTGTTCTAACCGCCACAACCTTCAAACCATCCACACTCAAAACCGTAACCGGAATATGCGTGCCATCTGCTTCGAAAATGCGGGACATCCCCAATTTTTTTGCGATCAATCCTGTGCGCATTATTATTTTTTCCTTTTCTAATTGGTTGACAGCTCATATTCCAAACCGCCAACATTAATTTTATTACAACTTAATCTCAACATTCACGCCGGCAGCCAAATCAAGCTTCATTAAAGCATCAACCGTCTGCGGTGTCGGATCAACAATATCCAGAAGTCTTTTGTGTGTGCGGATTTCAAACTGCTCGCGCGACTTTTTATCAACGTGCGGCGAACGATTCACCGTAAACTTTTCGATTCTGGTCGGCAAAGGGATTGGCCCTCTGACGTTTGCCCCTGTTCTTTTGGCCGTGTGCACAATCTCTGTTGTTGAAAGATCAAGCAAACGATGATCAAAAGCCTTGAGGCGAATTCTTATATTTTGGGTTTCCATATTCTTTTTCCCTATAACTAAACGGCATAAGCCCCTATAACGGCGCCCAGCCATTTAAAATTGTTAAAACTTCAAGCAAACCTTGTATAAACGCCGTTTGCCCTATATTCTATATTAAACATCACTAGGGCTTGTTCAAGGCCCTAAACAAACGTTGTGCGCGCCTTATAACACACCGAATTTCAAATTGCAAGAAAAAAATGCATCGAATATATAAATTTTTTACACCAAGCAGCCCTCTAAACCCAACCTGCTAAATCTTTTTGTTTTCAAGCATAAAAGCCTCTATATTTGCCATAATAAACCACGCGCGCTTCGGCATTTTTAATTTTTTCTTTTAATGTTTCGGGGCAGATTTTTAAGAGCATAAAACGTATCACTGCCCCATGCGCCACAACACCGAGATTTTGCGTATTCGGATGCGCGTCTAAATAGCGCTCAATGGCATTCATAAACCGATTGCACGCTGCCTTTTTGCTTTCACCTTTCGGATAAGACAGACCGTCATATTTTGCATCAAAAGAAGAATACGCCGCATACAAATCAGCTCCGCTTGAAAATTCAAATCCGCCCGTTTGATACGGCGGGTTAAAAACCATTTTTTGCAAATCTTCAACCTGAACACCCTCATAAACACCGTTTGAAAATTCTTTAAGGTTATCGTCATAAAAAACGGGCGCTTCAATAACGCTTGCAATAATTTCCGCCGTATCTTTGGCACGCTTTAAGGTCGAGCATAAAATCGCATCAAATTTGATGTTTTGATTTTTTAAGTTGAGCGCACAATCAAGTGCTTGCTTTTTACCGAGCTCGGTCAAATCCGTTTCAATCTGGCCGGCAATTTTATGCTCTTTGTTAAAAAACGTTTCACCGTGGCGTATCAGATATATTCTTGTCATCACTTTTCCTTTTTTTGATATTTTATTGAAATTTTGACGTGAGGCAACAAAAAAATCCATCGGTTTTTAAGCCGATGGATTTTTTTCAAAGTACCTAGCAGTCTCCTCCGCCCCACTCAGCCGAAGATGTTCTGTCATACGTCCCGCTGTTGCTTGACGAACCGCCACCGTCCATTTCACCTGCGCAAACACATATAAATGCAATCACGAGAGGAACCAGACTGATTGTTGCAATTCGCCACCCCGTGGAAGGAATCCACGCGTACGCGCCAGCAACAATACCGGCAATAAGCCCAAGACCACAGAAAACGATTCCGATGATCATTATAAGATCATCATTAATGCTGTCACCAAGAATCACTAAGAGGATTCCAAGCACCAGCAGGTATGGCATCGCCATAAAAGCCACCTTCACCACCATTCCAACACTTGTCCACGAAAGCACCCAAGCGGGTAATTTGGTAAGACCATAGATAATCCCTTCCAATGCGAGGAAAGGAAGGCAAACCAAGATCTCAAAAGGACAGAGATCGATAATTGCAGCCAGAAGACCAAGCCCAAGAATGACGAGGGCGATTATTAACCAGCTCATAATAAAAAATTTTTATATTGTTAAACTTAAAATAAATTTCACTAAAAAAAACAAGTTATTATGAAGCACCGAGGCACTTTGCCATATAATCAACAAAATCCATCCATAATAACTTTTTAAACTTCTTAAACACGCCAAATCGGCATTTTATCTGCTGTTGTTATCAATCTTGATAAAATGGTCAACGATATCCGGCATAACTTTTACCTGTTCTTCAACCTGTGCTACACGTTCAGGCATGCGTTCGGCCGGAAACGGACGTTCTCTGTTTGCAACGCGCTCAATGGCTGTTTGCGGGTCGCAATCAACATAAAACATTGTTGTCTCATAGCCCATCTTTTTAAGGTTACCCAAAAGTTCGCGATGGCAAATCGGCGTTCCGCCGTGGTCAAAATAAATGTTCTTTTTTTGCTCAATGGCGCGGCGAAGCAATTCATATCCTGCAATTCGTGCCGGTAATTCCCACTTTTTGAAAGCTTCCATCTTGCCAAGTTTTTCTCTGTCTTCGTGATATTGCGGCACTTTTTCCATAATCAAATCAAAACCGATGAGAACATAATCTTTATATTCATCTTTGTGCTTTTGATAAAATGTCGATTTCCCCGCGCCCGGAATGCCAAGCATATGAACAAGTTTTGGCTTGTCTGACGACGGTGCTTCGTTTAAGACTTGCGCCATAATCGGGTCAAAATACTCTTTAAAATTATAGTGCTCATCATCGTATGTATAAGGCACAACCTCATCAATACCCGAAATAATCGAGCGAATCGAGTTTGTGTAAATATCGTTTTCTTTGGCTTTTTCCGATAAATTTTCAATACCGATGGCTTTGCACAAAGCTTTAATATCATCTTTCATCTCGCCCGATAAAAAGACGGATTTATCCGCCACTTTTTGATACAAGGGGTCGCCGTCGATGTGGCGTTTTGTAATGACTTCCAAAGCTTTGCGGTCACGCTCTTTAATGCGATTTAAATAATCTTCTCTTTCTTTGTTTCTTTTTGCCGAGGCTTGGCGCAGAACTTTCGCCGCATTGGGCGATTTTAAGGCTTTGCGCATATTTGCAATACGCTCTTGCATAAACTGATTGGGAGAAATTTCGGCATACTCGGGCGAAACCTCTTTTAAGTGCTCGGCAATCGGGCCGTTTGTCGGAGAACGCGTAATGGTCGCACCGTCAAGCATAGCCTCAAAATCTTTGGTGATATGGCTTGCAATGGTTTTCAAATCAGCTTTTAAGTAAACAACCTGATAACCTCTTTGTTTGAAAGCTTCGGCTGTTTTTTCATGCAACATCGCTTTGCCGCCGAGATTTGGAATTTTCCCTTCAAATTCACCATTTTTGAGCATATCCAAAATAACGGCCGATTCTAAATCGCGAAATGTCGGCTCGCCATATTTTTTGATAAAATCATTTGTTTTAATCAAAAGCGGAAAATCAGAATCCGGAATATTATAATCTTCCATAAATTTTTGCGTAACCGGATGATTTTTGTCTTTTCGCACGGCGCGAAACTTTAAGTCGGATGAAACGGTTTCAATTTTTTCGCCCGTTTCATTTTCCGCCAAACGAGAAAGCTCGTCTGTCAATGTCGATTTTCCAACTGCAGGTAAACCAACAAGAATCGTTTTGCACAAAATATCTTTCTGAAGCGATTTTTGCATTGTCAGTCCTTTCTAAAAAGTTGTCATTTTGTCTAAGTGTAACATAAACCACTGTTTAAATCAACCAGTTTTTTTGAAAAAATTAAAAATTTTTTTCTTTGAAATTTCAACAACTTAAAATTTTCACTTTTTTTTCAAAGGTGGTCAATTTAAACGGTGGTTTAAATTGACCAGTCTAACAGCTAAAAAACATCGTCATTTCAAATAAATACAAACCATCATACTGCCCGCCGCGCACTTATTCCGACCCCCTCCGATCCTCCCCCTTGAGGGGGAGGTTGGGAGAGGGTGACAGAACAAAAACCGTCATGCCCAGAGCGATTGGAAATCGCGTGGTCAGGCCATCTTCGGATTATGATAATAAAGAAGCGGCGCTTGTGCGACACAGTCGCGGCGCTGAAGATGAGATCCCTTGATGCGCTGATGCGCCGCACAGCGCAAGGGATGACAATAAAGAGGAACGCAAAGCACCGTGCAAAGGATGACAATAAAAATGGAGGCGCCGTGCGTAATTAGAGGTCATCCTATGGCTTATCATAAGGATTTTCTCTTTTTCAAAAAAAACAAAACCCCTTATGATTCTTGAAGGCACAAGGGGTAAATAAAAGGATGTAAAAAGGGAGATAGAAGATAGAAGAACCGGCGACGACCGACTCTCCCGTGTCTTAAGACAAAGTACCATAGGCGCTAAAGGGTTTCACATTCGAGTTCGGAATGGGATCGGGTGGGACACCTTTGCTATAATCACCGGTTCATCTATCCTCTATCAAAAAAGCTGAAAATGCGTTATGCAAATTATTTATACGTTAAGTATCAA
>JAFSUB010000003.1 GCA_017445475.1 Alphaproteobacteria bacterium
TTTTCATTTCAGGCGTTTCGATTTTGTTTGAAAAAATGGGGTTGGATACCACATTTGTCCCCGCCCTTCCGACCGCATTGATGAAACCTTTGTCCGGCAGCGGTGCACGCGCCATGATGATTGAAACGATGAAAACATACGGCGCAGACAGCTTTGAGGGATTCGTTGCCTCGGTGATGCAAGGCTCGACCGAAACAACATTTTATGTCTTGGCCGTTTATTTCGGCGCCATTAAAGTCACCAAAACCGGCGCCGCCGTTCCTTGTGCGTTATTGGCAGATTTTTCCGGCTTGACGGCTGCCGTTATATTTTCATACATTTTCTTTTAAGGTTAAATAAAAAATGAAAGCACTTCTTCAGAGGGTAACAAAAGCAAGCGTTAAAGTGGATAATCAAATTGTCGGACAAATCAATGATGGCTTACTCGTGTTTTTAGGTGTTGAAAAAGACGACACCTCGGCTGAGGCTGATTTTTTAGCAAAAAAGATTGTTAATTTGCGCATTTTCAAAGACGAAGACGATAAAATGAACAAATCGATTTTGGATATCAAAGGGCAAATGCTTATTGTTTCCCAATTTACGCTTTGCGGCGATACGTCACGCGGCAATCGCCCGGGATTTGACAAAGCTGCCCTACCCGATGAGGCAAATCGACTTTATCTATATTTTTCAAATCAAGTAAAAAATTTAGGCATCGAAGTTCAAAACGGTATTTTCGGTGCGGATATGAAAGTCGAGCTTTTAAACGATGGCCCGGTCACGTTTATGCTTGAAAAAAAATCAGCCAAAATATTTTAATCACCAAAATTCAGATTTTTTGTTTGACTTTTTTGATTGTTTATGTGATAATCATTGATGTAACTGAAATGGTTACGGTGTTCGTAAAACACATTCATCGTATACACTCCTTGATGAGGAGTTGTCGAAATAAGCGCATTTCATGTGGCGAATAAGGCAAACTGTGCGATGACAGTTTTTACGGCTCCTCCATTTTGAGTTATTCAGAATGGTTTTTTTGTTTAATACTAATTCAGGAGAAAATTTATGAAAAAACTAACTTTTATTTTAATGACATTATTTGCAGCCAACACTGTCACAGCTTCTCAATATATAGCTTGTTCGACCGAGGAAACAGAAAACGGTACTTGTTTTTCTTGCGGGCAAAAATGTGCGGCACGCCTGACTTATCCAAACACTGAAGACGCTTTAAATCAGACCAACGCGACACTTACCTTTTCAGGCACCGGCGAAATGAAAAAATATTATCCTGATCCAACACCGTGGAGCAACTATAAAGAAAGTCAATAAAAAAATTTAGGAAAGAGCAAAAAATTTTGAGACCTCCACATTAAGGTGAATGAGCAGCTTGCGCATACAGGCAACAATAATTTTCTTAAATGGCTTGCCGGATAAACGCAGACGAGAGTAGTAAGCATGAATGACATGATTATAACGAATAGCGGAAACAGCAGCCATATATAAAGCATTTCTGACATTTTTACGTCCGCCGCGGATAGAACCATTAGATTTGAATTTGCCGCTTTGTTTAATCATAGGGGCAAGACCGACGAGAGCAACAATTTGCCTTTTAGATAAATGACCAAGTTCGGGTAATTCGCTGATGATAGTGGAAATGGTGACATTTCCGATGCCGCGAGTTTGTTGTAAGAGCTCAGACTTAGCTTTTATTGCAGGGTTTGAATTAATAGCATCTTGAAGTTCTTTTAAGATTTGCTTGATTTGTTCTTTTAAGAAAGCCTGCAATTGTTTGATGTGTTCGATGCTCTGTGCACAAGGCTTTTTATCAAGCCATTGTTTGCATAGAGTTTGAACACTTATAAACTCGTTATAAAGTTTGTTGAGTTCCCTGATTTTTTCTTCAACGAGAGATAAGGTAAATGTAGGTTCGGGCTTTTTATCAACACCGAAACGAGCAAGCCATTTAGCATCTATTTCGTCGGTTTTAGCACTATCTTTGAAGCTTTGAATATAGTGATAAACCTGACGGGGATTAACAACGCAAATATTGATTTTTTTGGATTGTATGTATTTCACAAAGGGTCGTTGATAACCACCTGTGTGTTCAACAATAATACGCTCAATTTTAAGCGTTTTAAGTTTTTTAACATCCCTTAGAAATGAGGCAAAGCCCCTATCATCATTGGGGTATTGACCGGATTGTTGTGTTTCATGAATGAATGTGTTGAATTTATCTTTTGACATATCAACACCAATTGTGATACAGTTCATATTGTCCTCCGTTCTTGTATCGGTGCTCTAAAGGCACTCTCAACTATTTGAAATTAACAACAGGAGGGCGGCGGCACGTGCTCCGACATGAACTCTGGGGTTCTGGGTGACAATAGTACTCGCCGCCCACATCATAGGGGATGCATCCCCTATGATGTGTTATTATCGCTTCTTTCGCAATAATTACTTTTTCTTTATACAAGGAGTGACGGTTTTGAGGATGACAGTAAGGGAGGATGACATTTAAAAAGTACTTGACATTTGGGGAAAAAGTTTTTAATTCATAAATAACGCTCCGGTGGCGGAATTGGTAGACGCGCATGCTTCAGGTGCATGTTGGGGGTTCCCAGTGAAAGTTCAAGTCTTTTCCGGAGCACCATTTGTGGTGATACTTTTTTTTATGTTATGAAAGGTCGGAGAAATCCGGTTTTTTGTAATTTGGGCCTTTGAGAACTTTTCCGTCTTCACGTTTTAACGGTTTGCCGTCAACAAGTTTTGACATATTGCTTTGATGGACGCGCGAAAAA
>JAFSUB010000004.1 GCA_017445475.1 Alphaproteobacteria bacterium
AAAATAAGGCTCATCTCAAATCAACCGAACCTGAAAAGGTTAACAAAACTGCCCAAAGTTGTAGAGGTTAAATCTATTGCCTGAAACGGTGTTGTTGAAGATATACTGTCCACCCCTGTTGTCAGCACTCGAATCGTTGTTGAGGTTGATGCTTGACATACTCTCGCCTATGATTGAACCCCCGAAACTGATAGAGTTTCCGCTTGCCGCATTCATGTTCACTGTGGCATAGTCGCCAAGGTTAATGTCAATATAAGCTCCTTGGTAAGCATTGTTGTAAAACTCCATACTCTGCGTATCTGCAAGCAAACCTACGCGCTGGCTATATCCCGACGGGTTCAAAGCATAACCCGTATTATTTATAAAGTTGCCTGTAATAGAACCTATATTAACATCTGCATTGTCATCAAACAGGATAACAGAAGTTGTAACAGCATTGTTCTCAAAATTACCTCTGATGCTGTTGATGGTTGAGTTGTATCCCACGTAAATAGCTGAATCGCCTTCATTTTCAATGAAATTTCCCACAATACTACCAATAGTTGCCTGTGCTCCATAATTGCCATTGTCATTGTAAATCGCTCCACCCCAGCGGCCAGTGTTGCCCACAAAATCTCCGACAATACTGTCAATCGTCCCGCTGTTATAAATCGCTCCACCATGTTGCGTAGCTGTGTTGCCGATAAAGTTACCTTCAATATACTCTATCTTGCTGCCACTTTGTACAAAAATCGCGCCACCCCTGGTTCCTGCTGAATTTCCGATAAAACTACCATATATGTGCGGTCCTACCCATCCCCATTCGGAGAAGCTAGTTACGGCCGTGTTCGCACCATAACACAGCGCGCCGCCATCTTTGGTAGCACTATTGGCAATAAAATCAGCAACCATCTCGCTTTGATAGCCTATATTTTTTCCCGTTATATACATACCACCACCATTCTGCGCAGTGTTGCCATAAAACTGTATCACTTTAGTAGTGCCACCGTAGAATTGTATATGATCAGAGCAAGTATACTTACCACAATATTTTGTGGTTCCAGACACCTTGATATACATACCGCCACCAGTGTAAGTTGCCGAGTTGTTTACAAAGTTTGCATTATTAAAGCCTAACTCAGGATAATAATACGATTGGTTAGTGCTCCAATAAAAACTGGTGAGGTAGTAATATATGCCGCCACCATCTGAAGTTGCTGTATTTTCGACAAAATCTCCTAGCGTCGCCGGCACAGGTGCTCTATATGAATTCCCTGTCGTAACCTTAATAGCGCCACCCTGTGATGCAGAAGCGCCTGTTATGTAATGCTCAGCCGAAATGCCAGCGCTAGAGTAGGTGTCAGCAGTTGTTACGTCTTTATGTCCAGATGTTGTAAAGCTGGGATCAGGCGTGTGGACGTATTTATAATATCTCTTAACGCCGCCAACAGGAAGCCAAAAATCATAATCCGAGGACGTTGCGTCAGAAAAACTCATATTAGGATTTGTTGTTAATGAGCCATAGTCATAATCAATCGACGTTAGGCCGGTAGCAGAAAACGCGGTATCATAAGCAAAAAATGAACCTAAAAGAAATGCAAAACCAAGAAATTTACGCATTGTCAAGTCCTCATCTAAAAAAATATACAATCGTCCTTATATGGTGCCCATTATATCTTAATTTTTCCTTAAAGTCAATTAAAAAGAAGTTATATATCTTTCGTTACAATGCTCAAGAGCCCTCATTTAACAACAAACCGTCATGCTGCAATCAGCGCCAGTCTGATTGCCAAAGCATCTTCGTTGTTGCTCTTCCCCTTGCAAGCAAGGGGATAAGAGGGGATAAAATCTCAGCCTTGTTTTGTCTTCGTTTTTTACGCAAATTCGTAGATGGCCGGACGCTTTTGCTTTCCGCCTCAGCGAGCCATGACGGGTTTTGGTTTTTGCAGATGCATCAAAACAACGAAAGGTGATATTGAAAATTTTTGTTGTTGTGTTATATTTGTGTTGACAAAGTTTTTAATATGCTTTATATTGTCATTACAGTTAAACAAAAAAGAGGTGTAAAATGGTTAATTTAAATATTCGAATTGATGAAAATTTAAAGGCAGATGTGGAGGCTGTGTTAATGCGTTTGGGGCTCACAACTTCGGATGCGGTTCGATTGTTTTTTGCGCAAATCAGAAACACACGAAGCATACCGTTTGAGTTGAAAGTCTATGATGAGCCGAATGAAACCTTAAAACGTGATCTCATTCAGGCAGAAGAAGATTTTAAGGCCGGACGCTTAAAGCGTTATGAGAGTGTTGATGGTTTTATTAAGGCAATGGAAACGGAGGATTAAATGCGCACGGTGGAGTTTTCGACGCGCTTTAAGAAAGATTATAAATTATGCAGAAAACGCGGTTATGATATGAATAAATTGCACACTGTGCTCAAAATATTGGAAACAGGCGAACCCATACCGGAACAGTATTATGACCATCCGTTGCACAATAATTGGCGAGGATATAGAGATTTGCATATTGAACCCGATTGGGTGCTTGTTTATAAACAAATTGACCATACGGTTGTTTTGGCGGCGGCCACCGGAACGCATGCTGATTTATTCAGGAAGTAAAAGAATAAAGAAGAAACGTATGTGAAGAAGCGTCGCACCTTTGGTGCACATACGCTTCTTCTTTATTTTAATTCGAAGGCCCCTTGATTTTTGCCTGCCGGCAAAAAAGGGGTGACGGTTTGGGGAAAACATCATACTCGGCACAAGGCCTAGGATGACAGTAAAGAAAGAGATGCTAGGCACAGGGCCTAGTATGACAGGAAGAAAACTCGCAATGACAATGATATTCAGATTTTTTTGCATCATTTTGAAATAGCACTTGAGAATCATTTTTGAGGCGTTATAATTTTTCGTATGATTGAACCAAAGTTTATACATCTTCGCGTGCACACGGCTTATTCGCTTTCTGAAGGGGCAATTAAGCTTTCATCTTTAATGGAAAAGCTTAAATCTTTAAATATGCCCGCCGTCGGCATTGCGGACACCGGCAATATGTTTGGCGTGAAGGCTTTTTCTACTCTTGCCTCAGGTGAGGGAATTAAGCCCATTTTGGGTTGCCAGTTTGTTTTGCGCAACAAAGATTCCGATGACATTTTAAGGTCTAAAGGGAAAACGCTTGACGGCGATAAAATCATTTTATTTGTTCAAAACAAAACGGGTTATCAAAACATTATGAAATTGATGAAGCGCTTTTATCTGGACAACACGCTTGCGGGCGACGAGCCGCAGCTTAAAATAAGCGATTTGGAAGAGTTTAACGAGGGCCTGATTGCTTTAAGCGGCGGGTGGCAGGGCGTTGTCGGCAGGCTTATTTTGGAAAATCGGCTGCCCGAGGCCGAGCAAGCGCTTGCAGAACTTAAACAAATTTTTGCCGACCGTTTTTATCTTGAACTTTCGAGAATAGGCTTAAACGAAGAACGACAGACGGAACAGGTGTTTATTGATTTGGCTTATAAACACAACATTCCTCTTGTGGCCACAAACGAGGCGTTTTTCTTGGACACTGATATGTATGAGGCGCACGATGCGCTTGTGTGTATTGCGCAAGGCGAAGTGATTGCAAACGAAAACAGAAAAAAGTTTTCCTTAAACAATCGCCTTAAAACCGAAGCCGAAATAGCAGAGCTTTTCAAAGATATTCCCGAAGCGCTTGAAAACACGGTGAACATTGCCAAGCGCTGTAACTATTTGTCCGAAAAGGTTGATCCTTTGCTGCCTGCTTTTGAATGTCCGAATTCTATGAGCCAAGATGAATACATCACCGAGCAAGCACGAACGGGGCTTGAAGAGCGCCTTGAAAAGCAGGTTTACACCAAAGGGATGAAAAAGGCCGAAAAAAAAGAAATTGAAAAAAAATATTTTGAGCGATTGGAATATGAGCTCGGCGTGATTAAGCGCATGGGTTTTTCGGGCTATTTTTTGATTGTGTCGGACTTTATCAGGTGGTCAAAAAACAACGGCGTGCCGGTTGGTCCGGGGCGAGGAAGCGGCGCAGGCTCAATTGTGGCGTGGGCCTTGAAAATCACCGAACTTGATCCCATTAAATTAGAGCTTTTGTTTGAACGTTTCTTAAATCCGGATCGCGTGAATATGCCTGATTTTGATGTTGACTTTTGTCAGGAAAACCGCGCCAAAACCATTGAATATGTGCAAAAAAAATATGGTTTTGACCACGTTGCGCAAATTATTACATACGGCAAACTGCAAGCAAAAAATGTTATCCGCGACGTTGCACGCGTGATGCAAATGCCCTATGCGCAGGCCGACAAGCTTTCCAAGATGATTCCGCCACCGGTGCAGGGAAAATATATATCGCTTTCAAAATCGCTTGAAATGGTGCCCGAACTTGAGCAAATGCGCATATCCGACCCGCAGATTAACAAGCTTTTTGACATTGGTATGAAGCTTGAGGGTTTGTATCGGCAATCTGGCGTTCATGCGGCCGGCGTTGTTATCGGCGACAGACCTTTAGACGAGCTTGTGCCGCTTTTCAAAGATGCAAGGGCTGAAATGCCCGTTACGCAATATGATATGAAATACGTTGAAGAAACAGGGCTGATTAAGTTTGACTTTTTGGGGCTTAAAACCTTGACGGTCATCAAAAAAGCCGTTGATTGGGTTAAGAAAACGCAGAATATTGATTTGGATGTTGACACTTTGCCTTTGGACGACAAACAAACTTATGAGATGATGCAAAGGGGCGATACCTGCGCGGTTTTTCAATTTGAATCGAGCGGTATGCAAAACGTTCACAAACAAATCAAACCCGACCGTTTTGAAGACCTCATCGCCATTGTTTCGCTCTATCGTCCCGGTCCGATGGATAATATTCCGACATACATCAAACGCAAGCATGGCGAAGAAGAAATCACCTATCTTCATCCCGCGCTTGCCCCCATTTTGGACGAAACATACGGCATTATGGTTTATCAGGAACAGGTGATGCAAATTGCAAGGTCGCTTGCGGGATATACAATGGGCGAGGCAGATAAGCTCAGAAAGGTGATGGGCAAAAAACAGGTTCAGGAAATTCCTAAACAGCGCGAAAAATTTATGAAAGGCGCGCTTTTGGGCGGCATTAAAGAAGATGTTGCAAGCGCCATTTTCGACCAAATGGAAAAATTTGCCTCATACGGCTTTAACAAGTCACACGCCGCCGCATATTCGCTTATTTCATATCAAACGGCATATTTGAAATGTCATTTTCCGGTTGAATTTATGTGTGCCGTGATGGATTTAGACATCACAAACACCGATAAACTCGCGCTTTTTGTGGCTGATTGCAAAGCCATGAACATCAACATATTGCCGCCCGATGTAAACAAATCGGAGGCTGAATTTTCGGTTGAAGGCAAACATATTCGTTATGCTTTGGGTGCAATTAAAGGGGTGAGTGCCGCTGCGATGGACGGTATTGTGGCCGAGCGCCAAAAAAACGGCAATTTCAAAAGCATTTCCGATTTTTGCCACCGCATTGACATACATTTCATCAACCGCAAGCAGATTGAACAATTGATTAAAGCCGGTGCTTTTGACTCTTTAGAGAAAAACCGCAATAAACTTTTTGAGAACATTGACAACATCTTAAAACACATCGCCGCTTCAACCGAAACCAAAACAAGCGCGCAAACGTCGCTTTTCGGCGATGAAGAGCTTGCCTCTGAAATTAAGCTTAAAGATGCCCCCGATTGGCCGAGTTTGGAAAAACTGCGTATGGAAGCGGAGGCTGTCGGGTTTTATTTATCGGCTCATCCGCTTGACGCATATGCCGAGAGCATCAACAAAATGGGGTTAAAAAACTGTGCCCAAATTGTTTCGAATCTGCAAGTCGGCGACACCATCAAGGCCAACGTGGCGGCTTGTGTTGAAAAGCTGCAAAAGAAAATTGCAAAATCGGGCAATCGCTTTGCTTTTGTGTCGCTTTCTGATTCTTTCGGTGCGGTGGAAGCCCTTGTTTTTTCGGACAATCTGTTAAAATATGAACACATTTTAACTTCAAACCAACCGATTGTCGCCGCCCTTGACATCGACAAGCAAACAGCAGATGAAAAACCGCGCATTGTCATTAAAGATGTTAAAAGTTTGGACGAGGCGATTGCCAAAAGTGCCAGAGGTATTGTCATTTCAATAGAAAACGCCGCTGCCGTCCGTTCAATCAAACAACTTTTATCGGCAGATAAAAAAGGCACAAACAAGGTTTATATTGTTCCAAAAATTGAGGGCTGGGAAATTAAAATTGAACTGCCGGACACATACGCTTTTTATGACAGCACCATCATTTCAAAACTGCGCAGTGTTGCCGGTGTGAGCGATATAAAGGAGATTTAAGATGAACGGTGATGGGCAAAAATATCCCCTTTTGCAAAGCTTTTCAAAACCATTTTCAGATGTTTTGGATGGTTTCGGGTTGTTTTTAAAATATGCTGTTGTTTTTGGGGTTGTTTTTTGCGGCTTGGCTGTTTTGTTTAAACAAACCTTTTTGTGCTCATCAAAAGGTATGCCTGCGTTTTTGACGTGTTCACATAACATTTCTTTATATGTGCTGTATCTGCTGATAAAAACGTTTCTTTTGGCCGTTTTCATTAAAATTTGGTATGATGCTCTGTTTTTAAAAGAACCCCCTACGTGCGCCAATTTAAGTCGGAAATTTAAAGCTTTTTTCAAAATTTTCGGCGGTATCGTTGTTTTTTTGGGGCTTAACATTGTGCCTGCTGTTTCGTTTACACTGCTTTCAATTCGTGAGCCGAGCCCTATATGGCAAAGGGAAATCTGTTATTTTCTCGTTGTTTCAATCGGTTTTTGGGCGCCGTTTTTGCTGATGCGCTTTTATGCCGATTTTGCCGCTTTAATTGAGGGCGTTCCGTTAATAAAATTTTCTACCTTATGGCAACACACAACCCTTAAAACTTCAAAAATAGTTCTTTCGTTTGTGCTTGTGGCTTTGGTTGTTTTGGTGATATTTGTCTTATCGATTGGCCTGCTTCGCAGCCATATCAGCGGCAATTTGGTTTTATACAACCTTTTTGCCGAATTTGTTTGCGCGCTTGTTTTGCTTTTCATAACGGCGGTTTTAGTTAATTTTATGAAATTTCAAAAAGATCTGTTTGCCTAGCCTTAGAAACGTCATTAACCGCCATTGTGAGGAGTTTTTTTCTGTCATTGCGAGGAGCGTAGCGACGAAGCAATCTCAACAATGACAGCACCCTCTCCTGCCTCCCCATATTAGGGGGAGGGCAAAAGGAGAAAAGAAACGGGAAGTTATATATCTTTCGGTATAGCGGGCGGGGCTATAACTTTTTTTTGATTGAAATTAAGGAAAATTTAAGGTATGATTGGTATCACGTAGATTAAAAACGTGCTATTTTTGTAGGCGAGGACTTGACGATGTATAAATATCTTAATTTGGCGTTGATTTTTGGCGTATCTTTATTTGTGGCCACGGCTCAGGCGGCCGGTGTTATTCCCGTTCCGACGCCACATTCCACAGGGTTGACGTATCCTGAGAATACATCGTACATGCTTTTTAGGATTCCACAGACAGACGGCACGACAAAACAGTATTATTACAATTACACATATCCCTACGGCAGTACTTCCAGTAGCAGAATAGTTAGTGCGACATCAAATATTCTAAACCAGCATTTTGCAAGTCAAAGGGCTACAGGAGGTGGCAGTAGCGGTGGTGCAATTTTTGTTTCACGCAGTGCTACCATTGATATAACAGCCAGTTTTGTAAGTAATTTTGCCACAAACTGGTCTGGCAGTGGGGGTAGCTATTATGATACTGATATGTCGGGAGGCGCGATTTATAACATAGGGACAATCAACAATCTGACAGGTTATTTCTACAGTAACAGGGCGTATGACTATTCATCCTCAGGAACCAATGATTTTTTAGGTGGTGCAATTTATAGTCGGGGAAATATTGGCACAATTACGGCTGATTTTATTTTCAATCAGGCAATCGCAAAAGAAGGCCAGGCTAATGGCGGTGCGATTGCTTTGTGGGGTGATCTTACAATAGGCAGTATTACAGGCAATTTTATAAAAAATGAGGCCTCTGGTAACGCTGGTGATTCTTCTGGTGGAGCAATTTATAGCCGTCAGGCGAACATCGGTACAATCACAGGTGATTTTATTCAAAACTCGGCAAATGGTTCAGGTGGCGCACTTTGGTTGATTAGAAGTTCTGTTACGAGTATAACGGGTAACTTTTTGGGTAACACAGCTTTCGAAAATGAGGATGTCGATATCGGTTCAGGTGGCGCAATTCACTTATACGACGATGTAATCGTCGGAACCATTACGGGTTCATTTTACGGAAACTCATCAGCTTATAAAGGTGGGGCAATCTATAATTCTGGAACAATCACAAGCATTACGGGTGATTTTATGAATAATACCTCAGAATATGGTGGCGCTATTGATAATGGAGGTACAATCACAAGCATTACGGGTGATTTTACGAATAATACCTCAGAATATGGTGGCGCTATTAGTAATGATATAGGTACAATCGGTCATTTAACCGGTAATTTTATCGGAAACACGGCAACGGGCGATGATGATGATAACGCAATATGGGCTGCCGCTAGTGGTGGCGCTATTCATAATGAAGGTACAATCAGCTTATATGCGGACACACAAAATATTACGTTTTATAACAACAGATCAGGAACAGCTTCCGGCGCTAATTACTATAATGATATTGCAAATGGTTACAGCGACTGGAGCAGGGGCATACTTAATTTAAATGCTTCAACAGGAAAGTCCATCAGCTTTGGCGGAACGATAATGGGAATTCCTTACAGGACTTATTATTATAACGGCACACTCAACCTAAACAACGATTCGAGTGCTGACAACAGGGGTGGACAGTATATCTTCAACAACACCGTTTCAGGCAATAGATTTAACCTCTACAACTTTGGGCAGTTTTGTTAACCTTTTCAGGTTCGGTTGATTTGAGATGAGCCTTATTTT
>JAFSUB010000005.1 GCA_017445475.1 Alphaproteobacteria bacterium
ACTGAAAATCCTCGTGTCGGGGGTTCGATCCCCTCTCTGACCACCAACAAAAAAAGGCACCTTCGCGGTGTCTTTTTTTTGTTGGGGATAATAAGGGAGCGAAAGAAAGATACTCGGCACAAGACCGAGTATGACGTTTAAAAAAATCCGCTTGCATTTTAAAATTATTTTTTACATAATAACCTTGCAACCGATTGATTGCGGTGTTTAACAAACATCTTCTAGGCGTCAACTCCTTATTGGGGAGTGGGCGAAATAAGGCTTTGCTCGAATAAGCTCATCTGTGTCTAGACAGTTTGTTAGCTCCCCGTTTTGAGATTTTTTTCAAGACGGTTTTTTGTTCAAAAACCAAAAAAGGAGTTTAAAAAATGATTAGTAAAACTGCCAGAAAAAAGCTTTTCAAAAGGCTTTTTAAGAATATCAAACTTGAGGTTTTGGCGCTTCAGGAAAAAAGCGGACTTGACCGGCAAACGTTTTTTAGAAAATACGGTTTCTCCGAAAAGGCGTTTAATCCGGACAAGTCAAAAAACATACAGCTCGGCGTGTTCGCCCAAATTCAATATATGCTTTCCTTTTATGATCTTTGTCTTAAAATCGAATTTGTGCCTTTCGAAGAAAAACACACAACAAAAGAAACGAAAAGCAACCTGACGGCATAACCGACAGGTTGCTTTGCTTTTTGATAAAAACGTAAAATTAACGTTTTGAGAATTGATATGAGCGACGTGCTTTCGCTTTGCCGTATTTCTTGCGCTCAACCGTTCTGTCATCGCGCGTTAAGAAACCGGCCTGCTTTAAGGCACCGTGAAGTTCCGGCTCATATTCATTCAAAGCTCTTGAAATGCCGTGTTTGATGGCTCCGGCCTGACCGGACAATCCGCCGCCTTTAACCGTGCAAACCACATCAAACTCATTGACGCGATTCGTAACTTCAAAAGGCTGGTTGATAATCATCTTCAAAACCGGACGCGAAAAATATGCGTCGATCGATTTTTCATTGATGGTGATGCTGCCATGTCCGGGCATAACCCAAACGCGTGCAACGGCATCTTTTCTGCGACCGGTGGCATAAACGCGGCCTTTTTTATCTTTCTTTGCCTTCGGTGCGGCAACTTTAACCTCAACAGCCGTTTCTTTTTCTTTCGTGGCCGCTTTCAAGTCTTTTAATGATTCGATTTTTTTAGCCATTATAATGCACTCCTTTTGTTTTTCGGGTTACGGGAAGCAATATCCAAGACAAGCGGATTTTGCGCGCTGTGCGGGTGTTCGGCACCGGCATAAACCTTAAGCTTCGTCATCTGCTGACGCCCCATTGAACCGCGCGAAATCATGCGCTCAACCGCTTTTTCGATGACACGCTCGGGAAATCTGCCCGACAAAATGCGCGTCGGATTCGTTTCTTTAATTCCGCCAACCCAACCGGTGTGCTTAAAATATTTTTTATCGGTCAGCTTGTTGCCCGTTAATTTCACTTTTTCGGCATTGATAACAACAACATAGTCGCCGCAGTCAAGATTGGTGGTAAAATAAGGCTTGTGCTTGCCGCGCAAAATTTTTGCGACTTCGGCCGCCAAACGCCCCAACACGACACCGTATGCATCAACGACATACCATTTTCTCTCAATATCCGAGGGTTTTGTTGCATATGTGTTCATTTTTCTCTCTCTTTTTTAGAATGTGTGTTTAAAATTCTGCTTCAATATACACAAAAAAAATGCCCTGTCAACAATAAAATTTCTTTATTTTTCAATGTGTTGTCTGGTGGTATTTTAATACCGTTTTATAAGTTTTTGATTTTTCGTTGTTTTTTATAAAAAACCAAAATTTGCGCGCAAATAAAATTTTCAACGGCAAAAAAATGCTAAAAAGCATTTGACAAAATTAAAAACAACGATTAAAAATAAAACCATTCGTATATTATTATAAAAAACAAAACTAAATATATATCGTTATGAAAAATTATTTTTTAGCCATCATCGCTTGGGGAGCGTTGTTGGCCACAATCTCCGGTTGCGAGATTTTTGATGACCACACCTGGACTATTGATGACGAAACGGCGACACTTCTGCATCTCATCAATGGCGAAGTTGCCCAAAAGTATCCTCTGAATTTCTTTGATATTTGCGTGCAACAAAACCTTGTTTTCAAAGACACGATAACTTTGGATAATGGGTTTTATTCCACACAATGTGTTATTCAGCCCGAAAAAATTGAAGATTTGACCAATGTGTGTCCCAGAGAATTCGGACCGTTTGAAATCCGAAAGGCGAAGTTTCGAGGAGAGTATGTTTACACCATTTCTTCATGGTATGAAGGCGATGTTCATAAAACAGTCTCTTTTGAATTTACTGCAGAGCAGGTCTACTTTAAAAAAGACGGGCAGCCATTTAGAAAACTTCCGCCGCTCCAAATTAAGAAAGATGGAAAGACGTGGAAGGAATATGTTCCTTGCAAAACAGATGAAGATGAACATGTTCGGTTGCATATCCCTCTGGCGGTTTTTCTTGAATCAAGCGGAAAAAAGCTTTCCAATCTTCCCATTGTCTTTGACGTGGTGCGAACCAATGAAAGTGTGTGGAACGCGGGCAGCCCAGTTGTCGGTGTGCACGTAACCTACAACTGGCAAGAAGACTAAACAAAAAAAAGACTTTCTTTCGGATAAGAGAAAGTCTTTTTTTTTATTGCCTAAAAAAATTTCTTATGATAAACTGGGCGTAACTAAAAGGAGAAAGGAAAGTACATGACATTGTTTCAAATTTTTGTTGGCTTTTTGCTTTTGCTTGCATGGGCGGGAAGGCCCATTTTATACCGCCCCGCCGCAAAATATTTTCCGCCAAAAATGTCTTCGGCCTTTACAAGCACGTGGCTTTGTGTGGCGCTTGTTTTAACCTTTCCGCTTCTCGGACATTTAATCACGGATAGTTCAGGCGCCATCTTGCTCTCACCTTTTGTTCTTATCAGCGTTTATAAAGGCGCATCGCTTTTTTATTTGATTGAATTGCAACAAATTGTCAACAAAGAAAGCACATCCTCATCGGTGTTTTTAAGTTTTATCGCTTTGGCCTTGGGCGCACTTGCAAACAACATCTTTTTCGGCGAAGGACTGGGCGCGGTTAAAGTTTGCGCGATTTTGGGCTTTGGCGTGTTGGGCACCGCGTTTTTAATTATGGGCGATGCCAAAAGATTGTCTGCCAAAGCAAAAGCCGCTTTTTTTGCCGTTACGCTCATTATGGCCTCATACACGGTTTCAGACCATCTGGCAATTCCGCAAATCGGGTGGTATGCGCATTTGCTAGTTTCATCGGTTGTGATGTTTGCGGTGAGTTTTTTACACGGCATTTCAAAACATGATTTCAAAAATATGTTTTTGAGCAAAAACATCGCGCTTGCGGGCATCTTTTATGCTGCATCCGAATTTTTGGTGATTTATGCCTCCATCAACATTTTACCGGTGTCGGTTGTGGCTGTGTTTTTGAGGCTTTCGGTTCCGGTTGTGATGATATATTCTGCCGTGCGCTATCAAGAACAAAGCTTGAAAAATCAGTTGGCTTTCGCGCTGATTGCCGTGGCGCTTGCCCTGCCGATTATCTTGATTAAAGGTTGAAAACGCGCTCTTTTAAGAGGCTTGGCCGTTTTTCCTTTTTTTCGGCTTGAGCGCAATTTTCAAAACTTCTTTAACCGAAGACACGGGAATAATCTTTAATCCATTCTTCACATTGTCCGGAATTTCGGCCAAATCTTTCGTGTTTTCCTTTGGAATAATCACGGTCTTTATACCGCCGCGCAAAGCCGATAAGAGTTTTTCTTTCAAGCCGCCGATGGGAAGCACCCTGCCCTGAAGCGTAATTTCGCCCGTCATAGCCACATCTTTTTTAACCGGCGTTTTGGTAAAAACAGACACCAGCGTTGTAAACATCGCAATTCCGGCAGACGGACCGTCTTTCGGCGTTGCCCCCTCGGGCACGTGGATATGCACATCCGTTTTTTCAAAAATTTTCGAATCAATACCCAGCTCTTTAGAATGAGCACGCACAACAGAATATGCCGTGTCTATCGATTCTTTCATGACATCGCCGAGTTTGCCCGTTTGTTGCACGCGGCCTTTTCCGGGCATATCCACCGCTTCGATAAATAAAATGTCGCCACCGACTTCTGTCCACGCCAAACCGGTTGTTACCCCAATGTGGTCTTCTTCTTCAGCTTCGCCGAATGAAAAACGCCGAACACCCAAATATTTGCTCAAATTTTCGGAATTGACTTCAATTTTGATGCACCTTTCGGGCGAAAGCAAAATTTCCTTAACGGATTTGCGCGCAATCGCCCCGAGTTCACGCTCTAAATTACGCACACCTGCCTCGCGCGTGTAGTAACGGATGATGTCGCGCACGGCCTCGTCTGTGATGGAAAGTTCGGAACACTCAACCGCATTTTCACCGAAAATCTTCGGAATTAAATGACGCTTCGCAATTTCAAGCTTTTCATCTTCCGTATAGCCGGAAAGACGAATAACTTCCATGCGGTCTAAAAGCGGACGCGGCATATCAAGTGCGTTAGCGGTTGTGACAAACATGACATCGGACAAATCATAATCGATATCAAGATAATGATCGTTAAAAGTGTTGTTTTGCTCGGGGTCTAAAACCTCAAGCAGAGCAGAGCTCGGATCACCGCGCCAATCGCTGCCGAGCTTATCGATTTCATCCAATAAAAACAGCGGGTTTGATGTGCCGGCTTTTTTCATGCTCTGAATAATCTTTCCGGGCATTGAACCGATGTAGGTGCGCCTATGGCCTCTGATTTCGGCCTCATCGCGCATACCCCCGAGCGATGCACGAACAAATTTGCGCCCCGTTGCCCTCGCAATTGATTGTCCGAGCGACGTTTTGCCAACCCCCGGAGGCCCGACCAAGCACAAAATCGGCCCCTTGATTTTGTCGTTTTTAGCCCTTGATTGAACCGCTAAATATTCCACAATACGCTCTTTAACTTTTTCAAGCCCGTAATGATCTGCTTCTAAAATTTCGGTTGCCTTCTTAAGATCTTTATTGACTTTTGATTTGACCTTCCACGGAATTTCAAGAAGCCAGTCAAGATAGTTTCGAACAACCGTTGCTTCCGAGCTCATCACGCCCATCGTTTTGAGCTTTTTGACCTCGGATAAGGCTTTGTCTTTGGCCTCTTTTGAAAGCTTGATTTGTTTGATTTTTTTCATATATTGGCCGATTTCGTCTTCGTCCTCGCCGTCGTTGAGCTCTTTTTGAATGGCTTTCATCTGCTCGTTTAAATAGTATTCTTTCTGGCTTTTTTCCATCTGTTTTTTAACGCGCGTCTTGATTTTATTTTCAATTTCGGTCATCGCCAGTTCGGCGTTCATCAGCTCCAAAAGCCTGTCAAAACGTTGGCAAAGACCTTTAGCCTCAAGCAAAGACTGTTTTTCTTCAACCTTTAAGGTTAAGTGAGAGGCAATTGTGTCGGCAAGTTTACCGAAATCTTCAATTTGATGAATGGCGCCGATGACGTCAAGCGACACTTTTTTTGAGCTACGGACATATTCTTCAAACTGGGAAATGACAGCACGCGACAAAGCCTCAAGTTCAAGCGTTTGCTCCGTGTTTTCTTTCAAAATGTCAACTTGGGCCGAAATATATCGCCCGTCAAACTCAAAATGTTTGATTTGAACGCGCTCCAAACCTTCAATCAAAACTTTAACCGTTCCGTCGGGAAGTTTGAGCATCTGCAAGACACTGCCTAATGTGCCGACATGATATATATCATCTTCTTTCGGATCTTCAAGCGCCGCTTTCTTTTGCGTTGCCAAAACAATTGTTTTGCCGCTTTTATGCACTTCTTCAAGCGCCTTAATCGATCTTTCGCGCCCTACAAAAAGCGGCACAATCATTTTCGGAAACACAACCGTGTCCCTTAAAGGCAAAACCGGATAAAGCGTGTTTTCAAACTCCTCTGACATATTTTCACTTTCTTTTAATTGAAACTTTTTTTTATATAAGAAATCTATCGGCATTTAGCAAGGCCTGCAACCTCATTTCTTTTTAATCCACAAAACTTTAGCGATTTTTTAAATTAAAAACTTGCACAATCAAAAAAAGCAGATATGATGTGCTTGTTGTAGATTCTTAAAGTGAGTGGTTGATGCAAATTATCAAAAAAATTGCAAAATTACCTTTTACCACAAGCCTTATAAGTTGGCTTGCTTATTGGTATGTGCGTTTTGTGGCCTTCACCACAAGGTGGGACGAAAGGCATATCAACGTTTTTTACAACACATTAAAACAAAACAACGGGCTGATATTTGTTGCCTGGCACGGCAGAATTGCCGTTGCGCCCTATTTTTGGAATAGGACGTCGAAGCTTTCGGCTCTTGTTTCGCCGCACCGCGACGGACAGCTGATTGCCGGACTTTTGCGCCGTTTCGGCATTGAAAACATCAACGGCTCATCAAACGAAAATGCCAGAAGTGCGGCGCTTAAGTTGCTTCGCGAACTTAAAAACGATGCGAGCATCGCCATTAGTCCCGACGGGCCGCGCGGGCCGTCAATGACCATGACGATGAGCCCGCTTTATTATGCTCAAAAAACGGGCAAGCCGATTATCGGTATGACATATTCCATTGCGCGCTCAAAAATCGTTAACGGTAGTTGGGACAGAATGCTTTTTCCGTTTCCGTTTCAACGAGGTATTGTCGCGCTTACAAAGCCCTTTTACATTCCCTCAAAGGCAACCCCTGACGAACTTGAACAATACAGGTTGCAAATTGAAAGCGAATTGAACAATTTAACATGGCAGATTGACAACGAGCTCAAACTGCCTAAAATTCCCAAAGGAACAACTCCGAAAAACAACAAACAAAAGAACTGATGAAAAGGACTATTCATGTTACTTAAACTTTACAAAGCTTTACTCACTTTTTTATATCCCGTTGTTATCAGCCGTTATATTGAAAAGCGCAAAAAAAACGGCAAGGAAGATGTGAAACGTTTTAATGAACGTTTGGGCAAGGCAACTCTGCCAAGGCCGAAAGGAAAATTGATTTGGATGCATGGTGCATCGGTTGGCGAGTCTGTGTCGATGTTGCCGCTTATCCATAAACTTTTAGAGCTTTATCCCGATGCGCATGTGATGGTTACCACAGGCACAACAACATCTGCCGAAGTGATGGCAAAACGCTTGCCGGAACGTGCTTTTCATCAATATTATCCGCTGGAACATCCGCTTTATGCCGCACGTTTTATTCGCCATTGGAAGCCGAACATCGCGCTTTGGTTTGAATCGGAATTTTGGCCGGCAATGCTTTCAGCCGTTAAAAAACGTAATATTCCGATTATTTTGGTTAATGGGCGCATTTCAAACAAATCTTTTAAGCGCTGGCAGCAGTTTGAGTTTGTGATTAAAGAAATTTTGGATTGTTTTTCGCTTTGTTTGGGACAATCTGACGAAGATACATACCGCCTAAAGGTTTTGGGTGCCAAAAACACGGCAAGTCTCGGAAACCTTAAATATGCCGGCCTGCCGTTGCCGGTTGACAAACAAAAAGAAGATGAGATGAAAGAACAATTCGCCGGTCGCCCCATTTGGCTTGTCAGCTCCACCCATGATGATGAAGAATTTAAAATCGGCCGTTTCTTGAAAGATTTAGAAAAGAAAATTCCGCATTTGCTCACCGTTATTGCCCCGCGCCACCCGCACCGCGGCATTGAAATTAAGCAAAAGCTTGAAAATGACTTTGGCTTGAAAGTATCGCTTCGTTCAAACGATGAAAAAATAACGCCTGAAACAAATGTTTATGTTGCCGACACCATTGGTGAGCTCGGTATTTGGTATGAGCTGATTGATGTGGTGTTTATCGGCGGCTCGCTGATTGCTCACGGCGGTCAAAACTTTATGGAGCCTTCGCGTTATCGCGATGCGGTGATTGTGGGCCCGCACATGTTTAATTTTACCGACGCGATGAATCGTGCCAAGCGCGCTGATGCCATCATTCAGGTTAACGACGTTTTAGAGCTTATTGATATGGTTCAAAAGCTTTTAACAACGCCTGATTTGCTCGAAGCAAAGCGCAGTTTAGCCTATAACTGGGCCACAAGCGAGGCCAAAGTTTTGGACGGAATTGTTGACAAGGTTAAAGAATATATCAAGTAAAAACGCGATGAAAACACCGAAATACTTTCAAAAGCAAAACGAGCTTTCAAGACTCTTATCTCCGATTTCAGTGATATATGCGGCCTTAACGGCGCTTCGCCTTAAAACAAAAAAGCCTTATCACGCAAGCATTCCGGTTGTTTGCGTTGGCAACATTTTAGCGGGTGGTGTCGGCAAAACGCCGGTTTCAATTGCGATTGCAAAGCTTTTGATAAAAAGCGGTAAAAATCCGTTTTTCATATCGCGCGGATATGGAGGGAATTTGAGTGGTGTTTTGGTTGACACAAAAGCGCATACGGCGCGTGATGTCGGCGACGAGCCTTTGATTTTGGCGCGCACGGCGCCGACTGTTGTTTGTAAAGACAGGGCAAAAGCTGCAAAAATTGCCGAAGAAAACGGTGCGGATGTTTTGATTATGGACGACGGTTTTCAAAACCCAACCTTAAAAAAAGACGTTTCCTTTTTGGTTTTCAACGGTGAAACAGGCATCGGAAACGGCAAAATTTTACCGGCAGGCCCTTTAAGAGAAAGTCTTAAATCGGGGCTTAAACGAGCTGATGGCGTGTTGATGATTGAAAAAGACAAAACCAATTTGCTTGAAAAGATTGATAAGCCTTGCTATGAGGTTTATATCAAAGAAGAAAATCCGCAAAACATCACGCAGAAAGTTTTGGCTTTTGCCGGAATCGGCTATCCGATGAAATTTTACAATTCCCTGATGAAATGCGGTTTGACAATTGCAAAAACCTATGATTTTGAAGACCATCATTTTTATGGCCGCGCAGAGCTTAACGCTTTGATTGACGAGGCACGCCAAGAAGATTTAGCACTTTTTACGACGATGAAAGATTTTGTAAAAATCCCGACCGATTTACAGCCGCATTTTAACGTTTTGAACATCAGTGCCGAAATTAAAAACGAAAAAGCCTTGTTTGATTTTCTTGCAAACAAAGGGATTTGTTAGGCTTTTTTCCACATTGTGCCCGAAGGTGTGTCTTCCAAAACAATTCCTTTTTCTTTGAGCTCTTCCCGAATTTTATCCGCAAGCGCAAAATCTTTGTTCTTTTTGGCTTCAAGCCTTTGCGCAATCAACGCCTCAATTTGCCCGACATCCACATCTTCGGCTTTGCCCTTAAACCAAACGGTCGGGTTTTGATATAACAGCCCCAACATATAAGCATCTGCCAAAAGCTGCGATTTGAGTTCGGCGCGATTGGAGCTGTCTTCCGCTTTGTTTAAGAGGTTGACCGTTTCGTGAATATACGAGAGCGCAAGCGGCGTGTTTAAATCATCGGATAAAGCATCTATCAGCTTGCGGCTTGGTTCTTTTTTTCTTGTCGAAACATCGGCTGTTTTCAAAAGCGCATTATAAAACTTGTCTAAAACCTTTTTGGCTTCCGACAATCCTTCAAATGTGAAATTAAAAGGTTGATGATAGTGCGTTGTTAAAAACAAAAGCCGCAAAGCCTCCGGAGGATATTTTTCTATAACTTCATCAACGGTATAAAAATTACCGAGTGATTTTGACATTTTCACCCCGCTTACCATAAGCATTCCGGTATGCACCCAATAGCGTGCAAAATGCGTGTTGGGATATGCTCCGCAACTTTGCGCATATTCATTTTCGTGGTGCGGAAAAATCAAATCTGCTCCACCGCCGTGGATGTCAAAGTCATTGCCGAGAAGCTTTGAACTCATCGCCGAGCACTCAAGATGCCAACCGGGGCGGCCGTAGCCCCACGGGCTGTCCCAGCCGACTTGTCCGGCCTCTGACGGTTTCCATAAAATAAAATCGGCCGGATTTTTCTTGTATTCGGCAACATCAATGCGCGCCCCCGCAACCATCTCTTTTAAGCTTCTGCCCGACAAAGCGCCGTATGAAGGCATTGAATCAACATCAAATAAAACCTGATTTTGGGAAATATACGCATGTCCGTTTTCAAGCAGTTTTTCAATAAGCGCAATCATCTCGGCGATATATTCGGTGGCGCGCGGTCTGAAATTTGGCGAAAGAACATTGAGCTTTTGCATATCTTCGATATACCAACGGTATGTTTCTTCGGTGATGTCGCGAATGGGTTTTCCCGTTTGTTCGTGCTTTTTTAAGATTTTGTCGTCAACATCTGTTATGTTTGAAACGTATGTGACGTGCTCTTTGCCGTATTTTAGGATAAACAGCCGATATAAAACATCATACACAACGGGAGGCCGAGCGTTTCCAAGATGGGCCCTGTCATAAACCGTCGGCCCGCAGACATACATGCGCACGTTTTGGTCATCAATCGGGGTGAAAAGCTCTTTTTTTTGGGACAACGTGTTGTGCAGATAGATTTCGCTCATTTTCTTTTCCTGTTTTCTTGTTTGTTTAAGGCTTGCCATTCAAACCATTTGGCGATTTTTAAAAATCTGAAATAAGCATACGATGTTGCCATCCAAAAACCGCATGTGCCATATAAAAAGTAACGCCGCATGAAATAATAAAACAAAAATTGGCGCGGCATTTCCGTATAAAGACGAAGGCGCGAATATTTTTTGTTTTTTTTCAGGGCCGTTTGCACAAGCTCATCGGTATACATATTGAGCTTAAACCAAAGCTGTGTTAAAGACACATACGAATAGTGCCAAACTTTAGATTTGAGTTGTTTGACGATGCAATTTTGCCCCAAAACAACACGGTCATGCGTTAAATCATCGGGCATATTCGCTTTTTTGCGGTTATATAGCCGAACCTGATTATAGGTTTTTGCAAAAAAACGTGGTTTTTCATCACCGGGTAGCATATCGCAGATTTTCATCTTATAGGCATCTGCCGTCGGATTTTGTTTGAGCTTTTTAATTTCGGCAATCAGCTCGTCCGACAAAACTTCGTCCGCATCAAGCGACAACACCCAATCATTTTTGCATTTGTTTTGCGCAAAGTGCTTTTGCGAAGAAATGTTTTTCCATTTGTGAAAAAGAAATGTTGCTCTGTTTTTAAGAGCAATCTCTTTTGTTTTGTCGGTGCTTCCGCTGTCAATCACAACAATTTCATCAGCAACTTTTGAAGCCGCTTTTAAGGTTTTATCAAGCCGTTTTTCCTCGTTTAAGGTTACAATATAAACAGAAAGTTTTATCATTAAAATTGCTCCAAAATTTCAGCCAATTCTTTGGCTTTGTCAAGGTTGAACATTGCGTTTTGATGAAAGCCCGCGTCAACATGAACAATTTCGCCCGTAACGCCACGCCCTAAATCAGACAAAAGTGCCAAAGCCATTGCCCCGACATCATCTTGGCTGACATTTCTTCGAAGCGGTGTGTTGAGCTCGTTGTAGCGCAAAATTTTCTTGAAATCACCGATTCCGGCCGCAGCAAGCGTTTTAATCGGACCGGCGGAAATGGCATTAACCCGAACGCCCTGCAAACCCAAATCGGCTGCCGCATAACGAACCGATGCTTCTAAAGCCGCTTTTGCAACACCCATGATGTTGTAGTTTGGAACATATTTTTCAGCCCCAAGATATGTCAAGGTTAAAACGGCAGCATCTTGATTTAAAATCGGCGCGGCACAACGGCATGCCTCCAAAAACGAATAACACGAAATGTGCATCGTGTGTAAAAAATTATCAAGCGTGGTGTCAATCGTTTTTCCTTTGAGCTGGTCTTTGTCGGAAAAAGCAATGGCATGAACGAGAAAATCTATCTTGCCCCACCTTTGCGCAATTGTCTTGAAACAATTTTCAACCGAGTTTGTGTTTGACACATCACATTCAATCAGCATTGTTTCGCCTTTGAGCTGTTGACACAAAGGTTCAACGCGCTTTTTTAAGGCCTCGCCCTGATACGAAATTGCAATTTTTGCACCGGCGCCATCCAGTGCTTTGGCAATTCCCCAAGCAATTGAGTGATCGTTTGCAAGCCCCATCACGAGGCCTTTTTTGTTTTCCATCAACATTTTTATTTCCTCAAAAATCCAAATGACAACATTTTTTTCTAGCCGATTTTACTTGAAATGTAAAGACACGAAAAAAAGTCTGTTTATGAAAATCAATTTTTGTCTTGACCTTGTGGCTCTTTTAAGTTAAAAACTTTTTCAGAAGTAACAAAGGAGAAATATTTTGAAAAACTTTGTGAGATTTTGTCTTCGCGTGTTCTTTTATATCTTTAAGGTGCGCTGCAATATTCGTTTTGACACGAAAAAACTGCCCAAAAAAGGCGTTTATGTTTCAAACCACGTTTCTTATTTAGACCCGATTTTGCTGTTTGCATTTTTGCCGGGAAACCCGATTTTTGCCTTAAACGGACACTTATATCGCAAGCGTTTTATTCGTTTTTTGATGAAAACCGCCGATGTGATGGAATATAACCCGATTGAGCCGGCAGACTTAAAAGAGCTTATCACACAAGTTAATAACAACCGTTTGGTGGTGATTTTTGCCGAAGGACGAATCACCGAAAGCGGCGGTTTGATGAAAATTTACGAAGCGCCGGGGCTCTTGGCCGACAAAACCAAAGCGCCGATTATTCCGATTTGGATTGAAGGTCCGCAATTTGGTTATTTTTCAAAAACGAAAGGCAAATTGCCGCACAGGCCTTTGCCGAAAATGCTGGTTACGGTTGGTCGTCCGCGCCCGTTCAAGCTTCAAGACGAACTGCGCCGCCAGCGCGACCACTTAAGCGATGAAGTTTACAGCATTTTAACCGATATGCAGTTTGACATTACATATAATCCAAACATTTCCATTTTTGCACAGCTTGTGAAAACATCGAAAGTTTATTCGAAAAAAGGCTTTTTCTTTAAGCGCCCGATGGTCATTGAAGACATCAATCGCAAACCGATGAGCTATAAAGATTTGCTTTTAAGGGTTTATTTGCTCGGTAAATTTTTCAAGAAAAAAGCCGGCCATATGGAGCACGTCGGGCTTTTGCTGCCAAACACGATTGCCACCATTGCAACGTTTTTGGGGCTTTCTGCCTATGAACGAATCCCCGTGATGCTGAATTTTTCGGTGGGTGCAAGAAATATGCTTTCGATGTGCAAAACGGCGCAGGTTAAATTTGTGATTACGTCATCGGCCTTTATCAAAACGGCCAAAATGGAGCCTTTGGTTGATGTGCTGAAATCGAGCGGAATCGAGGTTTTTTATCTTGAAAGTCTTTCCAAAAAAATCGGCTTATTTGCCAAGCTCGGTGCACTGCTTCGCTATAAAACAAAGCGTGTGCCACACCGCCACGGTGGCAACAAAAAAGCGGCCATTTTGTTTACATCGGGTTCGGAAGGCGCGCCGAAAGCCGTTGTTTTGAGCCATGCAAACATCATTTCAAACATCAAGCAAATTACCACGCTTGAAACAATCAATATGCAGGATTTGGTGTTTAATATGATGCCGATGTTTCACAGTTTCGGCTTAACTGTCGGCACGCTCTTCCCGCTTTTGGAGGGTGCACGGGTGTTTTTATATCCCTCTCCGCTCCATTATCGCGTGATTGCAGAGCTTGTTTATGAGCTTGGCGCAACCATTTTGTTTGGAACCGATACATTCTTCAGAGGATATGGCAAAATTGCGCATCCGCATGATTTTTATAATGTGCGGTTTATGTATGCCGGTGCGGAAGCCGTGAAGCTTGACACGCGCAATTTGTTTATGGAACGCATGGGCGTGCGCATTATGGAAGGTTACGGTGTAACCGAATGTTCACCTTTTGTGGCAGCAAACAACCACATCTACAACCGTTTCGGCTCTATCGGTAAAATTGTGCCGGCGATTGAATATAAATTAGAGCCTGTGCCGGGAATTGAAAAAGGCGGCGAACTGGTCGTGAAAGGACCGAATGTGATGCTCGGCTATATTTTGCCCGAAAATCCGGGGGTTTTGGTGCCGCTTGAAGGCGGTTGGTATCACACGGGCGATGTGGTGGAAATTGACGAGCTCGGCTATGTTTATATCAAAGACCGCATCAAGCGCTTTGCCAAAATCGGCGGCGAGATGGTGTCGCTTAACGCGGTGCAGGATATGGTGATTAAGGCTTATGAATGGATGGGCTCGGAGTTTAGTTACGGCATTGTTTCCGTGCCGCATGAAAGCAAAGGCGAGCAAATTGTGCTTGTGACCAACAACAGGCAGGTGAAGCAAGATGTTTTGCACGATTATATCAAAAACAACGGCATGTCCGAGCTGTTTTTGCCGCGCGTTATTTTGTATCACGACACGATTCCGGCCTTTTTAACGGGCAAAACCGACAACATCACCTTAAAAAAGCAGGTAATGGAAGAATTGGGGCTGACAGCGGCTTAAACACCGGCTGTTGAAAAGTTTGATTGGGGTGGACTTTTTGGCGCGTTCGTTTATGATATGTTCATCTTTAATATTTGATGAAAGGTTAAAAAAATGAGCAAAGATAATTTGATATACGCACCATTTGTTGCCGCACTTCCGAAAGCCGAATATGCCGGCGAAGTTGCCGCCCCGCCTTATGACGTTTTGTCGTCAGATGAGGCAAAAGTTAAAGTTCAAGGCAAGCCGCACAGCTTTTTGCACGTTTCAAAGGCGGAAATTGATTTTGAGGGCGATATCAACCCCTATGACGAAAGGGTTTATTTGAAAGCGGCCGAAAATTTCAAGAAAATGCTGGACAGCGGTGTGCTTTACAAAACCGACAAGCCTTGTTTTTATGTTTATCAGATGATTATGGGCAATCATGTCCAAACGGGCTTGGCCGTTGCGGCGTCGGTTAAGGCATATGTTGAGGGGCGCATTAAACGCCACGAGCTCACGCGCGTTGCCAAAGAAAACGACAGGGTGAAACAAATTCGCACCGTCGGGGCACAAACGGGTCCCGCGCTTTTGATCAATAAAAATCTGCCCGAAATCAAGGCGCTCTTAAAACACATTGTCGAGACGCAAAAACCCGCATTTTCGGTTGTGGGTGATTATGATGTGCGCCACAGCTTGTGGATTGTTGACGATGAGGCGCAAATTAAGCAGATTGAAGATGCATTTGATGCGCAAAATGAGGCCTATATTGCCGACGGGCACCATCGCTCGGCCGCAGCGGCGCGTTTGTCGGCAGAAGACAACACAACCGATACGGGGCGTTTTTTAGCCGTGGCATATTTTGAAGACGAGATGAAGATTTTTGACTATAACCGCGTGGTGTTTGACTTAAACGGTTTAAGCAAAGAAGAATTTTTGCGAAAATTAAAGCAAAACTTTAAGTTAAGCGAAATTGATATGCAAAAACCTTCTAAAAAAGGCACGTTTACGATGTATTTGGACGGCAAGTGGTATTTGATGGAACACGTTGGCACGCCCTTGGCTGATGACCCCGTGTCCGCCCTTGATGTGAGCTTGCTTTCCAAAAAAGTTTTGGATGAGATTTTGGGTATTCAAGATTTGCGCAATTCGGAGCGAATCGACTTTATCGGCGGCATAAGAGGTGCCGGCGAAATTAAAAAAGTTGTTGATGCCAACAAAGGCAGCGTCGGGTTTATGGTTTATCCGACAGCCGTTGATGAGCTGATTGCCGTTGCCGACCAAAAGATGCTCATGCCGCCGAAATCAACATGGTTTGAGCCAAAACTGGCCGACGGCGTTGTGTCAAAGCTTTAAGAGACGCGGTAAAACAACGTTTCTTCAAGCTTTATTTGGAAACAACCGAAATGACAAAAACCGTCGGGGTGATGCTGCCCCTGCCCTTTAATGATGTGTTTGATTACTTCGCCCCTGATGAAGTTAAAAAAGGCGACGTGGTTTTGGTTAATTTCGGCGGTCAAATGCAAATCGGCGTTGTGTTTAAGCTTGGTGCGTCGGCAAATTTGGAAAACACAAAAATCAAGCCTGTTTCGAAAGTTTTTCCGTTTCGCCTTAAAGAATCGCTGATTGATTTTATCAAATGGGTTGCAAAATATAATATGGCGCCTGTCGGATTGGTGCTTAAAATGGTTTTGTCCGCCAAGGGGGCGTTTGATGATGAAAAAGCAAATGTTTTATACCGCTTAAGCGGCAAAACGCTTGCAGAGGCAAAGCTTAAAAATTCGGACGCAAGGTGGCGCGTGATTGACCTTTTAAAACACGCGCCTTACTCAAAATCGGAAATGATGCAGGGCGCGGGTGTCGGGCTCGGTGTCATTAAAACCCTTATTGAAAACGGCATTTTAGAACAGATGAACGTTCAAAAGGAAACGCCCGATGAAACGCCGTTTATTGAAAACAGCGAAATTTGTTTGACAGATGAACAGCAAAAAGCGGCAGATATGCTGATTGCCGGCATACAATGCGGCTTTAACGTAACGCTTCTTGACGGTGTAACGGGCTCGGGCAAAACCGAAGTTTATCTTAAAACCGCGCTTGAGGTTTTGCACCAAAACAAACAAGTGTTGATTTTGGTGCCCGAAATTGCACTCACCACCCAATGGCTTGAGCGTTTTGAAAAACGTTTCGGCTTTAAGCCCTATCAATGGCACAGCGCCTTAAACCAAACCGAGCGTGCCAAAACATGGAAAGCCGTTGCCCAAAACAAAGCCAAAGTTCTGGTTGGCGCAAGAAGCGCGCTTTTTTTGCCTTTTGAAAATTTAGCCCTGATTGTGGTTGACGAAAGCCACGACCAAACGTTTAAGCAGGAGGATATGGTGAATTATCAGGCGCGCGATATGGCCGTTGTGCGTGCAAAAATTGAAAACATACCGATAGTGCTTTCAACGGCAACGCCCGATTTGGAAACGGTTGTTAACGTTGAAGAAGGAAAATACCAAACCGCTGTCTTAAAAAACAGATATGCCAACGCCCTCATGCCTGAAATTAAAGTGATTGACCTTAAAAAAGACAAGCCTCAAAGGGGCGATTGGGGCACATCATGGCTTTCAAAGGCCTTGTGCGACGCCTTAAAAGAAAATTTGGACAAGGGCGAACAATCAATGCTTTTTTTAAACAGGCGCGGATATGCCCCTTTGATGATTTGCAGAGATTGCGGCGCCAGATTGCAATGTCCGAATTGCACGGCATGGCTGACCGAGCACCGTAGCCAAAGAAAGCTGATTTGCCATCACTGCGGATATACGACAACCACGCCGGACATTTGTCCCGACTGCGGTTCGGCAACTGGTTTGACAGCCTGCGGACCGGGGGTTGAGCGCATTGCAGAAGAGGTAAAATTTCGTTTCCCGCTTGCAAAAGTTGAGGTTCTTTCAAGCGATACGACATCTTCTTTTAAGGCTATTTCTGATGTTATCGGCCGTATGGAAAGAAAGGAGATAGACATTCTCATCGGCACGCAGATTTTGGCCAAAGGCCACCACTTTCCGATGCTCACACTCGTTGGCGTTGTTGATGCCGATTTGGGGCTGATGGGAAGCGATTTGCGCGCAAAAGAGCAAACCTTCCAGCTTTTATCTCAAGTTTCGGGCCGTGCCGGAAGAGCCGAAAAGAAAGGCACAGTTTATGTTCAAACGCTTTATCCCGAAAACAGCGTGTTGAAGGCTTTGCTCAAAAACGACAGGGAAGAATTTGTAAAGGCCGAAAAAAAAGAGCGGCAAATGCTCTGTTTGCCCCCATACGGCAAGCTCGCCTCGCTGATTTTGAGTTCTCAAAACGAAGATTTGCTTGAAAAATCTGCCCACCATCTTGCAAAAATTTTGCCCCTTCAAAGCGGTGTGTTTTTGCTTGGACCCGCACCGGCACCGATTTATATGTTGAGGGGAAAATACAGATACCGCTTGCTTTTAAAAACCTTAAAGACTATAAATATACAAACCGTTATCAAAAATTGGCTTAAAAACGCAAATCTGCCTTCAAGCGTGCGTTTGGAAGTTGATGTTGATCCGTATTCATTTATGTGAGGCTTAAAGCGTATGAAAAAAAGTTCTAAAAAACAGATTGCAAAAAATTATGCCAAGGCGTTGTGGCAGGTGGCAAACACCGCTCAAAAAAAAGAAGCCTTGATGAAAGACTGCAAGGCGCTTTGCTCTTTTTTAAACGTTCAAAACCGCGATGTTGTTTTGAAAAATCCTCTGCTTAAAGAAGCACAAAAAAAAGAGATTGTCGCAGATGTTGCAAAAATTTTGGAACTTTCTAAATCAACAACCTGCTTTTTGCAGATTTTGCTTGAAAACGACAGGCTTGACTTGCTTGCCGATATATGCGCGCTTATAGAGCAAGAAAACCTAAAGCAACAAGATATTGTGAACGTTGAAGTTGAAACGGTGCAGGCGCTGTCGAAAACGCAAGAGAAAAAACTTCTGGAAGGATTAGAAAAAAAACTTCGCAAAAATGTTCTATTGTCTTATAAAATAAACGAAAACATACTTGGCGGCTTGGTTGTGCGCTATCAATCGTTTCAAATTGACGATTCGCTTGCACACAAATTGGGAACGCTTAAACAGGTTATGAAAGGCTGATAAAATGGCAACAAAAGCTGATGAAATTGCAACACTCTTAAAACAAAAAATCGAGCAATACGAGCTTAAAACGGATTTAAGCGAGATTGGTTATGTGCTTTCCATCGGAGATGGCATTGCGCAGGTTTCCGGCCTTGATAAGGTTGAAGAAAACGAGATGGTTGAATTTGAAAGCGGCTTGAAAGGTATGGCCATCAATTTGGAAGAAAACAGTGTTGCCGTGGTGGTGTTCGGCTCGGACGAAAACATTAAAGAGGGCGATGTTGTCAAATGCACCGGAAAAATTGTGAGCGTTCCTGTTGGCAAAGAGCTTTTGGGCAGAGTGGTTAATGCTTTGGGTGAACCGATTGACGGCTTGGGCGAAATTAAAGCAAAAAATTACAGCAACGCGGAAGTTAAAGCGCCGGGCATTATCGAGCGCAGAAGCGTGCATGAACCGGTGCAGACGGGCTTGAAAATTATTGACGCTTTAACCCCTATCGGTCGCGGCCAACGTGAGCTGATTATCGGCGACAGGCAAACAGGTAAAACCTCGATTATTTTAGACACCATCATCAATCAAAAACACATCAACGAAAATGCAAAGTCGGAAAAAGAAAAGCTTTATTGCATTTATGTTTCTATCGGGCAAAAGCGTTCGACCGTGGCGCAGGTTGTGAAAACATTAAAAGATTATGGCGCGATGGATTATACCATTGTGGTTGCGGCAACAGCCTCTGAATCGGCGCCGCTTCAATATATCGCACCGTATTCGGGGTGTGCGATGGGCGAATATTTCCGCGACAACGGTATGCACGCCATTATCTTTTATGACGATCTTTCCAAGCAGGCAACCGCTTATCGGCAAATGTCGCTTTTAATCAGAAGACCGCCTGGGCGCGAGGCATATCCGGGCGATGTGTTTTATTTGCACTCAAGGCTCTTGGAAAGAGCGGCAAAACTCTCCGATGAAAAAGGCGGCGGCTCGCTTACGGCCATGCCCGTGATTGAAACGCAGGCAGGCGACGTTTCCGCCTACATTCCGACAAATGTCATTTCAATTACGGACGGACAAATCTTTTTGGAAACGGACTTGTTTTATCAAGGCATTCGTCCGGCGGTTAATGTCGGCATTTCGGTTAGTCGTGTGGGTTCGGCAGCCCAAATCAAAGCAATGAAACAAGTTGCGGGCACAATGAAGCTTGATTTGGCGCAATATCGGGAAATGGCCTCGTTTGCGCAGTTTTCTTCCGATTTGGACAGCGCAACGAAAAAACTTCTTGAACGCGGCGCGCGTTTAACCGAGCTTTTGAAACAGCCGGTTTATCACCCGCTTCCGGTTGAAGATCAGGTTGTTTCGATATACGCCGGTGTGAACGGATTTTTGGATTTGCTGCCCACGGACAAGGTCAAAGAATTTGAAAACAAAGCGCTTTCAGCTCTAAAAGAAAGACGTCCTGATATTTTAGAAAAAATACGAAAAGATAAAGAGTTAAAAGATGAAGTTAAAAAAGAACTTAGTGAGTTTTTAACGGCGTTCGCAACAGAATTTTCAGCAAAAAATGAGGCGGCTTAATGTCTTCATTGAAAGAACTTCGCAACAGGCTTTTCTCTGTTCGGTCAACAAAAAAAATCACAACGGCGATGAAACTTGTGGCGGCTTCGCGTTTAAGAAAAGCGCAAACGGCACTCGAAAAAAACAAAACTTATCAAAAGCTTGTCGCAGATGCCGTGAAACGCATTTTGATTTCATATAAAAAAGAAGAAATCGAAAAGAAAACAAAACATATTCTGCCCAAAACTTTGGTGGAAAAGCAAAACCCGAACACCTATCTGCTTGTTGTGTTTTCTTCCGAAAGAGGGTTGTGCGGCAGCTACAACCAAAATGTGGCCAAAGTGGCCGCAAATCGGTTTGATGAACTGACAAAAC
Organism: Alphaproteobacteria bacterium; assembly: GCA_017445475.1. Taxonomy (GTDB): domain Bacteria; phylum Pseudomonadota; class Alphaproteobacteria; order RF32; family CAG-239; genus UBA1254. Next base: position 20,436 of record JAFSUB010000005.1, read on the forward strand.
AGGGCAAAAACGTGAAACTTATCTGCTATGGCAAAAAAGCCTATAATGCTTTGAAAAAAAACTTTGGCGCACACATTTTGGAACATGAGCCTTCTTTTGCAAGCGGTGGCATTTTTTATCAGGAGGCGGTTGATATGCTTGAAAAAATGATGCATTATTATCAAGAGCAAAATTTTGATGTTTGCGAAATTGTGCACAGTCGGTTTCAATCGGCCTTGTCGCGGCAAATTGTTTCTCAGCGGCTTTACCCGATTGATGTGGCCTTAAATGAACATTCAGATGACATGCTTGACCATGTGGGTGATGCTTATTTCGACTATAAACCTTCGCGCGAAGAATTGCTTGAAAAAGCCGCCTCGAAACTTTTGCTCGGACGTGTTTTTGAAGCAATGCTCAACGCAGAAGCTTCCGAGCAGGGCGCGCGTATGACCGCTATGGATAACGCCACACAAAATGCTCAAGATATGATTTCGGATTTAACCTTAAAATACAACACACTTCGCCAATCGGCCATCACAACCGAGCTGAGCGAAATTATTTCGGGCGCCGAAGCGCTTTAACAAAAAGGATGATATGAGATGAACAAAGAAAATGAGTTAAACCTGTTTGAAGCCTCTCAAAAAGGCGCCGACAAGACACCGATTATCGGATATGTTTCACAGGTAACCGGCGCGGTTGTCGATGTGCGCTTTGAAAACCACAAAGAGCTGCCGAACATTTTGACGGCACTTTATTGCGACAATCACGGCAAAAAACTTGTTTTAGAGGTTGCGCAACATATCGGCGATGATGTGGTGCGCACAATTGCGATGGATTCAACCGATGGTTTGAGCCGCGGTCAGGAAGTTTTCAGCACTAAAAAACCGATTGCCGTTCCGGTTGGTCCGGAACTTTTGGGCAGAATCATCAATGTTGTCGGTGAGCCGATTGACGGCAGAGGCGCTATTAAAGCAAAAATCATCAATCCGATTCACCGACAAGCACCGGCTCTTACCGAGCAATCCACAAAAACGGAAATTTTGATGACCGGTATTAAGGTTATCGATTTGCTTGAGCCTTATGCAAAAGGCGGTAAAATCGGGCTTTTCGGCGGTGCCGGTGTTGGCAAAACGGTTCTTATTCAAGAGCTTATACACAATGTGGCACTGGGTGCCGGCGGATATTCCGTTTTTGCAGGTGTAGGCGAGCGCACGCGTGAAGGTAATGATCTATATAACGAGATGATTTCATCGGGCATTATTGATTTGAACGGGGAGAATTCAAAAACCGTTTTGGTTTACGGACAAATGAATGAGCCACCGGGAGCGCGTGCAAGAGTGGCTTTAACCGGCTTAACACAGGCGGAATATTTTAGAGATGTGGCTCACCAAGACGTTTTGTTTTTTGTGGATAATATCTTTCGTTTCACGCAAGCAGGTTCCGAAGTTTCGGCTCTTTTGGGGCGTATCCCGTCAGCTGTGGGCTATCAGCCGACTTTGGGCACCGATATGGGCACCATGCAAGAGCGCATCACCTCGACCAAAGACGGCTCAATTACATCTGTTCAGGCGGTTTATGTGCCGGCCGATGACTTAACCGATCCGGCTCCGGCAACTACATTTGCACACCTTGATGCCACAACCGTTTTGTCGCGCAAAATTTCGGAACTGGGCATCTATCCGGCTGTTGATCCGCTTGATTCAACAAGCCGCGTTTTATCTCCGGAAGTGGTGGGCGAAGAACATTATCAGGTTGCACGCGGCGTGCAGGAAGTTTTGCAAAAATATAATTCGCTTCAGGACATCATCGCCATTTTGGGTATGGACGAACTTTCAGACGAAGACAGACTGACGGTTTCACGCGCCCGTAAAATCCAGCGCTTTTTATCGCAGCCGTTTTTTGTGGCGGAAGTTTTTACCGGAACGAAGGGTGTGTTTGTTGACTTAAAAGACACCATCAAAGGCTTTAAGGGTATTTTGCAAGGGCTGTATGATGATGTTCCGGAGCAAGCATTTTATATGGTGGGCACCATTGAAGATGTTCTTAAAAAAGCCGAAAAGATGAAAGAGAGCGCATAAAGGAAAATGACGATTAAGCTTGAAATATCTTTGCCTGACCGTGTTTACGCCACAGCAAGTGCCGACAAGGTTGTTTTACCCGTTAAAGAGGGAAATTTGACGGTTATTTTGGGGCGTGCACCACGTTCGCAGCTTTTAACCGAGGGCATTATTGCGCTTTTAGATGTGCAAAACAAAACTCTTCAAAGCTGGCGCATTGGCGGCGGCATTGCCGAAATTGCAAACGATGTATGTAAGGTTGCCGTCGAACAAATTGAGCAAATTTTGTAAAACATATCGCCCCAACAAAAACATTGGGGCGATGCGTTTTAATGAAGTTTATTTTACTTTGCAAGCATACTTAAAAGTTTTTTACCGGCTTCTTCAACAGATGTGTTGTCAAAAATTGCCACTTCGGAAGCCAAACGCTCAAAGGCTTGATCATATATCTGACGCTCACTGTATGACTGTTCGGCCAAATTTTCACTGCGATACAAATCGCGCACAACTTCCGCAACAGCCACCGGATTTCCCGAATTGATTTTGTTTTCATATTCTTGCGCACGCCTTGACCACATAATTTTTTTGACCTTCGCCTTGCCTTTTAAGGTTTCGAGCGCTTGATTGATGGTTGCGCTTTCGGAAATTTTGCGCAAACCGACCTGCTCAATCTTGGCAACCGGTATGCGAAGCGTCATTTTATCTTTGTCAAAATTAACAACCAACAATTCCAGCTCAGAACCGGCAATTGTTTGCTTTGAAATGTCCGAAATTTTGCCGACACCATGCGTCGGATAAACAACATATTCGCCGGAATTAAAAGAAACGGTTGGTAATTTTTTTGTGCTCATTTTCTTCACCTTTTGTTCTATTTTTCTACCAAAACAAATGGAGTGTATCACATTTTTTGGTTAAAATCTAGTCGAAAAATGAAAAAAAATTAAATTTTTGGAAAAAGCCCCGTTTGCCGTAGGGCTTCACCCACAACCATAACCGCCGAAACCGCAACATTGATTGAGCGTGCTTTTTTTGTCATAGGAATTAAAAGGCGTGCATCGGCTGTTTGATGGACAATTTCAGGCACGCCGGCACTTTCTCTGCCCATTAAAATGATGTCGTTTTTTTCAAACTTAAAATCGGTATACGGCATTAAAGCGTGAGTCGTCAGCAAAACGATTCTGCCGTATTCTTCTTTGTTTTCCGCGCGGTATGCCAAAAAATCGTTCCACGAAGCGTGTCTTTTGTATGTTGCCATATCAAGATAGTCCATCCCCGCACGGCGCACCGATTTGTCAGCAAAGTTGAAACCGCAAGGTTCAATAATGTCAACAGGCAAATCAAGGCACGCCCCCAAACGAAGAAGCGTGCCTGTATTTTGTGCAATATCCGGCTGAAAAAGCGCCAATCGCATTGTCAGTTTTTGCCCTTTGCGGCAAGGCGCGCCGCATAAACAGCCGAAAAATCAATCGGGTTTAGCATCACGGGCGGCAGACCGCCTTCCATTAAGCACTGTGCAATGATGTTTCTGGCAAACGGAAACAAAAGTGTCGGAATATCAATGTTTAATATTGAATCAACGTGTTCCTCAGGTGCCTCCAAATCAAGAATTGCGGCATACGTCAGCTCTAAAATAAAAAGTTTTTGACCGTCAACATCGCTGTTTAAGGCAAGCGTTAAGGCAACATCGTGCGTTAAATCGCCCAATTTTTCAGCCACAACATTTACATCAACCGTTAAGTGCGGTTGCGATGAAATGTTTTGAAAAAGTGTCGGCGCCGTCGGAATTTCAAATGATAAATCCTTAATATATTGGCTGCGAATCGCAAGCGACGGACTCTTGCTTTCTGTTGCGGCGGCTTGTTTTTGTGCTTTTTTTTGCTCTTGTTTCATTTTTGTTTCCCCTGTTGTAATCATATAAACGATGACATCTATTTAGCGCAAATATTTTTCCGCGTCAAACAAAATATAACTGTTGATAAAATCAACAAAATACGTTATATATGTTTTAAGGTAAAAAAACTTGTAGGGAAAAGAATGTCTGCGTATCTTGATTTGATTTTTTTGGCACTGCTCGTGGTGATTGTTTTGCTTCGCTTAAACGGTGTGTTGGGCACAAGGCCCGAAAAAACACAGATTAAAATTGTGAGCAAAAAAGAATTTGAAAAAATTTATAATATGATTCAAAACGGCTTGGAAGAGGCTCAAACACGTGAAAAAGCGCATGTTCTCACGTCGCCTGTCGATCATATTTTGATTCAAATTCCGAATTTTAACAAAGCCTCGTTTATTAGGCGCGCCGCTCAAGTTTTTGAAATGCTGCTCACCGCATTTGCCAATCGCGACAAAGAAACGCTTAAAATGCTGACAGCCCCAAAGCTTTATGAAAAATTTGCGCAAATTATTGATGAACGCGAACAATTGAATATCACGGCCGAAACGGATTTGATTAAAATTGAAGAGGCAACAATTGAAGACGCAAAAATCACCGGAAAGGGGCTTGCAAAAATTTGCGTTAAGTTTATCTCCGATCAAATCAATTTGCTTAAAAACGACAAAGGCGAAGTGATTGAGGGCGACGAAAACTTTGTGCAGAAAATTACCGATGTGTGGACTTTTGAAAAACAACTTGGCAACCCCTCGCCCGTTTGGCTTTTAACATCGACAAAGAAAAAATAAATGAACAGACTTTTGCCTTTTTTACTCGTTTTTTTTGTGTTTGCCTGCAAGATGGAAGAAAAGCCGAGGCAACCTGATGTTTCTCTCGTTTTGCAGAAAAAATCTTTTGCAGACATAGAAAATTTTGAAAAAGACCGTTTTTTCGAAATCGGCGGTGCTTTTGAAAAAAGCTGCAAAGCCATCAGGCAAAAGCCGGCTTTGTTTTCTTCTTCTCAAATTAAGGTTGATGCAAAAAAAATGAGCGCGATTTGTGCAAAATTTGAAACTTTAAGCAAAAAAGACAACAAGAGTGTTCGAAAATTTATTGTTCAAAATTTTGAACCGTATTTAATTTATGCAAACGGTTCGACCTTTGGAAAATTTACGGCTTATTACGAAGCAGAGCTTAAGGCCTCGAAAACCAAACACGGAAAATATCAATATCCGATTTACGGCAAACCGAACGATTTGGTTGAAATCAACCTGAAAGATTTTGATGAAAGCCTGCCAAACAAGCGGATTTTGGGCAGGGTTGAAAACAACAGGCTCATTCCCTATTTCACCCGAAGCGAAATTGAAAACGCGGGCATTGATGCACCCGTGATTTTGTGGGGTGATGACAAGGTTGATATTTTTTTGATGCAAATTCAAGGTTCGGCCGTTGCGCTTTTGGACGACGGGACAACCGTGCGTGTCAGCTATGCCGACAACAACGGACACCGGTTTGTCGGAATCGGAAGCATTTTGCTTCAAAAGGGACTTTTGCAAAAAGGCGAGGCCTCGATGGATAAAATCAGAGATTGGCTCAAACAAAACCCGCAAATTGCCGATGTGAATATGAAAGAAAACCCGCGCTTTATTTTTCATAAAATATCCGGACAATCAGGTCCTGTCGGCGCGCTCGGTGTTCCCCTAACGGAAGGTCGGAGTTTGGCTGTTGATACAGACTATATTCCGCTTGGATCGCTTCTTTTCTTAAATACGACATCGCCAAACGGAAAGCCTTTGCAAAAGCTTGTTGCGGCGCAAGATATCGGCGCGGCGATTAAAGGGCCGATTCGCGGCGACTATTTTTGGGGCCATGGTGAAACAGCCCTTCTTCAAGCCGGAAAGATGAACGCTCAAGGCGAGCTCTACATTTTACTTCCGAGATAAAACGATGCTTGAAAAAGATGATGAAAAAGTTTGGAAAGAGGCGCTCGAAGGCGTGCAAAAATTAAGCCAACCTGATATTGTCCAAAGTCCAAAAAAGAAAGCCTTAAAAACAAGGCAAACGCAAAAAACCTTGCCCGCCGATGTGCAACATTTTGACCGCAAACTTGAACTTGGCACATCATCTGATATTGACAAGCAAACGCTTCGCCGCTTTAAAAAAGAAGAAATGGGTGTTGAAGCAACGCTTGATTTGCACGGCATGACTTTGGATCTTGCTTTTGAGGCTGTTTGCGGGTTTATCCTTAATGCATATCATCAGGGCAAAAGGGCGATTTTAATTATCACCGGAAAGGGGCTTAATCCCGACAGCGCCGATATTTTTGAAACCAAAGGCGTTTTGCACAAAAGCGTGCCGCTTTGGCTTGAAAGCGAAAATTTGCGGGGGCTGATTTTAACCTATATCCATCCTTCTTCAAAGCTTGGCGGCGAAGGCGCTCTTTATCTTCTTATCAGGAAAAAACGCTCTTAAACCTTGTGCGGCAGGTGCGCATATATAAAATTGCTGATACAGTTGGGCAACACCGAAAGAAGATATGCCCCAAAGCGCATCAGCAAAGGAAAAGCAATCAGTCCCGTGTTTTTTTCAATGCCTCTTGCGATGATGGCGGCCGCTTTATCCGCTTCCATTAAAAACGGCATCGGACACGTGTTTTTATCGGTGATGCGCGAACGCACAAAACCGGGGCAAATCACATTGATCTGTATGCCTTCTTTTTGAAATGATGCCCGAAGAGCCTCGCCGTATGCTTTAACGCAGGCTTTGGTTGCGCTGTATGACGGACATGCCGCAAGCCCGTGATAGCCGGCAATTGAGGCTGTTATGGCAATTATTCTTTTATACCTATCTCTTCTGTATCGAAATATCTCAAGTGCCGGCATGACGGTGTTCAAAACACCGAAAATATTTGTTTCAAATGTTGCATAGATGTTTTCGGGTGTTTCAAAGCCCGTTGATACGCCGGCATTTGCAAAAACAAGTTCAAGCGGCGCTGTTTGATCTGCCTTTTCAATCCAATTTTCCATTGCCTGTCGATCGGTTACATCTAAAACTTTTTCTTCAACCTTTGAGCCCAATGCGCGGCATTTTTTCGCCACATTTTTCAAACGGTCCTGATTTCGGCCACACAAAAAAAGATTTTTTGCCCCGCTTTTGGCATAATAAATTGCCAAAGCTTCGCCGATTCCCGATGATGCGCCGGTAATTAAGATGTTTCGTATCTTCATTGCAGTTTTCCTTTAAGTAAATCTTTAACATATTTGTTTTAGGATAACACAAAAATATCAGAAAAGGAGATTTTTTTTGAACATATTAAGTATGACCGGTTTTGCAAGACACACAGGCGAAATTAAAACACCGACATCATCATATGATTTTTGCTTTGAGCTCAAAAGCGTGAATGCCAAGGGGCTTGACATTAAAATCAGGCTGCCTTTAATGCTTGAAAGTTTGGAGGGCACGCTGAAATCCAAAATAAGCCAAAAATTTTCGCGCGGCACAGTCGGCGTTTCGCTTAGCCTGCAAAACCAAAATCCATGCTCGGAAATTAAAATTGATACTGATTTTCTGGCTTTTTTGGCGCAAAATGCCAAAGAGATATATTTGAGTAATCCACAGGTTTTTGAAAAGCCCTCGCCCGCCGAACTCTTAAATGTTTCGGGCGTTATCAAACATCAGGACACATCGTTAAACGAAGCCTCTTTTGAGGCTCTGAAAGCCGAACTTTCAAAAGCTTTTGACGAAGCGCTTGAAAAACTTTATCAAGACCGATTAAGCGAGGGCGAAAAGATGTGTGCCGCACTACTCAAAACGCTTGATGACATCGAGCTCAAAATTTTAAGTGCCGAACAAATTGCCTTGAATACAGCCGAAACGATTCGGCAAAAAGTTTTGGCTGAGGTTGAAGAATATCTTACAAACACTGCCGTTTCGCCCGAGCGCTTGGAACAGGAAATTTTGTTTTATGTTTTGCGTGCCGACGTTAAAGAAGAAACAGATCGCCTGAAAGCCCACGTTTTAAGCGCCCGCGAAATTTTCAAAAACGGCGGTGCTGTCGGCAGAAGACTCGACTTTTTGTGCCAAGAACTCAATCGCGAGGCAAACACCTTGTGTTCAAAATCAATGGATTTAGATTTAACAAAGGCCGGTATGGACTTAAAAGCCTTAATTGAACAATTTAGGGAACAAGTGCAAAATATGGAGTAAAAAACGCAATGGCAGATATTATCGATTTTTTAAATAGAACGCGACAAGGCGTGATGTTTGTGATTGAGGCCCCGTCGGGCACAGGCAAAACAACCATTATCAAAGAACTTTTAAGGCAAGATAAAAATCTGAAATTTTCGGTTTCGGTTACAACCCGCAAAAAAAGAGAAGGCGAACTTGAGGGCGTGGATTATTATTACATCTCCGATGATGAGTATGACAAGCTCTTAAAACAAGACGCCTTTTACGAATATGTCGATTCGCAATACGGCAACCGTTACGGCACCTTAAAATCGGAAGTTGACGGTTTTATCAACACCGGACAAGACGTTATCTTTGATATGGACTGGATTGGCATGCACCAAATTAAAAGCAAAGCCAAGAGCAAGGTTGTGTCAATCTATCTGTTGCCGCCGTCAATCAAAGAAGTAAAAAAACGGCTTGAACACAGAGGCACCGACAGCGTTGATGTGATTGCGCAGCGCATGTCCGTTATCGGCGAAAAAATCAAACACTGGAACGAATTTGACTATGTGCTTGTTAATGCTGATTTGAAAGAAACAATCGAAAATATTCAAAACATTATTTCGGCGGAAAGATTGAAGCGCAGACGCCAAAGGGGCTTAAAGACTTTTGTGGGGCAGCTCATCAAAGAAGCTCAAAGCGAACAATTTTAACAAAGGCGGAAAACATGGCAAAAATTTATCAATCCGTTGAAGAACTTGTCGGCGACACACCTCTTTTAAGGCTCAAAACTGTTGAAAAAGCGTGTCGGCTTAAGGCAAAACTGTTTGGAAAATGCGAGTGTTTTAATCCGGCTTTTTCAATTAAAGACCGAATCGCTAAAAATATGCTTGAAAAAGTGCCTTTTACAAAAATCGGAAAAGACACGGTTTTTGTTGAGGCAACATCGGGAAATACAGGTATCGGGCTGGCCGCGATGTGTGCGGCAAAAGGTTATAAGCTTGTGATTATTATGCCCGAAAATATGAGCATTGAGCGTGTTAAGCTCATTCGCCATTTTGGCGCCGAGGTTATTTTAACGCCCAAAGAAGACGGTATGAAAGGTGCGATTCAAAAAGCGCAGATTTTGGCCGATAAAAACAAAAACGTGATTATCTTAAATCAATTTGAAAACGAGGCAAACCCCGAAGCGCACAGCTTGGGCACGGCGTCTGAAATTTTAGAGGCAACACAAGGCAACATTGACGTTTTGGTTGCGGGAATCGGAACGGCCGGAACAATTACCGGTATCAGCCGCGTTTTGAAAACGTATAATCCTGACTTATATGTGATTGGGGTTGAACCGCTTTCAAGCCCCGTTTTAAGCGGCGGACAGGCCGGTGCACACAAAATTGCCGGCATAGGCGCAAATTTTGTGCCGCCGTTTTATGATAAAAATCTTGTCGATGAAATTATTGCCGTTTCAGATTCGGACGCATTTGAAAACGCAAAAAAATGTGCCTCAAGTGTTGGGCTTGCCATCGGCATATCATCCGGTGCCGCATTAAAAGCCGCAATTTCGTATGCAAAGCGCGATGAGGCAAAAAATAAAAATATTGTGGTTATCTTTCCCGACTCGATTGAGAGATATCTTTCATTGAGTTATTTTAAGGACAACACATAACGGACACAAAAAGGAATTTGATGAAGTTTAACTCAATACTCGGGCGCTATTTATCCAAACAAATCGTCGTTACGTTTTTGATGGTTCTGGCCGCCATTGCGGGCGTGATTATGATGTTTGACGCCATTGAGGCCTTGCGCCGCATTTCCGGACGCGATGATACGGGTATGAATTATGTGATTAAATACGCCATCACAAAATTGCCCGAAACCATTGATAAGGTTTTGCCGTTTGTGATGATGGTTGCCGCAATGATTTGCTTTTGGCGGGCAAGCAAACACAACGAATATGTCATTATCAGAGCATCGGGCGTGTCGATATGGGGTTTTTTATATCCCGTTTTGGCCGCCGTGTTTGTTCTCGGGGCATTAAACATTGCGCTTATCAACCCGATATCTTCAAAAATGTATGAAATGCACGCCACATTAAAATATCGGTTTATCACACGCGATCCAAGCGCCATGCTTTTTTCAAGCAAGGGTTTGTGGATTAGGGAAGCCCTAAATAAAGATCAAGTGCTTGTTGTTAAGGCAAAATCCTTAAAACAAGAAAAAGATGAAACGCTTTCCATGCAAGACATCAGCATTATCGAAATGGACAGAAACTCTCAAATTACGCAACGCATTGAAGGTTTGGTCGGCGCACTTAAAAACAAAACCTTTAAGTTGCGCGGGGTGCAGATTTTTAAAAGCGGCCAAAAAACTTTAACCTTGCCGACGTATGAGTATAAAACAACCATTACACCTCAACGCATTAAAGAAAATTTTGTTGATCCGGACGCCATTTCGTTTTGGGAATTGCCCGACACAATCAAGTTTTACGAATCGTCGGGTTTTTCGGCGGCAAGGCACCAAATGCGCTATCTCTCGCTTTGGGCGTCGCCGTTTTTGCTGGTGGCTATGGTTTTGGTTTCCGCGCTGTTTTCACTGATGCCGAGTGTGCGTCAGGGCGGCGTTGTTGTTATGATTACAACCGGTATTGTCGTCGGTTTTGTTGTTTATTTCAGCTCGCAGCTTATTTATGCCTTCGGGCTTAATGGCTATATTCCGATTTGGCTGGCGGTTTGGTCTCCGACAATTATTGTTTTGCTTTTATCCGTTACGGCCATGCTCATTAAGGAAGAGGGCTAAAAAGCACTTTTTATGTGAACATATTTAAAAACCGTTGAAATGTCGACAAATAAGCTTAAAATAGGTTTCATGTATTGATATAAAGGTTTAAGAACATGACTGACAACGAACGCTCAATTCCCGCCTTTTTGGAAGACGCACCGACGCCATCGCCGCTTGAGGCGGATATTTCAAGGCCCCGCCCTTTGCAAAAAACTTTTTTTGCCTTGTCCTTTTTTTGGCTTGTTTGTGTTTTGGTTTATTTGCACTTTTTTTACGGTTGGGAGAGCTTATCTGTTTTGATGCCGTCTGAATTTGTTTTGTTTTTAGCCGGTTTTTTTGTCTGTCCTTTGCTCATTTTTTTGCTCATCGCGTATGTTAAAAAAACCTATTCAATACTTGAACAAAACGAGGTTGTCGCACAAACCTTAAATAAGTTTTTGCAAACAAACGATGAAAATCTGCTTTCGAAAATTATCAACAAGGCCTTGCAAAACCAAATTGCGGAACTTAACGGCACATTGCAGTTTTTATCGGCACAAACGGATATTTTAAAAAAAGAACTCGACACAAAAGCCTCTGATTTTGCAGACATATCCGAAACTTTACAGACAACCGTTAAAAACAACCTTTCAAATTTAGATGAAAACAAAAATGAATATGTCGAGCTTTGCAGAAGCTTTTCAAGCGAGGCTGTGTCGCTTGCCGATGCTTTAAGGCAAAACACGCAAAATCTGCAGGAAAGCGCTGATGCACTGCACGAAAAGCTTAATCCGTTGATTGATGAAACAATGGTTACCGCAAACCACTTAAAAACAACGGTTGATGAGGCTCAAACACAGATGGCGCAAACAAAGTCAGACCTTGATGCTTTCACACGCAGCGGCAAAAAAAGTATGGGAGATGTTGCCGAAATGTTGCACGTTCAAACCGCAAAGTTTGAAAAAGCGATGTTGCAAACCGCTGACAGCTGTGAAGCCATTTACGGCAAAATCGACAGCGGTATCTCGCACATTGAAAACAGCTTAAAAACGCACAAAGATTTGGCTTCCGAACAGGCGGCGCTGATTGACAAGAACGCAAACTTTTTGGACGCCAAGCTCGGGCAATACGGCAAGCTTATCAGCATGGAAGTTTCCGCAATGGTCGAACGCGCCTCTTCTTTCGATTTGAACTTAAAAGAGCAGATTGAAAAACTTAAAACTGCGAGCAAGAAAATTGATGAGATTCTAGGCGGTGCAAACAACAGTTTAACCTTAAAATCGGAACAGGCCGTCAAAAACATTAACGGCGTTCTTTTAAGTCTTTCAAAAGAAATTCAAAAGCTTTCAAGCTTCATTGAAAACACCGAAAAGCAAAACCAGCAGGTGCAAACCGCCGCCGAGAAAATCTCCAAGCGTATTGCCGGCGTTTCTTCCGATTTGGGGCTTAAGGTTGACGACTTAAAACTGCGCTCGGTTGAGGCGATTGACCGTTTTAACGAGGTGAGCGCCGTGATGGAAAAAAACACCGTTATGCTTTCTGAAAACGCCAACACCCTTATCAGCAAAGGCAAAGAGGGCGCCGATGTTATCGGAAGCCATCAGGCCATTATTTCGAAAACCGGCGAAAGTATCAGGCAAGCCAAAGAGCAAATTCGGGCTTTATCTGAAAACTTGGAATTGGCGCAGAAAAAATCGGTGCAGATTTTTGATGATTTTAAGGTTCAAATCGAAAATTATCGGCAGGCTTTCGATGCGCAGTTTAATCATATGGAAGAGCTTAAAGAAAAGGCCGATGAACATTTTGAAAAAACAAAGGCAAAATATCAGCAGCTCAGTCTTTCCGATTTTATGAATCAGATTGCGTTTATGATTGAAAATTTGGAAAATCTTTCGATAGACATCAACCGCTTTTTTGACAAGGACAGTGAAGATGCTTTGTGGAAAAAGTTTTATAACGGCGATCATGGCGCTTTTGCAAACCATATGGTTAAAAAACTGGGACGGAAAGAAGTTCTTAAAATCAGGGAGTTGTATGAAACCAATGCTGATTTCCGCGAAATTACGGACAGATATTTGCGCGAATTCGGAGCATTGCTTGAAGCCGCCGAACAATCACAAAACCCGCAAACCGTTCTTGCGATGCTTTCAAGCTCGCAGGTTGGTAAGATATATTATGTTATGGCGCGCGCTTTGGAAAAATTGGATTAAGGACAATGGTTTTAACAGGCCGCAAAGTTTTTTTGGCTCCGATGGCCGGCATTACTGACGCACCGATGCGTCGGATTGTGTTTGAAGAAACAGGCGGCAAAGTCGGTTTTTTTTCGGAAATGGTGGCCGTTAATGCCCTGTCTTATAAAAACGCTAAAACCTACAAAATTGCAGATGTTCGCAACGAGCCCTACCCTGTTACGGTTCAGTTGATGGGCGGTGAGCCTGCTCTTTTTGAAGATGCGGCCAAGCTTGTGGCTGATTTTGGGGCCGTCGGCATTGACATCAATATGGGCTGTCCTGTTCGAAAAATTATTGCAAGCCGTGCCGGCGCCGATTTGATGAGAGATATCAAAAGAGCCGCCGAGATTATTCAAACAACCGTTCGTGCAACAAAGCTTCCCGTGAGTGTGAAATTTCGCAAAGGTTGGGACAGTGAACACGCAAATGCGACCCAATTCGCAAAAATGTGCGAAGAAAGCGGCGCTTCATTTATTACCGTTCACGGGCGCACAAAAGTGCAAGGTTACGGCGGAACGGCCGATTGGGATGTTATCAGGCGCGTTAAAAGCGCGGTGAAAATTCCCGTTATCGGCAACGGCGATGTGGCAAGCAAAGAAGCCGCATTGAAATTGCTTAAAACAACGGGTGTTGATGCTGTGATGATTGGACGGGCCGCGCTCGGAAATCCTTGGCTTTTGCGCGATGCGGCCGATTTTTTGGCGCAAAATGATGTTTTTCCCGTGTCAAGCCAAACGTTATATCAAACGCTTTTAAGGCATATGGCATATCTTCGCGATTATTACGGCGACAAAACAGCCTTGGGCTTGTCGCGCAAATACATTTGCTGGTATTCGAAAAACTTTTTTGAGGCCAAAAAATTCAGGGAATTTTATATGAAAATCAACGATTTTGAAACGGCGACAGATACCATTAAAACTTTTTTTGAAAGGGCACTGAAAGGAGAAGTGTTATGAAGATTATTGTCGGCGGTGCCGGAAATGTCGGGCGGAGCATCACGTCATATTTAAGCCGCGCAAACAATGACATTATTGTTGTTGACATCAATCAGGAAAGGCTTGATGAAATTGCCAAAGAATTTGATGTTCAAACGGTTTTGGGCTCTGTTTCACACCCTGATGTTCAGGAAAAAATCGGCGCTAATACGGCTGATATTTTGATTTCGGCAACCGACAATGATGAGGTCAATTTGGTTGCTTGTCAAGTTGCCTACACCCTGTTTAACGTGCCCAAAAAAATTGCGCGTGTCGACAGCGAATATTTTTTAAGCCCCTTATGGAACACGCTTTATAACGAAAAGAGCCTGCCTGTTGATTTGGTGATTTCGCCCGCTCAGGAAATTGCCGAAAACATATTAAAAATCATTTCAACACCGGGGGCAAAGGAAGTTTATGATTTTGCGTCAAATATGCTTGAACTCATTTGTCTGCAATGCGGGAAGGATTGTCTTTTGTGTCAATTTCAGCTTTCAGAGCTTTATGAAAACTTTAAAGACCTTAAATTTACCCTCATTCAGATTGTGCGTGATGGTGTCAACTTTTATCCGAAGCCAAACGAACACATCAAAGCCGGCGATGAAATTTATATTTTAAGTGCAACGGAAGATGTTTCAAAAGTTTTGCACGCCTTTAATGCGGCGCAAAAAAACACGGAAAATGTCGTTATTTTCGGCGCAAACGCAATTTCTTATGACATTGCGCGCCACTTGGAAGAAAACGACAACATCGCAAGCATTAAAATTATTACAAACAACATTGACGAGGCGCATAGATTGTCGGAAAATTTGAACAGATCGGTTGTGATATACGGCGAAATGATGAGCGATGTGATTTTAGGTGATGCCGATTTTAAAAGAACAGACACTGTGATTGCCATCACAAGCCAAGACAAAGACAATCTCTTGATTTCGCTTTTGGCACAAAACAATGGCGTTTTGAACACCATTTCGCTTGTGAACTCGCGTATGTATGATTATTTAACAAGTCAAATCAGCGGAAACATCATTGTTGATCGTTCAACGGTTACCATTTCAAAAATTTTGCAAGACATACGTTATGCCAACATTTCAAACGCTTATTCTTTGGGACGCGGTTTTGCGGAAGTGTGGGAATTAAGGCTTAAGCCGGACACCTTGCTTGAGGGCAAAAAAATTGCCGACATAACGCTGCCCGAAAAATGTAAGGTTTTGGCGCTTGTGCGCGGCAGGCAGGCAATTTTCAACTTAAACGAGGCCACACTTTGTCCCGATGATGTTTTGATTATGGTTGTTTCGCCGAACGGCATTAAAAAAGTGGAATCAATTTTCAGCATTTAAAATTTTGTTGTTTTTAAGATTATTTGCTGTATAATCGCTCCGGAAAAAGAATAAAGAAAGGGGCTTAAAAATGTTTTTGAAAACCGTTGTGTGTTCCGGCGTGAATGAAAAAAACAAAATTGATGAGGCTGTCGATTTTTTGAAAAAATATCCGAATGTTGAATTTGGCGTTCAATGTTCGCCCAAAAAAGCCGGATTCGGCACAGAGCGTTTTGATTGGCTTGAGGCGCTCACAACGGCACTTGACGAGGCACAAATACACGGGCGTGTTGCCCTGCACTTAAACGAGGGGTTTGCTGTTTCGTTTGCAGACGGAATTGTCCCCGATGAGGTTTCCTCTATTTTAAGCAAAACTTCTGCCATCGGACGCTTGCAACTCAATTTTAAGCTTGGGCGTGAAGTTTTTGAAAACGGCCGGATTGCTCCAAATCTTTCAAAACTTCAATCGGCAATAGAGCAAGTTGACGGCCATAAGCTGATTATGTCGGCAAGCAAAGCAAACCTGCCGCTTATTGCCAAAATGCACCACCGGAAAATGAAGTTTGATGCCTTATTTGACGACTCGTTTGGCGAAGGTTTGTTGCCCAAGTTGCGTCAAGAACCCCTTTTTGATGATGTGTTTCAAGGTTATGCCGGCGGCATATCTCCCGAAAATGTGGCATGTGAGCTTGAAAAAATTGCAAAAGTTGCAACAGGCGCCGTTTTTATTGACGCAGAGGGAAAATTAAAAGACAACGGTGTGTTTTCGATTGAAAAAGCCGAACAATATGTTCAAAATGCGCTTCTTTGGCGCGAACAAAACCCCAACCAAATTCAACAGGCTTTCTTAAAATCTTCGCCGCATGATTTCACATCATAAAAAAAGTCATACACTTTGGCAAAGACAAGGTTGAAATAAATTAAATAAACGGAATAAAAACAGACTGAAAGCCAGCCATGGCAACCAAGCCCATTATCCGCCAAAAAAATTAAAAAACACGGAACTTGAAGCAAAAACATCAGCTTGAAAAACTGAACGTTATTGCCTCGGGTTTTTTGGAAAACCTTGCGCATTAGTCCGCTATAACCTTGCAGCGCGGAAATCCACGCCAAAAAAGGGCGACTGAAAGCAAAGGGCGAAATGCTCAAAAAAATCAGCGAAAAAATCCCTATGTTGATAAGGCCTGCTTCCGGTGCCTGCAAAAGCGCCATATACTTTTCAAAAAAGGGCAGATATGCGTTGTCAAACCCGAGCAACAACGGCAAAAAAGGCACAAAAAGCAAAAACAATAAAAGCGCAACCGTAATAAAAATCATTTTAGACGATGGAACGGCGCTGGCCAAAATTTTGCGCCCCTCAAAGTATGGCTTTTTTTGATAATAAAACCTGAAAAAAACGCACCAAAAAATGTAGTAGAAAATACAAACAATCAAACTTAAAGGATTTGAAAGCCCGTTTGAAATAACGTTGAACAAAGCACAAAATACCAAATGAACAAGCCAAAAAGGGCGCAACTTTTTTTCGTGCTTTGAAAGATATGCGTATGCCTGTTGCAAAATGCTTAAAATCGGCAATGTTTTTGTTGTTTCAATCATTGTTATCCTTGCCGAACCACGGCCGGTTCATCTTCTTCAAACGTGTCCGTTTCTGCCGTTTCGTCATAATCTATGCCGAGTTTTGAAAGCATATCATCATTGACATCTTCGCGCTGTGCCACAATCCAATCCGGAACATTCGGCGCCGGCTTTAAGGCCGCTAATTTCCGCATTTTCGCATCTAAATACCATCTGGGCGAATCTGCCATAATCGGCCTGTCGATATAGCTTTGCATCAACACAACCTGCTTTAACATCGGCAAACTTAAAAGTTCGGTTGTCGAAATCACCGAAATACCTTGCAAATTATATGTAACATTTTTTGCAAACGGGTTGTAGTTCTTGCCCATTGAGCCTTCGTTTCTGGAAAACGAGGTTGTTTGAACCGTTTTATTGCCAATCATCTTTGAAAAACGCTGCGCCGTAACTTCGTTGTTTTGCGACAAAATCACTTTGCAAGCCGTTGTTGAAATCACCGTTTCCAAATCATCCTTGCCGTATTTGCCCGAAATTTGCCCCAAATCTTGTCCGATTAAAAGATATGAAACTTTTTGACCGCGTCCGACGGCCGGTCCGTCAATCACCGCTTTGAGTTTGGGCATTTGCGGAAACTCGTCCAAAACAAACAAACACGGGAACGGCCCCATTTTGCCGTCCGTTTTGTTTTCGTGTCTCGGCGGATTTGAAATCAGATATGAGCTCATCAGCTCAATAAACACCGAACTGATAACCCCGAGCGCCCGTGCGTCTGTTTGGTTAATCGACAAATAAACCGAAATCGGCTTAAATTCGCCGGTTACCGGATCTTTCATACCGCGCAAATCCTTAAAGTGCAAATCGGAAAAACTTGTTCTGGCAACAACCGCCGCGTTTTTGAAAATGTTGATTCCCGCAAATGCCGTTGAAATCACCGAACCGCGCTCTTTATCGGGCATTGCGGACAATGCGCTGAGTTCCGTATAGCAACGCTGTGCATAGCCGTATTTGCGCGCCTCTTCAACAGCTTCGTCAAGCAAATCATGCATCGGGTCTGCCATCGCCGCCATTTGATCGCCCTCCGCCAAGCGGCGCTTGATTTCTTGCGCCTGTTTAATTTGCGCCTCGGTCAACCACTCCAAAATCATGGCAATACATGATTCGCGCCCAATCCATTTTTCGGGCAGCAAATTCCACGTGCCAATCGGCACATAATTGTCGATGGTTACCGTTCCGCTCTTCAAATCATTTAAGGCTCTGGGCACCATTGGATCGCGCATATCCTGATAATAACTTTCCAAAACACGCTTGTCTTCTTCATCAAGTTTGCCCTCATAAATTCGGCCGATAAAATAGTCATTCGCGCGTGCGCGCTCGCACTTTGAAGTGATAAAGTGAATAAAGCCGTTCAACGCCGCACGGCCCGTTTGCGACCAGTGCGGATCAGCACCGCCTTTGGGTTCTTCAACCAAAATGTTGCAAATTGAATCAACATACATATCTCTGTCCGGCCCCATTTCGGGAAGCGCATTCGGTGACAACGGATTCCAGCTCGGGTAATATATGCCCTCTGAAGGCTTATCTTCCGCACCCCAGTTGATGATGAACACCGGACCTTCTTTAGCACGTGCGCCGGATGTTTTGTAACAAAGCTCAGGCTTCGGATCGTTGATAATCAAACTCATTCCTTTGGAATAAAAAATCGTCGGCATCACAACACCTGCCGTTTTACCTGTTCCCGGAGGTGCACAGCAAAGCGTTGAAAGCGTTTCTTTCATCAAAAGCATTTTACCATTAAACTTGCCAACCACCTGACAAAAGCCGTCATAACCCAAAAGCTCCATTCTTTCAACATCACGCGCAGTTGCAATGCGCGCCGAACCGTGAACGTTTGATTGGAAACGATACGGACACGAAATGCCACCCAAAATGAGCCCGAAAGGAAGAGAAATTGCCGGTAAAATCGGTATCCAGCGACTGATTGAAAATTCGTGTGAGCTTGAGAGTTTGCGAAACCAATTCGAATATTGTGAAAATAAAAACGTCGGCCGGTTGAAAACCTCGTTTAAAAACATCTTAACACTTTGGATATTTTCACGCGAAATGCCATGCTCAAGTAAAAAAGAAAACGGCAACGAAAAAATCGTGAGCAACACGGTAACGGTTAAGGTGATAATCATTGTCATCGCCATCCATCGGACGGCTTTATCATATTCTTCCCACTCAACGCCTCTTTGTTTCATTTTATCACCTTTTATGCTAACCTTTTCAACATCTTTTTAAGCTCGGAGACATCGTTTCTTGGAAGGCGACCGTCTGCCTTACCGATGGCTTTCGACAGCGGCCTTAAGTCTGCCGGACCGCCTTTGGCAAAACGAACAACCTCAATGTCCATATCGTCCCAAACATCAAGCATATCTTCGGCATTGATGATGTTTGCTTTTGTAACTATCAGATAGGGCTTAACGCTCAAATCAAAGTCAGAATCGTCAAGCGCGTCTTCAAGCTTTTGCCGCGCCAAATCAAGCTTTCGAACAGGCGAAACGCGGTGCGAATTTTCAGAAAACCACAACGGCTCTTCATCGTTGAAACGCTCTTCATCGGCAAGCCAATCGCCGCTTTGATTGTCAATAAGGCAAAGCACAACCTGCCCCTCGTCAATTGCCGCATAGTTAATCGCTGTTTTTTGAATTTGAACATCTTTAAGAACCAAATAGCCCTTATCTTCCAAAATTTCTTCAATCGGAGATGAAGGCGTATCAAAATCATCATCTCGCAAAGAGGCTCGGCGGGAGGTTCTCTCAACACGATCCTCGCTTTCAAAACGCCTTTGCTTGTCTGCTTTTTCTCTTTTAGATGAGCGCCTCGATGGACTGCGGCTGTCATCGGCATACACTTCGCGCCGTTTTTCAACCCTTGCTGATTTTACAGACCTTCTCGGCGTTGGCTCATAAGCCTCTAAATCATCATCATCTTCATCGTCCAAATCAAAACTTTCCGTTTTTGAGGGCTTTCGACGCACCCTTTCCGACGCATAACCTTCATCCGCGTTTTGTTTGTTTTTTGGCGCGGTGTCTATTTTAAAAATGTCGGCTTTATCAAACGAATCGATATCCAAATCAAAATCATCATCTTCATCATCTAAGTTGAAAATGTTGTGATTAAGTGTTTCGCGCGCCGTAACAGCTTTTTGCTTCACCGGATTTGGATTTTCGGACGCAACGGTTAAGGCATTTTGCGTTGGCACGGGTGCGTTTTGCGGCACGCTGTAATCATAAATCGGCGTGCGCTTGCCCACCGGCCGAACCTCCTTATACGACTTCTTTTTAACCACAACCGGTGTTTGCGGCACAACCATTTTAAGAGGCGCTGTCGACTTTTTCAAAATTTTGAAAGGAAGGCTTATGATGCGCCAGACGATGCTCTCCCACGGAACTAAGCTCAACGCAATCCACCCCGTGAGCCACAAAGGAATAAACGCAAGCAAAATCAAAATGAAGGCCCATTCTTTCGGCGTGTCGATAATCCAGCCGGATTGCCACAAATTCCACGCATACACCCAGTGCGGCGGCCAAAAAATGTCAAAACGCCAGTTTTCAAGCACAATAACGCGAATGCCCTCAATGAAGACGATGCTCCACAGGCCGCCGACAAATGTTATCCTTGCAAGAACGAGTAAGGGTTTCAACGCTTTCTCCTATTTTCCTGATAGGATATTATATTTTAAATTCATTAACAAGTGTTTTATTTTCCTTTTCGCTCAATTATTTTTTGCGACAGCGTCTGCCTCAAGTTGTCGGCCTCTTTGAGGCTTTGCGCAGCATTTTCTTCTTTGATTTTTTCATCAATGACTTCATCTAACGTCTTTTTTTCACCAACAACCAAATTTTTAATCACCACGTGTTTGCTCTCGTTTTCATACTTTTCAATTTGTTTTTTGGAAAAATATTCAAACGGTGTCAGAAAAAATTTGGCATAATCGGCTTGATAAAGGCGCTTTAACCCCTTATACCACAAAAGCACAATCAAAAAAAGCGTTAAAAACAGCATATAGTCCGAAAAACTTTGAATTGTGCCGTTTTTTCGCCAAAACTCACCGACAAACTGCCATTGACCTTTTGAAACATAGTCAAAGTTCCAAACAGCAAGCACAATCTGACGCGTCAATGTCAGCCAGAAGGCAGACCAAAGCGTGCAGATTAAAATAAATTTTATCAGTTTTCCAATCCGTTGAAACATAAACTTAACGTCCCTTGTTGTTTTTTCCAAAAACCGACGCATACAAAGGCGAATATTCGGAGCTGTTTTGAGCGTTGCGCTTTGCTATTCTTTCCTTAATTTGTTGCAAAAAGGTTTTCCGCTCGGAAGCTTTTGCCTTTCTGGCCGCAACATTTCCGAGATGCAAATCGACAATATCCGCAGCTTTTTGCATAACAAGCGGTGCGTTGACCTCAAGCGCTGCATCCAAAAGGCCTTTTTGAGCCTCAACATTCTCCGATACGGCGTTTTTGGTTATGTTTTTCACGCTTGTATCTGCACCGGCAATCATACTGCGGACATCTTTATTCGACTTTTTACCGATGACATCAAAACGGTTTGCCTTAATTTTTTCTTCCTGCTTTGTTTGAATATTGCGAGCACGGCTGATCATATCCTGCAGATGAAGATTTGCTTCAAGCGCCGCATATGTTTGATACACAAGCTCTGCCTGCGCTTCGGGCTTGTTTTGATATTTGCCGTAATAGCTTGTTTCAAACGCCTTTTTCTTTTCTTTAAGCTGTTTGGCCTTGGCTTCATCCATATGCGGATTGGCAAGCAATGCGTCAAAAGAAGCCATAATTTGCTTTTCGATAAAACGCTCTTTTTGCTTTGCGTCGCCTATTACAAAATATGCCTCAGATGTGACGCGCGCGTCATCAATAACAGCGGCAAGCGAATCATTAATTTCTTTTTGGCGTTTTAAGGCTCTGTCTTGAAGCTCTCTTTGCAAATCGGAATTCGATTTATATTCGCCGTCCCTTTTCCACGCGTCTTTGTTTTGCATCATCTCATCAATCATTTCCGCACTTGTCAGCAATATGGCAACATTTCCCGTTTGTGCAAGCGCGCTCAAAGAAAGATTAATCTCTTTTTGCGAAAGTCTTAAAAAGCCTTGTTTATCTTCGGCTTGGTCAAGTCGGCGCATAAAGTCTTTACCACAGCGTCTTTCAAACTCTTTACGCTTTTCGGGATTGGCATAATTTGCCTCTAAGTCGGCATATAACGCGCCATATTTTTGAAGCTCGTTATCGGCTGATTTTCCAAGTTTTTGTGCAACCGCAGCCACACCTTCTCTGAAAGCATCAAGCTTTTTGCGTGCGGCTTTAAGATCGGCGTCTTTGATTTTTGCCGTTTCGGCAGCCGCCGCCGTGCTGAACTCTTTATATGATGTCCAGCCCGAATTGAGCGCTGCTGCCGCAAGCCCTTCCGCTTTGTCAAAGCCCCAAGACATTAAAGCCAAAAACCATTCTTCATACATATATTGAACAATATCTTGTTCTTTAAACTTTTCACCTTTTTCCGTTTTGTCGGGAAGCTTTGATTTGTCGCCGTCAAATTTTTCAACCGCACCTTCTTTCTTTTTCTTATTGTAAAGCTCGTGTTGCGCAGCCGTCAATGTTCCGCGATAAGCACCTTCTTTGAGCTGCTCATCTGTTAGTTCCTGATTTTCGGAAATTTCCAGCGTTTTCCCGTCAAACATACCCACAATGCGCTCATCGCGCGTATTTTCAACATTTTCAGGCGTCGCCATGCTCATCAAAGTCGAATCTTTTAAAGTTTCAATCGTTTCAGGTGCTTTTCCGAACCGCCCCTCATGACCAGCGTTATAAAGCGCCATCAACTCACCAACTTTTTGTCCGGAAGCGTTTCGGCGTGCACCGTTTGCGCAATATCCGTCCGGCTTTTCATACAGCTCTTTATAAAAACTGCCCATCTGATTTAAATGCGCACTCAAAGCGTTTCTTGCCGCCTCATTTTTGCCCTCATCAATATAAAACTGATGCGCTTTGTCTTTTTTGGCCGTGCCTAAAAAGTGTATGTTTTTGACAAGCTGTGTGCCGACAAGCTCGCCGTTTTCAAGCAAAGCTTCATCCAAAAACAGAGCCGCCGCCGTTTTTTCTTTGCCACCTTTTATTTTGATTTTGACTTCTTTTAAGTTGTCTAAAATCTGCCGCAAATCTTGCTGTGCTTTGGCGCTTTTGAAAACCAAATCATTGATATCGCCGCCGTTTTTGTATGCCGTGTTTAAATCAAACATATTCAAACCCGCGACAAAATCTTTTTGCAAAATGAGTTCCGGCTTTTCTTCAAGCATTGTTTTAAGCTCGTTTTTATTTTCTTCTGAAAGCTCTTTTTGCTTTAAGAGCGCAAGCAGTTTTTCGCAATTTTGCTTGACCTGTTCATCTTCTCTTAATTCTTCTGCCATTTCTTTTCTCCAAAATGCTTGAAAATTTAATTTATACTACCACCTTTTTTTGTTTTTGTCTATTACTTTTTTATGACATTTTTTTAAGCTTTCACCTTTTTCAAAAACGAACCTATTTTATGATTTTCTCTGATCCCGTCTTGCGGCGTAACCTTGACAAGGCCGAAAAACCTCGGCTTGATTTTGTCATTCTCAATCGGCGCATACATTGCCGGATTGGTTGTTAAAACCTCAAAAGCCGCGGGTGCGTCTTTTGAAGCCGTTTTGAAATAGTTGTTGATTAAACGCTCACTGTCAATCGGAAAATTCTTGGCTTGAAGCACCTCAATAAAACGACGCTTGCGCTCCTGGCGGCGCATATATTCTTCATACAAAGCCCGCTCAACGCGTTTGCGCTGCGATTTTAAACGGCGCTCTTCATACGAAATTTCACAATTTTCAATATCAATTAAAATTTCAACATACGAAATCACCGCAAGCTGCAAATTTTGATCGGCCAACCCTTCGGCGAAATTCAACAGCTGTTCATCACTTGCATTCGGATTGAGCGTTGAAAGCGTGTCAGGAAAAGCGGCAAGCATAATGTCCCAGCAGGCAAGCGTATCGCTCACGATTTTTTTACCCAAACTCGGCTTATAATTCGGAACCAAGCTTTCGGGCACAAACGAAAGCTTCGGAAACTCAATTTGACGCATTGCCGCAATGGCCGTTACCGCATCAATAAAGTTCGTGTATGCCTGCGCAAGCTCGCCTTCATCATTGCCGTAAACAATTTTCGGCTCCTTTTCAAGCTGCTTTTCAGACTGTTCCACGATTTGTTGTTTTTCTTCGTTTGTGTCGCTGTTTTCGGCGGCAATAAAGGTATTTAAGAGTTTTTCAAACTCATCATCTTTTTCGTCTTCTTCAATTTCCACGCTTGTTGCATCGGGGATGTTCTCAAGCCGGCCCATAATGTTTGCATTAATGTCTAAAAACGGATTTTCCTCATCTTTTGCCATATCACCCTCCACAATAAAACTAACGCTTGCTTTTTGAAACATCTTCATGTATTTTCCAAAAAGACGTTCATAAACTTATCTTTTGATTTTACTTTGAATGGAAAAAGAAAACAACATTTTTTTATCGGTTTTGGAAAGTTTATCGGAAGGCTTGCGGCTTGATAAATTTTTAAGCTCAAATCTTGATTTGTCGCGCACTCAAATTCAGCGCCTTATTAAAAATGGGTATGTTACCTCAGATGAGCGAGAAATTGTTGATTGCGCTTATAAAACAAAGCTCGGCGATGTTTTTGAAATTCAAATTCCGGAGCCTTGTGAAGCAGAGCCGAAGCCGCAAAACATTGCGCTTGATATTGTTTATGAAGATGATGATTTGATGGTAGTCAATAAACCATCAGGTATGGTTGTTCATCCGGGTGCGGGTGTTTATGACAATACACTTGTTAACGCCGTTTTGTTTCATGCCAAAGGGCAGCTTTCAGGCATAGGCGGGGTTAAAAGGCCGGGAATTGTGCACCGAATTGACAAAGAGACATCAGGCCTTATTGTGGTTGCAAAAAACGATTGTGCTCATCAGGGGCTTTCCGAGCAATTTGAAAAGCACAGCATCAACCGCACGTATTACGCCCTTGTTTACGGTGTTCCCTCTCCGTTAAACGGCACCATTGAGGGCAACATCGGCCGTTCAAAATTTGACCGAAAAAAAATGGCGCTTGTTTCTTCCGGCGGCAAACACGCCATCACACATTATCAAACACTGGAAGTGTTTTCAAATGCACTTTCACTTATCAAATGCAACCTTGAGACAGGCCGAACACACCAAATCAGGGTTCACCTTTCAAGCATCGGTTGTCATTTAGTCGGCGACAAGCTTTATGTTGCCCCCAAAAAAACAGCGCTTAATCTTGACGCCGATTTAAAAAAAGCCGTGAACAACTTTGACCGTCAGGCGCTCCACGCCGCAACACTCGGTTTTGTTCACCCGAAAACAGGCGCGCATCTGTTTTTTGAAGCCCCCTTGCCGCAAGATTTGGCCGACTTAATTCAAAAACTACATAACCTTCTGTATTAAACTTTTCTTATATTAGAACTTTTTGTTATATTGCGAAAACGATTTTTTTGCATATCATAGACTCGGTCAGTTGGCAAAGGAGAGCAGTGATGAATCATGTTAACGAACTTCTTGAACTTGACTTTTCCCCCGAACACAATCTGTCGCGCTATTTGCAAGAAATTCGCAAATTTCCGATTTTGGAGCCCGATGAAGAATATCGCCTCGCCCTTGAATATCAAAAAACGCACGATGAGGCTGTTGCATATAAACTGATTACATCGCACTTGCGGCTTGTCGTTAAAGTTGTTTCAAAATACAGAGGCTACGGGCTTTCAGTTTCGGAAATGATTTCGGAAGGAAGTTTGGGGCTTTTATCGGCAATTGAAAAATTTGAACCTGAAAAAGGTTTTCGATTTTCAACATATGCCTTGTGGTGGATTAAAGCGTCGGTGCAAAAATATATTTTAAATTCGTGGTCGCTTGTCAAGCTCGGCACAACCGCCGCACAGAAAAAATTGTTTTTTAACCTGCGTAAAATCAAAAACAAGCTCAATTTAACAGATGACCGCGAAATGTCCGAAGATGTTTTAAAACATATTGCAGACCTTTTAGACGTTAATGTTTGTGAAGTTACCGATATGAACACGCGCCTTAAAGCACACGACGGCTCGCTCAATATCACACTTGATGACAGCACGGACGGCGGCGCCGAATGGCTTGATTTTATTTCCGACACAAAACCCAATCAGGAAGAAAGTTTTGCGCACCTCGAAACGCTTAAATATCGCAAAAAATTATTCAACGAAGCTCTTGTCGTTTTAAATTCGCGCGAAAAAGACATTTTGTTTAAGCGCAGACTTTTAGAGCGCGCTGCAACGCTTGACGATTTAAGCAAAACTTACAACATCTCGAAAGAACGCGTGCGTCAAATCGAGCTCAATTCAATTAAAAAAATCACCAAAGCCGTCGGTATGTTGCAATAAAATTTTTTCATTTCTCTTTTTTTAAGAGCATTGACTCTTGAGCAAAATCAGTTTAAGCTGATAGGTCTGAACTGAAAGACTTGACTTGATGGATACAGAGAAACAAGAAAAGAAAGACTATGAAGGACATCGCCGGCGTTTAAAAGAACGTTTTTTGAAAGATTTGGGCGCTTCGATGCCGGAATATGAGCTTTTGGAGCTTTTGCTGACCTACTGTTTGCCGCGGTGTGATGTAAAACCTCGTGCAAAAAAGTTAATCGGCACTTTCGGTTCCATCAGCCAGCTCTTGTCCGCTTCCGACGAACGTTTGAAACAAGCCGGAATCACGGACAATATGCGCGCTTTTTTGAGACTTGTTTCTCTGATATCCTCAATGTCAAACTGGCGTCGACTAAACGGGCAAGACAAGCCCGTGCTTTCAAATCAGGATTATGTGATTGATTATTGCCGAAGCAGGATTCCCGTTTCAGATGTTGAGGAATTTCATGTTATTTTTCTAAATGCCGGCCTGACACCCATTGAAGACAAGTTGATGCAAAAAGGCACGGTTGACGCCGTTTTTGTGCATCCGCGCGAAATTTTGAAACAAGCCTTAAACAATGGGGCAACTTCGGTTATTTTATATCATAATCATCCCGCCGGAAGATGTCGGCCTTCAAAAGAAGACATCATCACAACCTCCGAGATTGTCAAATGCTTGAGCGCTGCACAGATTAAGGTTTGGGATCACATCGTTTTGGCCGATGGCAACCATTTCAGCTTTCGCGAAAACGGTTTAATTGATACAAAAAAATGAGCTGTAAAGCTTAAACGACACACTTTTTAGTTTAATAAAAGTTTTTACCGTCTTCAATTTTGAGCGTTGTTTTTTGCTCTGTCAAAGCACCGTCTTTGAGCAAAAGCTCTCGATCCATTTTGCCGGCCAAATCCATATTATGCGTGGCAATCAAGGCAGACAACCCCGTTTCTTTAACAATATTTAACAGCTCTAAAAACACATTGTCCGACGTGTTCGGGTCTAAATTTCCGGTCGGCTCGTCGGCAAGCAGAATTTTCGGTGTGTTGGCAAGAGCTCTTGCAATTGCCACTCTTTGCTGTTCACCGCCGGAAAGTTCTGCCGGTCTGTGTTGCAAGCGTTCTTTCAAACCGAGCCTTTCTAAAAGCCACCCTCCTTTTTCTAAAGCCTCTTTTTTGGATTTGCCCGCAATCAATTGAGGCAACATCACATTTTCAAGCGCGTTGAAATCAGAAAGCAGATTGTGATATTGATACACAAAGCCCAAATAATCGCGCCTGAGCGTTGTTCGAAGAGCGTCCGAGGAGGCGCCGCAATCTGTTCCGTCTAAAAAAACCTGACCGCTTGAGGGCTGTTCAAGCAATCCGGCAATCTGAAGCAACGTTGATTTGCCCGAACCGGACGGTCCGACAAGCGCCACAATTTCTTTGGGCTTGATTTCCAAATTGAGTTTTTTTAAAACATCAAGCCTTTGACCGCCCTGATAAAAGTGCTTTGAAATGTCCGAAAGTTTTAATGTTGGTGTTTTATTCATATCTTAAGGCCTCCACCGGATCATATTTTGCCGCACGGTATGCCGGATAAATCGTTGCAAGAAGTGATAAGCCGAGAGCAACCAAAACCACCACGGCAACTTCAACAAAATCAAGCTCGGCCGGCAACTTTGACAAGAAATATATTTCCGCTGAAAATAAATCGCGCCCAGACAATTTTTCAAGAAATTGCCTGATATGCTCAATGTTTTCGCAAAAAACAATTCCGAGAACCGAACCGATGAGTGTGCCGATAATGCCTATGTAGGCACCGTCCATCATAAAGATTTTCATAATCATTGCCTTTGTCGCACCCATCGTGCGCAAAACGGCAATGTCCCTTCCCTTGTCTTTAACGAGCATAATCAGCCCCGTGATAATGTTGAACGCCGCAACCAAAATAATCAGCGTTAAAATCAAAAACATCACGTTTCGTTCAACATCAATGGCATTAAAAAACGCGGCGTTGCTTTGTTTGAAATCATAAACATAAGCGTCTAAACCCACACTGTTTTCAATTTCTTGACGCACCGATGCTAAGTCGTCGTCGCTTTGAAGTGTTACGTCAATCTGCGAGGCCGCACCGTGCAGCGAAAAAAACTTTTGCGCCGCACTCAACGGCATAAAGATGAAATTCGAATCATATTCATACATACCAACGTTAAATGTTCCCAAAACGGTATATGACTTCATACGCGGAACGGTGCCGAATGCCGTTACTTTGCCGTTTGGAAAAATCAGCGTTACTTCATCGCCGACCACAACGCCGAGTTTGTCGGCAAGCCTTTCGCCCAAAATGACATGATCTTCTTCAAAAGCCTTGATGTTGACATTGCTCATGGCTGTGCGTAAAACATCTTTTTTGATAATGTCTTCCTTGCTCAATCCCCGAACAATCACCCCTTCGGCAGCCGCACCGGTTGAAACAAGAAGTTGCTTTTCAATCATCGGTGTGGCAATTTCAACACCTTTCATGTTTTCCAAGCTTTGAACCGCGTTTTGATAGTCTGTAAACGGATATCCCGGCGTTGAAGCAATGAGAATATGCCCGTTCAAACCCAAGATGCGCGACATCAATTCGTTTTTAAACCCGTTCATCACACTCATCACAATAATCAGTGTGGCAACACCCAGTGCGATTCCGGTGAAAGCAAAACCGGTGATAACCGAAATAAAGCCTTCTTTTCTTTTGGCGCGCAAATAGCGAGAGGCTACCATACGTTCAAATTTCGAAAACATCATCAACCCCCTTTGTTTTAAGAAAACAAGTCCTTTATCTTGTCAAAAAAACTTTTTGTTTCCGGCTGGCAACCGTCATCTTTGCTTAAAAGCCGGAATTCTTCCAAAAGCTCTTTTTGTTTTTTGTTCAAACGCGTGGGCGTTTCAACCTTAACCATCACAAATAAATCTCCTCTTTTTTGCTTGTCGCCCGCGGGCATTCCTTCACCTTTGATGCGAATTTGAGCACCCGTTTGTGTGCCCTCTTTAATTTCGACAGCAATTCTTTTGCCGTCTATGCCCGGAATTTCAATTTTACCGCCGAGTGTTGCACACACCATCGAAACGGGAACCGCCGTATATAAATTGGCCTCGCTGCGCTCATAAAGCTTATGCTCTTTGATGAAAACATAAATATATAAATCACCGTTTGCACCGCCTCTTAAACCTGCCTGACCTTCGCCGGCAACACGCATGCGCACATTGTTTTCAATGCCCGCCGGAATTTTAACTTTAATTGTTTTTTGAACTTTTACCACGCCTTCACCATGGCACTTAAAACATTTGTCTTTGGCAACTTTGCCCTGCCCATGACACGTTGGGCAAACCGTTTCAAAAACAAAAAAACCACCCTGTTGACGCCTGATTTTGCCCCTGCCCTGACATGTCTCGCAAATCGGAGCTTCTTTACCGTTTGCCGTGCCGTGTCCGTGGCACACATCGCACAACTCGGTTGTTTTGATTGTGATTTCTTTTTGCGCACCTTCGTAAGCTTCTTCCAAAGTGATGCTCAAATTATAGCTCAAATCGGCGCCGCGTATGTTTTCATATCTGTTCTGGCGTTGCGTTCCGCCCCCCATAAAGTCGGAAAAAATGTTTGAAAAAACATCGGACAAGTCTTCGGCATTGAACCCAAAGCCGAAGGGATTGCCGCCCATACCGTTTTGAAAAGCGGCCTTGCCGTATCTGTCATAGGCGGCACGCTTTTGATCATCTTTTAAGACTTCATAAGCCTCGTTGATGTCTTTAAATTTTTGTTCCGCAACTTTATCGCCCGGATTTCGGTCGGGGTGATATTGCATGGCCTGCCGGCGAAACGCATGCTTAATTTCATCTGCACTTGCCGATTTACTTACACCCAAAACGTCGTAATAATCTTGATCTGACATCTTTTTCCCTATTTGTTTTGTGTTAAAAGTTTCGGGCTAACCCACATTGTTCCTTTTTGCAAAAATTCGGGCAATTCCTTTAAGGCCGAAGCACCGGCGGCCTTCGCGTGTCCGCCGCCGCCGAATTTTGCTGCCAATTTTGACACGTCAACGTCATCTTTTGCCGTGTAAAACGACAAATTCCAACAGTTCTTTTTATTCATAAAAAAGTTTATCATCACGTCGTATTCTTTGATGTCGTCTAAACTGTCGTAAAATTCCGAATAGCCTTGCGCAATGTTTGCACAAATGCAGCGCAGTCCGTCAAGTTCGGTAACAAAAGCCTGCGCGCGTGAAAGCCTGTAATTGCGGTTGTGAATGTATGATAAAATCGCCCGTCCTTTTTCAACCATCGGATTGATTTCAACCTCATCGGCAATCAGCTGTGCCCAAATGGACTCACCGGGCTTGTTCACACCAAGCGACTGCATGGCATATTCAAATGGGCGAACGCGTTTGTCTTCTAAATCAAACACATCATTTAGGCCCAAAAGCTTGATGCCGAGCGGCAAGTTCTTTTTGGGATAAAAATAGTTCCACGTCAAGATGATGGCCGCTGTTCCGACTTTTCTTATGCCCTTAATCGGTGCTTCACCTTCTTTGATTTTCTGCTCATATTCCTCTATCACGGAAACGTGATGGTCTATCCATATCAAATCTTTCGTCGCGTTTAACTCAAACATATACTCAAGCGGCAATGCAATGTCGCAAATAACGATTTTATCGTGTTTTTCTATCTCTTTATAATTGATTTCGCTGTCGTGGTTTAACGGCATAAATTCAACTTCGGGATAAACGCTTTTGACAATGGCTGCCGAACCTTTTCCGTCATGGTCTGCAAGATGATAGATACATAGCATTTTTTCTTTTTCCTTTACTTAAAATTCAACGACCATATTGTCATAGGCAGACAGAACATTTTCGGGCGTTAGAGCATTAAGCGCGTCATAATCACACTCCACCGCCATATGATTGATAATCGTTTTTTCGGGCTTGATCAGATTAACATATTCTAAAACTTTATCAAGCCCCATGTGCGAACACATTGCATAATCCGAGTTAATGGTTGTCAAAGGCAATATCATCAGTTTCGGACGGCGTTTGATTTTAGAAATCGCACAATCGCAAATCAATCGGCAATCGGCAATGTAAACAAGTTCGCCGTCGTTGAACAGATAGCCGTTTGAGGGAACCATGTGTCCGTCAAGTTCCAAGAGATTGACTTTAACACCCTTGAAATAAAAGTCTTCATCAAAAGAAAGTGTGTGCGCGTTTAAGCTTGCTCTAAAAATTCCGCCGTCCGGACATTTACCGTTGCAAATTAAATATGAAAAACGCTTTGTGATTTGCTCCATCGTTTGGGCAGAACCATATATGTCAAGCGGTTTTCCCGTTAAACGGTTGAACTCTCGTAAATCGTCAATACCGTCCAAATGGTCGGCATGTGCGTGCGTATAGAACACGGCATCAATGTGTTTGATGTTGTTTTCCAAAAGCTGCATTCTTAAATCGGGCGATGTGTCAATCAAAATTTTCATCTCACCGATTTCAAGATATGTGCCGATACGTTTGCGCCTGTTTTTCATATTGTTCGGATTGCAATTTCCCCAGCCTTTGGAAATTGACGGCACACCGGGCGCCGCGCCCGAACCCGTTATGACAATTTTACTCATCTATTTTGCCTTATCAAACAAATCAAAAAAGTTTTTTGTTGTTATAGCCGAAATTTGATTTAAATCAAGTCCCTTAATGTCGGCAAGCACCTGTGCCGTATAAAACACATTTGCCGGCTCGTTTGTTTTTCCCCTCACCGGCACGGGCGCCAAATACGGCGTGTCAGTTTCAACGAGAAGTCTGTCCAATGGTATTTTTTTGAATATATCCCTTAAAGCTTGTGCATTTTTGAAGGTTATCATGCCCGATGCCGATATATAAAAACCGATATCGAGCGCCTCAAAAGCCAAGCGTTCGGAAGAACTGAAACAATGAATAACGCCCTTAAAGGCCTTTTGTTTATAGGCTTCTTGAAGCATTGATATTGTATCATCATCGGCATCTCTTGTGTGCACGACAAGCGGCAAAGCGCTTATTTGCGCTGCCTCAATCATTTTTAAAAAAACGCTTTTTTGAACATCTTTCGGCGCAAAATCATAAAAATAATCAAGACCGCACTCGCCTATGCCGACAACTTTTGCATTTTTTGTTTGGCTCACCACATCTTGCGTGCTGACATTTTGATAAGAAAGCGCATCATGCGGATGAACACCTGCAAGTGTCCACACGTTTTTATACCGCTCTGAAATGGCAAGCTGAACGTCAAGCTCGTCAAATTTTGAACCCGCGTTCAAAAAGGCCGACACACCGTTTTGTTTGGCACGTGCAAAAACGTTTTCCAAATCGTCATACACCGGTTCGCTTGAAAGGTGGCAATGGCTGTCAACAAGCATTTGAAACCTCTTTTGAAATGAGATAAAGCGTGTTGAGCAAAGCTTGCTTCTTGTCCATATTGAGCGCAACGACTTCATTTTTGAGCCGCAGGATATACGTATATATCTCGGCAAATTTTGATTTTTCTTGGCCATCAAGCGCCATCTGAAAAACAAATTGCGACATCAGCGATATCATCAGCTCAAAAACTTCATCGTCTGCCGCGCCGGTATTTGCCAAATCAAGCGCCGTTTTTAAATTAAAACGCGTGCCGGCACCAAACACGGATTGCATTTTTTCATATAAAGCCAAACCGTTGTTTTGCGCATAGTTGAGCGCATCGCCGATGCTCCCCCCGCTGATTTTTGCAAGCCCTGAAACCTCTCTTTCGGAAAGCTCGGGCGCATAGCGGCGAAGAAGCGTTGCAACGTTTTCTTCAGACAACGGCTCTAAATTCAAACGCAGACAACGTGATTTAATGGTTGCAAGCAAAGTGTTCGGATTGTTGCACACAAGCAATATCATACTTTTGGCCGGCGGCTCTTCCAAAACTTTCAAAATGGCGTTCGCGCTTGCCGGATTTAAATCATCTGCACTGTCAATCAAAACCACGCGCCACGAACCGTCAAATGATTTCTTGCTGAAAAACGAGCGTATCTCCCGAACATCATCAATTTTAATGACCGATGATTTTTTTAAATTTTGCAGTGATGCCTCATCTAACGGTTCGCCGTCTTTGATGGCTTTGATGATTTTTTTCTTATCTGTTTCAATATAATCTTTTTCTATGGCCTTAAAATTGGGATGTGCACCGTTTGAAATTTGCAAAAAAGCCGAGCTTGTCGGCGAAACGTCAAGCGTTTGCCGATTTTCCGCGCCGGTTCTTTCTTCAAGCAAAAAACGCGCAATTTTATAAGCAAATGTTGCTTTTCCGATTCCTAAGCGGCCCTCAATTAAAAAGGCGTGATGCAGTGTGCCGGCGCGATATGCCTCTAAAAAAAGCTTTTCTGCTTTTTCGTGGCCGATTAAATACGGGTTGTCTTTGGGCAAAATACGCATCATCGTTTATATTCCAAACCTTTCGCAAACAATCAGCGCAATTTCTTTTTGCAAATCTTCAACACTCTTGTTTGCATTTAACACGACACATCTTTCTTTGTTTTGCCGCGCAATTTCAAGATAGCCCTTGCGCAAATTTTCGTGAAATTCAAGTGCACGATTTTCGTTTCGGGTTTCTTTAACCGCCATCGTTTCCGCTTTTTTGAACGAACGTGCAAGACCGATTTGCGGGTTAATGTCCAAAATAAGCGTTAAATCGGGCGCAAAATGACCGACACTGAACGCGTAAAGCATTTCAATGTCTTCTTTTGAAAGCCTTTTGTTTTGCGCATAATATTGATATGCCATGGTTGAATCGGCAAAACGATCGCTTAAAACCCACTTGTTTGCGTCAAGAGCCGGCCAAACTTTGCTTGCCATATGAATGCGCCTGTCGGCAAAAAACAAGAGTGCTTCCGCTTTGGCGTCAAGCTTTTCGGCATCGCCTTCAACCAAAAGACGGCGCAAATCTTGCCCCAAAGTGGTGCCGCCGGGCTCTTTTGTGAGCAAAACATCAATGCCGCGCGTTTTTAAAAATTCACCGAGTAACTTGATTTGCGTTGACTTTCCGCTTCCTTCTCCGCCTTCAAAAGTGATGAACTTTCCGCTCATTATTTTTCGCCCTTAACATAGTGTTTCAAGTTTGCAAAAAATCTTCCAACCAAACCGACTTTTGAAACGTCTTGAGCAGCCAGCAAATCAATTTCCTTAACGTTTTGTGCCGCATCCGTAATGTGAAGCTTGCCCACAACATCACCCTGTTTAACAGGCGCTTTCAGCGGCGTGTCATAAACCATTTTAAGCTCATATCCTTCTTGACCGTTTTTAGGCATTGTTTCGACAACATCTGTTGCAACAACCGCGTCAACAAAGGGCTGTTGACCATACCAAACCTCAATTTGCCCGACAGCCTCGCCTTTTGAAAACAGCTTAACGTTTTTAAATTCTCTAAAACCGTAATTCATCAGATTTTCCGCTTCTTCAGAGCGCTCTTTGTTGCTCTCCAAGCCTGCAATCACCTCAATGAGGCGCCTGCCGTTTCTTGTTGCCGATGCGGTTAAGCAAAAGCCTGCTTCCGACGTGTGCCCCGTTTTAAGCCCGTCTGCGCCGGACATGGAATATAACAGCGGATTGCGATTGCCTTGCTTGATTCCGTTGTGCGTGAACTCTTTTTGACGAAACAAATGATAATATTCTCCGTGTTCTTTGATGATGGCGCGCGCCAAAATTGCCAAATCTTCAACACTCATACGCTGATTTTCGTCGGGAAGTCCGGTTGAATTGGCAAAAACAGAATTTTTAAGCCCGATTTTTTTGGCCGTTTCATTCATCAAAACCGCAAAATCTTCCTCAAAACCCGAAATGTTTTCGGCCGCAACAATGCACGCGTCATTTCCCGATTGAATGATAATGCCTTTGAGCAAATCTTCCACATTGACTTTTTCGCCGATTTTCAAAAACATTGTGGATCCGCCACTTGCCGCGCCACCCTTGCGCCACGCATTTTCACTGACAACAAACTCATCATCAAGCGAAAGCTGTCCGCTTTTCAAGCGATTAAAAATTATGTATATGGTCATCAACTTGCTCATCGAGGCCGGCGCCATCTGCTCTTCATGGTTTTTGGCATATAGATACGAACCCGTGTCAAAATCCATCAAAATGGCGTTTTTGGCGCTTGTTTCAAAGGCTTTTGCTTCAAAACAGAGCAAACATATCGCAAACATTAAAAAAAGCGTTTTTTTCATTTTTTATTTCTCCTTATTCTTTAATTATCCTCGCATCGGAAAACCCGTTTGAGCGAACTTTTAACAAAAGCTTTTGCGCCTCATCTTCATTTTGCAGAGGGCCCAAACGAACACGATAATATTTTCTTTCATCAACATACGCCTCTTTAATCAGCGGCGCACCGAATTTTTCGAGTTTTGAAGCAAAATTTTGCGCCAAACTCTTTTGCCCGAACGAACCGGTTTGAATATAATAGCCTTTCAAAAAGTCTGTATCAACCCCTTGTCTTTCTAATATTTCCTTTGTTTTTTCATGCACGGCACTTGTCTGTCCCAAAAGTGCCGCTTTCAAAGCTTTGCTTTCTTTAGCCATCAGCTCAACCCTGACTTTTGTAATGCCCTTTGTCTGATAGCCCAAAAGTTGTGCGCCGCGCTTTGAAATGTCGATGATTCGGTCTTTAGCATACGGCCCTCTGTCATTGACGCGAACGACAAGCGAGCGCCCATTTTCCAAATTTGTTACCTTTACAATTGAAGGAAGCGGCAACGTTCGATGAGCCGCCGTTAACGTGTTCATATCATATTTTTCGCCGTTTGCCGTTCTTTTTGCGTGAAAATCATCGCCATACCAACTTGCCATACCGATTTCGGAATATGAATAATCTTCTTTGGGATAATACCATTTTCCGAAAATCTGATAGGGATTGCCAACCTTATACACGCCGCCGTGCTGTTTAATCACAACAGCCTGTGCTTCGGGCGACAAACCCGCAAGTTCGGGCGTGCCGTGCGAAGCACATCCGCTTAAAAACAGCAAAAAAAGCAAAATACCGCGCTTTTGTTTGAACGTCAACATTTCCAAAATTCCAACACTTTGAGCCCAAAATATCTTTTTTTTTCGCGTTCGTAAAGCATCAATTCGAGCTTATACAACTATTTTTGAAGCATTTTTGATTTCTTTTTGGGCTGCACCGGCACCGAAAACCCGACTTTCGGATTGTAGTTTTCAATTTTTTGCAAAAGCTGATAGCTCGGGTAGCCGTCTTCAGGGAGTTTGGCCGCTTTTTGTATTTTGACAACGGCTTCTTTGGTTTTTGAGCCGAATTTCCCGTCTTCTTTGAGCTTTGAGCGATAAACCTTGTTGGCAAATTTTTGAATTTTTAAAATGTCTTCGCTTGTTAAAGCATAAAAATTGTTTGAAACAGCGGGCTTATACGGCGCATCCGAACCGATATAATCGGCCAAAACACCAATTGCCAGAGCATAATTTTCGGATCTGTTCCAAATCATGATGCGCCTGAAGTTTGAAAAAACAAGATAAGCCTGACCTTTGCGCCCGTCTGTCACAATAATCGAACCGTTCAAATCGGGATTAAGCTTGAGTTTGTTGCCATGTTTGTCCCGCACGCCGGCAGATGTCCATTTTGAAACACTTTGACGCGTTTTATAGCCTGCAAGACGATAATCAAAATTCCACGGCAATTCAACCGCCGTTCCCCACGGCTCATCTTTTTTAAAACCCAAATCATGCAGATAGTTCGCCGCCGAAGCGATTGCATCATCAAAACTGTCCCAAATGTCGGCGACACCATCGCCGTCATAATCAACAGCATACGCACTGTATGTTGAGGGCATAAATTGAAAATGGCCCATTGCACCTGCCCATGAACCCAGCATTTTTTCATGCTTGAGCTCAAACTGATCCATAATTTTCAGAACATTGTAAAGTTCATTTTTAAAAAACGCGGATCGCCTGTTTTTATAGCTTAAGTTGGTTAGTGCATCAATGAGGTGATATTTGCCTTTGTTTTGCCCGAAATTGGTTTCGACAGCCCAAAACGCTGTTAAATAATTTATCGGAACGCCGTATTTTTTTTCAATTTCATCATATTCTTTTTTCAGGTCTTGATAGTGCTGTCTGGCTTTTTGAACACGCTTTTCGCTGACAATTACATTTAAATAGTCTTTGGTGGTTAAAACAAACTCCGTCTGCTTTTCATCTTTGGCGACAACCTCAGGTTTCGGGTGATAATAGGTGTTTGTGCCATATGCTTTTTTGATGGTTTTTTTGGAAATTCCCTTTGCAATCATCTCTTTTTTCAAACCATCAACAAACTCGAGCCATTCTCTTGGCGGCTGAGCTTCCTGCGCAAATGCCAAATGCGCCATAAACAATGCGCAAAACAAAACACCGAAAAATTTTTTAAAAAAGTGAATCATATCAACCCCTTCAACGACTTTTTAGAGCTTAAAGCAATTTTTTTAATTTTGCAAGAGCGGGTTTTTGTTTTTCAAAAACAAAGTTTTTGCGTGATAGCGTCTAAAAGCAAAAAGCCCTTATCCGTTGCTTTAAGATTTTGGGCGGTATTGCTTAAAAAACCACAGGCAACAAGCTCTTTTAAGTTTTTTTGATTGATAAACGAATCAAAGTTTATGCCGACCTGATTTTCAAAACGTGTTTTATCAATGCCCTCTTCGAGCCTCAAACCCATCAGCAAAAGTTCTTGCGCACGCATCTGATTGCTTAATATCTCGCCTTTTTTAGGGTGAACATAGGCCATAAATTTGCCGCCGACATTTAACCTGCCGTGTGCACTCTCACCTATGCCGATGTATTCATCTCCAAGCCAATAGGCCTTGTTGTGCTTCGACTCAAAGGGTTTTGGTGCAAAATTTGAAACTTCATAGCGCGGGTAGCCGTTTTTTCTTAAAAAATCGACGGTTTCAACATACATTTGCGCGGCCTTTTCTTCGTCCAAAGCTTTGATATCTTTTTTGAAAAAAACCGTTCCATCCTCAATTGTCAGCTGATAAAGCGAAAGATGTTTTAAGCCAAACGAGGCCGCCGTTTCAAGCTCTGAAAGCCAACTTTCAAGGGGCTGGTTCGGACGAGCATAAATTAAATCTATGGAGTTATTGTCAAACGTGTGCAATACATCTTCAATGCTTTCAAGTGCCGCTTTTAAATTGTGTGTGCGTCCCAAAAAGCGCAAATCTTGCTCATTTAAGGCCTGGACACCGAGTGAAAGCCTGTTGATTCCGGCATTTTTAAGGTTGTTAAACAATGTTTTGCTGTGTGTGTTCGGATTGGCCTCAAGCGTTATTTCAACGTTTTTTTCAAGTTTCCATAAATCGGAAATTTTCCTTAAAAGCCTTTCAATATATTGCGGCTCAATCAGCGAAGGTGTGCCGCCGCCGAAAAACACCGAGCGCACCGCGCGATCTGCCGTGAGTTTATGATAATACGACAAATCCGCTAAATATGATTCTATAATTTCTTGCTGATTAACGTTTTTTTCAACGCGCTTAAAAAAATCGCAATACGGACATTTGCTCTTGCAATACGGCCAATGGAAATATACGGCAAGCGGTTTTGTTTTTTTTAAATTGTCCGGCATATCAGCTGATGGTTTTCTTTCTTCTTTTGAACTTTGTTAATTTGTCGCTGATTTTTGCCGTATCGCGTCCGGTTTTGGAAAGCCTGTCATACATGCGCTCAATTTCCTTTTCAAGATATGCCTCTTCAATTGAGCTTAAAAGATGTTCTTTTTCTTGTTTTGTGCCATGCCGCTGTATGCGGTCTGTTTCTTCTATCAGTTCTTCAACGCGCATGCCCGTATCAAGTTGCATTTTAATGAAATAGGGCATCGAATAAGCAAGCTGGCGTGCACTTAAATATGCCTCAATGTTGTCGGCGCAGTTGTTATATTTGAGCTTTAAAAGCCTGAAGGCAATTTCAAGCTCACTGCTGTCATCAACCACAATAAACGGCATTTTCGAGGCAAACCCGTTTGAAGCCAGCTCTTTTAGAGCCTCCAAAATGTGGAAAAAAAAGCCGTTGATGTTGTATAAAATAAAGGGTTTATTTTTCAAAAAACCATCTTGCATAGCAACACAATCATATGCAAGTTCGTCTAATGTTCCGACACCGCCGGGCGCAAAAACGACAATGTCCGCCGCAAGCAACTTTTTTTTGCGGTTTTCAAGCGTGTCTTCCAATACAACTTCGCTGATTTGCTCTAAAAATTCGTCTTTTTCATAAAGCTCATAATATTCTTTTGTTGTAACGCCCACAATCGGCGCAACATTTTCATAGTCGTCCTCTTTTCTGTCATTAAAGGCGTCCAAAACGCCTCTGGCCACAGCGCCCATCACACCCGAATTTGAAAAGCCGTAATCAAGGCAAAAGCCCATTTTCACAATAAGCTTTCCCATTTTATAACATTCTTCAATGATGAAAGGATCATTTCCCTCACGGTGGCCGCCCGAAACGCAAACGCGCAGGTTTTTCTTATTTTCGCAATTTGTCTCCATCAAACTCATCTCCGTTTCAAATTTTGCCTAAATTTTATGAAACATTTTTTTTTATCGCAAGCATTTTATCACATTTATCATCTTTTCATCTTTTTTAAACGCTCTCAATTGAAAGACCTGTTTTTGATGATTACTTTTTTGATTGCATATCAACTTTTTTATTTTAAGGAGAAAATAGATGACACAAGGTGTTCGTTATCCAACACTCGCGTTTCACACAGGCGGCGTCGGCCAAGCAAACGACGGCATTCCGCCGCAACCGTTTGAAACTTTTTGCTATGACAGCGCGTTAATGCAGGCTAAAATCGAAAATTTTAATGTTGTGCCATACACATCCGTGCTGCCCAAAGAACTATACGGCAACATTGTGCCTGTTGACAAAGTTGCGTCCCATTTCAAACACGGTGCTGTTTTAGAGGTTATTATGGCAGGACACGGCGCTTCACGTGATGAACACAAAGCCATTGCAACCGGCGTCGGCATTTGCTGGGGCAAAGACAAATCAGGTGCGCTTATCGGCGGTTGGGCTGCCGAATATGTGGAGTTTTTTGACACGCATATTGATGATGAAATTGCAAAAGGGCACGCACATATGTGGCTTAATCGATCTTTAAAGCATGAGCTTGAAATCAGAGGCGTTGAAAAACACAGCGATTTTCAAATGTTTCACAATTATCTCAACATCACCCAAGAGTTTGGTTACAGCTTAACGTGCTTGGGATTTTTGAACTTTGAATATGCCGAGCCCGTTCAAATTTAGCGTAAGGATTTTTGAAAATGTTTCATCATAAAAATCAAAAAAATGTGTCTTTGCAAACGCCGAA
This sequence comes from Alphaproteobacteria bacterium, assembly GCA_017445475.1. Classification (GTDB taxonomy): domain Bacteria; phylum Pseudomonadota; class Alphaproteobacteria; order RF32; family CAG-239; genus UBA1254. The sequence goes on from JAFSUB010000005.1 coordinate 61,224, forward strand.
ATCTTCCACAGGTCTCGGCGTTTGGGCTTTGGCTGCCATTGTTATCAGCTCGATGATTGGCGGCGGCATATACAGCCTGCCGCAAAACATGGCCGCATCAGCTTCGGCAGGTGCGGTGTTGTGTGCATGGCTCATCACCGGAATCGGTGTTTATTTCATTGCTAATACATTTCGCATTTTATCCGTTGCCAAGCCCGATTTGACGGCGGGCATTTATATGTATAGCAGGCAGGGTTTCGGGCCGTTTGCAGGCTTCAGCATCGGCTGGTCGTATTGGCTGTGTCAAATTTGCGGCAATGTCGGCTATGCGGTGATTACGATGGATGCGCTAAACTACTTTTTTGCCCCTCATTTTGCAGGCGGCAACAATTTGCCCTCAATCATCGGCGGTTCGCTCATTATCTGGGGGTTTAACTTTTTGGTTTTGCGCGGCATAAAACAGGCAACGCTTGTCAACCTCATCGGAACGGTGGCGAAAATTTTGCCTTTGCTCCTTTTTATCATCATGATGGTTTTTGTCTTTAAAACAAGGCAATTTTCCTTTGATTTTTGGGGCGAAAATTTGAGTGTAACGCCACATTTGGGATCATTGCAAGCGCAAATTAAAAGCACAATGCTTGTAACGCTCTGGGCTTTCATCGGCATTGAAGGCGCCGTTGTCATGAGCCAGCACGCCAAAAGCCAAAAATCTGTCGGCAGAGCAACGCTTTTAGGTTTTGCCGGCTGTTTGGCAATTTATATTTTGCTCTCGATTTTGCCGTTCGGCTATATGAGCCAACAAGAAATTGCAGGCATTGCAAACCCCTCAACAGCCGGAATTTTGGAAAAAATCGTCGGCAAATGGGGAGCGGCCGTCATGAACATCGGCTTGCTTGTTTCGGTTCTGACAAGCTGGCTTGCGTGGACAATGGTTACTGCGCAGATTCCGCAGGCGGCGGCGCAAAACGGCACATTTCCGAAGGCCTTTGCAAAAGAAAATGAACACCGTGCACCCTCTTTTTCACTTTTTATAACAAGCGCAATGATGCAGGTTTTTATGCTTCTTGTTTATTTTTCCTCAAATGCGTGGAACACAATGCTTTCAATCACAAGTGTGATGGTTTTGCCCGCTTATTTTTCGTCTTGTGCATATTTGTGGAAACTTTGCGAAGACCACGAATATCCCTCAAACATCTATATTAAGCGCTCGTCTGCCCTGATTTCATCAACAATCGGCGCGCTTTACGCCCTTTGGCTGATATATGCCGCCGGCCTGAAATATCTTTTGCTGGCGGTTATCTTTGCGGCGCTCGGCATACCGGTTTATATTTGGGCGCGAAAAGAAAACTGCCCAAGTGAGAAAACGTTTTCAAAAAAAGAACTCTGTTTTGCCTGTTTGTTGGTTGTTTTGGCGCTTTTTGCCATATATGCCATGTGGGCGGGGATCATCAAGGTGTAAAAAATTTGTGCGTTGATTGAAAGATTATGTTTGACAAATAAATGACAAAGTGTTACCATTGGACGCAGAAAGGAATTTTTATCACAATAATCACTTAAAAACAAAGTTTTATGAAACAATCATTAATTCAGGTCACCACTTCGGGTGATTATGTGTCGTTTGCACAACTCGTCTTTCGGGAAAATCTTAAAGGCGTCTCGAAAGAAGAATTTGAGGAGTTTTACAAAATTGCTCCTTCAAATTGGGCGATGACGGTTTTGCAACAAGAAGCGCCTTCGGTTGAGGAACAGGTAATCATTGTCAAGAACCAAGACGCCCGCGTGATAGACTTTTGCGCGCGCCTTTACGGCATCTACGGAAAGACCGTATCGCAGATTTTGCGCAAGGGCTCTGACGAAGAATGCCAAAAAGTCATCGCGGCGCTCAGAAGCAAGCCTTCCGCCGAGGTTGAAAAAGAGCTGATAGAACGCGGTAATTCAGACCTTTTCGAACTCTGGATTAACAAGTTCAAGAGTTTGGAAGAAGACAACGAACGCCTCATTTGTGAGGATGAAAGTTTATCTTATTTGAAAAACGTCTACATTGATTTCATTATCAATGAAGACGAATGACCTTATCCCCCGTTTTGAAAAAGACGGGGGATAAATCGTTTTAAAAAAATCTCCCGTGGATTGCCTTAAAAAAAGCAAAACACGGGAGAAATTGAGGGGGGAGTCAAGAATGAATCTCAACCCATCTTTGCAGCAGCGCTGCAGTTAGCTTGCAGATAATAATCTCATCATATTTTGATGCATACATCTGCTTTTCGCTGCTCAACGGAACGCGCAAATTTTCAGCGCGAACCGTTCTTGTCATGGCCTCATACTCCAGAGGCGCTGTCGTGAGGTTCCAATTTTCGGCAACCTTAACGACTGCGTGGTAGGCAACACTGTAGGCATGAGCCTCAATGTATGCCTCCTCTTCGGCAGTGAGGTCAACGGCCAGGGCATTGAGCTCTTCGTTTGCCTGTTCAGCCTTTTGGCTGTATTCGGCAATCAGCTCTTGAGCACGCTGCATGTTTGACGTGCAAGAAACGCACATCACGCCCGCCATAACAGCGAGCAAAAGAATAATCTTTTTCATATTTTTTTAATTTTAAATTTTAATTGTTAAACATTCTAGGACTCCCACCAAGGAAATTCACTCCTGGTGCGCCTGTGATAATAGCGCCAAGCGGCGATGGAATTGACGACATATCCAACCACCATCACAACAGCGGCGATGGCGCAAATGCCCAACAGGGCAAGGAACATGAATGCGACCATAACAAAATATTTTTTTTAAATTAAACATTCTATGATAAGATTCCCCTCGGGGGAATAATATACATATTTATAAACATAAATAATTTTTTAAACTTTTCTATCTCGTGGCGGTGTTTGCGTTTTGGCGCTCACAGCTCAAAGATTTTGCCATCGCTTTGACAAGCTGAAATGAAACACCGTCCATTTTTTGTGTTTTCGGCTCCATGCCACGTTCAATTTGAGCTATCGCTTCATCAAGCGAAATTGCATATCCTTTTTCATGGCACAAATCAAAAAGCTTATAGCAATCGGGGCGTCTTTCTTTATCAATATAATTGCCCGTATAAACAACGCTTGGGATTCCCAAGGCCGCCGCATCCGACGTATATGAAAAACTGTCGTGCGTGTTCACCACAAATTCACACACATCTAAAACGGCCGGATATATGTTGCCGATGCTTTTCGCCTGCTCTTCAAACTCGGCCTTATATTTACCGCTGTAATTTCTAAAATCTTGCGCTTCTTCATCATTTTGCGCGATTTTTTTGGAATTAAAAAATTCCATATGGTAAAGCTTGCATCTTTCAAACAAATAGTCCGTCACATCGGATGGCGTGCGTGGCGAGTTTGTGAAAATCACATTATAATCTTTGGACCTGAGCTTAATTGCCGCTTTCATCAAATTCTCGGCATCTTTTAAGTCAAAACCGATGGCGCCGTTGTCCGTTATGCCGCCAAGCGAGAACAAAACATTTTTCTTATCGCGGCTGTGGTCTATGATGGCACCTTTGGCATAAAGCAAATTGCCGCTTAAAACACGTTTGATTTTGCCATATTTTTCTTTTAAGTGGTTTTCAAAGGTTTCATATTTGCTTTGCAGTTGATAAACATGGTTTCTAATTGTCGCCAAATTGTTGTTGCCGGCGGCGCCGAGTGTTTCCACAACTTTAGATTTAAGCTTTGGGTTTGATTTTAAGACAGCTTCATCTAAATCAGAAAGTTGATGCTTTCCAACGTTAATGAGGTCAACATTTTGATAATCATAAAGGTTGCTTAACAAAACCATTGTCTTAACCTGATGACCGCGCGCTTTGAAAGCCTTTTTAACAGCCAAAGAGAGCAAGTCAACATCTTTGTTTTCTTCTTTCTTTTTAGCTTGATCAAAGGGCAAAACAACAAACTCCGGTGCTTTGTTTTCCTTTAAGTATGCATCAACACTTGCCTGAACGGCTGTTGCAAAATCGGTTAAAGAAGCAAAATTTTTGGGGTGCAAAAGCGTGCCGTCAGGCGCTTTTAATAAAGCCTCACGAGACACAGGCACTTTTTCGCCCCTTTTGCGCAATTTGGCACCGGCAACAATCACACCACGCATCTGGTTGTTTGTGCCTGTCATTTTGCTTTCAATCCCGATAACACGCATGGCATAAGTCCCTTTTACAAGCTATTTTCCGTAAAAATTATTATTTTCTGTCTAAAAGTGTAACAAAACCAACGTTTTATGTCAACCTTTTTTTTGCATTTTTTTAAAATTTTTTTTATCACAGAATCAATGGCTTAAAGTTTTTTCAATTTTTTAAAAACTGGTCAATTTAAACGTTCTATTAAATTGACCAGTTGAAATGCCAAAAAAACATCGCTGTTTCAAACAATTATACCCCTCCGTTCCTCCACCTAGGGGGGAAAGTCAAAGGGTAGAAAAATAAACGTCATGGCTCGTTTTCTTTAAGAAAACGTCCGGCCATCTTCGTTGTGGTGCAAAGGGCGCAATTTGGATTCTCGGGACAAGCCCGAGAATGACAGAAGAAAAGAATCGGAAAGGCCCCTTGACGCATTCGCCTGCGGCTTTGCGAGGGGTGACAATCTAATTATTGTCATGGCTCCACGCGGCACGCGTGGTCAAGCCATCTTCGGATTCTTTTACACCTAACTTGAAGATGCCTTGAATTTTTTGAGCGTGCTCAAAAAATAGGCATGACGTTGTTTGTTTTTGGATTTTAGGGGCGAGTCGAAGACGAGTGAACCTGTCGAGCTCCACCCCTGGTATAGACGGAAAAAGAAGGCTTAGGATTACAGTAAAAGATGGGCACCCAAGAATTGTGTCAATATTACTTTGATAAAAAGTCGCCCAGCATTTTATTGAAAATTGACTGGCTCAAATTGTTTTCTTTTTCCAAATCGCTTTTGTTAAGAATATAATCTTCAAAAACTTGCGCAACAGCTTTATTTTGCCTTTCGAGACATGTGCACAAACTTTTGTATTCACCATCCGGAATGCCCTTATTTAAATCTGCTGAATATTTTTCAAAATCACGAGAGGCTATAAAGTTCGCCGAAAATAACTTATGTTCATCGCCAAGTCGAAGGTCTATATCATAGTATGCTCTTTGATCTGTCACCTGATACTCACCATCTTCATCCTCCACAATCCTTTGTTCTGCTTCTTGTTTCCGAGTAAGTTTGAGATTAAGGGCATCATCTCCTTTACAAATTTCCGCAGTTAAAGACTGTTCATCCGTTTGCATATTGACCAACGCACCCGCTCTTCTGTAAGTGTATTTTCCCATTGTTTTTGCCTTTCATTTAAGCGATGATTTCTCATCTTTTTGCCTTTATGTTGTGACTTTAACAAATAAATATTGTTTTGTCAAGATGTTTTTGCATTTTTTTTAGATTATAAACGTCATGATTCGTTTGATGCTGAAAGCAGAAAACGTCTGGCCATCTTCGTTGTGGTGCAAAGGGCGCAATTTGGATTCTCGGGACAAGCCCGAGAATGACAGAAGAAAAGAACCGGAAAGGCCCCTTGACGCATTCGCCTGCGGCTCAGCGAGGGGTGACAATCTAATTATTGTCATGGCTCCACGCGGCACGCGTGGTCAAGCCATCTTCGGATTCTTTTACACCTAACTTGAAGATGCCTTGAATTTTTTGAGCGTGCTCAAAAAAATAGGCATGACGGGGTAAACAGTTGCCTATCGGCAAAAAAGGGGTAGCGGTTGTTTTTGGATTCTTCACTACGTTCAGAATGACGATAAAAAAATCAGAATGACGAGAAAAAAGCGGGAGAATTAATAATGCGGGGGTGGAGTTTCTTCCGATAACGGCTTAACCGTTTCGCGCTCAATCAAGTTTTTTAAAAGCGCGTTTTCTTTTTTTATGGCATCAATTTGCTTTCCCTGAAAAATAATCACCTCACTCAAATCATCAAGCATACGCTGCTGTTCTGTGATGGCAAGTTCGATGTCTGTCAGCCTTTCTTCAATGTTCATCCGTTTTTCCCTATTTAATTTCCAAAACAGCCTCTTTGGCATCGCCTCGAAGATAAACCTCGATTCCTGCTTGAGAAATGAGCGATTTCAAACAAACAAGCGGTGCATAAAGCGCGGGATTTTCATCGGGCACGTTGCCGCTTAAAGCTCTTTGCATATTTTCAAGCTTTTGATGGGCAAGCTCAAAATCAGAACGCGCCAAGCAAACAAGCCCGTCTTCCGATTCGTCAACTTCCATTGTGCCGCCCCTGATAAAAACATCTGCAAGCGACATTAAGCTTAAGAAAACAATTTTATAAAGCGAAACATTTTGCACATTCCACTCAAGCACAATCGGGTGTTTTTGACTTCCGATTGTTTGAAGATAATCCTCTGCAATTTTTTTGGCCTCATCAACATCTTTCATCAAAGCATTTTTTAAGCCAAACGCAAGTCTGAAAAACTTGAGGCGTGATGAAAGTGTTTGAGCGCTTGTCTTCAAAAGCGGTTTTAAGTCGTCAATATCCGACGGATCATCTTCCATCAGCTCAACGGCATTACACATTGCACCGATGTTGCCGATTAAATCGTGGCTGATACGCGTGCAAACAAGCTCTGCAATTTCTAAAGGTAAAAGATTGGTCATTTAAGTTCCTTAAAAATTATAAACATCCGTGTGGATATAGCGCTGATCCTCGCGCGACATACGATTGACATCAAGCTGTTGCAACGACGGATCTTCAAGCCTTAAATAGCCTGTTGAGGCTTTCAAATAGGCTTTATTGCCGCCAAGCCCCCAAACAACATCTTCTTTATTGTCGGGTGCACCGTATTTTTGGCTGATTTGTTTCCAAAAGTCATAAACCTTCAGGTTTCGCAAATATATTGCTTTCATACTGTTTCCCTTAAAACTTGAGGCTTCGGTTTTGTATATCACTCGATAAACCTTGTTGTTTGTAAAGGTGCTTGAAAGAAAGATGTCAACTGTTTCTTTGGTGTCAAATTTTGAAAATGAGGCCTGTGAAATATACTGCGTGTTGCCGGCTTTGGCAAGTTTAACCACGCACCCTTCCAAACGCTCATAGCCCACAACACCCTGATTGCGGCATTTTTCTTCATTGCGCCAGCGAATAAAGTTTGGAATATCCATTTTTTGACTGATTTTGCGATAGCCCCTTTTTAAGAGCTGTTCTTCCGCTTGAGGATAGCTCATTTTGAGCATCACACCCGCCACATTAAACACAGCCGCATTCGAACGCCGGGGCTTGTTTTGGCTTTCTTCCATCAGTTTTTTAACAGAATCGGATTTGTCTTTGCCCTTAAAAAGAGAACCTACCCAGCTTTGTGAAGAACTTTTGCTTTCCGATGATTTTTGCTCTTCTTTGTTCGACTTGGCCGCATTTTTTTTCAAATTCTGCGACAGCGACTTTGATGTGTCGATTTCAGGCTTTGACGTTTCCGGCTCTAAAGTGTTGCCGAAGGCGTCTTCCGTTAAATCAAAATCTAAATCTTCATCATCCATAACGGGCGTTTGCGCGGACAAATCGGGCGAAACCAAAACTTCCATATCCGCGGCATATCCGTTTTGCGCAAAAATCAGCGCAAGCGCGACAAATATCAATTTGTTCATTTTCAAACCTTATCTTTCGAATCTTTTTTGATGATAGACCTTTGAGCCTTAAAAAAGTTTTAATGTATTGTTTAATTTTTGTGGACATCAACTCAAAAAAACGTTACAACAAAAAAACATCAAAAAAAGGAAAAAAGATGAGCTCTGAAATTGCAATCGTCGGCGCAGGACTCGCCGGTTCGGAAGCCGCTTGGCAGGCGGCCGTTCGCGGCGTAAAAGTTGATTTGTTCGATATGAAACCGCTTAAATTTTCGCCGGCACATAAAAACAACAATTTTGCCGAGCTTGTGTGTTCAAACTCTTTTCGCTCGGACGATTATATGCACAATGCGGTTGGGTTGCTTCACGAAGAAATGCGACGCGCCGACTCGCTTGTGATGTCTGTGGCCGATGAAACAAAAGTTCCCGCCGGCGGGGCTTTGGCGGTTGACCGCGAATTGTTTGCACAAAAGATAACCGAAAAATTGGCCGCACACAAAAATATCAACATCATCTCAAAAGAAATTCAAACTTTGGGTGAGCTTGACTATCCGCTCATCATCATTGCAACCGGTCCGTTAACGGCGCAAAATCTGGCGCTTGACATCCAAAAAAGCACAAGCCACAGCGCTTTGGCGTTTTATGATGCCATCGCACCGGTTGTTTATAAGGAAAGCATTGATTTTTCAAAAGCGTGGTATCAATCGCGTTATGACAAGGGTGAGATGAAAGACTATATCAACTGCCCCTTGAGCAAAGAAGAATACGAGGCTTTTATAAAGGCGCTTTTAGATGCCGAGAAAGCCGAGTTTCACGACTTTGAAAACGACGCATATTTTGACGGTTGTCTGCCCATAGAAGTGATGGCAGAGCGCGGCATTGAAACTTTGCGTTTCGGTCCGATGAAACCGGTCGGTCTGACAAACCCGCACTCAAACGAAAAACCTTATGCCGTTGTGCAACTGCGCCAAGACAATCTTCAAGACACGTTAAGAAACATTGTCGGTTTTCAAACAAAGCTTAAATACAGTGCACAAAAACGTGTTTTTTCTTTAATTCCCGGCCTGCAAAATGCCGAGTTTGCGCGCTTTGGCGGCATTCATAAAAACACTTTTATCAAAAGCCCGATTTTGCTCGACAATTTTTTGCGCCTCAAATCAAACCCGAAATTGATGTTTGCCGGACAAATTACGGGCTGTGAAGGCTATGTTGAAAGTGCGGCCGTCGGCTTTTTGGCGGGCGTTTTTTCGGGATTTTTTGCTTCAAACAAAACCCCTGTTTTGCCTCCGCGCGCAACTGCTTTCGCTTCGATGTTGGCACACCTTAGCAACACTCAAAACATTGACAGCTACCAACCGATGAACATCAATTTCGGTTTGTTTCAACCTTTAGAGCCAATCATCACGGCACAAGGCAAACAAAAACACCTAAAAGGCCTGCAAAAAAAAGAAGCTTATGCAAAACGCGCACTTTTAAGCCTTGAGGGGTGGCTTAAAGATTTGCACAACGCTTTTTCAACGAACGGTTGACAAAAAGAAAAACATAGGATAGTTTTTTTAAAAAGAGTAACGGGAACGGCGAAAATGAACACAATCGGCCAAGTAATCGGAAAACATCGGATAACGCTTTTTTGGTGTTTAAGAGGGCTCAAAAAAGCGCAACGCGAGGCTGTTTATACGCTTTTTTCCTTTTGCAGACACATTGATACCATCATTAAAAGCCAGATGAGCACGGCCTCAAAGCTTGATTTGCTGAACGCGTGGAAGTTGGAGCTTGACAACATATATGAAAAAAAAGTTCCCGCAACCAAAATCGGACGCAAGATTTATAAAAACTGTATGCGTTTTAAAATTCAAAAAGAAGACTTTTCGCGCATTTTAGAAGCGGCCTTGCTTGATTTTCCAAAGCCTATTCAGGCGCCTTCAAACGAGGTTTTTGAGGCTTATTGTGAGGGTTTTGCCATCGTGCCGATATACATCACCTTGCTTATCCTCGGCATTATGAACGAGCCCAAAATGCGTTTGCTTGCCAAAAACTTCGGCAAAGCTTTGATATTGACGGACATTTTGCGCAACATCAAAGAAGACGCACTCAGAGGGCATCTCTACATTCAAAAAGAAGTTTTACAAAAAGCGGAGATCAACACCACCGATCCAATGGCTGCCATTACCGACGCCAACATCATTCACGCCAGAGAAATCCTCGCAAAACAGGCCGCAATTTGTTTTCAAAAAACATATAAACTTCTGTTTATGAAAAATGGAAAGGTTTTGCGTCCGCTTCGATTTGTATTCCACACTTATAAAAAATATTTCGACATGATGCAAAGCAGAGGCTGGGAAATTATGTCGCCCAAGCCCGAAATCAAAAAAATTGATAAAATCGCCATCGCCTTAAACACAATCTTTGATAAATATTAACCTTTTCATGCAACACTGACAAAAAGATATAGAATGATATGTGTTTTCTATGTTTTGTGTTCACTCGTTTTTTTAAGGATTTTATGATATGTTAAAGTTTTACAAAGCTCTTTTGGTTTCGGCTTTTGTTTGGCCGTTTTTGCCCGGCGCGGCGCACGCTTTTGATGACGGTGCGAGCAGTTTAACGGCAAACTTAAAGCGTATTGCCGTTCAATATAATCAAAACAGCGTTTCAAACAGAGGCGAAGACGCCGAATATCCGGGGACATTCACTTCGGACGAACAAGAGCTTGTTTCTTTTGTGTTTGACGGCAATTTGGAATATAATATGCAAAAAGCCGTTTGGCTGAACAGCCTGTTTATGGAATATGGCAAAAGCAAATCAACCGAAAACGGCGTCACGACAAAAAGCGAAACCGCAGATAAAATTTTGCTGACAACCGATTATACCCTCAAAATGTGGGAGCTCGATCAAGGCTTTGTCGGACCGTTTGCCAACCTCGGCTATCAAACCGAATTTACCACCTTTGAAGATGAGGACGGCAAAAAGTATCGCACCAAAATTTTGCGTGGCAAAACCGGTTTGAAGCTTTATGAAGGCGAGCTTTTCAAAGAATTATACATCGCCGCCGTTGAAGAAGCCGACTTTACATACAGCGGCACAAATATGAAAACGGCCGGCGAGCTGGGATATCAGTTTGAATATGGCCTCCGTGAGGGCGTCAAATTCGTTTCAAACGGCTATCTTCGCAAGTTTTTTGTGTATGATAAATACCGAAACACCGATTTCAAATATGAGGCGGAAACAAACAATCGTTTAGATGTTGCCATTATCGGCGGCTTGTCTTTTGCGCCGTTTATCAACTACAAAATCGCCAAAACACGCGGCGCAAGCAAATTCAGAAGCAACAAAATCATCGGCTTGTCGCTTGGTTATGAAACAGACTATAAATTCTGGTAAAACAAACATTTGCCTAAAAAAAACGCCTCAACTTTCAGTCGGGGCGTTTTCTTTTTTTTACACAAATTCCGAAATGTCCGGAATTTTATCAAGACCTGTCGGCTCTAAACTGCCGGCCTTGAGATTGCAAAGAAGGCATTGTAGCGCATCTTTGTTTTCCTCGGCAAGCTCCGGATATTTTTTGAGCATTGCAAAGAACTCCGGAAAGGTGAACTGATCGGAATGGAAGGCATCTGCCCTCGTTTTGGGAAAATGCTCTTTAAACCACTGCTTGAGCAAATTTCGCGCCTCGACCATTTCTTTGAGGGCTTCAAGCCTTTGAGCCCGAAATGTGTCTTCGCCTGCTATGGTGATGCACCAATACGGAATTGTGATTAACGCCTGATGGGCCTTAATCAGAGCGGCATATGCCTGCTCGAATCTCTTAAAATTTTTCATCTTTATTAAAATTATTGGGTTAAAAATTATTCATCGACTCGAATTATACAAAAACAAAACCGTTTGTCAAGACGATTTATCACAAAATGCAAACATCAAAAAATGCTGCGGTATAAAATGATTTTAAACATATTCTTTTTGCCCTTTTGCTTTATTATATATGAAAGGACAATCGGTAAAATTTCAAAACGAAAGGAAAAAAATGACCATTTTATACATCAATGCCTGCGTGCGTGAAAATTCAAGAACCGAAATTTTGGCGCAACATCTTATCAAAAAACTTCAAAAACCCGTTCAACAAATCAATCTGGGACAAATTGCTTTGCTGCCTTTTAATCTTGAACTTTTGCAAAAAAGGAACGCTTTAATCAAAGCGGGCGCGCTTGATGATCCGATGTTTTCTTATGCGCATCAATTTGCCAACGCCTCTGAAATTGTTATTGCCGCGCCGATGTGGGATTTGTCTTTTCCCGCGCTCTTAAAAACATTTATTGAGCACATCAATGTCGGCGGCATCGTGTTCAAATATTCAGGTGAAGGAAAAATTGTGCCGCTTTGCAAGGCCAAAACGCTTTATTACGTTACGACGATGGGCGGACATCATCAAACCGATTTCGGATTCGGCTACATCAAAGCTTTGTGCCACACACTTTACGGCATCAAAGATGTTCGGCTCATCAAAGCGGAAGGCCTCAACATTATCGGCAACGATGTTCCGGCCATCTTAGAAGAAGCCAAAGCACAAATTAACACCATGTTTTAACGCCCAATATCTTTGTGCTTGCCGCTTATGCAGTTTTGCCTTTTGATTTGCTCCCTGTCAACATAAATCACTTTGCCGCAACATGGGTTAAAATCGTCATTATCGTAAATCAGCCAGATGACATTGAGATTTTTCAAATCTTGACGCGGCATATCACCATATCCGTCCGTCAAAACAATTTTGTTAACTTTTTTATCTTTTGAAAACGCGCGCACAGCCTTGTCAATATCCGTTCCACCGCCACCTCGAATACGAAATTCATCAATATCTTTATTGGTCTTAATCTCAACAAAATCAAACACGCGGTGGTCAAACATACCGACTTTGAGCTCTGTTTCTTTTAATAAGGGTTTTAATTGGCGCAAAAAGTCCTTAAGCATATTGTTATCAACCGAACCGGAAACATCAAGCATCACCTCGGTTGTCGATTTATCCTCTGTTTCAACATCTTCAATGCGCGCACTGTAATCATTTGCACGCGATGCCCTGCGGTATGACCAGCGCTCTTCCTCTTCTTCAACCGATTTTTTCAAGGCTCGTTTCCAGTTGACAACTGCCTTAGCCTCGCCGACATCGCCAAACGAATCTCCTTCGTTATCAACCCGTTCTTTTGAAAGTTGTTCTTTGGCACGCTCCAAAGATTCGATAATTTTTTTGGCAAGTTCTTCTTTTTCTTTTTTATTTTCTTCTAAAAAGCTCTTTTCTTCAGCATTATAATCAACATCTTCCTCTGGCGTTTCTTCCTCTTTACCATGAATGCGCCTCATAATTTTATCTAAAAGCGAAGGATTTTCACGGCGCTCTTTTTCTTTTTCAGCCTCTTCAACGGCCTCTTTCCAAATCTCATGCGACGAATAGCCTGTTTGAGATTGTGCTCCTTGTTGTTGTCCTTCTTGGCTTTGATCTTGCTCTTGCTGCCCCTCTTGGCCGCCTTGCTGACCGTTTTGGCCTTGCTCTTGATTCTGTTCCTGCTGCCCCTCTTGGCCACCTTGCTGACCATCCTGTTGTTGGTTTTGGCCGTCTTGGTTTTGCTGTTGTCCATCACCTTGCTGACCGTTTTGGCCTTGCTCTTGATTCTGCTCTTGCTGCCCCTCTTGCTCTTTTTGCTTTTCCTCGCGTTCTTTTAAGAGTTTCTCATACATTTCTTCGGCAGATTTGCCCAAAGCTTCCGGCATATCAACACCGCCTTCAATCATCGGCAGATTTTCCGATTTCAAGATTTGATTAATCACCGAATCTGTTGCAATGTTCCAAAGCCCTGGCTCTTTATCTTTTGAGCGCATAATATGGTCAAATGCCACATGACAAATCTCGTGCGCAAATAAAAACGTCTGCCTACCGTCGTCTAAGGTGTGCAAAAATGAAGGCGAATAAATCACTTTTTTGCCGTTTGTGGCAGCCGTACCGATATTGTCATTGGCTTCAAAATCAAGACCGCGCACAACAGAGCCCAAACGCGGAAATTTTCGCAAAACCGCATTTTTAATCTCCTGCACTTCTTTTTTTTGTTCCAATGTCAAGGCTGCCATTTTTGCCTCCTACAACTTCACACTTAAGCACCACTCTTTGAGCTTCGGATTCAGTTTTTTTACACTTAAAACCGGCACGACAATCTGCACCGTATCCGGCAAATAAGCACCGCCAAGCCCTCTGTTTTTGAGCAAATTTTCAAATTTGAGTTGTTCGGCCAAATCCAAAGCATCTATTCCATCTAAAACAAGATATTTTTTGCCTTTCAAAAATTTCAGCCACACATCTTTGGTATAAAGCATACGTTCCTCAACACTGCCTGACATCACATACGCGTCTTCAAAATCCCCGGCTTCGGCACCTTCAATAATTAAAGGCCACTTGGCATTGTTTTTTAAAACCTCATCCAGTTTTTCTTTTTGCTTTGAACTAATCATTATAACCTCCCTCTCTGGCTTTTAATTGGCTGATTTGTATCGCGCGCTCGGCATTACCTTGAACCCATTTAGAATCGAACACTGCAAGATTTTCTTTTCCGAGCTCCGAACCGATAAAATCTCGCACTTTTGAAACATCTTTTTCACTGACTTGGAGTAAACTTAATGACAGGGCTAATCTTGCATCTGCTTCATACGGAATATCATCTCTGTCGTATGTCCCTTCCAACAAATCTTCCAAGCCCATCGGCGGATTGAGAGCAAAATCACTCAAATCCATAGCTAGTTCAGCACCTATTTTATTTGCTATCAGCTCTTGCCTTAAAACGCCGTCGTTGGCATAAATAACATCGGAGATCATTTCCCACCCGCGCGGCGTTAAAGGCAACTTTTCGGGGTTATTTTCATCAAACGGTTGATGAAAAACTTCCATGCCTCTTGAGGCTACATAGGCTGAAATCAACGGATGAACATTCAAACGCTCCGGATTATCCTTGCTTTTTTCGGCGCCCCATTCAAGCCATTCGGCAATATTCGGCTCTAAATGTATATGCCCGACCATACGATCAATTAAGGGCGCCGGCATATCATAAGCGGCTGTTGAATCGCTGACCTCATTGCCAGCCAACGCAATCACCACATTGTCCGGCAACTTTCCTTTATTCTCGGCAATGGAATGCTCCAGCACAATATGATAAATCAGGCTCTGCACGGTCGGTTTGGCATTTGTAACTTCATCGATAAACAACACATGGTTTTTATCGGGCTCTTCTTCACATTTTTTCTTTAAGGAAAGGTACCAATCCGGCGCTTCCCAAACGGCGCCGCCGTCGTCTTTATAACGCGTCTTACCAACCACATCTTCAGGGAGCATTCCGTTGCATAACGTAATCGGTGTCAAATCAGGATCGATTTGTTTAATACGTGCCGATTTACCGACACCCGCCGGCCCGTGCAACATAAAGCTTTGCTTGGCTTTAACATAAAACGCTATCTGATCTTTAACGCTCATCTCTTTTTCTTCAACCTTAACGCCAAACTTTGCGCGTCGGCGTGCCATTTTTTCTTCCCGTGTCATTTTTGGCGCATCATTTTTTGAAACAACCTCCTCGGGTGCCCTTTGTTCCTGTCTTTGATATTCGCGGCTCGGCATCATCTGCGCTTCAAGCTCTTGCAGCCGCTGATACATATCCGTTTTTTCGAAATCTCCGTCATAGATTGACTTTCTGTCAAATTGCACGCCTGCCAAAATCGCCTGCTTGGAAACCCATGTTCCGCTCCTGTCTTTAAGCCATTCGACAGGCTCAACCTTAACCCAATAGGCTTTGCCTTCCTCAGGTCTTTCGCCGTTTGATAAAATCGAACCTTCATTGGCCACTTTGGCCTCTATTCTGATATATTTTTCGCCGCCGTATGTGTATTCGGCGCTTGACCTTTTTTGATATGGTGTGTCATAATCATTTAATTTTGCCGAATCGAAAGTGTAATTCTTTCCCGTTTTTTTAAGCTGTCCCTGCCGATACAAAGACTCAAGCGCCTTGCCGTTTGAGGCGATTGTTTGCGGAAACTCGCCCCATAAAACGGTTGGAACACCGTTTACGGGCCGCCCTGCCCTCGCTTCGCTCGGGCTGATTTGTGATGTGAAAGATGATGTTAAAGCAGGGCGAACCGCCGGCAGCCGGGTGCTGGGACCATGGCGTCCTTGCAGCCGTCGCAGCTAACGGTTCGAACATCCCCGTCGCCAGACGCCGAAGCCGACCAAAGATAGCCTGCAGGCTTGCCGTCAGAGGCTTGATAATCTTGATCTTGCCAACCACCCAAAAGAACGGCTAAATCTGAAAGCGAAGCTGCGCGCATAGCATCATCTCGCATAATCTCTAAAGCCTTACTGCCCCAAAGTTCTTCTGCTTTTAACAGTGTCATTGCCATGTCAAGTCTCCTTCTTTGTTTCCTTATATCCCCAGTTTATCCGCCCTTCTCACTTTTGTCAAGAACTTTTTTTCATTTTTTTATTTTTTTCATCTTCCGAAAAGCCTTTTTCACATACCGCATTTCTTTTGTCCCTTTCAAATGCGCTTCAAAAGCATTTTGCCGAACCCGAAGATATTCATCACCGATAAAACCCTGTTTATAATTTTTTTCAATCGCTTTAATGTAATGCCGCTCACGCCTTTTGGCCGAACCCCTGAGATTTTTGATAATTTTACCGCTTGCGCTCATTTTGTGGTTAAAACCCAAAAAATCCAATCCGTTTTTTATTTTGCCAATCTGCGTTTTTTGGTTAAGTTCCAGCTTTAAATTTTCAGTGCAAACTTTTCTTATCATCTGAAGACAATATTGCAAATAAGCTTTATTCTCGCCGAGCAAAATAAAGTCATCCATATAACGCACGTAATATTTCACTTTGAAACGCTCTTTAACCAACCTGTCAATTTCATCTAAATATAAAAGCGCAAACCATTGGCTCGTCTGGTTTCCGAGCGGCAAACCGATATTGCCGTGCGATTTAATCAGCATTTTCATAAAAAGCATATCATCTTCATCAAAGCCGCATTTTTTGAGTTTTTGAAGCAATATATCGTGATTGATGTTTTGAAAATATTTTTTGATGTCGCACTTTAAAAAATAAAATTCATTGCTCCCTATCTTGATGAAAAGCCGCCGCATAAATGTATGCAGCCTTTTTATGGCAAAATCTGTTCCCTTGCCTTTTCTGGAAGCCGCATTGTCATAAATTAAACGATTCTCTAACTTTGGTTCCAAAACATTTTTGCAAAAACTCATCAACACGACTCGGTCTTTATAAGGCAATGCTTCAATCAGGCGAACTTTAGGGTCATGAATGTAAAACGAGCGGTATTTGCTCACGCAATATTTGGCAGATTCTAAGGATTGATTGAGTTTAACCAAATTTTGCCCAAGCTCAATTTCAAACGAAATTGTTGCGCGTTTATGCTGTTTGCTTTTTCGGCAAAGTTTGTGCGCCTTGTGCAGGCTTTGAAATGTCAAAAAGTCCTCTGTCATCGAAAATAAAAAAAGAAACATCCGATAATACATCAAAACAAAAGCTTGTGTCAATGTATGTGATGTTTCAAAAACACCGAAGCATTTTTTGTTCTTCCTCGCCTTAAAAAAAACGAGGAAAAGAAAAAGTTTCCTTTGCTTTCGGCTCGGGCGAATTTTACTTAAAACCCGCAATATCTGGCCTTTGACGCATGGTTGCGCTTAAAAGCAAATCAGGGCGAACCGCCGGCTTTCGGTTGTTGGGATTATTGTCGTTCTTGTTGCCGTTTTAGTTAACGGTTTGAACATTTCCGTTGTCATTCGCCGAAGCCGACCAAAGTTCTCTCTTATCAAACTTTTTCTCAAACCCGTTGTTTGTTTTCTTTTTGAGCCCACCTTTCATCATCGCTTTTTTTCCACGCCGCAGTCAGGCCGATGACCTCTGAAACCTGAAGCGCAATTTGTTTATATTGCCTTTCCGTAATACATCCGGCGCCCTGCGCCGTCATTGAAACATAAGAAAGCAACTTTAACTTAATGAGGGCATTGTGTTGATGATTTTCACGCAAAACTTTATTTTCCGGTGTATCCAGTTTGATAAAATTTGCCCTAAGCAAACTTTCAACCACATCCAAACAAAAATTTTGCATGCGATTAACAAAGACACCCCTGAATTTTGCCGGCGATTTCAAAGTTATTGTCATCACGTATTCGCCAAGTTTTTTAGCCTGCGTGATAACAAACAAATCACTGCCGCCGGCGAAAGATTGCATCTCAAAAACACCGGACTTTTCTGACATACTCATTTGCTTTTGACTCTCAGAGCCGTTTCCATCACTTTTTGCGCAAGATTGCGGTTATTTGTCATCTTCAAATCGGCTTTTTGCATTGCGGTTTCGTAAATTTTTCGATTGTCAAAAACCTTGTCAATCACCCTTAAAAACTGCGCCGAATCGGTTAAATCCTCGTCTTTGATGATTTCGCAAAAACCCTTGGCGGCAAAAGATTTTGCATTCAAACCCTGCTCACCTCGGCTTGAACTTGACGGCAGAGGCACCAAAACCATCGGTTTTTTGAGACTCAACAACTCAAAAATGGCGTTTGATCCCGCACGCGACACCACAACATCGGCCGCTTCCATTAAATCTTTAAATTCCGTATCGACATAGTCAAACTGCTTATATCCTTTTGCCTTAACGCTTTCGTCGGTTTGACCGCGCCCGCAGATGTGTATCAGCTGATATTTTTTTGTAAGTGCCTCTAAATTTGAACGCACTGCCTCGTTTAAGGTTTTTGCGCCAAGCGAACCGCCGACAAACATCAATACCGGCTTGTTTTCATCAAAGCCGCACAAACCGCAGCCCCTCTTTTTGTCGCCGCCCTCGAATCTGTCCGACAGAACGGGGCCGATATAATCTACTTTTTTCTTGTTTTTCACATATTTAATCGTGTCGTCAAAGGTTGTGAAAAACCGGCTCACAAACGGCAACGACATCTTATTTGCAAGGCCGGGGGTAACGTCCGATTCGTGCATAACCGACTTAACGCCGCAAACAAAGCCCGCCAACACCACCGGAAACGACACAAACCCGCCTTTTGAAAAAATGATGTCCGGCTTTTCTTTGAGCACAATACAAACCGCCTGCACAACACCAACCGGAATTTTGAGCATATCCAAAAAATTCTGCCACGAAAAATAGCGCCTGAGCTTGCCGGTTTGAATGGCGTGATATTGAACCTTGTCGAACTTTTTGATTAAATCGCGTTCAATGCCCGTTTTTGAACCGACATACGAAACCTTCCAGCCTTTTTGCAAAAAAAACGGAATAAGCGCCAAATTGAGCGTTACGTGCCCTGCACTGCCACCGCCCGTAAAGATAATTTTATTCATTTGAAACCCTTTCTTCATATTCGATTAAAACATTATTATCTGTTTTTAAGTCTATGTTTTTACTTGTTTTTGCACCTTTGTCTTTAAGCTGATGCGCAAACGAAATTGCCCCGCCTCTGCCCGAAAGTTTTGTCATTGCGTTTTCATAGTGTTTGTGTGTTGTTTGAAGCGATTTATCAATCTGTTCCATATCTTTCACAAATCCCGCAAGCTTATCATATATCTTGCCGCCGATTTCGGCCAATTCGGCCGCGCTTTTGTTGCGCTTTTCTATTTGCCAAAGGTTTTCTACCGTGCGCAAAAGCGGCAACAGCGACGAGGGCGTCGTAATGGCAATGTTTTTCTTAACTGCATAATCATACAGGCTTAAATCTGACCGAACCGCCTCGACATAAGCGCTTTCAATGGGGATAAACATCATCACATAGTCAAGTGTTTGATCTTTCAAAAGCTTCTGATATTCCTTACCGGAAAGCTCGTCGATGTGCTTTTTTATCGCATTGATATGCCGCTTTAAAGCCTCGCTACGCGCCGTTTCATCTTCGGCATTCACATAAGCCACATAATCATTAAGCGAAACTTTGCTGTCAACAATAACCTGACGCTCATCAGGCAGACGGATAACCACATCGGGACGCAACATTTCATTGTTTGCACCGCGAAAAGTTTCCTGCTCGAAATAGTTGATTCCTTTTTCAAGCCCCGAAATTTCAAGAATGCGCTCAAGCTGAAACTCGCCCCAGTTTCCTTGAATTTTTTTGTTTCCTTTCAATGCGTTGCTTAAATTAGTTGCTTCTTTACTTAAACTTTGATTCAAATCAAAAAGGCTTTTAATCTGCGCATCAAACTTGATTCTGTCATCATGGTTTTCTTCCATTTTCTTTTTAAGTTCGGCAAGCTTTCCTTCAAATGGTTTGAGAATCAAATCAAGCGCCGTCTTTTGATTTTCACCGAAAGCATTGTTCTGCGCCTTGATAATTTCGTTTGAAATGTCCTTAAACTTCAGGCTCATTTCCTCTTTGCTTTTTTCAATAAACGAAAGTTTTTCGGCCATATATTTTTCACGCAGCAGACAATCTGCCTTGAGGCGCTCGTTTTCTTTGACAAGCTCTCTGTTTTCGCAGGCAAGCTCGGCAAACGCCTCCCTTTGAGCCGAAAGCTCATCTTCTTTAAGCCTGCGCCAAGCCTCATGTTCAACATCTTTTATTTGCAACATTTTGAGGCGGCGGTTTTGTTTGACGTTCATACACAAAAACATCACCCAAAAGATGAAAAATAAAGCGCAACATATTGTAATTAAGACAAAAACATTTTCGTTTTTAGAGGCAAAAAATTCAAGCATATCTTTCTCCGTTGCGCTCATTGTGGCACAGCCTTCATTGATTTTCAAGCAAATTAAAAATTTCTGAACATAAAAAATCCCCCTTTTAATTTGTTTCAAAAGAGGGCGTTGCGTATTATTTTAATTTGTAGAAAGTTCCTTTCCCGACTTGAATAACCGAATCCGCCGTCAATTTTGGAACAGCCTGCAAATCAACAATTCTCTCGCCGTCGATTTTAATCGCGCCTTGCATCAGCAATCTGCGAATTTCAGATTTTGACTTATATTTGCCGCTGTCCATTAAGGTGTTGACCAAAATCTGCCCGTTATCTATACCTTCCGTTTTATCTATTGACAAGACAAGCGCATCATCGGGCGCTTTTTGCTGTTGATACGCCTTTTTAAAGTAATCCTCTGCTTTTAATGTTTCATCTTCCGAATGGTATAGTCTTGTAATTTCCGTCGCCAATTCCATTTTAATGTCCCTCGGGTTTTCACCCGAAAGCAAGCGCGCCTTGATTTTTTCGACATCGTCCGGGTGAACGTCCGTTGCAAGCTCATAATATTTTATAATCATATTATCCGGAATTTTCATAACCTTTTCATACATCACATTGGCAGGTTCGTTAATGCCTATGTAGTTTCCAAGGCTTTTGCTCATTTTTTCAACGCCGTCGATTCCCTCAAGCAACGGCATAAACAAGGTTATTTGAGGATCTTGTCCGAAATCTTTTTGAATGTTACGCCCCATTAAAACATTAAATGTCTGGTCGGTTCCGCCCAGTTCAACATCTGCTCTCAAAGCCACCGAATCGTATGCCTGCATCAAAGGATAAAAAAATTCGTGAACGGAAATGGGCTGATTGTTCGTGTATCTTTTATTGAAATCATCTCTTTCAAGCATTCTGGCAACCGTAATTTTTGCAGCCAGCTCAATGACATCTTTAAAACCAAGCGAACTCAACCATTCACTATTAAAGCGCACAATCGTTTTATCGGGATTTAAAATTTTAAATATCTGATTTTGATATGTTTGTGCATTTTCTTTAACTTGCTCAGGCGTTAATTGCTTTCTGGTTTTGCTTTTGCCCGTCGGATCGCCTATCATACCCGTAAAATCACCGATAACGATTATGGCTTGATGTCCCAAGTCTTGCAATTGCTTAATTTTTCGCAAAACAACGGCGTGCCCCAAATGAATGTCCGGCGCAGAAGGATCTAACCCGAGTTTTATTCTTAAAGGACGATTCTCCGTTTGCGCTTTTTGCAACTTTTGCATAATTTCAGACGTTTGTGTGTGATCGGCCACACCTTTAAGCATAATTTTCAATGTATCGGCAACATTTATTTGCATTGATAAATTCCCTTCAAATGTTCACATAATTGCGAGAGCTTAACATATTTAAAACCATAGGACAAGCTTTTTGAAAAACAAATCAAAAACCTGAGCAAAAAAAATTTATGGAAAATGAACTTTTTTTGCGTTATCTTCGTTTATATTTTTGTTGCGCATATTTTACAAAGGCTAAAAAGATGAAAAAATATATGAAATGGTTTGTTGCCGCACTCGTTTTTGCTGCTCTTGTTTTTTATTTTTTTCAAGGAAATGAAAACAAGGCAGAGCTTGTAACATCCGAGGCTCGGCTCGGAAAAATCAGGCAAACGGTTACGGCATCGGGTGTGATTAACCCGCTTTCGACGGTTACAATCGGCACACAGGTTTCGGGCACCGTTAAAGAGATTTATGTTGACTATAACAGCCAAGTTCATGAAGGCCAGCTTTTGGCTTTAATTGATCCGGACGTTTTTGAGGCAACAGTTGCCCAGCGCGAAGCCGCCTTGGAAATTGCCAAAGCACAGGTTGATGTTCAGGAAAACGACATCATCTATTATGAAAAAGCCTTAAACCGTATTAAAAAGCTTAAAGATTCGAAATATTCAACCGACAAGGAGCTTGAGGCCGCCCAGCGCAACTTCGACAACGCCGTGGCGCAGCTCAAACTTCAAAAAGCGCAGGTCAAACAGGCAGAAGCTGCCCTAAAATCGGCCCAAACGGAACTCAAATATACAAAAATCACATCGCCTGTTGACGGAATTGTCATTTCAAAATCGGTTGAGGTCGGGCAAACCGTTGCGGCAAGCTTTTCAACCCCGGAGCTTTTTTCGGTTGCGGAAGATTTGAGCCAAATGGAAATTGAAGCCTCCGTTGTTGAGGCCGACATTGCCAAAGTTGCCGTCGGGCAGCCTGTTCATTTCAGCGTTGACAGTTTCCCAAACGACACATTTTTGGGAACGGTTAAACAAGTTCGAAACAAGGCGCTGACAACATCAAACGTTGTTACATACAGTGTGATTATCGCCATCGACAACTCTGATTTGAAACTTAAACCCGGAATGACGGCCAATGTTGAAATTATTACGGCTCAAAAAGAAAACGCACTTCTTGTGCCAAACGCCGCGCTTCGCTTCTATATGGACGACAACAAACGCTATCAGGAAAAAGGTATTTGGGTGCTCAAGAAAGGAAAGCCGCAAAGAATAGCCATTAAAGAGGGCATTTCGGACGATGAAAACACCGAGATTATGTCAGATGAAATATCAACGGGCGACAAAGTGATTGTTGCGAAAAAAGGCGCCGGAAACAAAAATATGGGTATGCGCTTAAGAATGCCGCGATAGGAAAGAAAAATGGCCTTAATCGAACTTAAAAACATTTATAAAAGCTATCCTTTAGACGGGTTTGAACTTGAGATTTTGAAAAACATCAGTCTTAAAATTGAAAAGGGCGAGTTTGTGGCGATTATGGGGCCATCCGGTTCCGGCAAATCGACTTTGATGAACATTTTAGGCTGTTTGGACACACCGACTTCGGGGCATTACACGCTTGACGGCAAGCCTGTTGAGAGCCTGTCTTCAGATGAGCTTGCCGAAATCAGAAACAAGAAAATCGGCTTTGTTTTTCAAGGCTTTAACCTGCTTTCGCGCACAACGGCACTTGAAAATGTCGAATTGCCGATGGTTTATGCCAACACACCTTCAAAAGAACGCAAAGAGCGCGCCAAAAAAGCGCTTGAAGAGGTTGGATTAAGCGAGCGTATCAACCATCTGCCCAACCAGCTTTCGGGCGGCCAGCAGCAACGTGTGGCAATTGCCCGTGCAATTGTCGGCGGCGCACCGATTGTTTTTGCCGACGAACCGACCGGCAATTTGGACACCAAAATGAGCATTGAAATTATGCAACTTTTTGCAAAACTTAACAAGAATATGGGGCGCACCATTATTTTGGTGACACACGAAGAAGATATTGCCCGCTTTGCACGGCGCATCATCAAAATTGTCGATGGACAAATCAGCTCTGATGTAGGAAACAACAAATGATTGATTCGAAAACAACTTTTTCAATTGCCCTGCGCGCCATCAAAGCCAACAAAATGCGCTCAATTTTAACGAGTTTGGGCATCATCATCGGCGTTGCGGCCGTCATTATCATGCTGGCCATCGGCAACGGTGCGCAGATTTCCATTCAAAACGAGATGAAAAGTATGGGCACAAACCTCATTATGATACGTTCGGGCACATCAACCTCGGGCGGCAAGCGCATGGGACACGGTTCGCAGCCCACAATGAAAGCCTCTGACGGCAACGCGATTGAGGAAAAAATTGACGAGATTGCTCTGGCCGCTCCCGTTTTGAACGACTCTGGACAGATTGTTTACGGCAGTGCCAACTGGTCAACCTCCATCACCGGCACGGATAATCGCTTTTTTGAAATTAAAGATTGGGATTTGGCTTATGGCCGTTATTTCAGCAACACAGACATCAAAAATGCGGGCAAGGTTGCCATTTTGGGCACAACCGTTGTCAAAGAGCTTTTCGGCGATGTGGACCCTTTGGGCAAAACAATCCGCATTAAAGGCATTCCGTTTACCGTTATCGGCGTAACAACCGAGCGCGGACAAAGCGGCCCCGGCATGGACCAAGACGATGTGGTTTACATTCCGCTCTTAACCGCGCAAAAAAAGGTTACGGGTATTTCGTTTCCGGATATGGTTAACATGATTATGTTGCAAACCAAAACCGCAGAGGGCACCTATACTTCGCAAGAGGCCGTTCGAGCCTTATTGCGCCAGCGCCACAATTTGGGGCAAAATAAAGACGATGATTTCGTGATTATGAATTTAACACAAATGATGGAGATGATGGAAACTTCAACAAAAGTCTTAACCGTTTTGCTCGGCTCGATTGCTTCCATTTCGCTTTTAGTGGGCGGTATCGGCATTATGAACATTATGCTTGTTTCGGTTACCGAACGCACGCGTGAGATTGGAATCAGAATGGCCATCGGCGCAAAAAGCTGGGACATCAGGCTCCAGTTTTTAACCGAAGCATTGGTTTTGTCATTAATCGGCGGCTTAATCGGCGTTGTATGCGGGCTTTTGGGCGCGGGTGTTGTTTCGCTTTTGAGCAGTTTTAAGGCTGTTGTTTCCGTTTTTTACATTTTGTTGCCGTTTTCGTTTTCCGGAATTGTCGGTTTGTTTTTCGGTTTTTATCCGGCTTATAAAGCCTCACTCTTAAACCCGATTAACGCCTTAAGGTATGAATAAGAAATATATTGACAGACTTTTGTTTTTCCTTTATGCTGGGCGCTGTTGTTCCACCTTAACGGGACACAGCGTTTGAAACAATCTATCTAAAGGATCATACCATGAAAAGAACTTTATTACTTGCAACCATAGCTTCAACAGTTTTGGCTTTCGGGGCAGAGGCGGCTGACTTTAACCCTTACATTTCTGCAAAAGGCGCGTTTGTGAGAATGCAAAACAAAGCAAAAGTTGATTCCGACTATTCGTATAGCGGTGTGACACACTATTACAACCAGCTTTCAAACAAAACGCACAAAGACAATGTTTTCGGCTTGAGGCTCGCAACGGGTGTTGACGCACCGTTAAACTATGGCAATTTAAGAAGCGAACTTGAATTTGGCTACAACGGAAAAGCCAAGGATTCCAACAAGTTTGATTTTGTGATTCACAACCCTTATGAACACAAATATTCGCTTGAAACGTCTGTGTGGTCGGCAATGGTGAATTTTTACTATGACTTCAACACAAACACAAACTTTATGCCTTATGTCGGCGCCGGTTTGGGATATGCGCATATCAGCGCAAAATCAAACGTTTACGGTACCGTTCCGATGGGCACGCTTGACTTAACCGAAAAAGTGAGCAAAGGCACCTTTGCATGGAACGTCGGCTTGGGTGCATCATACAGCATAACGCAAAATATTTTGCTTGATGCCGGTTACAGATATACAAATTACGGCCGTGTGAAAGGCTCTAAAACCACAGACATTCTCGGTCTTGGAAAACCGCTTTACACACACGGCAAATTCAAAGTTGACTCGCATGAAGTTCTTGTCGGTTTGAGATATGTTTTTTAAGCTGATTTGAGAAATATAAAAAAGCAACCCGCCGGCATAGCCGGCGGTTCTTCATTAACGGCTAGAAGCCTTTACCGCTTGCAGCCCCTGAACGGGGCTGTTTTGCGTCTGACAGACGCAATCTGTTACTTCCTACCCGTAAACGGGTCATTTAATTC
>JAFSUB010000006.1 GCA_017445475.1 Alphaproteobacteria bacterium
TCACGAATAGCAAAGCGCAAGCCTTCGTTCATCGCAATCGGGTGAATAAGTTTTGCCGTCATCGTTACGTTGTCGCCGGGCATAACCATTTCCGTGCCCGCCGGCAATTCAATCGAACCCGTAACGTCTGTCGTTCTGAAATAAAACTGCGGACGATAGTTTGAGAAAAACGGTGTGTGGCGTCCGCCTTCTTCTTTGGTCAAAATATAGCATTCGCACGTAAAGTCCGTGTGCGGCGTAATTGAACCAGGTGCTGCCAAAACTTGGCCGCGCTCAACTTCCTCACGCTTCGTGCCACGAAGCAAAACGCCGATGTTGTCGCCAGCTTCGCCTTGATCTAAGAGTTTACGGAACATCTCAACGCCCGTGCACGTCGTTTTTTGTGTGGGGCGAATGCCAACGATTTCAATTTCATCACCGACTTTGATGATACCGCGCTCAACACGGCCCGTAACAACCGTTCCGCGGCCCGAAATTGAAAACACATCTTCAATCGGCATCAAGAAAGGTTTATCTTTCGGACGATCCGGTTGCGGAATGTAGCTGTCAACAGCCTTCATCAATTCAATAATCGAATCGTGGCCGATTGTCTTGTCGCCATCTTCCAAAACCGCCAATGCCGAACCTTTCACAATCGGAATTTCATCGCCGGGGAAACCGTATGATGAAAGCAAATCACGAATTTCCATCTCCACGAGTTCCAACAACTCCGCATCGTCAACTTGATCGACTTTGTTCATATAAACAACAATCGCCGGAACACCCACTTGACGTGCAAGCAAAATGTGCTCACGTGTTTGCGGCATCGGACCATCCGCCGCACTCACAACCAAAATTGCACCGTCCATCTGTGCCGCACCGGTGATCATGTTCTTCACATAGTCCGCGTGTCCCGGACAGTCAACGTGCGCATAGTGGCGCGCCGGCGTCTCATATTCAACGTGTGCCGTCGAAATCGTAATACCGCGTGCGCGCTCTTCAGGGGCCTTGTCGATTTGGTCGTATGCCGTAAATGATGCGCCGCCCTCCTCGGCCAAAACCTTCGTGATTGCTGCCGTTAATGTTGTCTTGCCATGGTCAACGTGACCAATCGTTCCTATGTTGCAGTGTGGCTTACTGCGTTCAAACTTCTCTTTTGCCATTTCATATTCTCCAAAATAAAAAAATCGGGCAGGGCAACACCCTGCCCAAAGTTAGTGTTAAGCGTTTTTGCTTTTAATCGATTCTGCGATTTCCCTCGGAACCTCGGAATAATGATCAAAAATCATCGTAAACTGCGCACGTCCCTGCGAAAGCGAACGGAGCGTGTTGACATAGCCGAACATGTTTGAAAGCGGCACAAAAGCGTCAACAACACGTGCGTTTCCGCGTTGATCCATACCGCTGACCAAACCGCGGCGTGAGTTCAAATCGCCGATGATGTCGCCCATATATTCTTCAGGGGTAACAACTTCAACCTTCATAATCGGTTCCAAAAGTCTTGCATCGGCCTGACGCATGCCCTCTCTGAAAGCAGCGCGTGCGGCAATTTCAAAGCACATAACGTTTGAGTCAACCTCGTGATAAGCACCGTCATAAAGCGTTGCTTTCACACCCGTTACGGGATATCCTGCCAACACACCGGCATCCATGGCAGAACGAAGACCTTTTTCAACACCGGGGATATATTCTTTGGGCACATTACCACCGACAACCGTGTTGCAAAATTCAAACCCTGTGTGGTCTTCCGTCGGCTCAAACTTAATTTTGACTTTTGCAAACTGACCTGCACCACCGGATTGCTTTTTGTGCGTATATTCAATATCGCAAGGTTTCGTGATTGTTTCACGATAGGCCACCTGCGGTTCACCGACATTGGCTTCAACCTTAAATTCACGCTTTAATCTGTCAACGATAATCTCAAGGTGAAGTTCGCCCATACCTTTAATAATGGTCTGACCGCTTTCCTGATCGGACGAAACCTTAAATGAAGGATCTTCCATCGCAAGTCTGCCCAAAGCCAAACCCATCTTTTCAATATCGACCTTTGTTTTCGGTTCAACGGCAAGCTCAATCACCGGCTCCGGAAATTCCATGTTTTCCAAAACAATCGGATTTGATGAATCGCAAAGCGTATCACCTGTTGTGGTGTCTTTCAAACCTGCCAAAGCAATAATGTCGCCGGCAAAAGCTTCTTTGATGTCATCGCGCTTGTTGGCGTGCATCAAGAGCATACGGCCGATTCTTTCTTTCTTGTCTTTGACAGAGTTATACACATACGTTCCGGCTTCGATTTTGCCCGAATAAATACGGGTAAATGTCAGCGAGCCGACGAACGGATCGTTCATAATCTTGAATGCCAAAGCAGACATCGGCTCCGAATCGGAGGGATGACGAACAATCACTTCTTCCGTGCCGGGCTTTGTGCCCTCAATGGCGGGAATGTCAACCGGTGAAGGCAAATAATCGACAACCGCGTCAAGAAGCGGCTGAACACCTTTGTTTTTGAAAGCCGTTCCGCAGAAAACAGGCACGAAATCTTGAGCCAAAGTGCCTTTTCTGATGCACTTTTTTAAGGTTTCCATTGAAACTTCTTTGCCTTCCAAATAGTCTTCCATCGCTTGTTCGTCTTGCTCAACGGCTGTTTCGACGAGCTTTGCATGATATTCTTCGGCTTTGTCTTTCAAATCAGCGGGAATATCGCGCTCTTCAATCGGCGAATCAGCCGTATCACCTGTGTAGATAATTGCTTTCATCTTAAGCAAATCAACCACACCTTTGAATTCGGATTCAACACCGATCGGAAGCTGCATTGCAAGCGGTCTTGCACCCAAACGATCGACAATCATGTCAAGGCAGCGATAAAAGTTTGCACCGATTCTATCCATTTTGTTGCAAAAACAGATTCTCGGCACCTTATATTTATCAGCCTGACGCCAAACCGTTTCAGATTGAGGCTCAACACCCGCAACCGAGTCAAACACGGTAATTGCGCCATCAAGCACACGAAGCGAACGCTCAACTTCAGCAGTGAAGTCAACGTGGCCCGGCGTGTCAATGATGTTGATGCGGTGTCCTTTCCAATAGCACGTTGTTGCGGCTGATGTAATCGTAATGCCGCGCTCTTGCTCTTGCTCCATCCAGTCCATGGTGGCCGCACCGTCATGAACTTCGCCGATTTTGTGCGAAATTCCGGTGTAGTAAAGGATACGCTCTGTTGTTGTTGTTTTACCGGCATCAATATGCGCCATGATACCGATGTTTCTGTATAATTCCAATTTATGTGTTCGAGGCATCTCAAAAACCCTTTAAAACTTGTAGTGTGAAAATGCTTTGTTTGCCTCGGCCATTTTGTGGGTGTCCTCACGCTTTTTAACGGCGGCACCGCGATTGGCAAAGGCATCTAAAAGCTCGCCCGCAAGCCTGTCTGTCATGGTTGTTTCCGAACGCTTTTGTGCGGCTGCAATAATCCAGCGAATGGCAAGCGCCTGACGGCGATCTGCCCTGACTTCACACGGAACTTGATATGTTGCACCGCCCACACGACGCGAGCGAACCTCAACCATAGGTTTGACGTTTTCAATAGCTTCGTTAAAAACACTTAAAGCTTCTTGTTTTGTTTTGGAAGCGATAATGTCGAAAGCCGAATAAATAATTTTTTCGGCAACGGCTTTTTTCCCGTCTTCCATCACATTGTTGATAAATTTCGTAACGACCTTATCACCATATTTGGCGTCAGGCAGCACGTTTCTTTTAATTGCACTATGACGACGTGACATCTGGTATTCTCCTATTTAGGTCTCTTAGCGCCGTATAAAGAACGACGTTGACGACGTTTAGACACACCTTGGGTATCCAAGGTTCCGCGAATGATATGGTAACGAACACCAGGCAAGTCTTTAACACGGCCTCCTCTAATCAGCACCACTGAGTGTTCTTGAAGATTATGACCTTCACCAGGGATATAGCTGATTACTTCAAAGCCGTTCGTTAAACGAACACGAGCAACCTTACGCAAAGCGGAGTTCGGTTTTTTCGGGGTTGTTGTGTAAACCCTTGTGCAAACACCACGCTTTTGCGGGCAGGCTTTCAAAGCCGGAACTTTGTTTCTCTTCACTTTCGGTGTTCGTGAGTTACGAATTAACTGATTAATTGTAGGCATCACAAATTTCCTTTAAAGTTATAAAATTAAACACAAATACTCGCTTGGAATTTTTTAAATTTCAAGCAAGTGTGCGCAATATAAATTGAAGAACCTTGAGAGTCAAGATGTTTTTTAAAGATTCTTTTTATGAAAAAAACACCGGTTTTTGTATGCACCTTAAAATGCGACAAACCCTAATCGGTCAAAAGCCGGTTGAGCTCATTTTGAAGTGTTGTGAGTTCATTTTTAAGATGAGATAATTTTTCAACTTGCAGGGGAGTCATTTTAGCGCTCTCTTTAACCTCCGGCACTGTTTGCTCGGGCGCTTGAGTGTCAAAAAAGTCTTTTTGAATATCGCCGCTTAAAAAGGCCTTCACGCCCTTTTGTTTGAAAAGCTTTTGCACACCCTCGATGGTGTAGCGTTTGTCATATAAAAAATCGCGGATAAGCTTAATCAGCTCAACATCATCGGGGCGATAATATCTTCTGCCGCCGGTTGCCTTAACGGGCGAAATTTGCTTAAACTTTGTTTCCCAAAAGCGCAAGACGTGGGTTGCAACGCCGATTTCGTCGGCAACCTCGGCAATGGTTTTGAATGCTGATTTTGATTTGCTCATTGCCCAAACTTCCTTTTTGCTTACAGATTAACCGCTTTACGCAAATTTTGCGACGGCTTAAACGAAATGACCGTGCGCTCTTTAATTTGCGCCTGAACACCCGTTTTCGGATTGCGGCCGATACGCGGCTTCTTGTGTCTCAACAAAAACGTGCCGAAAGACGAAAGCTTCACATTGTTGCCTTTTGTGAGCTCGTTTCTGATTTCATCAATCACCATATCCAAAATTTCACCGCTGTCTTTGCGCGACAAACCGATTTGCTCATAAACCCTATCTGCGACGTCCGAGCGCGTAATTGTTTTCATTTTTTTTGATTCCTATTCTTTTATTTTACTGGCTCAAGGTTACAACAAACATTTTGCAATCTCAAGTGTTGAAATTGATATTTCACAAGTTTTTTTTATTTGATATATGTGCATTTTTTTTCTTTACATTTTGTTTTTTTTATATTATGTTGAGCCCACTTCCGAGAAGGCGGATTGTGTTCAATCCCGTTATAAACAAAGGGTTTATAACTATCGGGACAATAAAAACTTAACTTAAAAAAGGAAAAAATTTTATGAAAAGCATTGTAACAGCAAAGAAAAAGCCGTCTCGCCGCTATGGTGTGAACCTTTGGGGTGAGGCAAACAGCCCGATTAACAAAAGAAATTATGCCCCCGGTCAGCATGGCCAAAGAAGAAAGAAAATGTCTGACTACGGCACACAATTGTCTGCTAAGCAAAGACTGAAGACATATTATGGCAACATTTCCGAAAAACAGTTCCATAAATATTATGAAGAGGCGATTCGCCGTACGGGTGATGCCGCCGAAAACCTTGTGGGCTTGCTTGAATCGCGTTTGGATAATGTGGTTTATAAAGCAAAATTTGTGCCGACGGTTTTCGCTTCGCGCCAATTCATCAATCACGGACATGTCACGGTCAACGGCAAGAAGGTCAACATTCCTTCATATATGCTCAAAGTCGGTGATGTTGTGGAGGTTAGAGAAAAGTCAAAGTCAATGGCAATGGTGATTGCAACGGTCGAATCGCAAACAAGAGAAACGCCGGACTATATTGAAGTTGACACGAAAAAACTGACGGCAAAATACAACTATGTTCCGAAATTTGCGGATATTCCTTATGCCGCATTGATGGAACCGAACCTTGTTATCGAGTTTTACTCAAGATAATCAATTCTTTCAAATCGTATTGTTTATCCCCCCGTTTTGCTTCAAAGCGGGGATTTTTTGTAATTTATCTTGAAATTTATTTTTTGTTTTTGTAGTATCTTAAGTGTAAAGATTTGCCCTCTTTACAGTGGGTTTCATCACCCATGATTTACACGGGCGGAAGATTGCTGAAAGGTTAAGTGTTAAGCGCCTTTGAGCGAGAATATATTCTGTCGGCATCCCTCTAAAGGATTGACCGTTCAATTTCTGCTTAGGGTGGATGCCTGCTCAATAAGGTATCCTCCAAATAAGCAGGGCTATTTTTCGTGTAAATCATAGTGATGAACATCCACCCGCTTTGAAGCGGGTTTCTCTTTTTTTGACATTTTTAGGAGGAAAAGATGGCTGATTTATTGATGTTTATCATATTGTTTTGCTTGATTATGCTTGGGCTATGGGCTTTTCTTGATTTTTGTTTTTCTATTAAATCATTTATTCGAGGCGGGTGTGGAAAGTCGGCTTATTATGTTCCGAGTTCTTCGAAAGCTAAAGAAGATATGTTAAATGAGGCTCGCCGCATTTTAAAAAGCACCTCAAGACCGATGAAGGTTGTTGATTTGGGTTCGGGCACGGGTTCACTTTTGTTGCCCCTTGCATACGAATTTCCCACGCACCGATTTGTCGGTTATGAGTGGGATCCGATTTTAATTAAAATTTCGAGATACAAGGCAAAAAATTTGCAAAATATCATCTTTGAACAAAAAAATTATATGTTGGAAAATTTGAGCTCGTTTGATTTGTTTTTATGCTTTGTTTTGAAGTCTCAAGGCGAAAGTGTCGGTTTGAAACTCTCAAATGAGATGAAATCGTCTGCAATATGCATCTCCGAAAAATTTGAGCTGCAACATTTAAAAGAAATCAAACGCATTTTTTCACGCACATGGTTGCAGCCGTTTAAGATTTTTATTTACACAAAAAAGTAGGCGTGCTAGCCTAACTTAAAGGGAAAAGATATGTATCATCTATCTGAAGAACAGGAAATTGCGCGGGCGGTGGCTTTGAAGGTTAATGCCGAATTTGTTGCAATGGGCATGACAAACGGTGAGTCGTTTTTTGAGGCTCAAAAGGCCTATAACAACACACTCAAACAGCGCGCCATACATTTTTTGAAAGATTTAGATAAAAAAATAGATTCGCTTTCAAATCAAGAAATTGCCGATTTGCTCAGAGTTTTGATTGCAAACTCAACGGTGATTGAAAGCGAGGAAGAGCTTGAATATTACATCTCTCTTTTAGAACGCATTGCAATGGCGCGAGTGGCGCAGGTGATGGAAAAAATGGCAACGGGAGAAAATGTGCAAATCCCAGATTTTAAAGGCCTGTTGGAGTTAATTGATGCCTTAAAGAAGGCGCATATGAGAAAACAGCCGAAAGACAGAAATTCGCCCGAGTTCTTAAAATGGCAGGAAATGATGAAAAATTTTGACAGTGCCAAAAAAATTGTTCTGCAAAATTCAGGGCAAAAACGCGGAGGAACAAGAGGCGGCCGGCAAGGCGGCGGAGGATCTAAACAAGAAAATTCCTCGGGAGATGACAAATCACGCGATGAGCTCATCTCAAAAATGGTAACAGCCGGTGTGCCGCCTTACGGCCCTTATTGGAACGATGTTTTGTCGGGCTTCGAGGGCGCAAACGACAAGGCAGATTTTGTGGCAACTTGGGCGGTTGACGAGCAAAGACGTGATGAAGAGAAAAAAGATCAAAATCAAAACGAGCGTCCAAAGCCTGAAAAAGAACAGGAAACAAAGCACGAAAAGTTTGATCAGGAAAAAATTGATGATTTGAGAATGGGCAAGCGTCAGCAAAATGAAGAAAAAATCAACGCGGAATTTCAAAATGCCGGAAATGCGCATGCCGCGCTTGAAGCAGCCGATAAAAAACTCGAAAAAACCGGACAAGAGATAACCGATAAAGACATCGCGGCCATCAAAACCAAGATTATCGGGGGAAGGTAGAATCGCGCTTGATATTTGTGTTTTACCGCTTATTTTTAAGGGCGGAAAGGTTATTATGTCCGATCAGAAACAAAATAATATAGCCGCCGCGGGAAGAGAAGTTGAAATTTTGAGCAAAACCCTGTTTCATAAAATTGTGAGCTGGATTAAAGCCCATCCGCTTTTAACGGTGTTGTTTTCTTTTTTGTTTTCCGTTGCCTCAAATTTGGTGAGCCAGTGGCTCTGGAATATATTTGAATAAAAATCGAATGATTATCACCAAACTTATACACAATCTTAAAGTTAAAAATATTTTTTTTAATACAATTATTTGCGCTTGGCGATATATAATATTTTAAGTGATAAAAAACAAATATATCATCTTTTAGTTGTATATTTTCAAATATATGTTATCAATATCCTTATATTCAAAAAACTTAATATAATAAGGAGAACAGGATATGACCAAACTGACAAACCGCGTTGTTTCAATTTATAAACGCAAGACAAGTATGCGCCTTGCAACCGAAGAGTGGGAGGCATTGGAAGCCATTTGCAAAAGAGAAAGCTTAAAGCGCAAAAAACTTCTTGAACTGATTGAAGACCACAAAGCGCCGAAGCTGGGCTTGACATGCTGTGTGAGAGTTTTTATACTTGCATATATGCACAGACTTGCGTTTTCGGATTTGCTTAAAGAAAAACCAAACGACAACCATAAAGATGTTTATCGGGTTTTCGGCTTAATCTCTTGAGAAATAAGTGTTGCAAGACGCGAAAAAAACGCATATAACTTTTCAAAAAAGAGGTTTTATATGCAGTTTTTTGACACGCACATTCACTTGGCAGATTTTGAAAACACCACGCCTGATGATTTGATGAAAAGCTTAAAACAAGCAGGCATTCAAAAATGTATTTGCGTTTGTTCGCGTCCGCAGGATTTTGACAAGGTTGCGGCTTTCGCGCGTTCATATCCTGCCACAGTTGTGCCCGCTTTCGGGCTTCATCCGTGGTATGTAGGCGAGCTTTCCGAAGGCTTTGAAACAGAACTTGAGCGCTTTTTGAAGATGTTTGAAGGTGCACTAATTGGCGAGTGCGGTTTTGACAGGTTGAAAAACCCCGATTTTGAAGCCCAAAAAGAAGTTTTTGAACGTCAGCTCTCACTTGCTCAAACATATCACCGGCCGCTTTTGTTGCATGCTGTTAAAGCAGATATCTGGCTTCAAAAATATCTGCCGGTTTTGCCCAAAAAAAGCGTTTTCCACTCTTACAGCAGCTCTGCCGAGTTCTTAAAGCAAATCTTGAAATGTGAGCTTTATATATCTGTTAACAAAAGATTTTTTAGAAAATCAGATTCGGGGAAAATAATCTTGCAAACGCCGATTGAACGCCTTGTTGTTGAAACGGATGCGCCTTTTCAATCAGAGCTTGCCGATTTGCAAACAGTTGTTTCGGAAATTGCGCAAATCAAACAAATGAGCCTTGAAAAAACGGCTGAAATTTTATATTCAAACGCAACGGAGATATTAAACAATGGTTGACGAACGGTTTATGCGAACGGCGCTTCTTTTGGGCGATGACGGCTTAAAGCGCCTTGAAAATGCAACGGTTGCCGTCATCGGGCTCGGCGCCGTCGGAGGATATGCTTTGGAGGCTTTGGCGAGAGCGGGTATCGGACGCCTGATTTTGGTCGATTTTGATGTTTTTGAGCCCACAAACATCAATCGTCAGCTTTTGGCGTTGACTTCGACACTGGGGCAAAAAAAAGTTGAAGCGGCAAAAAATCGTGTGATGGATATCAATCCAAAATGTAAAGTTGAACTTCAAGATTGTTTTGTAAATATAGAAAATTTTGATGAAATTTTTGAAAATAAAAAAATAGATTTTGTTGTTGATGCCATCGATAGCATCAAAGAAAAATGTGCGATGATGGCCTACCTTTTCGAGCATAACATACCTTTTGTTTCGGCAATGGGGGCGGCGCTTAAAACCGATGTTTCGGCCTTAAAATATGCAAAGCTTTCGAACACGGCCTATTGCACGATGGCGCGAAAAATTCGCAAAAACCTTAAAACTTTGGGCGTTGACGAGCAAAAAATTGATTGCGTGTATTCTTCTGAGCCAAACAATGGGTCTGAAAAACAGATTATAAAGAACCAAGCGGGTAAAAAGGCCGTTTTAGGCTCGCTTCCGACCGTTACGGCGATAATGGGTTTAATGCTTGCGCATCACGTTATTTTGTCTTTGGCAAAAAAAGAAAAACGAACACCTTCGGCTTAAAAATGTTTTAACAGAAAAACTTGAGGTAAAGATAAACGGCCGAAATTAAGATGCTGATGAGCATGACGGGCACCGACCAAAGCAAAAAGCCCAAAAACTTGAGCGGGTGGCCTTCGCGGGAGGCAAGGCCCGCAACAATCACATTTGCCGAAGCGCCGATCAGCGAGCCGTTGCCACCAAAACACGAGCCGAGCGAAAGTGCCCACCAAACGGGCATCATAGCCTCGCGTCCGCCAAAACTTTCTTCCATCGCTTTTAAGGTTGGAATCATTGTGGCGACAAAGGGAATGTTGTCAATGGCGCTTGAAATGAATGCGGAAGAAAAAAGAACCAAAAATGTGGCACGTTTGACGCTCGCATTTGTCAGCGCAACAAAGTGCTGTCCCAAAATGTCAAGAACACCCGTTTTTTCAAGACCGAAAACAACCATAAACAAGCCACAGAAGAAGAAAACGGTTGTCCAATCAACCAAATTGAACATTTCTTCCGTTTTTTCATCGCGGGTATGATGTTTGTCTTTTAAGGTGTATAAAACAAGCAAAACAGCCGCGCCGCAAAGGGCGATGCTGCCATTTGAAAGGTTGAACTTTTCTGCCAAAACAAAGCCGCAAATCACAAGCGACAAAACAAAAAGCGACTGGTGCAAAAGTGTTTTATCGACAATGCAACTTTTAGCTTGAATGCGCATCATGGCAGCGCGATTTTTATCGGTGGCCTGAAGGTTTGGCCTCCAAATCAGCACAAACCCCAAAATGAGGACAAACAAAGCAATGACAACGGCAGGGGCAAGATGCACAACAAAATCCATAAACGACAGCTCAAGCGCCGAACCGATGAGAATGTTTGGCGGATCGCCGATTAAGGTTGCCGTTCCGCCAATGTTTGAGGCAAAGATTTCAATAAGCAGATAAGGGTAGGGCGTAATTTGCAACTTTCGTGTCATTTGAAACGTAACGGGAACAATCAAAAGAACGGTTGTTACATTGTCCAAAAAAGCAGAAAAGAGAGCCGTAACGAGGCCAAGAACAACCATCAGTCCAGCAGGGTTGGCCCTCACAAGTTTTGCGCCCCACACGGCAACAAATTGAAAAAGCCCCGAGCGCTCGGTTATGCTTACAATCACCATCATGCCGATTAAAAGCGAAATGGTGTTGAAATCAATGGCGCGAAATGCCTCTGCTTGGCTGAAAATGCCGAGAACAATCATAATCATCGCGCTTAAAAGCGCAATGACGGCGCGGTTGACTTTTTCTGAAAACAACACAAGATAACAGGCAATCATAATGCTTGATGCCAGCCATTTTGGATTTGATAAAAACACAATATTTTCAACCACTTGAGCCACCTGTTACATAAAATAAAGCAAATAAAGATAAATTGTTGCGCATATCGCGGAAACAAACATCACCGGCACGCCCCAAAGCAAAAACTTTGCAAAACCGATATGTTCGTTTTCTCTCAGTGCCAGACCTGCGACAATGACGTTTGCCGAAGCGCCGATAAGCGAGCCGTTGCCGCCAAAACACGAGCCGAGCGAAAGCGCCCACCAAACAGGCATCATCGCAACCCTTCCGCCAAAACTTTCTTCCATTGATTTTAAGGTTGGAATCATTGTGGCGACAAAGGGAATGTTGTCAATGGCGCTCGAAACGACAGCCGAAATCCACAAAATACCGAAAGTTGCTTTTTTGATGCTGCCCTGGCTTATTAAAATGAATTTTTGCCCCAAAATTTCAAGAACGCCTGTTTTTTCAAGGCCGAAAACGACAATAAACAACCCGCAGAAAAAGAAAATCGTTGTCCAGTCAACAAGCGAAAACGCATCTTCAACCCGCTGATCGCGGCTTAAATGTTCGTCGCCGAATGTGTATAAGAAAAGCATAATAAAAGCACCTAAAAGGGCGATGGTGCCGTTTTGAATGTGGATTTTCTCGGCCAAAATAAACAAAGACAAAACACCGGTTAAAACACAAAGTGATTTATAAAACAAAGAAAAATCCGTAATCATCTCTTTGGCGCCGATTTTTAAAAGCTCTGCTTTGCTTTGCATATCTGCCTTGAGATGTCTGCCGTAAGCAAAGTCAAAAACGGCAATTAAAACAACCATGCAAACCGCCACAACGGGAAAGAGCCTATACACAAAATCCATAAACGACAGCTCAAGCGCCGAACCGATTAAGATGTTTGGCGGATCGCCGATTAAAGTTGCTGTTCCGCCGATGTTTGAAGCAAATATCTCCGCAAGCAAAAAAGGATATGCCTTAAGCTTTAAGTGCCGCATCATTTGAAACGTAACGGGAACGATGAGCAGCACGGTTGTAACATTGTCAAGCAGTGCCGATAAAACGGCAGTGATTAAAGCAAGCATAATTAAAAGCCCGCGCGGATTTGCCCTGACAGCTTTTGCGCTTAAAACGGCAAGCGCCTGAAACATCCCCGATTTTTCGGCAATGCCGACAACAATCATCATACCGATTAAAAGCGCAATTGTGTTAAAATCAATGCTTGAAACGGCGGCTTGGTGCGACAAAACACCCGAAAAAATGAGCACGCTTGCCCCGAGCAGAACCGCCACAGCGCGGTTGAGCTTTTCGGAAAACAGAACAACGTAGCTTGCAATGAGCACGCCGATGGCTAAAATTTGTTCATTCATATAACACTTTGCCTCTTTTACCTTTTAGCTAATATATAATCTGCGCATTAAAAAACAAACACTTTTTTTGAGGTTTCCATAACTTCCTTTTGGGCTAAAAAAACAAGAGCTGAAAAAAAGTTTTATTTTGGAACGATTTTTCTTGATTTTTGTTTGTAATTGATGTAAAAAAGCGCGACTTACAGTTTATTATTGTCGTCAAATGCACGGAGTTGGGCGCAATGCTCGGTGGTGCCGGCCTTTGAAAAATAAAAAAAACGTTTTTTGAAAATAACCTTCTGCTGACGGGGTTTTAAGCCAAAAAAAGGTCGCGCCTTTTGTTCAAAGCTTGACGGTATGGTCGCAGAATTTTAACACTAAAAGGAATAATATCACATGAAAGAATCTTATACGAGCAAGAAGCGTGTAAGGAAAAACTTCGGGCGAATCGATGCGGTTATTGATATGCCGAGCTTGATTGAGGTTCAAACCGGTTCGTATTCAAGCTTCATCAACAACATCGATTCACGCGGCGAACGTTGCGAATTCGGTTTGGAAGAAGTTTTCAAATCTATTTTCCCGATTAAAGATTTTTCCGAAAACGGCGAGCTTGAGTTTGTCAAATATGAGCTTGAAGAGCCGAAATATGATGTTGACGAATGTTTGCGTCGCGATATGACGTATGCTGCCCCCGTTAAGGCAACGCTTCGCTTGGTTGTTTGGGACACGGATGAATCGACGGGCGCAAAATCCATTCACGACATTAAAGAACAAGACGTTTATATGGGCGATTTGCCGTTGATGACCGACAGAGGAACATTTATTTTTAACGGCACGGAGCGTGTTGTCGTTTCGCAGATGCACCGCTCGCCCGGCGTGTTTTTTGACAGCGATCAGGGCAAAACAACGAACACAGGCAAGTTTTTGTTTGCTGCCCGCATTATTCCGTATCGCGGTTCGTGGCTTGACTTTGAGTTTGATGCCAAAGATTTGCTTTATGCCCGAATTGACCGTCGCCGCAAGCTGCCTTTAACATCTGTTTTGTATTCGCTTTATTCCGATGAAACCTTAAAACGAATCGAAAAAGGTGAGGACGTGCCTTTTGATGAAATCAAAGGTATGGACAAAGAGGAAATCTTAAACTATTTCTACGAATCGGATTTATACACTTCCACCAAAAAAGGTTGGAAAGTTGTCTTTAATCCGGATCGTATGAAAGGTGTTCGCTTTGATTTTGATCTTATTGACGCCAAATCGGGCAAAGTGGTTTGGGAGCAAGGCAAAAAATTAACGCCGAGAAGTGCGAAAAAGCTTGTTGAAGACGGTTTTGAAAGCTATATTGTTTCTGATGATAAATTATACGGCAAATTTTTAGCAAAAGCTGTTGCCGACAAGAAAACAGGCGAAATTATTGCCGATGCCGGTGCGGAAATCAACGAAGAATTGCTTTCAAAAATCAAAGAAGCCAAAATCGCCGAACTTAACATTTTGTATATTGACGGCATTAATGTCGGCCCATACATCAGAAACACATTGGAAATTGACAAGAATCATTGCCGTGAAGAGGCGCTTCTCGACATCTACCGCGTGATGCGTCCCGGTGAGCCTGCAACGCTTGAGGCATCGCACCAGCTTTTCAAACATCTGTTCTTTGATGCTGACCGCTATGATTTGTCATCGGTCGGCCGCGTGAAAATCAATCACGCTTTGGATATTGACTTCAAAGACGCACCTGACACGCATTGCATTTTAAGAAAAGATGACATTTTGCGCATTGTCAAACATTTGATTGACCTGCGTGATGGCAAAGGTGAGCCTGATGATATTGACCACCTCGGAAACCGCCGTGTGAGAAGCGTCGGCGAATTGATGGAAAACCAATATCGCATGGGTTTGCTTCGTATGGAGCGTGCCATCAGAGAAAAGATGAGCGCCGAAGTTTTAAATAATGTGAAGCCGCAAGATTTGGTGAATGCCAAACCGATTGCGGCCGTTATCAGAGAATTTTTCGGCTCATCGCAGCTTTCGCAATTTATGGACCAGAACAATCCGCTTTCGGAAATTACGCACAAGCGCCGTTTGTCGGCTTTAGGTCCGGGCGGTTTGTCACGTGAGCGTGCAGGCATTGAGGTTCGCGACGTTCACCCAACGCACTACGGCCGAATTTGCCCGATTGAAACGCCGGAAGGACCGAACATCGGTTTGATTAACTCGCTTGCAACGTATGCGCGAATCAACAAATATGGTTTCATTGAATGTCCGTATCGAAAGGTCGTGAACGGGGTTGTAACTTCAGAAGTTGTGTATCTTTCCGCCGATGAGGAAGGCAAGGTGATTATTGCCGAAGCCAATGCAAAAGTGAAAGATGACGGCCATTTTGAAAACGATATGATTACCTGCCGCAAAAACGGCGAGGTGTTGTTTGCAAGACCGGAAGAAATCAATTATATTGACGTTTCGCCAAAACAGCTTGTTTCGGTTGCAACGGCACTTATTCCGTTTTTGGAAAACGATGACGCAAACCGTGCATTGATGGGTTCAAACATGCAACGTCAAGGTGTGCCGCTTTTAAGAAACGAAGCGCCGTTGGTTGGAACGGGTATTGAAGAGGCGGTTGCCAAAGATTCGGGCGCAACGCTTGTTGCAAAATATGACGGTATTGTTGATTCGGTTGATGCAAATCGTATTGTTATTCGTTCTGACAGCAAACACGCCACAAATGTCGGCGTTGAAATCTATCGGCTTCAAAAATTCCGCCGTTCAAACCAAAACACGTGTATCAACCAAGTGCCGCTTGTGAAAGTCGGCGACAAAATCAAAGCCGGCGACATTATTGCCGACGGTCCGTGCACGGATATGGGCGAACTTGCGCTCGGTAAAAACGTTTTGGTTGCGTTTATGCCTTGGAACGGGTTGAACTATGAAGACGCCATTTTGCTTTCCGAGCGCATTTCGCGTGATGACGTTTTAACCTCGCTTCACATTGAAGAATTTGAAGTTATGGCGCGCGACACGAAACTCGGTGCCGAAGAAATTACGCGTGATATTCCAAACGTCGGTGAAGAAGCTTTGCGCAATTTGGACGAGGCCGGAATTGTTTACATCGGTGCAGAGGTGAAAGCCGGCGACATTTTGGTCGGTAAGGTTACGCCGAAAGGCGAATCGCCCGTAACGCCTGAAGAAAAATTGCTTCGTGCGATTTTCGGAGAAAAGGCATCTGATGTTCGCGATACATCGCTTCGCGTTCAGCCCGGCATCGAAGGTGTTGTTGTCGATGTGCAGATTTTCTCGCGCCGCGGCATTGAAAAAGATGAGCGTGCGCTTTCAATCGAACAGCAGGAAATTACGGCTTTGGCCAAAGACCGTGATGACGAAATTGCGATTATCCGTCGCAACTTTAACGCGCGTTTGAAGGATATGCTTGTAGGCCAAACAACCGTTAATGCACCGAAAGAAATCGGCAAAAAGGTCAAATTGACAGCCGAAATTTTAGATGCGGTTCCGAGTGCGATGTGGCGCAAAATCGCCATCAAAGACGAAAAGATTATGCGCGAGATTGAAGAATTGTCGGCATCTTTTGACGCACGTATTGCAAAAGTTAATGCCCACTTTGAAAACAAGGTTGACAAGGTTCAAAGAGGTGATGATTTGCTGCCCGGTGTGATGAAGATGGTTAAAGTTTTCATTGCCACCAAGCGCAAAATGCAAACAGGTGATAAAATGGCCGGTCGCCACGGAAACAAAGGAACGGTTTCGCGTGTTTTGCCGTTGCAGGATATGCCCTACATGGAAGACGGAACGCCGGTTGATATTGTGTTAAATCCGCTTGGCGTGCCTTCACGTATGAATGTGGGACAAATTTTGGAAACTCACCTCGGCTGGGCTGCCAAAGAGCTCGGTAAACAACTCGGCGAACTTTGCGAACAATATAAGAAAGGTGAAAAAACGCTTGATGATTTGAACAATCGCTTGAAAGAAATTTACGGCGACAAGCAATATAAAGCGCAAATTGAGCCATTGAATAAGTCTGAAAAGATGGAGCTTATCGGCAATTTGAAAAACGGTATTCCGATGGCAACACCGGTTTTTGACGGCGCAACGGGGGATGATATTAACCGTATGCTTGAAATGGCCGGTTTGCCGACATCGGGACAAATTGATTTGTATGACGGCAGAACCGGTGAAAAGTTTGACCGCAAAGTTACGGTCGGCATCATCTATATGATTAAGCTTCACCACATCGTTGATGAAAAGATGCACGCGCGTTCGGTTGGTCCATACAGCTTGGTGACGCAACAACCGTTGGGCGGTAAGGCGCAATTCGGTGGTCAACGTTTCGGCGAAATGGAAGTTTGGGCATTACAAGCCTATGGCGCTGCCTACACGTTGCAGGAAATGCTTACCGTTAAATCAGATGATGTTTCGGGCAGAACGAAGGTTTATGAAGCCATCGTCAGGGGCGAAGACACGTTTAACACGGGCGTGCCCGAATCGTTTAACGTTTTGGTC
Organism: Alphaproteobacteria bacterium; assembly: GCA_017445475.1. GTDB lineage: Bacteria > Pseudomonadota > Alphaproteobacteria > RF32 > CAG-239 > UBA1254. The sequence goes on from JAFSUB010000006.1 coordinate 17,306, forward strand.
AAAGAAATTAAGTCTTTGTGCTTAAATGTTGAGATGTTGAACGAAGAAGTTTAAGAAAAAGGAGAATATAAAGATGAATGATGTTATGAAATTTTTTGCACAGCAGGTTCAATCGGAAGAAGAGTCTTTTGATGAAATCAAAATTTCGATTGCTTCTCCTGAACAGATTCGTTCGTGGTCGTATGGTGAAGTTAAAAAGCCCGAAACGATTAACTATCGAACATTTAAACCTGAAAGAGACGGTTTGTTTTGTGCGCGCATTTTCGGTCCGGTGAAAGACTACGAGTGTTTGTGCGGCAAATATAAGCGTATGAAATATCGCGGCATCGTGTGCGAAAAGTGCGGTGTTGAGGTTACGCTTTCAAAAGTTCGCCGCGAGCGTATGGGACATATTGAACTTGCGGCACCGGTTGCGCATATTTGGTTTTTGAAATCGCTTCCGAGCCGCATTGCCACATTAACCGATATTTCGGTTAAGTCGCTTGAACGTGTGCTTTATTTTGAAAGCTACATCGTCATTGAGCCGGGGCTGACCGATTTGCAAATCAATCAGTTGCTCACCGAAGACGAATATCAGGAAGCTTTGGATAAATACGGCGAAGATTCGTTTAGGGCAGGCATCGGTGCCGAAGCACTGCGCGAGATTTTGGCCAATATTGATTTGGAAGCCGAACGTGCCCTTATGCGTGCCGATTTGAAAGAAACAAATTCGGAAGCCAAGCGTAAAAAACTTGTGAAGCGCTTGAAGATTGTCGAGTCTTTTATTGATTCGAACACCAAACCGGAATGGATGGTTTTAACGGTTTTGCCGGTTATTCCGCCCGAGCTCAGACCTTTGGTTCCGCTTGACGGCGGCCGTTTTGCAACTTCTGACTTGAACGATTTGTATCGCCGCGTGATTAACCGCAACAATCGTTTGAAACGTTTGCTTGAGTTGCATGCACCGGAAATTATTGTCCGCAACGAAAAACGTATGCTTCAGGAATCGGTTGACGCGCTGTTTGACAATGGTCGTCGCTCAAGAGCAATTACGGGTGCAAGCAAGCGTCCGTTGAAGTCGCTTTCGGATATGCTTAAAGGCAAGCAGGGACGTTTCCGCCAAAACCTTTTGGGTAAGCGTGTTGACTATTCCGGCCGTTCGGTGATTACGGTCGGACCGGAGCTTAAGCTGCAACAATGCGGTTTGCCGAAGAAAATGGCGCTTGAGCTTTTCAAACCGTTTGTGTATTCAAAGCTTGAATTATACGGACACGCCACAACAATTAAAGCGGCAAAGCGTATGGTTGAAAAAGAGCGTCCGGAAGTTTGGGACATCTTAGAAGAAGTTATCCGCGAACATCCGGTGCTTTTAAACCGTGCGCCGACGCTTCACCGTTTGGGTGTTCAGGCATTTGAGCCGGTGTTGGTTGAAGGTAAAGCCATTCACTTGCACCCGCTTGTTTGTGCGGCCTTTAACGCGGACTTCGATGGCGACCAAATGGCTGTTCACGTTCCGCTGTCATTGGAGGCTCAACTTGAGGCGCGTGTTTTGATGATGTCAACGAACAACATCTTATCACCGGCCTCGGGCAAGCCGATTATTGTTCCTTCGCAAGATATGGTTTTGGGTATTTACTATCTATCCTACGAAGCTGAAGGTATGATAGGCGAGGGCAGCATTTATGCCGACAAGGAAGAATGCTTGCTGGCGCTCGATTCGAAAGCTGTTGATATGCATGCCAAAATTAAATGCCGCATGGAATATGTCGATGACAACGGCGAAACGAAATACGGTTTGGTTGACACAACCCCCGGCCGCGTGATTATTTCGGACATTTTGCCGAAAAATCCGCACATTCCGTTTTCGCTTGTCAACAGGCTTTTAAAGAAAAAGGAAATTTCCGAGATTATTGACACGGTCTATCGTCATTGTGGCCAAAAAGAAACCTGCATTATGGTTGATAAAATTATGACGCTCGGTTTCACAAACGCTTGTAAGGCCGGCATTTCGTTCGGTAAAGACGATTTGATTGTGCCTGATGCCAAAAAAGAGTTGATTGAAGAAACAAAAGCGCAGGTCAAAGAGTTTGAAAACCAATATCAAAACGGTTTGATTACCAAAGGCGAAAAATACAACAAAGTTGTTGATATTTGGTCTGCATGCACCGATAAAATCGCCGATGAGATGATGAAAAACATTTCAAAGACGGAAAACGGTTATATCAACTCGGTGTATATGATGGCGCACTCGGGCGCGCGCGGAAGTGCGGCGCAAATGAGACAGCTTGCCGGTATGCGCGGCCTGATGGCCAAGCCGTCGGGCGAAATTATTGAGCAACCGATTATTTCAAACTTTAAAGAAGGTTTGACGGTGTCGGAATACTTTAACTCAACGCACGGTGCGCGTAAAGGTTTGGCTGATACGGCCTTGAAAACCGCAAACGCCGGTTATTTGACGCGTCGTTTGGTTGATGTGGCGCAAGACGTTGTGGTTACCGAAACAAACTGCGGCACCGAACGCGGCATTGTCGTTCGTCCGGTGGTTGACGGCGGAAATGTGATTGTTTCAATCGGCGAACGCATTTTGGGACGCACGGTTCAAGAAGATGTGTTGCACCCCGAAACAGGCGAAGTGATTGTCAAACGCGGCACGCTTGTTGATGAGAATATGGCTGAAGCTGTTGAACATGCCGGTGTTGAACAGGTGAAAATCAGGTCGGTTTTAACCTGCGAGTCAGAACACGGTGTTTGTGCGGCTTGTTACGGGCGTGATTTGGCACGCGGAACGCCGGTTAATGTCGGCGAGGCAGTCGGTGTGATTGCGGCGCAATCCATCGGCGAGCCCGGAACGCAATTAACGCTTCGAACCTTCCACATCGGTGGTGCGGCATCGCAATCTGCCGAGCAGGCAAGTGTCGAAATTGCTTTTGCGGGAACCTTGAAGCTTGAAAACGCACACACGGTTACAAACTCCGAAGGACATCTGATTGTGTTGTCGCGAAACTGTGATTTGGTGATTGTTGATGCGCAAAACCGCGAAAAATCGCGCCATCACGTTCCTTACGGCACAAAAGTTTTGTTCAAAGAGGGTGCAAAAGTCAAAAAAGGCCAGAAGATTGCCGAGTGGGATCCGTTTACCATTCCGGTTATTTCCGAAAAAGCCGGTGTGGCCAACCTTGTTGACTTAATCAACAATGTTTCGGTTAAAGAAAATATGGATGAAACAACGGGTATTGTTTCAAAAGTTGTGATTGATTGGCGCTCCACCGGTGCGGCGAATGCAAACTTGAAGCCGAGCATTGTCTTAAAAGATGCCAAAGGAAAGCCTGTAACGTTTGACAACGGCAAAGAAGCGCGTTATTACCTTTCGGTTGACGCGGTCTTAAATGTTGATAATGGTTCTGAAGTTAAGGTTGGCGACGTGATTGCACGTATTCCCAGAGAAAGCACCAAAACAAAAGACATCACCGGCGGTTTGCCGCGTGTTGCCGAGTTGTTTGAGGCGCGTCGTCCCAAAGAGCAGGCCATCATTTCGGATATTGACGGTCAGGTTGAATTTGGCAAAGACTACAAAGCCAAACAGCGCGTGCTTGTTAAGCCCATAAGCGGTGAGCCGATTGAATATCTTATCCCCAAAGGAAAACATCTTGTCGTGCAAGACGGCGACATTGTGAAAAAAGGCGATTTGATTGTTGAGGGCACACCTGCACCGCACGACATTTTGCGTGTGTTGGGTGTTGAAAAACTTGCCGAATATTTGGTTAAAGAGGTTCAAGACGTTTATCGTTTGCAGGGTGTGAAAATCAACGACAAGCACATTGAGGTTATTGTTTCTCAAATGCTTAAAAAGGTTGAAATTTTAACCCCGGGCGACACGACGTTCTTGGTTGGCGAGCAGGTTGATCGCGATGTGTTTGAAGAAGAAAACGCCAAAACGGTTAAAGAAGGCGGAACGCCGGCAACGGCAGACCCGGTTTTGCTCGGCATCACAAAAGCCTCACTGCAAACCAAGTCGTTTATCTCGGCAGCATCGTTCCAAGAAACAACCAGAGTGTTGACCGAAGCTTCGGTTTCGGGCAAAGTTGACAAGCTCTACGGCTTGAAAGAAAACGTGATTGTCGGCCGCCTCATTCCGGCCGGAACGGGAACGGTATTGCGCTCGCTCAAACGCGTTGCGGCACAAAATGATAAAGAAATTTTGGAAAGCCGTGAAGCAGCAGCGCTTGAACACGCCGCTCAAAGCGAAGGGGAAGCAGCCGCCAAATAACTTTTGGCCAAGCAAACAAAAAAAGTTCCGTCAAGCTTTTTAGGCTTGGCGGAACTTTAATTTCTTATCTTTTGAGCTTTATGAGCGCTCCCAGAATAAAGAACACCCAAAAAGCAGGCCGCAGGCAAAGCCCAATATCAACCCCGAAGAGGCTGAGTAGGGCACTTGTTGCGAGTGCGAATAAAACAGCAACGAGCAAAAGCCCGATAAGCTGTTTTAAAAATTCAACAACCCCAAACTCTTTGAGGATGTTGTAGGCAATCGCTATTAAAATGACGATGCCTATTAATCTTAATATTTCCATATTTTTATTTATTTTGTTTTCGCTAAAGTGAATCCAAAAAGGAAAAAATCCTTTACCGGTAGATAAGAAAAACCAAACAAAGGCAAAAAACCTGCCAATAATACAACACAAATCTCACACACTAATTTCTTATCAGCTTTAATTTTATCCGAAGATTTGCTTTCTGTCAAGAATAATTGTTTTGTAACATTTGCGGCGCTTTGCTGCCGCTTTGCTTGCAAATGAACAAAACTGCGCCTCACCAACAAAAAAACCACCGTTAAGGTGGTTTTTAAGATTGGCGGTCTAGCTTTCTAAAACGCTTGCGACGCTAAAAGCTTGCAATCGTTCAAGAAAGCGTCGGTCACTTGTTTTGTAACAATTGCTGCGCTTTGCTGCCGCTTTGCTTGCAAATGAACAA
>JAFSUB010000007.1 GCA_017445475.1 Alphaproteobacteria bacterium
GGCAGTTCACGTAAAAACATTATGGCAGAGATTGACCACAGTTTGAAACGCTTGGGATTGGATTATGTTGATTTATATCAAATCCATCGTTTGGACCACAATACCCCCTGGGAAGAAGTTATGGAAGCTTTGCATGATGTTGTAAAATCCGGTAAAGCTCGTTATATCGGTGCTTCTACAATGTTTGCTTGGGAATTTGAACGTTTGCAAAATATTGCTGAAAAGCACAATTGGACGAAGTTTGTTTCTATGCAAAATCAATATAATTTGATTTATCGTGAGGAAGAGCGCGAAATGATGCCGCTTTGCCAAGACCGCAATGTTGCGGTTGTGCCGTGGTCACCACTCGCCGCCGGAAGATGTGCCAGACCTTGGGGGCAGCAAACTGCTCGTTCCAAGATTGATGATGTTTCTCCAATGGTTTGGACAACACCAGAACAAGATAAAAAAGTTGTTGATGCTTTAGAGGAAGTTTCCAAAAAGAACGGACACACAATGGCGCAAAATGCTTTGGCTTGGATGCTTTCCAAACCTTATGTAACCGCACCGATTGTCGGAACAACCAGTGTTAAACACGTGGAAGAAGCGGTTTCTGCTTTAGATATAAAATTATCCGATGAAGAAATAAAGGCTTTGGAAGCACCTTATGTTCCACACATCAAAACAGGTGCATTTTAAGGAGAAATCAGTATGACACAAACATATTTAACATTAAATAACGGATTGAAAATGCCGCAATTCGGTCTGGGGGTTTATCTGGTTCCGGATGGAAAAGAAACAATTGAAGCATGCTTAAATGCTTTCAAACTCGGTGTGCGGCATATTGATACGGCGCATGCCTATCAAAACGAACGCGGTGTCGGTGAAGCCTTGAAGCAAAGTGGCTTAAAACGTGAGGAAGTATGGATTACTACCAAACTATGGCCGACCGAATATGGCGAAGGCAAAACTTTGCCGGCAATAGATAAGATGTTGGAACGCCTGCAAACAGATTATATTGATTTATTGTTATTGCACCAACAAGTCGGTGATTATATCGGCGCGTGGAAAGATATGGAAAAAGCGGTTAAACTCGGCAAAGTTAAATCCATCGGTATCAGTAACTTTAAGGAAAATTTGGAAGATTTACTTGCTAGCGCGACAATTAAACCGGCAGCAATACAGGTAGAATGTCATCCGTATTTTCCGCAAAACGAACTCAAAAAGCGTATGGCGGAATTTGGTACGATTTTAGAAAGTTGGTATCCTATCGGCCACGGCGACCCGAAACTGATAAACGAACCTGTTTTTACAAAACTGGCACAGAAATACGGTAAGACCAATGTTCAGATTATTTTACGTTGGCACATTCAGGAGGGTAATTCCGTTTTTCCGAAAACCACTAATCCCGACCATATGCGTGAGAATTTTGACATTTTTGATTTTGAATTGTCGGCTGAAGATATGGCGGAAATTGCTAAACTTGATAATGGCAAGCGTTATTATACTGCAGATTTGGCACAGCAACAGCAATTTACACAATGGAAACCGGAAGATTAGGAAAGGATAACATAATGAAAGTATTACTCGTAAATGGAAGTCCGCATAAAAATGGTTGCACCAACACAGCTTTAGAGGAAATTGCCAAGACATTAACAGAAGAAGGTATTGAATCAGAAATTTATCATATCGGGCTTAAACCGATTTCCGGTTGCCGCGGTTGCGGAGCCTGCACAAAACTCGGGCGATGTGTTATTGCCGATGATTGTGTGAATGAATTTATTGAAAAAGCAAAGGATTTTGACGGATTTATTTTCGGAAGCCCTGTTCACTACGCATCAGCAAGTGGTGCCATCACTTCATTTATGGATAGAGTATTTTTTGCAATATTTATGTCCGGTCGCGGTGAAATATTTAAGCATAAACCGGCAGCTGCAGTTGCCAGCGCTCGTCGTTCGGGAACTACTGCAACCCTTGATCAACTGAACAAATACTTTACAATTTCCGAAATGCCGGTAATTTCCGGTCGCTATTGGAATATGGTGCACGGTCATACGCCGGGCGAAGTTCGTCAAGATTTGGAAGGCCTGCAAAATATGCGGATTTTGGCACGCAATATGGCGTGGCATTTAAGATGTCAGGAAGCAGGTAAAAAAGCTGGTGTTCCGATGCCGAAAGAAGAAGAAATTGTGTTTACAAACTTTATCAGGTAGGGAAAAATGAATCTCATTAAACGAAACAAAGAACTCATGTATCGCTTTGAAACAATGATTAATACAGCTGACGAAAAATTGGCCGAAGATTTGGTTGCTTCAGATGCGCCCTTTTATACACCGGCTTCCGATACACCTTTATATGGTGGTAAAGGTTATTTGTCTGTGGTACATTGGATGCGGAAAGGTTTTTCTGATGTGCAGTGGAAGTTGGAAGAAATGGTGGCTGATAAAGAAAAAGTTGCCGTGCGTTGGACTTTGAGTGCTACACATGACGGTGAGTTTTTAGGTGTTGCCCCGACAGGCAAAAAAATTAAAACAACAGTAATGAACTTCTATTATTTTAATGATGACGGAAAAATTACCAATGACATTGCCGCAGAGGGTATGATTGGTATTTTAAGACCTTTGGGTTTAAGCAAATAAGGAGAAAGAAAATGAAAGATGTTGTGGTTTTAATGGGGGCTGGATCTATCGGTGTGGCGATTGCAAGACGGGTAAGTTATGGCCGGCACTTGGTTGTAGCTGATTTGAGATTGGAACACGCTGAAGAAATCGCCAAAAATTTAAATAATGCAGGATTTGAAACAAGTGCGGTTGCGGCAGATTTATCTTCCCGTGAATCCATTTTATCCTTGATTGAACACTCGCAAAAGTTTGGCAAAATAACTCATTTGATTAACGCTGCCGGTGTATCACCAAGTCAAGCCCCAATAGAAATGGTACTGAAAGTGGACTTGTATGGCACAGCTGTTTTAATGGAAGAATTTGGCAAGGTAATTGCCGAAGGCGGTAGTGCCATTATGATTTCTTCACAATCCGGACATCGTTTAGGGGCGCTTTCTCAAGAAGAAAACGAACTGCTGGCCCTAACATCAACCGAAGAATTGCTTAAACTTGATATGCTGAAAAATATTTCAAACACTTTGGAAGCTTATCAATATTCCAAGCGTTGTAATGTTTTGCGTGTGGCTTCGGAATCTGTTAAGTGGGGTAAGAAAAACGCACGTATTAACTCTATTTCACCGGGGATTATTATCACACCGTTGGCAAATGATGAATTGAACGGTCCACGTGGTGCAAATTATAAAAAAATGCTTGATTTGTGTCCGTCACATCGTGCCGGAACACCTGATGAAGTCGGAGATTTAGCCGCCTTTTTGATGAGTGATAAAGCAGGCTTTATTACAGGTGCGGATTTCTTAATAGATGGTGGCACAACCGCTTCTTATTGGTATGGTGACTTGCAGTATATGCGTAATACAATGGGGAAATAACATGAAAAAACTCTTTGCAACACTTTTATTATCAACAATACTTTTAACAGGAGGAAATGCTATGGCGAAAGTTGTTCAAACGGCCGGACATGACATATTGGGTGAGTTTGCCCCTGATTTTGCCCATTACAACGATGATGTCCTTTTTGGTGAAAATTGGAATAATCAGGATATTGACCTTAAAACACGAAGCATGATAACGGTTGTGGCTTTGATGTCGCAAGGTATAACTGATTCATCATTGAAACACCACCTTCAAAATGCCAAGAATAATGGTGTCAGCAAAGAAGAAATAGTCGCAGTTATTACGCATACGGCTTTCTATGCCGGATGGCCGAAAGCGTGGGCAACTTTTAACATCGCCAAAGAAGTATGGAATGATAACGCACCGGCAATGTCAGAAAAGGACAGATATGCGCAAACGATTATGTTCCCGATTGGTGAGCCGAATACCGCATATGCCAAATATTTTATCGGACAGAGTTATCTTGCCCCTGTTTCAAAAGAACAAGTTAAGATATTCAATGTGACTTTTGAGCCGAAGTGCCGCAATAACTGGCATATTCATAAAGCCAAAAAAGGTGGCGGACAAATGTTAATCGCTGTGGGCGGCAGAGGATATTATCAAGAAGAAGGAAAAGCCCCGATTGAGATGAACCCAGGTGATGTTGTGAACATTCCTGCAAACGTGAAACATTGGCATGGTGCCGCACCGGACAGTTGGTTTTCGCATTTAGCCGTTGAAATAGACGGTGAAGCAACCGAAAATGTTTGGTTAGAGCCAGTCAGTGATGGAGAATATAACAAATTAAAATAGGAGAATAAGTTATGGCACAAGCAAAAGAAACTTTGGGTAGTTCGGTAAACATTCCGGTTGAAAAGCGCGAAGGCAACGCCTCAATCGTTTATTTTACCAGAGATTTAAGCGCCGAGGGATTGCAAAAAATCTATCAAAAGGTTAAGCATAATATACAAGGCAAAGTTGCTATTAAATTGCATACCGGTGAAAAGCATGGTCCGAACATTATTCCGAGAGAATGGGTTAAAAATCTGATTGAAAAAGATATTGACAATGCGACGATTGTGGAAACGAACACCTATTATGAGGGTGATCGCTATACCACCGATGGGCACCGCGAAACCTTAAAAATAAACGGTTGGACTTTTGCGCCGGTGGACATTTTGGATGAAGAAGGCACGATGATGTGGCCGCTTAAAGGCGGTAAATATTTTACGGAAATGTCGGTCGGATCTCATTCTGACAGATATGATTCTTTACTTGCTTTAACGCATTTTAAGGGGCATACAATGGGCGGTTTCGGCGGCTCTAATAAAAACCTCGGTATCGGTATGGCTGACGGGCGCATCGGTAAGGCAATGATTCATACCTATCCGGGGCAAGGTCAATGGAGTATTTCTATGGACGAGTTTATGGAGCGTATGACCGAATCAACCAAAGCCGTGTTAGATCATTTCGGCAAAAACATCACATATATCAATGTGTTGCGCAATATGTCGGTCAGTTGCGATTGCGAAGGTGTGGCTGCTGCACCGGTGGTTACGCCGGATATCGGAATACTTGCAAGCGATGATATTTTGGCGGTGGATCAGGCCTCGGTTGATATGGTTTTTGCCTTAAATGAAAAGAGCCACGATTTGCGCGAACGCATTGAAACGCGCCACGGTTTGCGTCAGCTTTCTTATATGAAAGAGCTTGGTATGGGCAACGATAAGTACACTTTAATTGATTTGGATGCAATTAAATGAAGAACAAAATTTTGATATACGGGCGTTTTGCCATAGCAACAGCCGTTCTGGTTTTATGCGGATTGGCGTTTTATCGCCATACTTATCCGCTTAAAATATTCGACGTGCAATGGACAGCGGCGCTGCAAAGCGGGCTTGTTTCCGGTTTCGGGCTCGGCTTGATTTTATTTGCCGCGCTTATTGTGATAACGCTTTTATTCGGGCGCATTTATTGTTCAACTTTATGTCCGCTGGGATTATATCAGGAACTTTTAACCATCTTGTTTAAGCCGTTTTATAAAAAGCGCAAAGGTGCTAGAGAGCCGATGAAGCATTATGTTTTTGCCTATTTGCTTGCGGCAGTTTTATTTGGGTTTTTGTGCGGTGGCACGGTAGTTTTACTTAGAATGCTTGATCCTTATTCTGTTGCGGGTAATGCTTTAAGCGGTGCTTGCTTTGGACTGGGTTTTGCGATTGCTTTGGCGGTATTGGTATTTTTCAAAAAACGCTTTTTCTGCACAAATATCTGTCCGGTCGGGGCGGTTTTGGGTTTAATCTCGCGCTTTTCACTGTTTAAAATCCGCATTGATAATGATAAATGCAAAATGTGCAGTTTATGTGCCAGAAGTTGTCCTTGTGGTTCGATTGATTTTAAGAATCATACGGTTAACAACGAAACTTGCGTTAAATGTTTCAAATGTTTGAATCATTGCGGACACGGAGCGTTGTATTACGGCTTGCCGAAATCAAAACCTGCAAAATTTAGCTTAAAACGTCGGCAACTGTTAACATCCGGCGCGGTTTTGGTATTGTTTGGTGCGGCTTTTAAGGGCGGTATTGAGCTTTCTAAAAAAATAGCGGCAAAGGTTAAAAACGTTATTTTACCTGCCGGTTCATCTTCGCCGAAAGAGTTTGCAAATCGCTGTTTGAATTGTAATTTATGTGTTAAAAATTGCCCGATGAAGATAATCAAGAAAGCAACTGCTGATACGCCGTTTGTGCATTTGGATTATGGCGATGCTTATTGCGATTTTAATTGTCATAAATGCTCTGATGTTTGCCCCTCTGGTGCAATTAAACGCATAAGCCTAAAAGAAAAACAGAACATTAAAATTGCCAATGCCGTCATTGATGAAAATGTGTGCATTAAATGCGGTATTTGTGCTTTCAAATGTCCGAAGAAGATTATTATTAAGCTCGAGGGGGAGTTTCCGATCATTCAATTTGATAAATGCATCGGCTGTGGCAAGTGTGCGAGCGTTTGTCCGGTCAAAGCCATCAAAATTGAACCAACCCAAAAACAAACTTTAACTTTAGGAGAATAAAATGTCTTTAGGTATTACCGAAATAATTTTAATTTTAGTTGTTGTTTTAGTGCTGTTCGGCGGAAAGAAAATTCCGGAATTGGCACGCGGACTAGGCAAAGCTGAGGCTGAGTATAAGAAAGCCAAAGAAGCAATCGAAAACGAGGTCAGCGAATTTAAGGCTGAAGTAGAAAAAGCCGCAACTATTGAGCCCAAAAAGAAAACACCGGCTAAAAAGCCCGCCAAAAAACCGGTAAAAAAAGCTAAAAAATAATATGGTAAACAAAAAAGAAGAAACACTGGTTGAACACTTGGAAGCATTGCGCTGGGTGCTTATCAAATGTTTGCTTGCATTGGCAATAGGATTAGTGCCGATTTTCTTTGTTACACCTTATGTGATGGATTTGCTGATTAAAGTGATGATGGCAGGTGGTGAAGTAACGCTCAATTTCTTTTCGCCGATGGAAGTGTTTATCATAGAGCTTAAAACAGCTTTGGTGCTGGATATTCTCGTTTGCTTTCCATATATGGCACGGCAGATTTGGCGCTTTGTCGCACCGGCACTTTATCAAAACGAGCAAAATTTTATCAAATCCATTGTTTTAACCTCAAGCGCACTTTTTATCATCGGTGTGCTGTTTTGCTTGTTCTTCATTTTGCCGCTGGTTATTCGCTTCGGTTTAAGTTTTGTAACCGACAGTATTCAGCCGGTATTCGGTATCGGCAATATCGTATCTCTGGCACTTTGGCTATCATTAGTGTTCGGCGTGATGTTTCAATTTCCGCTCATCGCGTATGCTTTAATTCGCTCCGATTTAGTCAGTATTGATGCGATGAAAAGCAAACGCACATATGTTTTTATCGGCATTTTGATAATATCGGGACTTTTAACGCCGCCGGATATTATCAGCCAATTGATGTTAACCATTCCGACTTACGGACTTTTTGAAATCGGCTTGTTTTTCGGAAAAAGAAAGAAAATTTTGTAACTTTTAGGAGACTTTAATATGAATAGACGTGAATTTTTAATGAGTACTTTAGCCGCTTTTGCTTTTGCTGCATTGCCAAAGTTGACGATTGCGGAAACCATTGCCGTATCGGAGAAAGTAAAAACGCAGATTAACAATAACAACAAACTCGGTTTCGGTTTTATGCGCTTGCCTCTTAAAGACCCGAATGACCAGACGTCTATTGACTATGAGCTCTTAAATAAGATGGTTGATAAGTTTATGGAACGCGGTTTTACATATTTTGACACCGCATGGATGTATATGGGCCATGAAAGCGAAGTTGCCGTCCGTAAATCTGTTGTTGAACGCCATCCGAGAGATAGCTTTACCGTTGCCAGCAAAATGCCGATTGGCATGGTTAAGAGTGCGGAAAATATGGCAGAAATTTTTGATAAACAACTCCAAAAAACCGGTTTGGATTATTTTGATTACTATTTGGTTCACAATGTTAATGCCAGCACAATGCCAAATGTCAAGAAATATGATCCGTTTAAGTTTATTGCCTTAAAGAAAAAAGAAGGCAAGATTAAACACATCGGTTTTTCATTCCATGATACCGCGGATTTGCTCGAAGAAATTTTGAAAGCTCATCCGGAAGTTGAGTTTGTTCAGCTACAAATCAATTATATTGACTGGGATAATGCCACCATTCAGTCGCGCAAATGCTATGAAGTAGCGCAAAAGTATAATCTGCCGGTTGTGGTTATGGAGCCGGTTAAAGGCGGTAGCTTGGCACAAGTTCCACCGGCTGTTGAGAAAATCTTCAAGGATGCAAATCCAAATGCTTCGGTTGCTTCTTGGGCAATTCGCTATGCTGCAAGCTTGCCGGGCGTTAAGACTGTTTTAAGCGGAATGACGACAATGGAACAATTGGAAGATAATACCAGTTATATGCAAAACTTTAAACCGCTGACAACGGAAGAAAATAAAGTTATTGAAAAAGCCATTAAAACTTTACACGCTTCAACAGCTATTCCATGCACGGCTTGCCGTTATTGTGTTGAACATTGCCCGATGAAAATCGATATTCCGAGTATGTTTGCGCTTTATAATGCCGAAAAGCAGGAGAGAAGCGATAAACCGTTTACAATTCAGCGCGTTTATTACAATAACTTGGTTAAAAACTCCGGCAAAGCTTCACAATGCATTCATTGTAAAAATTGTGAGAAACATTGTCCGCAACATATTGTTATTAACGAATGGATGAATGAAATTGCCAAAACATTTGAAGGTTAATAACAAATGACCAGACGTGAATTTTTACTAGGCAGTGCCGTTGTTTTAACCGCCGGCGGCGTCTCTTATCTTAATTTGGCAAAGTTCGGACATTCGCCCGACGAAATCAGCATGGCAAAAATTAAGAAATCGCCACATTATAAAAACGGTAAGTTTCAAAACCTGCATCACACAGAAAAAATGACAGGAGAAGGCGGATTTTTCAGCACAATGTGGGATTTTTGGTTTGGAAATCACCTTGACACGAAGCCGAACAAAGATATACCGACAATTAAAACCGATTTGAAGAAATTGCCGATAGATGAAGATTTGCTTGTTTGGTTTGGGCATTCTTCCGTTTATTTTCAATCGGGTGGCAAGCGGTTTTTGGTTGACCCTGTGTTTTCAAACAACGCCTCGCCATTACCGCATAATGTTGTGCCGTTCAAGGGAACAAATATTTATTCGGCGGAAGATATGCCACAAATTGATTATCTGATTATCACCCACGATCATTACGACCACTTGGATTATGAAACAATTTTGGCCTTAAAACCGAAAATAAAGCACGTTATGACCGGTCTCGGTGTCGGCTCGCATTTGCGCTATTGGGGCTACGATAACGACAAGATAACCGAGCTTGATTGGGATGAAAGTGCCGACATTAAAGGTGGAAAAATACATTGCCTGCCGGCACGCCATTTTTCAGGGCGTTTGTTTGAATGTCGCACTTTGTGGGCATCGTTTTTGGTTGAAACAAAAGACTACAAGCTCTATATCGGTGGAGATTCCGGCTATGATGACCATTATAAAATGATAAGCGAAAAATTCGGCGGTGTGGATTTTGCGTTACTCGAGGCCGGACAATATGACAATAACTGGCGGTATATTCACGAAAATCCCGAGGAGTTTATTCAATCGGCAACGGATTTGAAAGCCAAACGCGTTATTCCGGTGCACAATTCCAAGTTCTGCATTTGTAACCATCCATGGTATGAGCCGCTGGATAAAATTAGCGAACTTGCTTTGATTACGGACTTAGATGTTAATACGCCGAAAATTGGCGAAGTTGTAAATTTACGCAAAAATCAACAATTCAGTGCTTGGTGGAAGACGGTTAAATAAGCGAAGTTTCAAAGCGTGTGAAAAGCGGTGTATGCACGCAATAGCGGTAGATTTGTTTTGAAGTTTGTTTTAATGTCCTGCCAAAGGGTTTGTCCTTCTTTTTGAAAAGCATCAAGCTGATTTTCGAGCTCGATATTGCCGCCTGTCATCAGCCTTCTTAAATCTGTTTTTTCCACATTATGACAAGAAAGCGCCACGGCGTTTGTTATGGCATTTTCCATCAGGCGCATGACAACGCTGCCTTGAGGCGTTAAATCTGCCGTTATATTCATTCCAAAATAGTTATGATCGCCATAGGTGGCGTGAATTTTGGGCGCAATCAAAACATTGCCTCTTTTGCCTTCAAAAAAAGCGGTTTTAAACCGGTTTGCTTTGGACAGTTGTTTGACGTATTCTTCCATGTGGTTGTATGCGTGAATCACTTTGTCGTTTGCCGAAACAAAAGAAAGCATTGTCGATTTTGAAACGCCGAGCGGTGCATAAGGCTCATAGGCCACACAAAACAGGTTTTGAAAAATTTTTGCGCGCTCGTCTTTGGTATATTTGAGCTTTTTCATTTCAGAATCTATTTTTTCTTCCAGCTTTAAAAAGGTGTAAGCACCGAAGCAGTGCGCAAAAACAACCACGCGATTGATGTTTTTAAGAGCCTTGTCTAAAGGAAGTCTTTCATTTTTTCCGTTTGAAAGACGATTTTTGAAAACTTTTTCATAAATTTCGTTGATATAGGTTGGAGAAACGTTTTCAGGCTCGGTGTTTTCTATTGTTTTTTCAAGTTTTAACCGATGGTGTTTTTCAAAAAGAATTGTTTGTGCCACATCTGACTTGAAATATGAACCGAAATCATACGCGGCGGCATAAAGGTGGGCTGTGTTTGCATCATGTTTTCGGGATATCAAATCCTCAAAACACGACAGATAATGATTGGCTGCTCTCGGTGTGAATGTGGCGTTTCCGGGCAAAACAATCAAGCACGCTTCATCGGGATTTATTTTTTGAACATCTTTCCATTTTTCGGGAAACGCATCACTTCTATGAACCCGTTGCCCAAAAATAATACGGCTCATATAACGGTTTGTTTTTTCACCACGGATTGATTGGAGTGCACAAAAGGCGTCATCAAGAGATTTTCTGTCGTTATTTTTGTTTTGAGCACCGAGACTGATCAGATTTTTGATTTGTTCACTGTATTGCGGATTTGTTCTTGCCAAATTTTCAAATTGTAAAAAAGCGACAGAAAGTGTTTGCGCTGTGTTTTCATCGCTTCTGATAAATTCTTCCATCAACTCAAAGCAATGTTCTATATGTTCTTTTTTGCTTGATGCCGCTAAAATTTCAGATGTTTTTTGGTAAAAGCGGGCAAGATTATCTTGATATGCGCTTTCAAGCATTTTGATGATTTCCGAACGAAGCGGCTTGTGCTTTTTGTATAAAAAAGGCAAATCGTTGTAAACCCACGATTTCAGCCAATTATTTTGCAAATTTTCGGTTTGACGCAAAATGCGGTAAACTTCCAGACGATTCGCCTTAAAAAGAAGTTCTTTTGTCTGGGTTTTATATTTCAGCCACTCGTCGCCGGTGAGAGTGCCGCCGGTTTTGTTTGAGAGCTCAGCATATTCTTGCAAAACAGAAACCACAGCAAACCTCAAAAGCTAAAGGGATTCGACAAAGACGTTTCGTTTGATGTGTTTGACCGGTGCTTCGTAATACCGTAGCACGTCTTCAATTTCATCATCCATTTCGAAAATCAAAACTTTTTCGGCTCCGCTTAAAATCGGAACAACCTCGGGGGCGATATAGTCAAGCGCAACCGTTTCATTTTCTGTGCGATAAAGCGTTGCGTGCTTTCCGCCGTCATAAAGCAAAAAAGGCTTTAAAGGCTCAGTGCTGCGAGATGCAATTAAAAAAACCAGAATGCCCTCGTTTGTGATGATTACTTTATAGTCAAGCGCTTGTTCCATCAGTATGATTTGCCTTGTTTAATGAGCCATGCCGCCACTTTACCCATTTGTTTTTCAATATCTTTCAAAACAGGTTCGGCAATGTTGATGTCTGGCGCTTTCACAAATTCATTTGCAAGGTTTTTGGCACCACTTGCAACAACCTGACCTGCAGATAAACCAAACTCGGCAAGTTTTAAAGAAACGCCCGCGCCGACAAGTGCTCCGCCGACTGCGGCTTTTTCAACCCTTTGAAGTGTATTTGTCATTTTCTGCTCCTCTCTTTGTTTTGATAATATAACGCAAAAGTTACCTTTTGTCAATTTTATTCTTGCCTTTTGCAAAAAATTATTTTATACTGAAATCCTAAAAAGAAATTATTAATTCAAAAAATATTATCATGAAAAAAATGCTATCTATGAACAAGTGGTGGTTCATCGCCGCTTATGTGCTCGGTGTGCTGGCGTGCATCGTGTATGTATTTTCTGTAGAACACGGTGAGGCCGAAGGAAGTGCCAACACGATGTTAATGGTGGCTTCTCACGGTCTGTTGATTGGCGCTCTCGCATTGGCGCCGAAGGCCGCACATACGAGATATATCGCGCGGACTTTTGCGCTGTATATCTTTATTGTGGGGGCGATGCTGATGGTCTGCCCGCCCGTGATGGGTATGGTGGGCACGTTTGCAGCGTATGTCGTCGTCGGTTACCTGCACACGCGGGTGATTGACCTTACGCCGTATCTGCACGTCCTTGACCCGAAGGCCAAGGAAGGAAAGAGCGACAAATACGCCCTTTGGGTGATGATATGCGTCGTTTCATTGATTCTTTTTTACTGGCAGTGCAACTTTGTGTAGTCGGTAAAAAAAATAGCATTAAAAGACGGAGCCCTTGAAAAAGGACTCCGTTTTTTTAACTTGAAGATGTAATATCATTTTTATCCAAAGCATAGCCCGTTGCGCGCACTGTTCGGATATAATCCGGACCGAACGCGTTTAAGGCTTTTCGAAGCCGTCTGATATGAACGTCAATTGTGCGTGATTCAACAAAAATGTTGTTGCCCCAAACGGTTTTGAGCAAAAATTCGCGCGAAAAAACTTTTGAGGGAGATTCGGCAAGTGTGCGCAGCAAACGAAATTCCGTCGGACCTAAATGCACATAATTTTCGCCTCGAAAAACCTTTTTTTGCACCAAATCAATTCTGATATCTTCATAAACTATTTCTTTGATTGTAATCACCTCGGGGGCACGGCGCATATTTGCCTTGACACGCGCCATCAGTTCCGGAACGGAAAAAGGTTTTGTTACATAATCGTCCGCGCCGGCATTTAAGCCTTTGATTTTGTCTTCTTCCTGACCTTTGGCGGTGAGCATAATTATCGGAATTTTTTTCAAATCGGGCTTAGAGCGAATGATTTTACAAATATCAACCCCCGAAAGTTCGGGCAACATCCAATCAAGCAAAATAAGCGAAGGGGCATTTTTTTCAACCACGCCCAAAACTTTGTTGCCTCTGTCTTCAATGAGAACGTCATAACCCTCTTTTTCAAGATTATATTTGAGCAAAAGCGCCAAAGCTTCTTCGTCTTCAACCACCAAAATTGTTGCCATTTTTATCTCCCGCTATCTTAAAGCTTTGATGTTTTGCCTGTAATCGCCTGTCTTAAAAACGGCGCTTCCGGCAACCAAAATATCCGCCCCCGCGGCAATTGAAGCAGCCGCCGTTAAGGGATTGATTCCGCCGTCAACCTCAACCATGACGGGGTATCCTTTCACCATCTTTTTTATCCGCGCAATTTTTTCTAAACTGCTTTGAATGAAACTTTGGCCGCCAAACCCCGGATTCACACTCATCACAAGAACCAAATCAAGCCGGTCTAAAACGTATTTGATGGCGCTTTCATCGGTTGACGGGTTTAAGGCAACGCCTGCCTTTGCGCCCAAACTTTTGATTTTTTGCAAAACCCGATCAAGGTGTGCGGTTGTCTCGGCGTGAACGGTTATGAAATCGGCACCGGCTTTGGCAAAACTCTCAACCATCAATTCGGGATTTTCAACCATCAAATGTGCGTCAAAAGGCAATTTCGTCGCGCCCCGAATAGATTTAACAACCGGCGCACCGAAAGTTAGGTTTGGCACAAAACGGCCGTCCATAATGTCAAGGTGAATCATATCCGCACCGGCTTTTTCAAGGGCGATGACTTCTTCTTTCAAAATTGAAAAATCGGAAGACACTAAACTGGGGGCAATCAAAACCATTTTTGCATCTCCTTTTTTTCTTTTAAGATACAACACGCACCGTCTAAACTCAAGTAAATTTTTGCTTGGTCTTGAAGTTTGTTTTTAAGCGCTTATCTTTTCGTCATCATTTAACTTAAAAAAGGAAAATAAAAATGGGCGAAATGGCAAGACGAATTTCAAAAACAGACGTGGGCGAACTCATCAAAGTTTTAAATGAGGCATATGCCGAAGAATGGCTGGCGTATTATCAATATTTTTTGGGTGCCAAACTGGCGGTGGGGCCGATGCGGCCGAATGTTGTCGAAGAATTTGAAGAACACGCACGGCAGGAATATGAACATGCGGACATGTTGGCCGATCGCATTATTGAGCTTGGCGGCACACCGGTTTTAAACCCTGACGATTTTTCAAAGCTTGCAAAATGCAAATATGAACCGCCCTTAAACGAAGACACATTGTCGCTTGTGAAACAAAATCTTGATTCCGAAAGATGCGCCATCGGACGCTATCAGGGAATATGCGATTTAACGTTTGGAAAAGACTATCAAACCTTTAAGGTTGCCGCGCATATCTTAAAAGAAGAAATTGAGCACGAACAGGAAATGGAAGATTTCTTAAAAGATATGAATGTTTCCGAAAAAAAGAGCGACAGAATTTAAGCCTTGTTTGTTTTTAAGCACCTACAAAGGTGTTTTGTTCAAAACAAAAACCGCGCAAAAGCTCGCTTGTTGCCATGGCGCGTTTGCCTTGGCGCTGAATTTCAAGAACTTCAAGCGCCCCCTCTTTGCAGGCAATGATGAGCGCATTTTTGCCCTCTAAAATTTCGCCTGCTTTGCCGGTTTTTTCAACAACTTTGGCTCTTAAAACCTTAAAACGCTCGCCCTGATGTTCAAAATATGTTGCGGGATAAGGGTTAAATGCCCTTATCTTTCGTTCAAGATAGGCCGCGCTCATGTTAAAATCGAGTTTTTCTTCGTCTTTTTCAAGCTTTTTGGCGTATGTCGCAAGGTTTTCATCTTGCGCAACCGGTTCAATGTCATGGATGTTTTTTAATACATCGCTCATCAAATCGGCCCCAATTTTAGCAAGCGCGTCGTGCAAACTGCCGCCTGTCGTTTCGTTTGTGATGGGCATGGCTTTTTTGGCATACATTTTGCCGGCGTCAAGTTTGGAAACAATTTGCATAATGGTAACGCCGGAGGTTTCATCGCCAGCTTCGATGGCACGCTGAATGGGCGCCGCACCGCGCCAGCGCGGCAACAGAGAGGCGTGCACATTTAGACACCCAAACTTGAAAGCCTCTATGACGGCTTGAGGCAAAATTAAACCGTAGGCGGCAACAACAGCCGCGTCAGCACCCATGGTGGCAAATTCTTTTTGAGCCACCTCATCTTTGAGCGTTGTCGGTGTTTTGACGGGAATGCCGTTTTTCTCGGCAATTAAATGAACAGGTGTTTTTTTGAGCTCAAAGCCCCTGCCGGATTGGCTCGGCGCTTTTGTGTATACCGAAACAACGTTGTGTTCGGCTATCAGCCTTTCCAAAACGGGCGTCGCAAAATCGGGCGTTCCCATAAAGACAATGTTCATTCTTTTTGCCTTGTTTTGTTTATTCAACCAACCCCATCAGTTTGTATTTGATTTTGATTTTGTAATCTTTTGCGTAAGAATCAAGCATTGCTTTTTCCAAATCAAGCCACAGACCTTGCGTTGCTTTAAGCTCAATTAAGTTTCTTTCGGCCTCATTTAAAGGCGTTGTGTCCCGATAATCTTTATAGGCAACGGCAATGATGTAATTGTCGCCGACTTGAGTTTGGTAAGGCGTGCCTAAATCTTGC
This sequence comes from Alphaproteobacteria bacterium, assembly GCA_017445475.1. Lineage (GTDB taxonomy): Bacteria > Pseudomonadota > Alphaproteobacteria > RF32 > CAG-239 > UBA1254. The sequence continues at coordinate 15,882 of JAFSUB010000007.1, forward strand.
ATAAACAATTCTCTGATGTCGGCATACGAGATGCCTTCAAACGTTTCGTTTCGCGTGATGGGCTGCGATTGATAAACATGTATGCCGTAGCGCGGCGCAACCTTATATAAATCATCGCCGTTTTCCAAATCGTGCATCACATCATTTAAGGTTTCTTGTGCAACGGCGGCTTTTTCATTGTCTTTCCATAATTTTCTGATTTGCGGCGTAACCGTTTCAATGTCTTTTTGGTGAGTTTCTATAATGTCATCAACTCTTAAAACCGCCAAACCTTCGTTGAAGTCCATTGTTTGACTGATCTCGCCTTTGGCATACGAAAAAGCGGTGTCGATGAAATCGGCATTTTTCAAAAGCGGGGCGATTGCCATATTCACATTATGAACCGAGCCGTCATCGGCCAAACCTTGAACTTTGAAAATGGACGCATTCATGTTTTGCGCAATCTGTTCAAGCGTTTTTCCTTCGCCGAGCGAATCTTCAATTTTATTGATTGTTGCATCAATTTCTTCATACAGACGGTCAAAGACAATCTCTTTTTTGATTTGTTTTGAGGCAACGGCATAATCTTGTTTGGTGGGTGCAATAATTTTAACCACTTTCATAATTTGCCAGAACTCACCCGTTTGAACAGGCTTGGTGTAGCCGTTGAGCTTTAAGGCAAAAACATCGTCGGCAATTTCAAAAACAAGCTCGTCTTGAGCAACTTCGCCCAAATCCGTTTCCTCAACGCTTTGATGTGCATCAGAGCTTGCAACACCTTCAAACGAAGCGCCCTTTTCAAGCTTTTCATATGCGGCGTTTGCTTGAGCCTCGTCTTCAAACATCATTTGCAAAATATGGCGTTTTTCAGGGGTTTCATATTCGCTGATGTGTTCATCGTAATAGGCCTTAATTTCTTCGCTTGAGACAGCAGTGTTTTTTTCAATTGCATCAAACGAGATGTATAAAACAGACAAATCGCGCCTTTCCGGCTCGATGAAGTTTGCGGCAAAATCTTCGTAATACTGCGCAATTTCGGCATCTGAAATGTTGCGGTCAATCTCAATTTCATCGGGGCGAATGAGCATATATTTGAATGTGCGGCGCTTGCTGTCAACACGGGCCTTCAAATCAACCAAAGTTTTGGGCGCTTTAATGCTGCGAACGGGTGATTTAAGCAAAAGCTGTTCGACCAGGTCGCGCTTAACGGTTTGAACATATTGTTCTTCGCTGATGTTGTTTTCGGACAAGACGCGGCGGAAAAGCTCTTTGTTGAAGTTGCCGGACATATCCGTAAATGCAGGTTCGGTCATAATCATCTGTCTGATAAGCGTTGGCCTGAAAAGAACATGGTGTTTTTCGGCAGTTCGGTCAATGACGGCATCGTGAACCATTTTTTGCGCCGTGGCATTTAAAATTGATGTGCGAATTTCTTCGTTTGCATCATCGTTGAAATCAATATCCAAAAGGTTTTTAGCGGCGTTTAACTGCTTTTGAAAGGCGTGTGAAAAAGCCGCCTGTGAAATTTTAATGTTGTCAACCGAGATAACCGTTCTGTTGCTGGAGGCGTTTGAAATGTAGCCTGTGATGCCGAAGAGCGACATAAAACTTAAAGCGGTTAATGTTAAAATAAGTTTTGCAATGAAGCTTTTTTGAGCTTTGGCCAATTTGTTTATCATTTTTTCTTCCTAAAAAATAAAAATCAGATTTTTTAAGCGTATTATAAGAGATTAAATTTTGATTGCAAATATTAAATATTGATGTTGAAAAGTTTTTTTAACTGGAAAAATAAAAAATGATGTGATAGAACTTCATCAAGTTTAATTTTATCAAAAGGACAAAATGATGTTAAGAAAAAAATTAATTGCAGGTAATTGGAAGATGAACGGCCTTTTATCTGACGGGCAAAAACTTGCCAAGCAAATTGCCGTTGAAGTTAAGGCCTTGAAACCGGCGTGTGATGTTTTGGTTTGCCCGCCGTTTACGCTTTTAACAACGGTTAAAAAAGCGCTGCGCGGTTCAAAAGTTATGCTTGGTGCGCAAGATTGCCACGTTGAGGAAAAAGGTGCGCACACGGGAGACATCAGTCCCGTTCAGCTCAAAGATGCCGGCTGCGATTATGTGATTTTGGGACACTCGGAACGCCGCGCCGACCATGGCGAGACAAATGCGCTTGTCAAAGCAAAAGCGCAAGCCGCGCTTGAAGCCGGCTTGAAGGTGATTATCTGTGTTGGCGAAACGCTTCAAGAGCGCGAATCGGGCAAAGCGTTGGAGGTTGTTGAAAAACAAGTTAAGGCTTCGCTTCCAAACAATGCGACGGCTTCAACGGTTGTGATTGCTTATGAGCCGGTTTGGGCCATCGGCACCGGAAAAACGGCAACGCCGACAGATGCCGAAGAAGTTCATGCACACATCAGAAAAGTTCTTGTTCACAAAACGGGCAAAATCGTTGCGTCGCGTATGAAGATTTTGTATGGTGGCTCTATGAAACCGGCAAACGCTGCAGAGCTTTTAAGCCAGCCTGATATTGACGGCGGCTTAATCGGCGGAGCAAGTTTGAAAGCCGAAGATTTTATTGCAATTGTTAACAAAGCAAAATAAGGAAAAACAAAAAATGGGTTCAATATTACTTGTTATACATTTGATGACCGCGATTTTTTTGGTTGCGCTGATTTTGATGCAGCGTTCGGGCGGCGGTGCCTTGAACGGGCTTGGCGGAGGCTCGGGTGCAAACAGCTTTTTAAGCGCACGCGGCACGGGAAATTTGCTCACACGCTTAACGGCCATTTTGGCCACTGTTTTGTTCATTACAAGCATTGCGCTCTCGATTTATTACAAAGGAATGAATCGCGGGGCTGTTTCGGTTGTTGACAGTGTGCCCGCCACGCAAAATGTGCCGCAGGTTCCAACGGTTCCGCTTGAGCAATAATAATGATTGCAGAGGTTTTAAGTTAAACAAAGGCACCTTGAAAGCAAAAGGTGCCTTTGTCGCTTTTATGAAAGGAAAAAAAAGAGATATGACAACATCACAGACAAAATTTATTTTTATCACGGGCGGGGTTGTTTCATCGCTTGGAAAGGGGCTTGCTTCGGCATCGCTTGCCTCAATTTTGCAGGGAAGGGGGTTTAAGGTTCGGCTTCGAAAGCTTGACCCTTATCTAAACGTTGATCCGGGCACGATGAGCCCCTATCAGCACGGCGAGGTTTTTGTTAACGATGACGGCACGGAGGCCGATTTGGATTTGGGCCATTACGAGCGCTTTTCAGGTGTGAGTGCCACGAAAAACGACAGCACCACATCGGGCAAAATTTATCAAAACGTAATCAACAAGGAGCGCCGCGGTGAATATTTGGGCGCGACGATTCAGGTTGTGCCGCACGTTACAAACGAAATTAAAGATTTTATTTTATCAAATCTTGATGATGAAGATTTTGTTTTGTGCGAAATCGGCGGCACAGTGGGCGATATTGAAGGACAGCCTTATTTGGAGGCTATTCGCCAAATTGCTTATGAATTTGGCAGGGCGCGTGTGATGTTTGTTCATTTAACACTCTTGCCCTACATTCCCACTGCCGGCGAGCTTAAAACCAAGCCGACACAACATTCGGTGAAAAAGTTGCAGGAATACGGCATTCAGCCCGATATGCTTGTTTGCCGCAGCCAAAAGCAAATTGATGAAAATGAAAAAAGAAAGCTTGCGCTTTTTTGCAACGTGAGGCAAGAAAACGTGATTACGGCTCTTGATGTGAGCAACATCTACGAAGTGCCGATTGCTTATGCCAAAGAGGGTATTGACCGCGCCGTTTGCAATCATTTCGGTATTGAGTGTGAGCAAAATCTGCCTGATTTAAGCAAATGGGAGCATATATTAGAGGTGATGAGCAAACCGCAGGGTGTTGTGAAAATTGCGGTGGTCGGAAAATATACACAGCTTCTGGAAGCCTACAAATCGCTTGGCGAGGCCATTAAACACGGCGCGATTGCAAACCGCGTGAAAGCAGATATTGATTGGATTGATTGTGAAAAAATCGAAAAAGAAGGGGCCGAAAAATATTTAAAAGATACCGATGCGGTTATTGTGCCGGGCGGGTTTGGAAAGCGTGGCACTTTGGGAAAAATTAAAGCGATTACGTATGTGCGTGAAAACAAAATTCCGTTTTTGGGAATCTGCTTTGGCATGCAAATGGCCGTGATTGAAACCATGCGCAATTTGGCGGGCGTTCAAAATGCAGATACAACCGAGTTTGCGCAAGATTGTGTGCCTGTTGTGGGCTTGATGACCGAGTGGCAAAAAGAGGGCTTAAAACAAACACGTTCAAAAGATTCGGATTTGGGTGGAACAATGCGTTTGGGAGCATATCCGTGCCGCATTAAAAAAGGTTCAAAAGCTTATGAGATATATCAAAAAGAAGAAATTTCAGAGCGCCACAGACACCGCTATGAGGTAAACCCCGAATATGAAAACGTGCTTTTGAAAAACGGTATGCAAATCTGCGGTAAATCGCCTGAGGGCAGGCTGCCCGAAATTGTTGAGCGTAATGACCACCCGTTTTTTATCGGCGTTCAATTTCACCCCGAGCTCAAATCAAAACCCTTTGAGCCGCACCCGATATTTGTTGCGCTCATCAAAGCGGCAGTTAAACTTAAAAAAGCTTGAGCTTTTAAGTTATCGTTGATTTTTTGAAGTGCCGTCGGCGCTTAAAACGGAAGATTTTTCTTGCATTTCAAGAGAAGTATTGATGTTTTTTTGTGATAAGCCGGCCTTAAAGTGGCGCAACGTGATGTTGAGCTTTTCAAACTTGTAAATGGAAGTGACTTCATGCACAGATGACGCCATGCCTTTTTGAACGGCATCGCGCAACTCGTCCATAAAGAGAGAATGCTTGATTGGGTTTGTAACGGCCGAAAAAGCATGACCTTTCAAAATGGTTGCAACACGCTGATGTATTTTGGCATCATCTGGATTTTTGAGCTTTTTTGCAACCGTTTTTTCCATTTCCGCCGCATCAGGCAAATCAAGGCGGCTGCAAAGCACCAGTCTGAAATTTTCTCTTAATTGAATGGTTTTAAGCCTGCACGGTTTTGAGGCGATTTCTTCATTGGTAAAGCCTGCAAGCTTTTGATATTTCGGCGCGCCTTTAATGGTCGGAAGAAAAGTGTCGGCACAGTTGGCATAAGCAAAAACTCTGAAAAATTGGGGCTGCTTTTCAATGTCAACGGGCGAGCTTGAAAACAGCGCCGTCGGGGCAGACAAAATTCTGATGCACTCTTGTTGAGAATAGCCCAGCAAAGCAAGCCTTTGAAACAGACATTGTTCAAGCTCTGAAATAACACACGTTCCGAAGCATTGTCCGCGCATAATGACACCGCGCATATTTTTAACGGCCTCGTCAACGTCTATTTTTTTGCCGTTTTTTGAAATGAGGTTGTCAAAAGCTGCGGCAAATTTTTCGGTGCCCTTGTGGGCGATGCCCCGCTCGTTGAAATTTTCAACGAAATAGTTGTTTTTATGTGAATAATAACAAGCAACAAATTCGCATTGGTCGGGGTTAATTTGAACCTCGCTTTGAATAAATTTCAAAAAACTGTCAATGCCGTCTTGTGCGGCAGATTTTGTGATTTTTTCTTCAACCGGATTGCCTTTGGCGTTTGTCAGCGAAGTGGCGTTTCCGGGAAAGCTGATTAAAACCATTTTGCCCGGTTCAAATTTTTTTAGCTCTGATGTGGTTAAAATGTCAACATCATTTTGCACAAGATAAGTTTTTTGAACGCTGTCTGCAAGTTGTTTGCCAAGTTTCGGCGTGATGGGCGAAACAACATCGCCGTTTTCAATTGATTGCGCGATTTTTGAGGCGACAACAACGCCCGAAACAGCCTCGGTTTGATTTTCTCTTTGAGCTTTCAAGGCACGCAAAACGTTCTTCTGTTTTTCAAAAGAAGAGATGGTTTCCGCGCGCGATCGCGATTTTTGAGTTTGACCGTTGCTCATTTTTTTGCCGCAAAAATTCTTTTTCAAAAGCAGAACCATTGTAGGGCATTTTTGTGAAAATGTAAAGAAATATCTTTTGAAAAGATGAATGAGAACCGGCGGTTCAATTCCGGCCAAGCGACACCAAAAACAAAGAAAAGAGAGGCTTAAAAGCCCCTCTTTTTTCGTTGGTGCGCGATACTTTGCACTTATCGGACTAATTTTGATGATGAATACAAGAAGTTGGGAGATAAGTTGAAGTTATTTTTTTATCAAATCAAAAATAATTGAATAACTTTTCTCAATATCAACATCATTCGGATATGCCAAAAGTTTGCTTTGATATAAAATATTGCTTTGAGAATAGTTATACAAATTTTCTAAATTCACACTTAAATCTTCTTCTATTTTAAGCATTTGAGCTATAAGTTGGTTAATAAAGCTTTGTCCTAATATACGATTAATTTTAAATCCTAATTTCTCCAAATGTTTTATCATATCGTCAAATTTTATAACAGAAAGATGATAAGGGTCCATACTTTTTCCATTTTCATCAATCATTTCATTTTGCGAGTTCGGAAAAGATAAAATAAGCCGTCCGCCAACAGGTAAAATATTATAAAATTTTTGCACAACAGCAAAAGGATTGGGTGTATGCTCAATTGTTTCAAAACTAACAATCGTTGTTATATTATATTCAGATAAATTCAAATTTTCATTCAAATCAGCTTTAATAAATTTAAGGTTGTTTCGCTTATAATTTTTTCTTGCGATTTGCAGATATTTTTCATTAATATCAGTTCCCAAAACAAATTTTGCTTTTTGAGCAAGTAAGTCACTTCCATAACCTGTTGCACAAGATATGTCCGCAACAATATCTTTTTCCAAAATATTATCCAACGCATAAAGATACCTTCCGCAATGTTCCAGTTTCATAAAGAATTTTTGCGGATTTTCATCAAATGGATTGCAAAATTCATTATTTATATAATCTTCTATCATGTTGGCAACATAATCCAAAAATTTTAAAAAATATTAAAA
>JAFSUB010000008.1 GCA_017445475.1 Alphaproteobacteria bacterium
CCGAATTTTGATAAATCTTGTTAACCTTCGTTAATTTTAGGGATAAATTAGGGGAAAAATTTTAACCTTTCTTAACGGCAATTTTTGGAATTTTTTGCGATTTTTTCACTTTTCCACTTTTCAAATTGCAAGCAAAAAATATTACTTATCGACAGATATTTAAACAACACCTTTTCTCATCCTAGGGCTTGTCCCTAGGATCTCCTCTATATTGTCATTCTCGGGTTCATCCCGAGAATCTCTCTTGGATACTAGACACAAGGCCTAGTATGACAATAAAGAAATAAACCGTCATTATTGAGATTGCTTCGTCGCTACGCTCCTCGCAATGACAAGAAAAAAACTCCTCGCAATGACAATATAAAAGAGATACCAGACACAAGGCCTAGTATGACAATAAAAAAAACCACACCTTAATGATTAAATATTGACAAGTGTGGCTCAGAAAGATATAAAAAATAGTCCGGTGCGCAGACGCCGGACAAATTCTTCAATCCGAAAGGGGTTAAACCTTACTTTAACTCACTTTCTGAGTTGAAGATAACCTATATTTAAATAAAAGTCAAGCACTTTTTTAAATGTAGGCAAAGGTTTTCCCCTTTCAATATTATGAAAGGCAAAAAATAATAAGAATACAAATTATTCTGATTATTCGGAAAATCCGATTTTCTTATCTGTTAAATATAGATAAGAAACGGGGTGGCGGAGAAATCCGCCGCTCTTTTTTTTGTTTTGAGGCGCACGAAGCGAAGTTAAGACAAATCAGACAAATCCGGCCTTTGATAGTTCGGCCCTTTCAGAACCTTGCCATCCGCGCGCTTTAAGGGTTTCCCATCAACAAGTTTTGACATATTGCTTTGGTGAACTCGGGCAAAAACCTCTTCCATCGGAATGGAAAACGTAACGACCATGCCGCTCACGACATATTGAAGATCGGCAAGCTCCTTAAACATTTTGCGTTTCGTTTCAATGTCCGCATGGCCTGTTTTTTCAATTTTGGCAATCATCGCGTCAATTTCGGCATTAAGCTCTGCAACTTCCTCTGATATCAGCTTTTTGCGCAACTCTAGCAAAGATTTTGAATATGGGGCGGCAACGTCCATTTCCATTGCTTGATGAAATTGCAAAACAAGTTCTTCATATTGATTCATAGTGCTCTCCTTTTTTCAACGGATAGCCTTTTTTTGAAAAAAGGACAAGCTAAAAAATTTGCTCGGTTGAAAATTTTTCATCCGAGCGTAAGGACTCAATTTTTTGATTGAGCACAGAAAGCTGTTTTTGGTGTGTTTTATACAGCACCGAAGAATAATAGGCATCATCTCCGATTTCGCATATCAAAATTTGTTCTTTCAAATTTGCCTTTTCTTTCAATAGTTCTTGCAACTTTTGAATCATCTCGTTTTCTCCCTCAAGCACCATATAGTGATAAAAACACTGTGTATCAAGAGAAAATATAATTTTTTTATTATTTTTATAAAAGATTTTTACTAGTTTTAAGAGCCGATTACCCGATTTTTTCAGCTTTGAAACAAAACACAACTTTTGCCGCGACATCAACTTTTTTTGCACTCAAAGAAACAGGCTTATAGTTGGCATTGTCCGAAATAAGCATCAACTCACTAGGTGAAATTTGTTGAACACGCCTGATGGCATAATAATCTTTACCGGCAATTAAATATAAGCCGTCAGTTGAATACGCATTACATGAAAAATCTGCCAACACATAATCGCCGTTTTTTAACGTCGGGCTCATAGAATCACCTGCCACACGAAGCATTTTAACGGAACTCGGATCGCTTGCGGTCATATTGCGAAAATCTGTCAAAGGAAGCGACATAAAACCGATTGTTGGCGAATTTTTCCCTTCAAACGAAACCATCTCAATCAAAGCTGTCGGCGTATGCGGCGCGTTTGAAAAAATCGTTTTCGGAAGTTTGATATCGGTCAGTTCCTGCTCATCAACATCTAAAATTTCAGCCAGCTTGCGACGTTGCTCTTCCGGCAGGCGCAAAGGAGAACCCTTGTTGATGTATTGGTGCAAATATGCCTCATTTTTTCCTATCTGCAAGGAAAGAGAACGATAATTTTTGCCCTTTTTGCGAATTAAATCATCGATGTGCGTGCGGATTTGTTCTATATTCATTTTGTTAACTCCTTTAACTGCAAGAAAATATGCGGATAATGTATCATAAATTTCTTACCTGTGCAAATAATATTTTTCTTATTGATAATATTATACAAATCTTATAAAAGAAAAACAAAAAGGAGAAAATTTATGTCTTATTCGCTTATAGAAACATATTATAGAAAAGGGTGGTTAAAATGCGGCGCGCACACCTTCTCTGCCACAGACAGGTTTATAGCCGCACAAAAGATTCAACAGCTTTATACCAGCCTTGAGGACATCTCGGCAGGTGTTGTCAATTTGCAAAAACCGCGCGTTGACGGCGGAAAAATATTTGATCCGGCAGACAGATATTTCGACACGCGCAAAGCTTTTTTAAGTCTCTGGAAAAAGCTTTCTCAAAAACATCAAATGCTACTTGAAACCGTTGTGCTTAAAAATCAAAAACCATATCTTGAAAAGATTGATGCGCAACATATAAGGCAACTCAAAAAAAACTTAAACGCGGCCCTTGATTGTTTGATATTTGCATATTCGGAACAATTTAACAACAAAGAAGGCAACTATGTCTGAAACCCGATATGAGCAATATATTCAAGCACTGCGCATTCAAAAACTCTTTTGCGCCGTTCTCGTTTTGGCCGCAAAAGATGCCTTTCAAAATTCCCCCAAAAACGGCAAAAAAATAAAGCGCGAGGCAGAAGCTTTTTTTGATTCATATTTTGATATGACCGTTGTTTGCAAGCTCGCAAATGTTGATTTTTTTCAAATAAAAAAGATTACTCAAGAAAAATTTTTAACAAACCGGCAAAAATATGATAAAATTATATTAGAAATAGAAGATTAAAACAAGATTTTTGGCTTAAAATACAAGATATTACCAATGTTATCCACAAGAGGGACTTGACAAGATTCAAAAAATGTGTTAGAAAGAAAATATCCTAAAAAAGGAAGATGTTTCATCAAAAAGAGCGCCATAGCATCGGCCGCTCTTTTTTGTTGGTTTGTGCCGGCTAAAAAAAACAAAGGAAAGACGGCATTTTTTATGGCGGGGCAAAATTTTTTTCATTCATACGTCCTTTCATTTTTAACATCTGCAAGAAAAGCCCCGCCACACCTATCTTTAATAGCGCGGCGGCCGAAAGGAAACGCCGATAAACGTTTCAAAAACACAGCGCAAAGCATCTATTTTTAATTTTTTTTAATTTCATCAATAAGGTAAAAAAATGACGAGTATTTTGGAAATATGTCAGGAGGCTGCAGATATCACGGCGACGCAGCGTCCGGAAGATTTGTTTGAAAGAAATGTGCAGCACAATGCCATCTTTTTATCCGTCGCCAAAAACGAGCTTGACAGCTTAATGCGTTATGGTAATTGGCAAGAGCTTTTAAGCGAAGGCAGTTTTTCAACCATAGAAGGAAAATCGTTTTATCCGTTTGAGGATATCGTGCCTGATTTTTATGCTTTTCTGCCGGGCACCATATTCATCAAAGACAGCGGAGAAAAACTTATCGGCGCGGTAACCGCCGAGGCAAAAATGAATGAACTTTGTTTTCACTCTCCGATTGAAAGCACTTTCAAAATCGAAAACAACGGCTTTAAGTTTTTAAAAATGCCGAAAAGCAGCGTCAAAATTGTTTTTATGTATCGCTCAAACGCTGTTTGCACCGATGCAAAAACCTTTGAAAAAAAGAAAACATTAAGCGCAAACACCGACGTTCCGATTTTTGATCAATATCTTGTTAAACTCGGCATTATTTGGCGTTGGCTCAAACGAAACGGCATGGATTATGAAGAAGAATATAACGAATATCAAAAAGAACTCAAAAAGAAATTTGCCTTATCGCTTGCCATCAAAGACATTCACATGTCTAAAGACCTAAACGCCTTTGAAAATGAAACTTGTCTTAACGTTGTCATCAACAAAAATTAAGGAAAGTAGAATATGAAAGAAGTTGAAATATGGATTAAAAAAATTGAAAAGGCTGAAAAAAAATATGCCCCTTATTTTGATTTAATCGGCGATATCCGCCGCTATTACAAAAACGAAAATGCCAGAAACGAACAAAATATGTTTTGGACAACCATCGAAACACTTAAGCCGTTTTTATATTTCAAAGGACCGAAACCTTTCGTTCAGCAACAACACCAAACAGGCGACTTATCTGCCTCATGCGCCTGCCGCATTTTGGAAAAAGCGCTTAAATGGGATTTGGCACAATTTGATTTTGACGGCATAATGAAATATGTTCGAAACGATTTTTTGCTGTTCGGATTTGCAAGTGCCTATGAGCAATATGTGCCGAAATTCAAAAAAGCATCTCTTGTTAAAAACGGAAGCGAAACCGTTTTTGATGTGCTTGACGACGAAACCATTGAAACAATTTATATCAAGCCGGAAGATTTCATAGCAGATGTCGAAAAAGTTGATGTTTGGGAAGATGTGAGCTGGTTTGCGCGCAAAATAGAAATGAGCCGAAACGAAATCATTAATCAGTTCGGTAAAGAGCTTGCAAGTTTTCTTTGCCCTTCAAAAGACACTTTTCAAGACAACATAACCGTTTATGAAATTTGGGATAAAACCGACAAACAAATTTTATATTTGGCCAAAGAATGCGATTCGAGATTTTTGAAAATCAGAAAAAATGCCGCAGAGATAACCGGTTTTTTTGCCATGCCAAAACCTTTGTTTGCAACACTTGCCAATGACGGTTTAATTGTCGTTCCTGATTATGTGCAGCTCAAACCTTTGTTAAACGAGCTCCAAGGCATAACCTCAAGAATGCAACTAACGATGCAGGCCATTAAAGTTTCGGGCGCATACGACAATTCTTTTCCCGAGCTTGCCAACATTTTAAACAAAGAAGTTACACTTGTTGCCGTTTCCGATTTCGACAGATTAAAAGAAAACGGCGGTTTGAAAGGCATAATGGATTTTGCACCAATCGAGCAATATGTCAACGCACTGCAAGCACTGGCCTTAAGGCGTCAAGACATTATTGACCAGATTTATGAGATGACGGGCGTTTCCGACATTATGCGCGGCACATCAGACAAAACGGAAACAGCCACCGCTGTAACAAAAAAAACAAATTTCGGCACACTGCGCAATCAGGACAGGCAAAATGAACTTTTGCGTTTCATCACCGATTTGCTCACCATTAAAGCCGAAATGATTTGCGAATGTTTTTCGGCCGAACATCTCAAAATGTTCGCAGACTCAGACGTTGCGCCCGAAATTGCCGACAAGGCCGTTATGCTTTTAAAAGAAAACAAACTCCGCGGTATGATTTTAGGCGTTGAAACAGATATTTCTCTCATACAGGAAGAAGTTGCTCTCAAAATTCAAAATGCCCTTGGCGTTATTCACAATTTAATTGTTCAGGCCTTTAATGTTGTTTCGTCGCAACCGCTTTTGTTGCCGCTTTACAAGCAAATGATTCTGTCGGTGCTTCAAACGCTTCCGAACGCAAGGCAATATGAACAGATTTTGGAAAAAACGTTTGACTCCATTGCCCTTGAGCTTCAAAAGCAGCCCACCCCCGTTTTGAACACTGCTTTATTGCAAATTAAACAGCAAGAACAAAAGATGATGCTTGATCATCGGATGAAAGAAAAAGAATTTGCCTTAAAAACAGCCGAATTTTCTCTCAAAGAAAAAGAGCAAAAAGACAAAAAAGAACTCACGGAAAAAGAAATGAATCTGCAAGCGCTTTTAAAGGCCAAACAAATTGAAAAAAATCAGGCCAAAAACGATGCCAACATCTCAACGGGCTACGTCAAAGAATTTTAAAGGAGTTATTGAATGCTGAAGAAATGTTATCGACATGTCAAATCCGTTGATTATATTTTGCCCGCACCTGTCGGTGGCCTCAACAAAAGAGATCCGCTGTCGGCAATGGACAGACTGGACGCCATACAAATGGACAATTATATTCCCCTTGCCGGCTCGATTGAACTGCGTCCGGGATATGAAACATACGCAAAATTAGCCGATTTTGAAGTTTCAAAAAAAATCGAAACACTTGCTTGTTACAACACTTCTCAAACAACAAGAATGATTGCGGTTTTTGACGGCTTAGCTTATGATGTTTCGTCAAAAACCCCGTCTTGTTTTGAAAACATCAGTTTTTCGCAAAACAGATGTCAGAGCGTGCAATATAAAAACAGGCTTTTTCTCCTAAACGGCACAGACACACCGAAAGTTTTTTATGTTGATGATCAAAATCAAACCCATCTTGAAAATTGGGGTTTTGTCGGACAAGACTTGAATGACACAAAAATCGTCAACGCCGGCGTCAGCCACGAATTTTTATGGTTTGTCGAAAAAAACTCAACACGCGCGTGGGTGTCCGGTGTCGGCGGAAACATTGCCGGAACTCTGGAATCTTTCGACGTTTCAGAGGTTTTGAAATGGGGCGGACATCTCATTTCGGTTTTCAATTGGACTGTTGATGGCGGCACAGGGCTTGACGATTACACTTGCTTAATGAGCTCGGAAGGCGAGGTTTTAATTTACAAAGGCTATAATCCGAATGATGCGGACAACTGGTCTTTAATGGGCTCATATAAATTGAGCAAACCGCTCGGTTATCAGTGCGTTATGCCTTTTCAGGGCGATGTCATCATTATATGCCAAGACGGATATATGCCTCTTTCAAAAGCTTTAAGCGCCAACAACGCTGTCGTTTCGTCGCTTGTTTTTTCCGATAAAATCAGAGGACTTGTGCTCGACAGAGCCGCAATGTATCAACATCAAAACGGCTGGCAAGGCATTATTTATGCTAAAAAAGGCTATGCCATCTTCAATGTGCCCGTCGGAAACAACTTTGAACAGCACGTGATGAACATCAACACGGGCGCGTGGTGTCGTTTCACAAACATTCACGCAACCTGCTGGTGTTTATATGACGGCGAACTTTATTTTGCCTCGGGCAACGCCGTTTATTGTTTCGGAAAAAATTTCGATGACAACGGACAGGCAATTGAAGGTCTGGTTGAACAGGCATACAGCAGTCTTTCAAGCGAAAACCTAAAAAAAATCGTTCTCTTAAAGCCAAAACTTCGAACATCTAAAGATTTCAGGCTGATTATTTACACAAATATGGATTATGAAACAAGACAGACAAGCTACTATGTCAACCTTTCCTCCGACAGCGGCGCCAAATGGGGCAACGCCAAATGGAACGACGCCGCGTGGTTCTCACTTAAAACAAAAAAAATGCAGGGACAGTGGCTTGCAAATTCTGCCACCGGTTATAAGGTAAGCGTTGTTTTCAAAACCAAAACAGCCGGAAACGCAATTGAGTGGTATGAAACAGGCATTCGCTTTCAAACCGGCACAGCAATCTTATAACAAGGAGATTTTTTATGAAAGCCATAGCAGACAGAGTGTTACTTAAGCTTGAAGAAAAACCCGAGCAAAAGCACGGCATATTGTTGCCCGATAATTTTCAAACCGTCAAAACCATTGGCAAAGTTTTATCTGTCGGTAAAAACGTAACTTCCGTTGATATTGGTGATGTTGTGTTGTTTCACGCTTTTGACGAGCTTCCGACGCTCAAAAAAGACATTGTTGCCGTGCGTGAAAGCTCAATTCTTGCCATTATGGAAGACGGTGAAAATCTATAACAAGGAAAGAAAAAATGAGAAAGCCGAAAACACTTAAAGACACTTTAACTCAAATGGCGCTTGATAAAGACATCAGCAAACGGCTTTGTGATGTGCTCATTGATGAAGCCACAAACGGCAACCTCAAAGCCATCGACATCATCAGAGATGTCATCGGCGAAAAAAACGCTTCGCCCGAAGCACACATCAAACACGTCTCGCACATCAAAATTGAGGTTGTTGATGCAAAAACAACTCAAAATTAAAATTGCGCGCCCTTTCCTGCCCCTCATCAATGAGAAAAAAAGAATTAAATTTTTTTACGGCGGACGCGGCGGCGGAAAAAGTTATGCGTTTGCAGATTCCTTATTGCTCTTAGGATTACAGAAAAAACTTTTAGTCGCCTGCCTTCGAGAAATTCAGGAATCAATCAAAGATTCCGTTCACCGCTTGCTTTCCGAAAGAATCAGTTTTTACGGACTTGATGAATTTGAGGTTAAAGAAACGGAAATTCTCAACCGCATCAACGGCACACGCTTTATCTTTAAGGGTTTGCGCAGTCAGGACATTCAAAAAATCAAATCTTTGGAGGGCGTTGATATTGCATGGATTGAAGAAGCACAAACAATTTCCAAAAAATCATGGGAAATTTTGGCGCCGACCATTCGAAAAGACGGTTCCGAAATTTGGATTTCCATGAACAGAATTGAAGAAAATGATCCGCTTTGGATTCTTTTGGCGGCGCACCCCGATGAAAGAACGCTTGTTTGCAGGGTTAATTACAACGACAACCCGTTTTGCCCCGACGAGCTCAAAAAACAAGCACTTGCCTGCCGGCAAAAAAGCCCCAGTGATTATGCCCATATATGGGAGGGCGAACCCTTAAGGCAAGGCGATTATAAACTCATCGACGCACACAAAGTGCGCTTGGCGATGAGCCCGAAAATCAAAGAGTGTTCGTCGCCTCTTGTCATCGGGCTTGATGTTGCGCGCTTCGGAGATGATTCAAGCGTTTTTTGTTTTCGGCGCGGAAGGTTGTGTTTTAAGCTTGAAGTTTATGATAAAAAAGACACTGTCGAGCTTGCAAACATTGCAACAAACATCATCGGCACACACAAACCCCAACGCATTTTTTTAGATGCCGGCGGTGTGGGCGGCGGTGTTTATGACATATTGCGCGACAGAGGTTTTAAGGAAGTTGTCAAAGCCGTCAACTTTGGGGCAAAAGCCATCAACGATGAGCGATACGGCAACAAACGCGCCGAAATGTGGGATATGCTCCGCGAATGGTTCAATGAAGATGTTGAGCTCATATCAAACGAGCGTCTTTATAACGAACTGTGCGCCGTCAATAAAAAATATGACCATCAAGGCCGGCTGCTTTTGGAAGAAAAAGAAGAGATTAAAAAGCGGCTCGGACATTCCACCGATTTGGCCGACGCCCTTGCCTTAACATTTGCGGAACCCGTTTATGACAGAGGGCGCATACAGCTATACGGAAACGGAAAAGTCATCATTGAAGATATGTTTTGCGAACACCGGCAGAACAAAAGCGGTTGGTAAAAAAGGAAAAAAATGTTTGAAGAAATTTTATTGCCCGACGGCACGGTTGCTCAATCAAGTGCCGATGTTGACGCTTTTTTGAAAAAAAACAACCTTGCCACGTCGAGCGATTTCAGCGACGCATATTTGAAAAATATCCGTCAGCAACACGAGCACCTTCAAAGGCAAAATGCTTTTGAAGATTTTATTCAAGAATATAAAAAAAGGATTTGGAATGAGTGAGTTAAGAGATGAACTCGAAAAAAACTTCGCTTCGGCGGACTTGCAAAGCGAAGAACAACCGGTCGACTTAAAGGACAGTTTAAACCAAGAAGATTTTGATTTAATTGCTGCGCCCAAAAGTTACACCAAAGAATTTCAAGAAAATTTTAAGGCGCTTTCGCCCGAATGGCAGAAATATCTGCTTGAGCGGGAAAAGCAAACGGAAAAAGGATTTTCTGAACTCGGGAACAAACTGAACGCCTATAGGTGGTCCGACAAAGTTTTTGAAGACAGAAAAGAGCGTTTAAATGCTTTGGGCTTTAAAAAGGCGCAAGACTATGTTGAAAAACTGGCCTTGCTTGACGATGCCGTCAACAAAAATCCCAAGCAGACTTTACAAATGCTCGAAGCCGTTTACGGCGTTCAACAAAACAGCAACAACGCTTCTCAAAAACAAACACAGCAACAAATTTTGGAAAGCATCAAAGCGGCCGGAAAAGCTTTGGATAAAAGGCAAAGCGAAGCTGCATTTTTCGATTTGGCGCATTTTGTAAATGCCGTCAACGACAACGGTCAGCCGAAATATCCCTTTTATCAGGATGTCAAAACCGATATGGCAAAAATTTTCAAAACAGCCCAAGCTGACACACTGCAAGAGGCTTATGAAAAAGCGGTTTGGCTTAATTCGAAGGTTAGAGAAAAGATGATTGAAAACAAAATCAACAACATCTTAAGTGAAAAATTAAGCTCGGCGCAAAATGCCAAAGAAGCGTCGTTTCGGCCAAAATCAAAAGTTGAAGCCGAGCCGAAAGAATTGTCACTGCGTGAAGAATTGGAAGCACAATTTAGAAAGGAATTTTAATTTATGACAGCACCTAATGCAACTTATGATTCGATTTTCACGACAACCCTTGAAAATCGTTCAAAAAAAATGGCGGACAACATCACAAAAAACAACGCGCTTTTAAGCCGTTTGTCCGCAAAAAACAAAATCCGCACCGTTGACGGCGGCTCCAAAATTTTGGAAGAACTTGAATACGGCCAAGGCGATATGGTTTGGTATAGCGGTTTTGACACCATATCATACACCGGCCCCGAACTTTTCAGCGCGGCGGAATATGCTCTAAAACTGTGTGCCACACCTGTTGCGATTTCCGGTGAAGATATGCTCAAAAATTCGGGCAGCGCACGTATGATAGACTTGTTCGAAAAACGCATTCACAACGCCGAAAAAACAATGAGCAACAAAATTGCCGAAGCGCTTTATTCCGACGGCACGGGAAGTTCGGGCAAAGAAATCGGCGGCTTAAAATTGCTTATTGCCGATGCACCGATATCAGGCACAGTTGGCGGCATCAACCGCGCCACATCGGGCAACGAATTTTGGCGCAATCAGGCCAATGTCATTTCAGCCGAAGCCAATGCTTTGACAAGTTCAACCATTTTAGGCAAGATGAACGATATGTATCTTAAGTGCTCACGCGGCACGGACAAACCCGATTTGATTGTTACCGACGATTATCTTTATGATATGTATGAAGCGGCCTTACAACCCATGCAGCGCTTTACCGATCCGAAATTGGCCGACGCCGGTTTCAGAACTTTGCGCTATAAGGGCGCCGATGTCATTTTTGACGGCGGACAAGGCGGCAGTTGCCCCTCAAAGCATATGTATTTTATCAACACAAACTACCTGTATTTGCGTCCTCACAAAGACAGAAACTTTAAGGTCATCGGCGGTGAGCGCTTGGCCATCAATTCAGACGCCATATACAAAATCATCGGCTGGGCCGGAAATTTGACAATGTCAAATGCCAAATTGCAGGGTGTTTTGGTTGATTACATTGCGCCGGCAGTCAACTAAGCTGCTTTTTAAAAATCGGAGGCGTTTAAAAAACGCCTCTTTTTTTAAAAAAAACACACAAGGAAAACAAAAAATGGAATTTGAATTTTCAAGCTTTCAAAATGTTCTTGCGCCTCAAAATCAAAACAACGGTGTGGTTGCAAGATTTTACGACAAATACGTTCAAACCGAAAAATTTGCACAAAACGGCCTGCCCGTTTTTGAAAAAAAACTGTATGTCGAAATTAAGGTTAAAGACCAATATGATGTTTTTGATCAGCCGGCAACCGAAGAACACATCAAACGCTTTGAGGCCCAATATCAAAACTATCTTAAATCATTAAAGCAGGAAAAAAAGGGCACACCTTTATCTATGTTTGCATTTTTAAATGCCGAACAAATTACGTGTTGCCATTTTCGAAACATCTTCACCGTCGAATCTCTCGCACAGCTTGATGAAACAACCGCACGTGCGCTCAATCTTGAAAACGAAAGAGATTTGGCGCTCGATTTTTTACGCATTTCAAAAAACAATAAGGCGCTTTTTGAGCTGAAGAAAAAACAAAAAGAATATTTGGCTGAAATTGAAAATTTAAAACAAGAAATTGAAAGCTTAAAAAACAAATGAAACGACAGCAACCAAAAACTTGCCGCATCTTTTTTGACGCGGGCGGCAGTGTTGTGCGCTGGGTGTGTGGCAATTTAGGCGAAAACACGCGCTGGGTTGGCCAAAACATCAGCCTTGGCATTGAGCTCGAAAAAAAGCTGATTGCCGGCATCATCATCAATGACATCAGACCTTATGTTGACGCTTGGCTCACCATTTATGCACAAAACAAAAAGTGGTGCAATCGGCGCGTTTTAAGAACTGTCTTTGAGGTTGTTTTTAATTTATTGAAATGTCGCCGCGCCAGCGTGATGGTCGACGCAGACAATATACAAAGCCAAAATCTTGTTTCAAGGCTCGGCTTTGTTCAAGAGGGTGTTTTGCGCGCCTATCAAAACAACGGCCACGACGCCCTTGTGTATTCTATGTTAACAAACGAATGTCGATGGAGGACAACAAAAAATGAGTAAAGGATTAAAACTATTCGATAAGGTCAGCGACGGTATGAAGGTGTCGTATAATTCTCAGCCCACCGAAGATTATGTGCGGTTTTTAAACGGCTATGACACAACAAATGCCGACAATACGCTGGCAAATTTAAACTCTTGGGCAGATAGGGCAAGTGCCAACTTGCAAAATATGGGCGATTACACTTTTAATGTCGGCGGTGATGTGCTTGAAAAGCAAAGAGTTGAAGACGCGACATATCAAAATTATTTAAGCAAAATTTTGCCGCTGTATAGCAGTGCGGCAGATGATTTGCAAACGCGCCTGATTAACCAGGGAATCGGAACCGACAGCGCGGCTTATCGCAACGCCATGAGCACCTTGCTTGCCGCGCAAAATGCGGCCTTAAACGACGCGGCTTTCAATGCTATTGAAGCCGGAGAAAATGCTTATACAACCGATTTGAACAACCAAATTGCGGCAGGAAGTTTTGCAAACGCTGCTCAACAATCATACATTGATCAGCTTTTATCTGCGCTCACAAATTCACACAGCGCCTATGATGTTGCAACAGATAAATATTTGGCACAAAACAATTTGGCACAAAATCAGGCAAACGCTCAAAACCAATCACTGAGCCATAAACTGAACGCCATAAAGATTGGGGCTGACACAGCAACAAAACTCATCAACGGCTTTTAAGCAAAGGAGGGAAAAATGTCTTTTGACAGTCAGGGAAATTTCACAAGAAACTACAGCTGGGAGCAAGACCGCTTGAACGACATCGGCATTGTTTCCGACAGGCACGATGATGAAGATGACAATTTTGCAAACGCGTTAAACAACTGCTTTTGCCGTGATGGCAGAGCGATTGCGACCGGAAATTTTAAGATGGGTTCGTATAAAATCACCGGTCTTGGAAACGGCACGTCTTCCAACGATGCTGTCAATAAAAGCCAACTTGACAGCACACAATCAACGCTTCAAACGGCAATTGATGCCATCGACAGAGAACTCGGTGCAACAAACTACATCGGCGACATTAAAGCATCGCTTCAAAATGCCAATCACGGAAACTGGCTTATCTGCGACGGGCAAGCGGTGAGCCGAACAACCTATGCGGATTTGTTTTCGCTTATCGGAACACATTTCGGCACGGGCGATGGTTCAACCACATTTAACGTCCCCGATTATCGTGGCAAGTTCCTGCGCGGTTTGGGCGGTGATTCGGCTGCTGATATTTATACGGCGCAAGAGGAAGGTTTGCCGAATATCACAGGTGAAGCGCAGCTTGCAGACGATAGGCAAACATCGTTTTCGGGCGCTCTTTATAAAGAAAGCGGAAGTTCGCCGAACTCGACGGACAGCGGAACGTTTAGCAACAGACTTGGTTTTGACGCTTCAAAATCGAATGCGATTTACGGCGCGTCAGAGCACGTTACTCCCGTCAACCAAGCGGTTAATTGGTTTATCAAAGCGTTAGAGGAGAGCTGAAATGAGCGGAATGGTTCAAAACAATTTAATCACGGTGCGTCAAGGCGACAGCTTTGCCATCAATTTAGAATTCAAAGAAGGCGGTAAACCAGTTGATTTAACGGGGGCCTCTCTTTTAATGCAGGTCAGAGATGAAGAGGGCAATATTAAATTTTCATTGTCCGGAACACCTGTCGATGTTTTAGATGGGAAAATGGCGCTTTTATTAACACCCGAAGAAACAAGCATTGATGTCGGCGATTATGCAACCGACATTCAATTAACGCTTTCGGGCGGACAGGTTAACACCATCTGGCCGGCAAATGTAAACCAAATCGGCGTTTTTCGTATCACCGAGCAGGTAACGAGGGTTTGAAATGATTGAAATCAAAGAAAATCAGACATTCTTGAATATTGATATCGGTTCATCATGTGATGTGCTGGCAAACATTGAGGAAAAGAAGAAAATTGATGTTATCATCGGTGATGCGGCCAAAATGGACGTTCAAAAGGCCGTGAACTATATTGCAAGCGGCAAGGCAGAATTAACCCCGCTTGCAACAAGAGCCGAAAGCGCGGCACAAAGTGCTGAAAGTTACGCCAATTCCGCCAAAGACAGTGCAGAAGAAGCTTTAAGTGCGGCGCAAAGTATCATCAGCGACAAAACCTTCATTTTCGAACAAGCGGTTGCATCTGATGAGTGGACAATCACACATAATCTAAAAAAACACCCATCGGTAACGGTGGTTGATACGGCAGATAACGTCATCTGGCCTGTCGTGCAATATATTGATGACAACAGT
Source organism: Alphaproteobacteria bacterium (assembly GCA_017445475.1). Classification (GTDB taxonomy): domain Bacteria; phylum Pseudomonadota; class Alphaproteobacteria; order RF32; family CAG-239; genus UBA1254. Next base: position 14,674 of record JAFSUB010000008.1, read on the forward strand.
TGCGTGGTCCGCTTCAATGCGGCCACCAAAGGAAAGGCATATTTGAATTAGGAGTAAAAAACAATGGCAACGAATAACTTTTTGACAGATGTCAACTTAAACAAAAACGAACTGCAAAATGCGGTGGTGCAAAATCTATCTGTTGCACCGGCAAGTCCGATTGCAGGTCAAACATATTTTAACACGGCAGACAACTTGATGTATGTCTATAACGGCTCGGCTTGGGTTAATGCGCTTGCGCAAGGCACGACATACACCTTTTCAAGCCCGCTTTCTGAAACAAGCGGAACAGTGAGCGTCGGAACGGCCTCATCATCGGCGGCCGGTGTGATTGAAATTGCAACCGACACGGAAGCAACAACCGGCACAAGCGAAACGCTCGCCGTCAACCCCAAGCAGCTTGCAACAAAAGTTACGGCAAACGCCTCTATTACGGGCGGCACAAAAACAAAAATCACATACGACGCAAAAGGTTTGGTAACAGCAGGTGCCGATTTGGCGGCTTCTGACATTCCCGACATCAGCGCAACTTATGTTACGGTGGCCTCAAAAGGCGTGGCCAATGGCGTGGCAAGTTTGGATTCAAGTGGCAAAGTTCCGTCTGCGCAACTTCCGGCTTATGTTGACGATGTGGTTGACAGCTATGTTATTTCAGGGGCAACAGCTCTTTCTGCCGGCTGGCTCTCGGCAACATCGGGCGGCAGCGCCTTAACGCCTGAAACAGGCAAGATTTATGTTGTGTTGTCAACGGGTGAATACTTGAACAAGACATATCGCTGGAGTGGCACGACCTATGTTGAGATTTCCGCCTCGCCCGCACAGGCAACCGAATCAACCGCCGGTATTGCGGCAATCGCAACCGATGCGGAAGTTACGGCCGGAACAAACGACACAAAGTTTATCACGCCTAAAAAACTTGCAACATACACGACAAGTGCGGCGCATATCAGCTCATCGACCAACCCGCTTTTAACGGTTACGGGCGGTGTTTGCACGTGGACAATCTCTTCAACGCCGACAAATGCGATTGTGCAGGTTTATGAAGTTTCGTCGGGCAATATGGTTTTTGCCGAACAAACGCTCGGTTCGGGTTCGGTTACAATTAAAATGAACTCAACCTCTGACATTTCAGCCGGAACGTATAAGGCGGTTATCATCGGATAAAGGGGGCGCTTATGAGCTCAACATTCTTAAACATTTCAACCGATGCGACTTTGGGTGGAAACGGTGCCTCAAACAGCACTGTTTCCTCTCAAGCGGCCGTGAAAGCTTATGTTGACAATGTGGCAAGCAACAAGCAAAACACAATCACCGGTGCCGTGTCAAACGTTGTGAGTTCAAATTTAACGGCAAACCGTCCGGTGTGCACAAACGGCGAGGGCAAATTAAGAGTTGCCGCCACCGTTACAAACACGCAGCTCGGCTATTTATCGGGCGCGACGAGCAACATTCAAACACAGCTTAACGGCAAGCAAGACGTTTTGACGTGGTCTTACAATTCGTCAACAGAAACTTTAACCATCAGCTAGGAGATTAAAAAATGGCACAAGCTGTTAGACTTGACATCTATCCGTATCCTTTAACGAATTTGGTTGTGATGGACAGCAACGGTAACACATATTCCAATATTTCCTACTCTAGTTATACTTTTGTGGTATCAGCGAACAGAACATATACCATCAGCGCGGACGGATATGTTACACAAACCATTACAATAGAAGGCAATACAGAAATTACGCTGCAACCCAAAAAAGATTTTGCGTATTTATCTGACGGCTCGGAAACGTATTATGTGAAAGACGCCGTGGCAAGAGATAAGCTAGACGCAGGCGTGAGCGGCTCGTTTACAACAAACGACGGTAAAACCGTAACCATAACAGGCGGCATCATCACCGATATTTCGTAAAGGAATAAGTTAAAGATGATTGATGACATTAAGGTTTTGCTTTTTCTGATAGCGGCGGCGATTGCTTCCGCTATCATTCGTTTTAAGGGCTTAACGCAGGTTTTTATCGACGCGGTTTTGGGCTTTGTGATGGGCTATTCGTTTTATTTGCTTTTAGGTTTTTGGATTTTAGACGGGGCAACACGAAGCGGTTTTTGCGGCATCATCATTTTATGTTCACGCCCTCTATACGATTGGACAAACGATTTTATCATTCATAAACTGACCGATTTGATTGAAAGAAAAACAAAATGATTGCACTTGATGAAATACAAAAACGGCTTCTTCTTCACGAGGGAGCTGTTGACCATATATATACTTGCCCCGCAGGTTATAAAACCATCGGCATTGGCCGGAACTTGGAAACAAACCCACTTACCGCAAAAGAAAAAGAGGTTGTCGGCGATATATCACACGGCATCACACTTGATAAAGCGCTCTATCTTTTGAGAAACGATGTGAAACGGTGCGAGAAAGAATTAAGCGACAACATTTCTTGGTTTTATCAACTTGACGATGAACGCCAGTATGCGCTTTTGGATATGTGTTTTAACATGGGCATTAAAAAGCTTTTGGGCTTTAAGAGAATGCTTGGCGCAATGTTTATCGGCGATTTCAGAGGCGCGGCCAAAGAGTGTTTGATGAGCAAATACGCACGCGATGTCGGCAAACGTGCCAAACGAATCGCGACACTCATTGAAACGGAGATTTGGGCGAAATGAGGCTTGAACTTGTTAAATGGGGATTGTGCCTTTTATTTATTGTTGCGCTTTGCGTGGCTTTTTATCTTTTGGGCAGAAGCCATGCGGAAGTGAAGATTGTTAAACAAAAGGGCGAGGAAATAATCAAAGAGGTGGAGGTGATTAAGTATGTCGAGAAGGAAAAAGCTCAAATTTGGAGCAAGCCTAACGCTTCTTCTGATGAGCTTATCGGCTTGTTCATGCAAGATAAATTATGACGTGTGTCCAGTTTATCCGATTGGCGGAAAGGCGGTTGGGCAAGAACTCAGCCGCTTAAACGCTTCTGATTATCCAAACACGTTTGAATGGCTGGCGCGGATTAACAAGTTAAGGCAAGAATTGGCACTTTGTAATCCTAAATAATGAAAATTTGCAAAATATATATTGACAAAGTTTTACTTTTCGGCTATATTGAGTTTGTGAAAAATAATTATTAACCAAATAAAATGTTCAAAATGAAAAATTTTAAAAATCTAGAGGCCAATGGCCGTCAGCTCGTTTCCGTGGTTCGTATCCGTCCCGTCTATCCGGCAAAACAGCTGGATACGAGCGATTTTACCAATCCCCGTATCTGGGCAATCATCCCAGGATGGTTGGACAGTAACGGACAGATTACGTCCCTCAAGACGGGCAATCGCGTTCCGGTCTATGCGGGAGACGAGGTGCGCATTGAGATGTGCGGTGTCGCCTATGACTACGAGAGTGGTGATAGAATTATCTACACCCGCCGATGGGAGAATGGAAAACCCGTTTACTTCTTCGCAGAACGCACCTGCGCCGACAACAGCTGTTGCCCGCACAAGGCCTTCGGGGAATACCTCAAAAAGGCCCCGAAGCAGCGCATTTGGTAAAATTTTTCAAGAGGGGGTTGTCTTTTTAAGATAACCCCTTTTTGTTTTTAAATTCTCTGATTTTTTGATCAAGCACCAAAACCTTATATGCTTTCAACTTGCTTGCAAACTGCGCGTCTTTCGTCATTTTCTTAAAGTTTGGCATATCTTGCGCTTTAATTTTCTCAAGTTCTTTAAGCGCAAACCTTAAAAGCTCAGCCTTAAGCTCAAATTCGGCACGTCCCTTTGCTCTGTTTGCACAACTTGAGCTTTCAAAATCGGCACGGCAAACTTTGATATATTCTTCCAAATAAGACGTGTGGTTAATTTCAAGCTTTGAGATAAGCTCATAAATTTTGACCGCACGCATTTCAAAAATGCAAAAATAAAGCATATGAAGCCGCGCTGATGCAAGCGCAAAGCGCAAAAATCTGTTTGACACCTTAAGCCGTTTGCATAAAGTTTTAATCGGTTTTTCGCCAAGCACATCATGCCCGTGGTGCGATGGCCATTCTTTCGGGTTTGTTAAGGCTTTTCCCAAATCGTGCGTTAAAACACCAAATTTCACAAGCACCGATTCGCCCTTTGAAACTTTAAGGGCACTCATCACGTGGCCAAACGTTGTGCCCTCGGGATGATATTTGAGTTTTTCCGGCACATCAAACAAGGCTTCAACTTCGGGCATAATTTCTTTGAGGGCGCCAAGCTCATACATCAGCATAAAAAATCTTTCGCTGTGCTCTGAACAAAGCGCTTTAACAACCTCGTCCCATATCCGCTCGAGAGTTAAGTTTTTCATTGCACCATCTTCAACCATTTTTTTACAAAGTGCAAACGTTTCATCTGCAACTTCAAAATCGAGCTGCGCACTAAAACGGCAAACCCTTAAAACCCGAAGCGGATCTTCAACAAAATGTTCGGCATTGATGTGGCGCAAAACGCGATTTTGAATGTCTTGTATGCCACCGAAAAAGTCGATGTATTCACCCGTTTGCTCATCATAGGCAATGGCATTACACCTTAAATCGCGCCGCTCTAAATCTTCGCGCAGGGTAATATTTTCTGAAAAATCAAACGAAAAATCGGTGTGTTTTAAGCCTGTCTTAACCTCTTTTCGTGCCAAAGCATATTCTTCTTTCGTTTCGGGATGCAAAAAAACAGGAAAAGATTTGCCCACTTCAACAAAGCCCAAATCGCGCATTTTTTGCACCGTTGCCCCGACAACAACATAATCGTTGTCGTTTGCTTTTATCCCCAAAAGCGCATCTCTGACAGCACCGCCGACTTTATAAATTTTCATTTTCCCTCAAAAATCTTTTTCTTTTAAAAACCTTACTTTATAAGATAGCTCGTTTTTTTTGCGTTGCCATCTTTTTTTTCATCTTATGCCTTAAAAACAAAAACATCTTGACAAAACTTTGAGCCGACATATAATAAGCCTATCAACTTGATTATTATTCACCTTAAAAAATATTTCAATTATGCTTTACACTGTTTTACTGGGGGTATTTATCGGCCTCCTGTTTGTGCTTTTGTTCGTCAGCTCAAAGCTGGAAAGGCACGTTGATATCAAAATCATCAACACGGTTTTCCTTGTTTGCTCCGTTCTTGTCGGCGCCTTTGCCGGATACAGCTTCACCATGGAAACTGTCAATCCGAGAGGTTTCAATCTCCTTGGTTACGCATTGCTCTTTTTGTTTGTCTTAATTGTTCGCGGCGCTTATCTGCCCAAAACAATCCGCAGCGACAAAATTTACGAGCTTTCCGAAATCTGTTCGGCAATCATGCGTGGCCCTGAAGAGCAAAGAACAATCGCGGGTTCGATTCAAGAGGGGCGTTACAAGTTTTATGTATACGTCCGCATCACGCCCGAGCAAGAAGCATTGCTTGCCGCACAGGGTTATTTTGATGCGAAAACATCTTCAAACAAAGCCCTCAAGGTTTGCTTAAAATCGCGCACAAGCACCATAAACAACGGCGCTTTTTACGATGCAGAAATGCATTTGGCAGAATAGAAGGAAGGCCTCAAGCCTTCCTTTTTTTTGCTTAAATCCGAAAAAGGCTCAAATCAAACCCGTTTATTACAAAAAAACAAACAATAATGTTAATAAGCGCATAAATTTTGAGCATATTCACGAGCAAATCATATTGCAAAAGCGGCAAAATCTTTTTGCCCTCATCAAGCCCGACATAAAGCAATTTTAAAAAGATTGCACAAACAAAAATTTGCAAAAAGTAGCCCTTTGATGACAAAACATCGCGATACGGATAAAGCAACAGGCAAAGCGCACCGAAAAAGAAAAGCCACAAAACAACAACAAAAAGCGCCAATTTGTTTAAGCGCACGAACTCCCGTCTTTTTTGCAGTTTTGAAGCCAAATTTTTTTCGCTCGTCAGCTCGGAAAGCTCCATTCCCCTGATTTTTTGCGGTGCTTCTTTTTCTTGTTTAATTGCTGTTATGGTTGCCTTAAATCTGTCTTCCATCGCGCACATTCCGCAGCCTTTTGCCGTGAAATAGCCGTGATTTTGGTTTTTTTTGCATTCTTTGTAAACCTTAAATAAATATGTCAAATGGGCATACCACTCTTTTGCCGTCGGCCTTTGTTTGTTTTTAACAAAAGCACGATCGAAAAGCTCAAGCGTTTTTGAATCGAGATATTCGTGTATGCTGTATGGGTGTGGATCTTGATATGTGTCCGGCCACAAGCCGTATGCGTAATGATATTTTTCAATGCGCGTTTGAATATCGTCCATTTCGCCCCCGCTTTTGCGCGGCGTTCCCGAAAAAGGGTGAATACCGTTGTTTAACAGCTTAAACAAAATCACGGCCAGCGCAAATTTGTCTTGTTCTTCGCCCATTTCTTCTGGCGTTTGGCTCATACCTTCGGGATATATATATTCTTCGCTCACAAATTCGGCGGGATAACGCGCTCTATCACCTTTAATGGAAAAACCGTCGCAATCAAACATCGCAACCCGCATATTTTCTTTATAAACCGACACATTGGCCGGTTTTAAGTCAATGATATAGTGTCCGCATTGGTGCAAAGCCGCCACCATCGCCGTGATATTATACGCGGCATTCAAGCGGTATTTATAACTTTCCGGAAGCCCTATTTTTTGGCGCACGGCTTTTTGCATTAAATGGTCAAGCGAAACCGCTTCATTCGTGTTGATAAGCGGCATCAAATAACCGACGCAAAAACCTTCATCATCTTCCAAAACAGCTTCCGGCCAAGCAATTTGAATAAATTTTTTACCGTTTTCCCAAACCGGTTCGATGTTCGGCTTGTTTTGAAGCATTGCCTCAAGTTTTAAGCGGTTTGTTTTGCTTTTTGCTCTGTCATGAAAAATTTTTGCAACGAGTTCGGGGTGTGTTACGCTTTCATAAATTTTGCCGGCCGCACCGCCTTTATTGATAAGCGCGCCAAGCTTTTCGCGCTCGAAATGCCCGTCCGAAAAAATTGCATTATAAATCAAACTTTCTTCCATCACACGCGCACCCAAACCAGCGTTTTATCGTCCATGCTCAAATTTTGTGCCTTTGGCGTTTCAAGCGTATTTTTTAAGGCTTTTTTGGCATGTTTCAAATTCGTTTGACCTTCCAAAAAATGATTGATTGGCAAAACAAACCCTTTTTCAAACGTGCGCGCGCTTTTTTTCAAGGCAAACCCCGTAACGCCGTCCGTCATCAAAAAAAGGCTTGATGCGTTTTCAAAAGGCGTAAAGCGCAAACTGTCTTTCCAATCGTCCATGGTATAAAAAAAGGTTTCGCTTGAAAAAATACCGTTTTCCGGCTCGGAAATCACATAACTGTCCTTGTTTTCACCAAGCAAAGCAATGGCCGCACCATCGCCGATATGAAAGAAAAATCCCCTGCCCTTAAAATAAACCGCACCGACAAGCGTTGCCGCAAAATCAACCAATCCGTCTTCATTTTTTTGCTTATTGAATCGGTGAATCAAAAGCGCATCGCGCGCCACTTCAATGGCGTCAACAACATCTTGCTTAATGTTGTCAAATTTTGCCCTTTTAAGAACCCGACACAAAACATCACACACATTTTTTGCGCCGATTTTACCGTATTTTGCCGAACCCGCACCGTCAGACACAACCGCAACCACGCGCGACGTATTTTGAAAAAATGCAAAACAGTCCTGACACTTCAAACCTTTGGCCTTGTGATAAGGTCCGACAACACTCACACCCACAATTTTTGTTTTATTCTTCGTTCCAAGCATTGATGTCTTTCAGCAAATCATCGGCGTGGGGCGCCGCTTTTGAAACACACGAAACGCTGCGGCTGAGCCACAAAAAGAATTCCGTAAACTTCAAACCGACCAATCTTTTCGGCGCCATAATCGAAAACTTCGCAAGCTTTTCCAAATTTGCGCCCTGCGTGCCGATGGCATGCACAATCACTTTCTTATCAATTTGTGCCTGACAACATTTTTCTGCCGCTTTTTCCCAGTCATAATCCGTCGGTTCGCCATCGCTGACCAAAAAAATCCACGGCCTTTTCGAACTCACGCCGCAGGTGTCATACAAATCTTTCTGATCTTCGATTTTTTTTAGGGCCAGTGTAACGGCTTTGCCCAAAGGTGTTAAACCGCCGGCTTCCATTGAGGGCGCCGTAAAATTCATTGCATCAACCCAATCGGAAGCCACAACCGGCTCATCTTCCTTGCCGCAGGCCTTAATAATGAGAATCTGCACGCGCGAGGAGGCGTCAATATCTTCCTTAAGTTCTTTTTCCAATGCTTTTAAGCCGGCATTGAGCTGCTTGATGGGCTCGCCCCGCATTGAGCCCGAGCAATCAAGCACCAAAACGCAAGGCGTGCGTTCGTTTGCGTTGTCGGCAAATTCCACATAGGGAATCATATCATCTGTTATATTATCGTTTTGATTATTTGCCATTTTTTTGCCTCAATTTTTTGGATATGTGTGCGGATAACCGCTTTGCTCATAAGGTTTCGGATCTGAAATTTTGCCGCACGCACCGATTTGAAAAACGATTGCGGCAACAATCATCGCTTTAAAAAAATAAAAAAAACATTTCATAAATTTTAACCTTTTCATTGTATCACGCTTTAATAGGAATTATATTCAGAATCGGCTATAAAAGTATAGCATAATTTAAAGGATTTTCACAGCTAATGCGTCATATTTTATCAACATTTGTTTTTTTGAGCAGCCTTTTTTTGACCTTCCAAACTTTTGCAAAAGAGGACGCCGTCAACATCTTTGCCTTTTCGCGCGACGTGCCGAAAACGCAAATCACGCACGAAAGCGGCAAAAAAATTCGCTTAAGCGATTTTAAGGGACAGTTTGTTGTGGCAATGTTTTGGTCGCGCACCTGCGGACCGTGTGTGAAAGAGCTTGAAGATCTCAACACTTTTTATAAAGCGGCCTTAAAAGAAAACATCCGCCTTGTTTTAATTTCACCTAAAAAAGAGTGGAAAAACACCGACGAACAGCGCCGTTTTTTAACAAAATACCACGCAACTGATTTGGAATCTTACACCGACGACAAGGGCAATTTGGCCGCCGATTTCGGCATTTTCACAACCCCGCACACGGTTTTAATCAACGAAGACGCTCAAGAAATCGGCCGCATCAAGGGAACGGCCAAATGGGCCGACAAACGCGTCTTGAAATACATCAAAAGTTTGAAAAAAGACTCGTAAAAGCCCTCTGATTTTCTTTAAAAAATTCCGGCAGCTCCCCTCAAGGCTTGCCGAATTGAATCTTTTAAAAATAAAAACCGTTGATAACTTGATTTTTGAGTTGGCAAAAAATCTCTTTGCGCTATAATGTTTCAAGCTTAACAAACAACAACAAAGCAGGGTAATAATGACAGATTTAAGCCAAGAAGAATATTTAAAAGGCGAGCAGGAATATAATGCCGATTCAATCAAGGTTTTAAAGGGGCTTGATGCGGTTAGAAAGCGCCCGGGAATGTATATCGGCGACACAGATGACGGCTCGGGTTTGCACCACATGATTTATGAGGTTTTGGACAACGCCATTGACGAAGCTTTGGCCGGTTTTTGCGACAAAACGGAGGTCATCTTAAACCCTGACGGTTCGGCAACCATTCGCGACAACGGTCGCGGCATGCCGGTTGATTTGCACAAGGAAGAAGGCGTGTCGGCAGCCGAGGTGATTATGACCGAACTTCACTCGGGCGGCAAGTTTGACAACAACTCTTATAAGGTTTCAGGCGGGCTTCACGGTGTGGGTGTTTCGGTTGTGAACGCTTTGTCAACTTGGCTTAAGCTCAAAATTTGGCGAAACGACAAAGAATATATGGCCGAATTTGCCGACGGCAACGTTGTCAAACATGTTGAAATTGTTGGCGATGCGGTTGGAAAGCACGGCACGGAAGTTTCGTTTTTGCCATCTCCCAAAACATTCACGCAAACCGAATTTTCGTTTGAAACGCTTGAGCGCGCCATCAGGGAAAAAGCTTTTTTGAACTCGGGCGTTTATTTGAAGCTGATTGACAACCGCGGCGCTGAAAAAAGAGAGGAAGATTTTCACTATGAAGGCGGTTTGTCTGCCTTTGTTGAACACTTAAACAAAGCCAAAGCTCCTTTGCATGACAACATCATCGCTTTTACAGGCGAGCAAAATGACATCACCGTCGAAGTTGCCATGCAGTGGACGAATGCATATAATGAAAGCATGCTTTGCTTCACAAACAACATTCCGCAAAAAGACGGCGGAACGCACCTTGCTAGTTTCAGAGGGGCGTTAACGCGTTCAATTAACAACTACATCAACGAAACGGGTTTGCTTAAAAAAGAAAAAACCGTGATTACGGGTGAGGATATGCGCGAAGGTTTAACGTGCGTTTTGTCGGTTAAGGCGCCCGATCCGAAGTTTTCGTCCCAAACCAAAGACAAGCTCGTTTCTTCCGAAGTTCGGCCTGTTGTTGAGGGTGTTGTGGGCGAAAAGCTCAAAGAATGGCTTGACGAACATCCGAATGAATCAAAAATTATTGTCGGCAAAATCGTCGAGGCGGCAACCGCCCGCGAAGCAGCCAGAAAAGCGCGTGAACTGACGCGTCGTAAAGGTGTTTTAGACATCTCGACACTGCCGGGAAAGCTTGCGGATTGTTCCGAAAAAGATCCGGCTTTGTCCGAAGTGTTTATCGTTGAGGGTGATTCGGCAGGCGGTTCGGCAAAACAGGGGCGCGATCGCAAAAATCAAGCCATTATGCCGCTTCGAGGCAAAATCTTAAACGTCGAGCGCGCGCGCTTTGACAAGATGCTCAACTCGGCCGAGATTGGCACAATCATCACGGCTCTCGGAACGGGTATCGGCCGCGATGATTTCAATGCCGACAAATGTCGCTATCATAAAATTGTGATTATGACCGATGCTGATGTTGACGGCGCCCATATCCGCACGCTTTTGCTCACGTTTTTCTATCGCCAGATGCCAGAGCTGATTGAGCGCGGTTATGTTTATATTGCGCAACCGCCTTTGTATAAAGCCAAACGCGGCAATTCGATCATATATTTAAAAGACGACCGCGAAATGGAAGAATATCTCATCGGCGGCGGCACAGACGAGGCAACGCTTGAAACGTATGGCGGTGAAAAGATTTTCGGGCAAGATTTGGCAGCCCTTGTACACCAAACAATGAAAGCGCGCCACTTAATTGCAACACTGTCCGTGAAAGCGCCCGAAAAGATTGTGGCACAAATGGCCGTCTCGGGCTTGTTTAATCAAGAACTTTTAAGCGACAAGCAAGCCTTGAAATCGGCGCTTGACGCTTTGTGTGTGAAGCTTGACGAAACCGAAGCCGAATATGACAAAGGCTGGAAGGCCGAACTTAAGAGCACCGGTGAAATTTCGTTTTACCGTACGCTTCGCGGTGTTAAAGAAGAACACATCATCGGCTCAAGCGTTGTCGACAGCGTGGAGGCAAAGCTCTTAAATGATATGTTTAACTTCTTAAAGTCAAATTTTGAACATCCGTTAAAGCTTATTTCCAAAAACGGCGACGTCAAACGCATTAACGGGCCGGTTGCTTTGGTTGACGCGGTTATCGGTGCCGGCAAGAAGGGCATTACGCTGCAACGCTATAAAGGTTTGGGCGAGATGAACCCCGAACAGCTTTGGGAAACAACGCTTGACCCCGAGGCGCGTTCGCTGTTGCAGGTTAAAATCGACCACATGGAAGAAGCCGACGAAGTGTTTTCAACGCTGATGGGCGACGTTGTGGAGCCGAGAAAAGAGTTTATTCAGGAAAATGCCTTAAATGTGGTCAATTTAGACATTTAGGATCGATTCTTTTTTTCAAACCCTTTTGATGTGGTTAGAGCGCGCTTTGGCCACATCTTATTTTTTTAAATTAAAAAAATAGACATATTTTGGTTGTGGGGCATAAAAATATACGCTGAAAATTCAAACACTTAAAACTAATTATCTGATTTTTTGGCGTTTTATTTTTGTTAATCTTTTTATCCACTTTTTCAAAAAAAAATTTTGTTTCATTTATAAGGACATAGCACTTTTTAACCATTTTTTTACCATTTTTTACTTGAGGATTTTTTTGATTTTTGTAAGACTCAAAAAAAATCATTTTGAAACACCGAAAAATTTTTGTGCATACAATATATTGTTTCTTTACTTTTTTTTAACACAATATATTGTATGTTCTAAACAATTTAACACGCTTGAACTGAAAACTTAATTTTGACGATGCAGGGATAAAAAAACAAATGTCTGAACAAAAAAACAACGAACTCAAATTTGAATGTGCCGCAAGGGTTGATCAGGTTTCAAAACGCGACGGCACGCTTGCCCCCTTTGATGCAAGCAAAATATACAATGCCATCTTAAAAGCCGGTGTCACAACGGGTGAACTCAATGAAAAAAGCGCCCACGTTTTAACCGAAAAAGTTTTGCTTGAAATTGCACAAGCACACGCAGGCGAAGTTCTTTCGATTGAAGACATTCAAGATTTGGTCGAAAAAGTTTTAATCAAAGAAAATCACTTTAAAACGGCAAAGGCCTACATTCTTTACCGCGAAAAAAGAAACTGGATGCGCCACAACAAAAAGACGATGGTTGACGTTGAAAGCTCAATCAACGAATATCTTGAAAAGCTTGACTGGCGCGTCAATGCGAACGCCAATCAGGGCTATTCAAACGGCGGACTGATTTTAAATGTTTCCGGCAAGGTTACGGCAAACTATTGGTTAAGCACGGTTTATCCGTCAGAGGTGGGCGACGCGCACAGAAACGGCGACATTCACATTCATGATCTTGATATGCTTGCGGCCTATTGTGCCGGTTGGTCGCTTAAAACTTTGCTTAAAGAGGGCTTTAACGGCGTGCGCGGCAAGGCAGAAGCCAATCCGCCAAAGCATTTATCGGCGGCAACAGGGCAGATGGTTAACTTTATGGGCACGCTTCAAAATGAGTGGGCAGGCGCACAGGCTTTTTCTTCGGTTGACACATATTTGGCGCCGTTTGTCAGAAGGGATAATCTCTCGTATAAAGAAGTTAAGCAATGCATGCAAGAGCTGATTTATAACTTAAACGTGCCTTCACGCTGGGGTTCGCAAACACCGTTTACAAACTTTACGTTTGACTGGGTTTGCCCCGAAGATTTAAGAGATCAGCACCCTTACATCGGCGGTCATATTGCCGGACACGATGAAAACTTTTTGCCCATCATTGAAGGCCAAGAAGAGATGCCGTTTACATATGGCGATTTGCAACGCGAAATGGATATGATTAACCGCGCCTACATCGAGGTAATGATGGAAGGCGATGTTTTGGGCAGGCCCTTTACATTTCCGATTCCAACCTATAACATGACGCCTGATTTTCCGTGGGAAAATGAAAATACGGAGCTGTTGTTTGAAATGACGGCAAAATACGGTATGCCTTATTTCCAAAACTTCATCAATTCGGTTTTAAAACCGGGGCAGATTCGCTCGATGTGCTGCCGTTTGCAGCTTGATTTGCGCGAACTCTTAGCCAAAGGCAACGGTCTGTTCGGCTCGGCGGAACAAACGGGTTCGATTGGTGTTGTAACGTTTAACTGCGCGCGCTTGGGTTATGTTTACAAAAACAATGAACAAGGTTTGTTTGCGCGCGTTGACGAGCTGTTGCGCATTGCGCAAACCTCGCTTGAAATTAAGCGCAAAGTCATTCAGCGCCTCATTGACAACGGTTTATATCCCTACACAAAGCGCTATCTCGGCACACTTCGCAACCACTTTTCAACAATCGGTGTGAACGGCATTAACGAGATGATCAGAAACTTCACCGATGATGCGCACAATGTTGCAGACGCTTGGGGACAAGAATTTGCCGTTAAGTTTTTAGACTATATTCGCGCAAAGCTTGTTAAAATGCAGGAAGAAACAGGACATATGTATAATCTTGAGGCAACACCTGCCGAAAGCGCGACATACCGCTTTGCAAGAGAAGACAAAAAACGTTATGTCGGCATTATTCAGGCCGGAACAAGCGAAGATCCGTATTACACAAACTCTTCGCAATTGCCGGTCGGCTATACCGACGATCCGTTTGAGGCGCTTGATTTGCAATCAACACTGCAAACAAAATATACGGGCGGCACCGTTTTGCACCTTTATATGAACCAGCGCATTTCATCAGCTTCGGTTTGCCGCGATTTGGTCAGACGCGTGTTAACAAACTATCGTTTGCCCTACATCACCATCACACCGACGTTTTCCATTTGCCCGAAACACGGGTATTTAAACGGCGAACACAAATTCTGCCCCATCTGCGATGAGGAGAAAAAGGCAGAAAAGCTTAAAGCCTTTAAAGCCACAAACTCAAATGTTGCTTAAAATTTTGAACTTAAACTTTATTTTACGGAAGGATTAAAAAACATGACAAACATTATCAACTTCAACGACATTCAATTAACCGACGCCGAACGTCAACCTTGCGAAGTTTGGACACGTGTGATGGGCTATCACAGACCGGTTTCCGAATTTAACAAAGGCAAGAAGAGCGAATATTATTCACGTCTTTGCTTTTGCGAAGAAAAAGCCGTGATGCGCATTGATGCTGACAAATTGGCGGCCGAATAAAACAAACAAAATGTCCGACATTCAAAAACTTTTAATCGGCGATGTTCAAACTTTCAGCATCGTCGATTTTCCTTGCCATATTGCGGCCGTTGCTTTTTTGCAGGGTTGCCCGTGGCGGTGTCCGTTTTGCTATAACAAAAGCCTGCAAACCTTAAAGCAAGAAGAAGAGCCCACGTGGACTTTTGAAAAATTTTTGTTTTTTTTAGAGCGCCGCAAAGGTGTTTTGAACGGTGTTGTTTTTTCAGGCGGCGAACCTTTAATGCAAAAAGGGCTTTTCGAGGCCGTCAAATCGGTTAAAAGTTTGGGCTATCACGTCGGGCTTCACACAGGCGGTTACAGGCCCGATGCCTTAAAAACCGTTTTGACACATCTTGATTGGGTTGGTTTTGACCTAAAAGCCCCAAAAGCAAAATATAAGGCCATCACAGGCGGTTTCGATGCTTTTGAAGATGTCAAAAAAAGCCTTCATATATTGGCTCAATCAGATGTTCATTTTGAATGTCGCACAACCTGCGATCCGCGTTTTTTAAGCCTTGATGATTTGTTTGAACTCGGCGAATTTCTGAAAAGCATGGGCGTTAAAGAATACTACCTTCAAAAATATCGCCCGCCGGAAAGCGATAAGGCAACAACCGACGCAAACGCCGAAGCTCTGGTTTCCAGTGAAAAACTCAATCGATTTTTAAAATCTTCTTTTGAAATTTTTGATGTCAGAAGATGATGTTTATCAAACTTAAAAGGCGGATTAAACCGCCTTTTTTTTGTTTTCAAACGCTTTTTTATCGCGCGCAAACCGAAGCGCCACAAGCGGAATTGACAACAGATAAAGTAGCGTCATAACCCCAAGCGTGAGCCACGGCTGAATAAGCATAAAGTTGATAAAAAGCACCACCACAAGCATCAACGGCATAAACATTGACTGGTGAACCTTTGTCTTTTTAAGCGATATGGTCGGAATGCGACTGACCATCAAAAAAGCAACCAAAATCATCATCACCGCACAAAATGCGTTTGACCTTAAGATGAACTCCACTTCCGGAAAATCAAACGAAATCAGCACAGGCATAATGCCAAGCGCGGCAGCGGCCGGCGCCGGAACACCGACAAAGTAATGCGACCAATATTCGGGCGCATTTGCGGCGTCAAGCATTGTGTTAAAACGCGCTAAACGCATTGCCATACCCATTGCAAAAATCAAACAAAAAAGCCAGCCGAATTTGGGCAAATCAAAAAGCGACCATTGATAAATCAAAATTGCGGGCGCAACGCCGAAACTGACGAAATCGGAAAGCGAATCAAGCTCGGCGCCAAACTTGGACGAAGCTTTCAAAAAACGCGCCACACGTCCGTCAAGCCCGTCAAACAAAGCCGCCAAAAAAATGCACAAAACAGCCTTCGTCCAGTTTTCAGCAATTGAATAGCGAATCGATGTTACACCCGAGCAGAGTGCCATCATGGTTACCATATTCGGCGCAATTTTGCGAAACGGAATTTCGGTTAATTTTTGCTTTGAAAGCATAAGTTTGTCGTTAATGTTTTTGATTTTTATCTTATCGTTTAAGTTTTTCATTTTTACCTCACAACGCCTTTCGGTCTTTCCTGTTTTGAAGCGGTGAGGTTGGCAAGCATTGTTTCGCCGGCAACCATTGTTTGTCCGACGCACACAAGCGGCTCAACGTCAGTCGGCAAATAAACATCCAAGCGCGAGCCGAAGCGAATCCACCCAAAGCGCGAACCTGCCTGATAAACATCACCTTCTTTGGCAAGACAAACAATGCGCCTTGCAACAAGACCGGCAATCTGCACAAAAGCGATATCCTTGCCGCACTCGGTTTTCATTGACAGCATCTGGCGCTCGTTGTCTTTGCTTGCCTTGTCAAGCGTTGCATTTAAAAATTTGCCCTTAACATATTTTGTTTTCAAAATTTTGCCCGTGGCCGGACTTCTGTTGACATGAACATTAAAAACGCTCATAAAAATGCTGATTCGATTGAACGTTTTTGTATTCAGCCCCAATTCTTCTGGACCGGTAACGCGCGTTATCATCTGCACAATGCCGTCAGCAGGGGCAACAACAATGTCTTTGATGTCCGGCGTGATGCGGTCCGGATCTCTGAAAAAGTAATAACACCAAACGGTTAAAACAAGCCCGATAAGCCCGAGCGGCATCCATAAAAGCCCCAAAAGCGCTGCAATCACGGCAAAGATGCTCACAAACTTCCACCCATCCTGATTGATGTTCGGGAAGATATATTTTTGAAGCGA
The DNA here is from genome assembly GCA_017445475.1 of Alphaproteobacteria bacterium. Classification (GTDB taxonomy): domain Bacteria; phylum Pseudomonadota; class Alphaproteobacteria; order RF32; family CAG-239; genus UBA1254. The sequence continues at coordinate 31,544 of JAFSUB010000008.1, forward strand.
AATATCAATATTTTTCATTTTTTATTTTTCCTTAAACCTTTAAGCATACCGAAACGCTGTTTCTGCCGTATGCGTTTTAATCTGTCGGCACACGTGCCGTTTACACGACAAGAAAACCACATTTTTAAAAAAATTACAAGTTTTATATTGCATTTATGAAATTATGTGATAATAAAAGGGGAGTAAATTTATGCGCTTGTGGCGGAACAGGTAGACGCTGCAGACTTAAAATCTGTTGGGAGCAATCCCGTGCCGGTTCGATTCCGGCCTAGCGCACCAATAAAAAAAGAGGGGGTTTATACCCTCTTTTTTTATTGGTATGTTAGTATCGGAAGCGAACCGAGGTTCGGAATCGAAGTTTTGCCGGATTTATTCGGCAAAAGCTGAGATGAGCGAGCATTGCAAAGCGGTGTCGAGCTCCTTCCGGCCTAGCGCACCATTTTTAAAAACCGTCCTTTTGGGGGCGGTTTTTGTATGAATTGTCATTCCTTGACCTGCGCGGCGCGTCAGGTCATCAAGGAATCTGATCTTTGCGTAGCGCTTATTTTTTTTAATTCGAAGATGCTCTGACCAAATCTAGCGATTTGGAGGCATGACATTTTATTTTTTTGCA
>JAFSUB010000009.1 GCA_017445475.1 Alphaproteobacteria bacterium
CAACATTTAGAGGTTGTTTTTTTGCTTGATGCCCTCGACCAACGGTCGAGTGTTCAATCCCCGAAAGCCTCAAACAAACATCCGTGAACATCTGTTTTTTTTCGTTTTAATTGGTGGAGCTGAAGGGGATCGAACCCTCGACCTACAGATTGCGAACCTGTCGCTCTCCCAACTGAGCTACAGCCCCATGTATAACTTATTCGTTTACAATAATATTTCTCTTACCTTGCAGCGGCAGGTTCCCTGTCGCTTCTTGAAAGCTAAAGCTTTCTTCGGGCACTTGTTTTGTAATCTCGCTGCGGTTGCTGCCGCTTCCCTTGCTCGAAAACAAAACTTCGCCGCTTGCGGTAAAAAAATGCCATTTAGGGCATTTTTTATCCTCGCGCCCAACTGAGCTACAGTCCCAAAAAAATTTTTTTTACAAAAACAAAAGCCTTATATATCCAAAAATTTAAATAATCAAGAAAAAAGTTGCTTAAAAGTTTTTGTTGGTTTATATCTTTTTTTATGGAATTTGATGTTGAAAAATTGAAAGGAAAAACGCTTTCGTGCGTTCCCTTAAGCTATAACGCTTTTTTGCTGGCAGATTTAATTAAAACGAGTGCGCACGATATTTTATACGTCGCAAGCAACGGCGGTGAGTTGGAACAAATTGCCGAGGTGCTTTCGTTTTTGGCGCCAAAGGTTGAAATTTTGAAATTTCCGGCGTGGGATACCACCCCGTATGACCGCACTTCGCCAAACATCAGCATCATGGGTCAGCGTCTTGAAATGCTTTCAAAACTTGCCTTCGAGCCAAATGCCCTAAATCCGCGTATCATTGTTGCAAGTGTCGGTTCCGTTTTGCAAAAACTGCCGCCGAAAAAGATATTCTTAAATTCGAAACGCATTTTAAAAACGGGTGCGAATTTTGATTTTAATGCTTTCACACATTATTCCGCCATCAACGGCTACACAAAGGTTGAACAGGTTATGGAGCCTGCCGAATATGCCGTTCGGGGCGACATTGTCGATATTTTTCCGGTTGGGGCCGAAAAGCCTTTAAGGCTTGATTTATTCGGCGATACAATCGAAAAAATACGTCTTTTTGATGCGCTTTCGCAAAGAAGCGTTCAAACAATTGAACAATATGAAATCAAAGTTGCAAGCGAAGTTGTTTTAAGCGAACACACCATCAACAATTTTCGTGCCGCCTACCGCGAAGCCTTTGGTGCTGCGGGCATTAAAGACGAAATTTACGAGAGCATTTCAAACGGTGTGAAATATATTGGCTATGAAAACTGGCTGCCGTTTTTTTATGATGAGCCGCTCTGCTCGATTTTTGACTATATACCGCAGGCAAACGTTGTTTTAAGCCAGCATTTCAATGAAGCCGCGGTTGCAAAAGAAGATGCGATTTTTGACCATTATCGCGCGCGCCTTGACGCCTTAAAGATAAAGCAGACGGCTGACGAAACGGTTTATCGGCCGGTTATGCCACAGTTGATGTATTTAACCAAAGCCGAAATTGAAACGAACGCGCGGGCAAAGCAGGCAATAGCGCTTTTTGAGTTGAGCCTTGCAGGCGGTGATGATGTGATTAACCTTAACATCACACCGTCGCGCGATTTTTTTCATGCCAAAAACATATCGCTTTCGGCCGTTTATGAAGATTTGAAAGATTACCTCATCTCTTACGGAAAGCTCAAGCGAATAATTTGTGCGCCGACGATTGGTGAAAGAGAAAAGCTGCACGCGCTTTTAAATGATTACGGCGTGAAAAATGTTGTTGTTGCAGATAGTTATGAAGAAGCTTTGCGCTTGAGCGCTTCAAAAAAAATTGCACTTGTCGTGCTTGATCTGCCCCATGGCTTTAAGACAGACGAAATGTGCGTGATTGCCGCGCCGGATATATTCGGTGAGCGTCAAAACAGGCGCACGCGCAAAATTAAAGCCGAAGACTTTATTTCAGATGTGTCAAGCTTGAATGTCGGCGAGCTTGTTGTGCACGTTGAACACGGTGTGGGGCGTTTTTTAGGGCTTGAAAACATCACGGCCGGCGGTGCGGCGCACGACTGCCTGAAAATATTGTATGCGCACAATGATAAGCTTTTTGTGCCGGTTGAAAATATTGAAGTGATTTCACGTTATGGGAGTGAAGATGACAACACACCGCTTGACACATTAGGCGGTGCAGCATGGCAAATGAAAAAGGCCAAAGCTAAAGAAAAAATTAAAGAAATGGCCGAAGAACTGATTAAAGTTGCGGCCGCGCGCGAGCTGAAAACAACAGATTGCTATGCACCGCCGCAGGGTTTGTATGACGATTTTTGTGCCCGCTTTGAATATCACGAAACAGATGACCAGAAAAAAGCGATTGTCGATGTTTTAAAAGATTTGAACACGGGCATTCCGATGGACAGACTTGTTTGCGGCGACGTTGGGTTTGGAAAAACGGAAGTTGCTTTAAGAGCCGCGTTTGCCGTGGCAAGCTCGGGCGCACAGGTTGCCTTAATTGTGCCGACAACGCTTTTGGCGCGTCAACACTTTCTAAACTTTAAAGCGCGTTTTGAAGGTTTTGGCTTAAAAGTTCGAATGCTCTCAAGGCTGACTGGTGCCAAAGAAGCAAAGCAAACGATTGAGGATTTGAAAAACGGTGCGGTTGAAATTGTCATCGGAACGCATGCACTTTTGTCGGACAATGTGAAGTTTTGCAATTTGGGGCTTTTGATTGTTGACGAAGAACAGCATTTTGGCGTTGTGCACAAAGAAAAGCTCAAAAAACTGAAATCGGACGTTCATGTCTTGACTTTAAGCGCAACACCGATTCCGCGAACGCTGCAGCTTTCGCTGACGGGTGTAAAACAGTTGAGCATCATCGCAACGCCCCCGATTGATCGATTGGCTGCGCGCACGTTTGTGATGCCCTTTGACAAGGTAATGATAAAAGAAGCCCTTTTGCGCGAAAAATATCGCGGTGGGCAAACTTTTTTTGTGTGTCCGCGCGTTTCTGACATTGCGCCGCTTGAAAAAATGATAAATGAGCTTACCCCCGACATCAAAGTTGCGGTGGCGCACGGACAAATGCGCGCTGCTGATTTGGAAAATGTGATGACCGATTTTTCAAACTTTAAATATGATGTTTTGCTTTCAACCACCATCATCGAGTCGGGCATTGATTTACCGAGCGTAAATACAATGATTGTTTATCGTGCGGATATGTTCGGCCTTGCCCAGCTTTATCAGCTTAAAGGGCGAATCGGGCGTTCAAAGGTGAGGGGGTATTGCTATTTTACGGTGCCCGAAAAGAAAAAATTAAAACCGATTGCTCTCAAAAGGCTCAACATTTTATCGGCGCTTGACACATTAGGTGCGGGTTTTTCGCTTGCCTCGCACGATATGGATATCAGGGGCTCGGGAAATGTGTTGGGCTCGGAGCAATCGGGACACATTAAAGATGTCGGAATCGCACTTTATCATCACATGCTCAAAGAAGAAATTGTGCGCCAGAAAGCTTTGATGCAAGAACAAAAAATTGATGACGAGGCGCAAGATTTCAGCCCGCAGATTATCACGGGAATTCCCGTGATGATTCCCGAAGGATATGTTAAAGATTTGGGTGTGCGCTTGGGGCTTTACAAACGAATCGGCGCGCTTCAAACAGATGATGAAATTTTGGATATGAAGGCCGAACTTGTTGACAGGTTCGGAAAGTTGCCGGTTGAAGTAGAAAATTTGCTTCAAACCATAAAAATTAAATTGCTCTGTCGTCAGGCAAATATTGCAAAAATTGAAGCCGGCGCAAAAGGTGTTTTAATTTCGTTTCACAACAACACGTTTAAGGCTGTGGACAAATTGATAGATTTAGTTAATCGTTCGTTCGGTATTGTCAAAATAAGGCCGGATCAAAAGCTGTTCATTGCGGGCGATTTGTCAAATTATCAAAAACGTGTTGAAATTATCAAAAAATATGTTACAATGCTCTCAAATTTTTAAAAATGAGGGAACTTTACCGATGGAAAAATCTGACTTTAGGCTTTACGAAAAAGACGAAGATGCTGTCAAAGATGTCAACGCATATCGAGATGATTGGGATTTTTATGATATTTTGGCGTATGCGGCCAAGCATAAAACAGGGTTAAAGCTGCGTATAGAACAAGATGAAGACGGTGAGTTAAATATTGTTTCGGAAAATTTTGCCGAGTGGTCTTATCACATGGCGCACGACGAAAAAATGTCCGGTCATGAAGTGAGCACCTATAAAAGGCAACTGGCTCAAGAATTTAAGGTTTTGCTTGAAGAAAACGACCGTAAGGCCGGTGCCATACAAACTTTTTTTCCTTATGCTTTGGCAAAATCTTCTCAAGACAAAAGCTAGCGTTTGATTTTGCGGATTAATTCATTGTAAGCAATTGTGATTTTCTTAAACTTTTCTTCGCAAGTTTTGTCGCCTGCGTTCATATCGGGGTGATATTTTCGGGCAAGTTTTTTATATTGTTTTTTTAAGATTTGTTCATCTAAATTTTCAAGCGAAACATCTAAAACAGCGGCGCTTTGTCTGTCGTGCTCGTCAAAATACACACGCTTTTTCCACGCATTGTCATAACGCAACATTTCGCCGAGCTCGTCAATGAAGTCATATCCGAATTGATATTTGATTTTAGAAGAAAAACCGCCGAAGTGCATTTTTTTTGTTTCGTCTGCCTTAAAATCCTCATCGTCGTAATAATTCCACTTGGCGTTATATTCAGCCACGTGCTCTAAACAAAACCAATAATATTCTTTTAAGGTTTTATCTTTCGGTGCGCGATATTCTCCCTTTTTATTGCAGCCCGGAAAATCGCAAACGTGATTTTTGCCCTCGTTTTGAGGTGCAAAATATTTTCGCGATTTTCTTGTTTTGTTCGTCATAAATGCCTTTTTAGCCTATAAATAAAGATTTTACAAAGAATTTTTTACTTTTTTTTAAAATTATTGTTGACTTTGTCGCATTTAAACGGTTATAAAGCATACCAGCAATATTTTTTAGTTAATTTATAAAATAGGAAGAATAAAATGGCCAATCATAAATCGGCAAAAACAAGAATTGTGAGAAACAACAAACGCGCTCTTATCAATTCGATGAGAAGAAGTCGCGTGCGCACGTTTGTCAAAAAGGTTGAAGCGCTTATTGCAAGCGGCAACAAAGAAGGCGCTGCCACAGCATTTAAGGTGGCGGAAAGCGAAATGATGCGTGCCGCTCAAAAAGGCGTTTTCCATAAAAATATGGCTTCGCGCACGGTTTCTCGCTTGGCTCAAAAAATTAAAGCGCTTTAGTTTTATTAAAAGCTTTGAAAAAAAACACAAAAAACTCCGTTTCAAACGGTCGGTTTTTTGTGTTTTTTTCTTTTCTGAAGCTTGTAGAATCGAATAAAAACATCAAAAATAACTTGTCAAGAAAATTAATTTCAATGTTCTAAAAATGTTCTATTGTTTTTAAAAAAAATACCGACTAGTATCAGAACACTTTAAGAAATTATTAACTTTGAACAAATCGGGTTAACACACAAGAACTTAAGTAAGGAAACGGATATGGCTGAACAGGCAATAAAAAATAATGAAGATTCGGTTCAAAACGAGTGGGGACAAATTTGCAGCCAGTTAAAGATGGAGTTTGGTGAAACGGCTTTTGACAGTTGGCTCAAGCCTTTAAGCGTTGGTCAATATGCCGGTGGGGTGATGAATATATGTGTGCCGACAACGTTTATGAAAAATTGGGTTTTAACGCACTATTCTGACAGAATCCACAAAATTTGGGAACACAAAAATCCGAACATCAAAAAAATCAATTTTGTCGTTCAAACGACAAACACCATAAGCAAAATTCACTGTTCCGATTCGTCGCTTTTGAAAAAAATTTCCGGAGCGCCGACGCCTCAAAATTTATATATGCCGAACTTTAACAATGTGCGTTCTTTCAACGATTATGGTTCAAAAGAAGGGTTTATGCAACTTTCCGCGCCCTTAAATCCGTTATACACCTTCGATTCGTTTGTGGTTGGCAAAACAAATGAATTTGCTTGTGCCGCCGCAAGAAAAGTTGCCGAATCGCGTCAGGTTTCGTTCAACCCGCTATTCTTATATTCCGGTGTCGGATTGGGCAAAACGCACCTAATGCACGCGATTGCTTGGCGCATCAAAGAGCTTGATCCGTCGCGTAACGTGATTTATCTTTCCGCCGAGCAATTTTTGTTCAAATTTGTGAAGGCACTGCGCTACAAAGACACGGCAGCTTTTAAAGAGCAGTTCAGAATGGTTGACGTGTTAATGGTTGATGATGTGCAGTTTATGAGCAACAAAGAATCAACACAGGAAGAATTTTTCTACACTTTCAATTCGCTGATTGAGGAAGGTCGTCAAATCATTATTTCGGCCGATAAATCGCCTTCTGATTTGGAGGGAATCGAGGCGCGGCTTAAGTCGCGTTTGGGCGGAGGCTTGGTTGCCGACATTCACCCAACTGATTTTGATTTGAGAATGGGCATTTTAAACTATAAGGCCAAGCAAATGGGCATTGAATTGCCCGAAAAAGTCGCCGAGTTTTTGGCGCAGAGAATTACCTCAAACATTCGTGAACTTGAGGGTTCGCTCAAACGAATCGTTGCGCACTCGCAGCTCTTGTCCAAAAACGAAATTACACTTGATATGACACAGGAAATCTTGAAAGATATGCTGCGTTCGATTGATCGCAAAACGACAATTGATGAAATTCAGAAAAAAGTTGCGGAATATTTCAACATTTCGGTTAAGGAACTTCAGTCATCAAGACGTGCCAGAACGGTTGCCAGACCACGTCAGGTTGCAATGTATTTGGCAAAGCAGCTCACATCACGTTCGCTTCCCGAAATCGGCCGCAAGTTTGACCGTGATCACACAACGGTGATGCACGCCGTGCGCAAGGTTGAAGGGCTGATTGGTGAAGACGTGGCTTTGGCTGAAAGCATTAACGCTTTGCGGCGTCTTCTGGAATACTAAATTTTCTTTCTTCATATTTTACACTTTCATCAAGCCGGTTTTTTAAAAAAATCGGCTTTTTTATGTTTTTTATGATTGTTTTTTCTTGACAAGCACTCATAAGTTCGCTATGAATGGTCTCGATTTGATGGCGGGATAGCTCAGTTGGTTAGAGCAGCGGAATCATAATCCGCGTGTCGAGGGTTCGAGTCCCCCTCCCGCTACCATTAGGAAAGCACCTTTTTTACTTGTCAAAACTTTTGAGGACAGTTTGTAAAAGGTGTTTTTTTTTAATCGGTGAAAGGAAAAAATATGGGAAGAATAAAAACGTTTGTGCTGATGCTGGCGTTGATGCTCATTTTTATGTGGGTCGGAAATCTCATCGGGGGCGAAAGCGGTATGCGTGTTGCTTTTTGGCTTGCTGTCGCGATGAACTTTTTGAGCTATTTTTTCAGCGATAAAATCGTTTTGAAACAATATAAAGCTCAAGAAGTCAATGCCGCCAATGCGCCCGAGCTTTATGCAATTGTGCAAAAATTGGCGGATAGGGCAGGGCTTGAAATGCCCAAGATTTATATTATTCCCGAAAGAGTTCCCAATGCTTTTGCAACGGGACGTAACCCAAGCCATGCCGCCGTGGCCGTAACGCAAGGCCTTTTAGAGTTGATGAACCGGCAGGAAATTGAAGGTGTTTTGGCGCATGAAATGAGCCATATCAAGCATTATGACATTTTAACGTCGTCAATTGCGGCTGTTTTTGCCGGTGCCATTGCTATGCTTTCAAATACGGCGCGTTATCAAACATCTTCGGCGCGAAACAGCCGCCAAAGCGGTCTGTCGCTCATTGTGGGCACAGTTTTAATGCCGATTGCAGCCACGATTATCCGCTTTTCAATCTCGCGCACACGCGAATATGCGGCAGACGCAGGTTCGGCCGAATTGACAAGACACCCCGAGTGGTTGATTGCCGCGCTTGAAAAATTGGAGTCGTATTCTAAAAAAGGCGTGATGAAAAATGCCACGAATGAAACGGCGCATATGTTTATTATCAATCCGCTGGCGAGCACAAAATTTGCTTCGCTTTTTTCAACGCATCCCGCGACAAAAGACCGCATTAAACGTTTGGAAAATATGACGCGAGAGATATAAGCCGCGCTTAATAAAAAAAACCACCGCAAGGTGGTTTTTTATTGGCGCGCTCTGGGCGATTCGAACGCCCGACCCACAGCTTAGAAGGCTGTTGCTCTATCCGGCTGAGCTAAGAGCGCAGAAAACTTTTTTTGTTTCTCGCTCTTTGTTTCACATTTTGATTTTGTTGTCAATACTTATTTGCTGTTTTTTTGTTGTGCAATGCGTGCCGCGCGCTTTTTAGCGGTTTTTTTCTTTTCAACAGAAAAACCGAATTTTCCGAGCTGGCGTCCCAATGTGTAATAAAAGCCGTGCGCATAAGCAAGAAGTCCGGCTTTTTCCAAACAAAACTTTCCGTCTTTATCAAGATATATATCATCAACACGAACAGCCACAATCTCGGCCAAAAACATATCGTGCGTGCCGTATCGTTCAATTTTTTTAACCTGACATTCAAGGCAAATCGGAGCCTCTTTAATTTGCGGTGCGCTGATTTTTGAGCTTTTCTCGGCAGTTAAATGACAAACCTCAAACTTGTTGACATCGCGTCCGGATTTAACGCCGCAATAATCCGTTGCCTTTGCAAGCGGCAAATTTGGCACATTAATCACGAATTCACCCGATTTTGAGATAAGCTCGTGCGAATAGCGCGATGGTCTGATGGAAACATACGTCAGCGGTGGCTCGGAAGCAATAATGCCTGTCCATGCAGCCGTCATCACATTAGGCTTTTCAACGCTTCCTGAAGAAACAAGCGCCGGCGGCAAAGGTGCAAGAAGCGTTCCGGCACGCCATTCAATTTTAGTCATCTTTCTTATTCTTCTTCCAAAATGTTAAGCAACTTTCTGACGCATTCGTTTTTGAGCTGATAAAAAACGTTTTGCGCCTGACGTCTGGTTTTAAGAATGTTTGCTTTGCGAAGCAGCGCCAAATGCTGTGAAAGCGCCGACTGCGACAAATCAAGCTTTTTTTCCAAATTGCCGACGTTTTCCTCATTATTCTGCAAAAGGGTCAAAATTTCAAGTCTTTTTGCATTGGCCATTGCCTTTAAAATGATTGTTTTCTTTTTTAAGGTCATTTTGTTCTCCTTTTTGCTTAAAATAATCTTTGACACTTTTTTTTTGAACAAGAATACAGCTAATTGCTATAATGTTGTTGATTTGACGGCAGAACTGGCATAAAAAGAAAGACAATGGAGACGAAAAATGAAACAGGAAGATTTGAAAAATTTAACTTTTGAAACCGCTTTGCAAAAACTCGAGCAAATCGTCCAGTCGCTTGAAGCCGGACAAATTAAGCTTGATGACGCTGTCGAGGCGTATGAAAAAGCAATGTTTTATAAAAAATTTTGCGAAGAAAAATTGAATGCCGCTTCGCTTAAAATTGAAAAAATTGAAAACAATCAAGCCGGCAAACTTGAGCTTAAACCGTTTGACCAAGAGGGAGAAAATGCCTAACATCAAAAAAGAGCTTGCCTCTTTTGGCGCGCGTTTTAACAGCGATATTGTCGCACTTTTTCAAAATATCACCACCCCCGAAGGACGCGTTTCCCGTGCAATGAAATACAGTGTGTCAAACGGCGGAAAAAGACTGCGCCCCTTTTTGGTGTGCCAGTGTGCCGCCCTTTTCGGTGTTGATTACACAAAAGCCTTTATGGCGGCAGCGTCGCTTGAAATGCTTCACACATATTCGCTCATTCACGATGATTTGCCGGCGATGGACAATGACGATCTGCGGCGCGGCAAACCAACCTGCCACAAGGCTTTTGATGAAGCAACGGCCATCCTTGCGGGCGATGGATTGCTCACTTTAGCGTTTGAAATTTTGGCCGATTCAGATTATGCCGATGAGGTCAAGATAAGGCTCATCAAGCTGATGGCGCAAAATGCGGGCGCGTTTGAGGGTATGGTTGCCGGACAAATGCTAGATTTGTACGCATCGTCTTTAACATCGTGTGATGAGGTTGAAAATGTGATTACCCGCATCGAAAAAATGAAAACGGGATGTTTGCTTTTATATGCGTGTCAGGCCGGCGCCATCATCGGCGGGGCAAACAAGCTTCAATTTGAAGCCTTAAGCCGATATGCACGAAAAATCGGTCAGGCGTTTCAAATTGCAGACGACATTTTAGACGTTGAGGGCAATCAGGCAAAAGTCGGCAAAACGCTCAAGAAAGATTCCGTGCAGGGCAAAATGACGTTTGTTTCGTGTTATGGGCTTGAAACGGCAAAAAAAATGGCACAAGAACTTGTCAGGCAAGCCAAAGATGAGCTTGTCGTTTTCGGCGGCAAGGCCGAAACCTTAAAAGCCTTGGCAGATTTTATCATCAACCGTGAATATTAGCAAAAGTTTTTAATCTTTGAGTTCTTCCAAAACTTTGCGGGCATATTGGCGTAAATCTTTGTTTTTCATTAAAGAAAGTTTGATGTTTGCTTTTGCCAAATCTTGATTGGTGCCGCAATCAAAACGAACAGACTTCGTTAAAACACCTGTTAAAGGCTCACCTTTCTTTTGCACGGCCAGATTGATGGCATCGGTTAGGTTTATTTCGCCGTTTGTGCCTTTTTGCACTTTGGGGAGCAAATCCATCACAACGTTTGGCAAAATGTATGGCCCCATGCTTGCAAAGTTTGACGGCACATTTTCAAGCGCCGGTTTTTCAACCAAACCTTTGGCACGAACAATGTTTCCCTCGCGCACAGCGTCGACAAGTGCGCCGTAACGCACCATTTCTTCTTTTGGAAATTCCATAATGTTTTCGACAACCCCGCCCGTTTTTTCATAAACATCGCAAAGCTCTTTTAAAATGCAACCGCCGTCAAGGTTGATATACACATCGTCCGGCCACATCACAACAAAATTGCGTTTGCCGACAATCTCTTTTGCCATTAAAATGGCGTGGCCGTTGCCCAAAGGTTTTTCCTGAAGCGCAAATGAAAATTTCATATTTTGGGGAACAATATCGAGCAAAATTTTGAGCAAATCAAGCTTGTTTTTTTCTCTTAAATTGTTTTCTAAAAATTCATAAGGGCTGTAATATTGCTCAAACATATGTTTGCACGATTGGTCGCTGTATATAAACACAATTTCCTTAATGCCGGCTTGCTTGCAACAATCAACGGCATATCCGATAATCGGAATACTGTTTAAGGTTAAAAAACCTTTATGCAAAACTTTTGTGGCGGGCAGGTTGCGCGTTGAAAGCCCCGCAACAGGCAAAATGCAAACTTCGGGTTTTTGAAACATTTGTCGCCTCTCCTTGAAATAAAATATAAGACGGTTTGAATATAACAGCTTTTTTGAAACAAAGCAAGACTAGAAAATTTTTTAAAAGTTATCCTAATTTTTTTAAAAAAAAGACTCTCTGCCTTGTGGCAAAGAGTCTTTTTTGATTTGTCTTAAAGATTTAATCTTCGTTTGTTGTTTCGGGTTCTGAAACAACAGACACATCTTCTGCTTCCAAAACATCCGTTTCTTCAGCATTTTCAATGTCTTCTTCGTCGCCCTTATCGGCGTCAAGCTTTGTTACCGAAACAACATGCTCGTCTTCGGCCGTTCTGAACAAAATCACGCCTTGCGTTTTGCGCCCGGCAATACGGATATCTTCGACGGGCATTCTGATGAGTTTGCCGGCATCGGTAACCATCATAATCTGGTTGTCGTCTTCAATCGGGAAAGAGCTGACAACCTCTTTGTTTCTGGGCGACATTTCCATATTGGCAATGCCTTGCCCGCCGCGTCCCGTTACGCGATATTCATAAGAAGAGGAACGTTTGCCGTAGCCTGTGGTGGTAACACTTAAGATAAACTCTTCAAGTTCGGCCATTTCTTTGAATTTTTCGGCCGTCAAAAGGTTTAACAAGCCTGTTTGCTCCGGGCTCACATAAACATCTGTCCCTTCCTCTGAAATCATATGTTTCATGGCGTTGCTGACTTTAAGATATTCTTCGCGCTCATCAGCGTTGGCTTTGATGTGCTTTAAGATTGACATTGAAATCACCTCATCGCCTGTGCCGAGCTTAATGCCGCGCACGCCGGTTGAATTGCGGCCGACAAACACCCTAACATCTGTTACGGCAAAACGAATGCATTTTCCGGATTTTGCGGCAAGCATCACATCATTGTCTTCATCGCAAAGCGCCACATTAACAAGCTTATCGCCCTCGTCAAGTTTCATCGCGATTTTGCCATTTGACTGAACATTCACAAAATCCATCAAAGAGTTGCGGCGCACGTTGCCTAAAGCTGTGGCAAACATAATCGACAAGTCTTTGCACTCTGCCTCGTTTTCGGGCAGTTTCATAATCGTTGTGATGTTTTCGCCCTCATCTAAAGGAAGCAAATTCACAAACGGTTTGCCTTTAGAGGTTGGAGAACCGAGCGGCAACTTGTAAACCTTCATTTTGTATACCAAACCTTTTGACGAGAAGAACAATACTGGCGTGTGTGTTGAAGCAACAAACAGGCGGGTTACAAAATCTTCCTCTTTGGTTGTCATGCCCGATTTTCCTTTTCCGCCGCGTTTTTGCGCCTTATAAGCGTTTAAGGGCACGCGCTTAATGTAGCCAGCTTCGGTTACGGTAACCACCATGTCTTCGCGCTGAATGAGCGATTCGACATCGGTGTCATATTCAATGTCTTCAATTTTGGTCAGTCTCGGTTTGGCATATTCGGTTTTCACCTCAATGAGTTCATCTTTCATAATGCCATAAAGCTTTTCACGGCTTGCAAGAACAGATAAAAATTCTTTAATGTCTTCGCCCAAACTTCTTAATTCGTCGTGAATTTTGTCGCGCTCAAGGCCGGTTAAGCGTTGCAAGCGCAAATCCAAAATCGCTTTAGCTTGGTCTTCCGACAAACGGTAAATGCCGTTTTCAACTTTATGATCCGGTTCATCTATAAGCTGGACCAAAGCCTCAACATCACCTGCCGGCCAATCGCGCGAGACAAGAGCATCTTTTGCATCATTCGGGTTTGGTGCGGTGCGAATAAGCTCAATGACCGGATCCAAATTTTCAACCGCAATGGCAAGCCCAACCAAAATATGCGCCTTGTCGCGCGCTTTGCCAAGCTTATAAATTGTGCGGCGGCGAATAACATCTTCCCTGAACTCAACAAACGCACCGATAATGTCTTTTAAGGTGAGCATCATCGGGCGACCGTGATTGATGGCAAGCATATTCATGCCAAAGCTTGTCTGAAGCGGGGTGTATTTGTAAAGCTGGTTTAACACAACATCAGATTGAAAGTCTTTTTTAATTTCAATAACAACACGCACACCCTGACGGTCGGATTCATCTCTGATGTCCGAAATGCCCTCAACGCGTTTTTCCTTGACAAGCTCTGCAATGCGTTGAACAAGCGCCGCTTTGTTGACCTGATAGGGAATTTCGTGAACAATAATCGCTTCTTTGTCTTTTCTGATTTCTTCGATGGTGCATTTGGCACGCATCATAATCGAACCGCGTCCGGTTAAATAGGCCTGTTTGGCGCCCGTTTGTCCCAAAATGAGGCCGCCTGTCGGAAAATCCGGCCCCGGAACAATCGAAATCAGCTCGTCGGGTGTGATGTCCGGATTGTCGATATAAGCACAGCAAGCATCAATCACCTCGCCCAAATTATGCGGCGGCATATTGGTAGCCATACCGACGGCAATGCCGTTTGAGCCGTTGACCAAAAGGTTTGGAAAACGCGCAGGCAAAACGGTCGGTTCTTCAAGCGATTCATCATAGTTCGGCATAAAGTTGACGGTGTCAAACTCAATGTCATCAATCAGTTTTTGCGAAACTTTTGCAAGCCTTGCTTCCGTATAACGCATGGCTGCCGCGCTGTCGCCGTCCATCGAACCGAAGTTGCCTTGTCCGTCAACAAGTGTTAAACGCATTGAAAAGGGTTGAGCCATACGCACCATTGCCTCATAAATCGAGCTGTCGCCGTGGGGGTGATATTTACCCATCACATCGCCGACAATACGCGCCGATTTACGATATGGTTTTGTGCTGTCATAGCCGTTTTCATACATGCCGTATAAAATGCGGCGGTGAACCGGTTTTAAACCGTCGCGCACATCGGGCAACGCACGCGAGACAATCACACTCATGGCATAATCCAAATATGAGCGGCGCATTTCTTCGCAAATGCCGGTGGGGGTGATGTTTTCGGCCGTCTGAACGGCGGAATTGATTTCGTTTTCTTCCATGATTTTAAAGTTCCTTTGAGCGATTTGTTTTTCTTGTGCCCTTAAGATAGCAGAAAACGGTTTTGTTTGGATTTTTTTTGCTTTTTATACCCAAAAAAATTAACCATTTTTTGCTCAAAAGCCAAAAAAACCACCTTAAAATTGATGTTTTCCTGTTTTTTTATTGATTATATCCGCCGCCGGTTGCTTTATAAAAAGCAATAATGTTTTGATAAACAGAACCGTTACTTTCAACAAGAGCCATTTCTGAAGAAAGCAAATTTTGCTCAGTTGTGAGCAATGCGGCATATTCTATCAAACCGCTTTCATATTTTTTGCGCATGGCCGAAAAAGCTTTGCGCATATTGTTTGTTGCATTTTGCTGAAAACGATTTTGTGCATAGCTTTTTTGCACGGCGTCGATGGCGTTTGAAAGCTCGCTTACCGCATTCAAAAGTGTTTGGCGATAATTTTGATAAGTTTCCGCCATTTTTTGTTTTTCCAGTTCAATTTGTTTTTCAAGAGCACCCCAATGGAAAATCGGCAAAACGGCAGAGGGCTCGTAGCCATAAGTTTTGCCAGATGAGTTGAAAAGTTTGGAACCGGCGCTTGATTGAAACCCGAAAAGTGCGCTGACGGAAACGTTCGGATAAACGGCGGCAACAGCTTGCCCGATGGCCGCATTTTGTGCCACCATCGCTTTTTCTTGAGCCTTCACATCGGGCCGTGTTCTGATGATGTCAACGGGCAAATCGTAAAGCTTGTTTTTTTCAAAACGATACGCTTTTTTAATGGGGTTGTTTGTGGTTTTGAAAACACCTTCGGGCAAATTTTCGGGCAAGTTACCGGTTAAAACCGCAAGCGCATTTTGATATGCTTTAAGTTGATGTTTTAATGCAAAAATTTTTGCCTTTGTGTCTTCAAGCAAATATTTTGCCTGTCTGAAAGCGGCTTCATCTTCAAGTCCGGCCAGATATTTGTCTTGTATGCTTTTGAAAATATCGCTTTGAAGAGCTAGATTGTTTTGTGCAATACGCAGTTTTTCCTGATTTGTTTTAAGCAAAAAATAGGTGTTTGCCGTTTCGGCGACAATGGCAACGGTGATGTTTTGCATAGAGTAATAAGCTTCTTGAGTCTTGGCTGATAAACTCTCATTTAATCGCCGTCCGGCGCCCCACAAATCAATTTCCCACGAAGCGTCGAAGCCGACCGAAAAATAGTTTGTGTTGGCGCTTAAAGGTGTGTTGTCGCTTGCTTTCATATAATCATAAGAGCCGGAAGCATTGAATGCGGGAAGATATTGTGTTTTTGATATGAAAAGAGCGGTTCGTGCCTGTCTTAACCGTTCAATGCCGATTAAAACGGAAGGGTTTGATGCGCTTGCGCGCTCAATGAGTGCATTGAGGGTTTCGTCTTGAAAATCGTGATACCACGTCGGCTCGATTTTTAAGCCACACCCGTTTAATTTAAGGCTTTGCGCAATTTGCACATCTTCATACACGTCTTTTTTTTCAAAATCGGGACCAACCGTGCATCCGCTCACGAACAAAACAACAAAAATTAAAATCTTAAGCATTTTTTTCTTCTCCCGCATTTTGAGGCGCAAATTTTTCTTTTAAGGTTTCAAAAAAGGCAAACAAAGCCGGAACAAAAATAATGCCCACAAAGGTTGCCGCAATCATACCGAAGAAAACCGATGTGCCGATGGCGCGCTGCGAGGCCGCGCCGGCACCTTTAACGATAAGCATCGGAAAAATCCCCAAAATAAAGGTTAAGGCTGTCATCAAAACGGCTCTGAATCGTTCGGCCGCACCCTTTTGCGAGGCTTCTAAAATGCTGTAACCGGCGTCGCGGTAGTTTTTGGTAAACTCCACAATTAAAATGGCGTTTTTGGCGGCAAGTCCGATGAGCATAATCAGGCCGAGCTGAGCATATATGCTTAAATTTTCGCCCATAAGATGCAAACCGACAAACGCGCCCAAAATGGCAAAAACCGTTGAAAACATAACCGAAAACGCAAGCAGCCAGCTTTCATAAAGCGCAACCAAAAACAAATAACAAAAAACAAGCGCCATACCAATCAAAACAGCCGCCAAGCCCCGCGCTTCAATTTCTTGAAGCGACAGGCCGGTCCACGCAAGGGAAAATGTTTTCGGCAAATATTGCGCTGCTGTTTTGATAATGCCGTCAATGGCCGTTCCGCTTGAAAAGCCTTGCGCACTTTGTGCATTTATGGAAGCCGCGCTGTAAAGGTTGTAGCGTGATATAATTTTCGGACTAACCTCTGTTTTGATGTTTGCAAAACTTTTGAGCCTGATTTTTTCACCCGCTCTTGAGCTGACATAAATGTTTTCAACATCTTCCAAATTGCGTCTGTAAGCAAAATCTGCCTGAACAATCACCTTATTGACTTGTCCGTTTAAGGTCATATTGTTGACATAGCGCGAACCCAAATTGTTTTGCAGGGCGCCAAACAAGTTTGAAACCGGAACATTAAAACTTTCAAGCTTGGTTCGATTGATATCAAGATAAGCGTGTGGTGTGTCGGAAGTGTAAGTGCTGAATGCATATTCAATTTCGGGCAGAGCGTTCAGTTTTTCAAGCAAAAGCTGAAGTTTGTCGTAAAGTTCATCTGGCGTTGTCGCCCCATCAAGAGCCAAAAGTTCAAAAGTCAAACCGCCCGCTTGTCCCATTCCCGGAATGGCAGGCGGTTCAAAAAAGTTGATGCTTGCTTCTTTTTGTGCGGAAAATTCTTTTGTTAAACTTGCGGCAATGGCTGCGGCAGATAAATTTTTTGTTTTGCGCTCGTTCCAGTTTTTCAGACCGATAACCGCCATGGCCACATTTTCGCCTTGCCCGCCGAGAAGATTGTAGCCGGCGACGGTAACCACAAAATCCACACCTTCTTTTTTCATCACGGCGGCGGATAATTTATGCAAAACGTCTTGTGTTTTGTTCAAAGGGGCGGTGTTTGAAAGCTGAACGCTTGAAAAGATAATGCCTTGGTCTTCTTCAGGCAAAAACGAGGTTGGGGTAAACTTAAAAGCCAAAAAAATCAGTAAAACGGCACCCAAAACGCAAAAGACGGTTCGAAAAAGCTTTGAAGAAAAGAATGTAACAAAAAAGATATATTTTTGCTCACAATATGATAAGCCGTTGTTGAAAAGTTCAAAAAAACGGTTTTTCTTTTTTTTGAGCACATCTTTCAAAAAAATGGCGCAAAGAGCCGGGCTTAATGTTAAGGCGTTGATTGCCGAAAAAACAACAGATGTTGCAATAGCCACCGCAAATTGCTGATAAATTTTGCCGGTGATGCCCGCCATCAAGCCGACCGGAATAAAAATTGAAAGCAAAACAAACGTTGTGGCGACAATGGCACTTGAAATTTGGCTCATTGCTTTAACCGAGGCTTGATAGGCGTTCAGCTGTTCTTTTTCCATCAAATATTCAACGCGTTCGACAACGATAATGGCATCATCAACCACCAGACCGATGGCAAGAATAAAAGCAAAAAGCGTTAAAACATTAACATCAAAACCAAGAAGATAGACAACGATAAAGGTTGCAATCAGCGAAACGGGAATGGTGAAAAGCGGAATAAGCGTTGTGGTGAATTTTTGCAAAAACACGAATGTTACAAGCGCCACAAGCGAAAAAGTGATGACAAGCGTTTCAATGATGCCTTCTATTGATGCCGAAACATATTCTGTTGAATCGTATGCCACCTCAAAGCTCATATCGGGCGGAAAACTTTTTGAAAGCGTGTCCACTTCTTTTTTGATATTTTTCATGATGTTAAGCGCATTTGAATTTGGTGTTTGATTTAAGGCAATAATTACGGCAGGTGCATTTTTGAAAGAAGATTCTATGCCGTAGCTGTCGGCACCGAGCTCAACCTTTGCAACATCTTTAAGATAAATTAAGCCGCCGTTTTCATCGGTTGCCACAACAATGTTTTCAAAATCTTGAACGCTTGTGAGCAGGCCTTTGGCGTTTAAAGATAAAACCATTGTGTTGCCTTCCTCGGCGGGGGCCGCGCCAATGCTTCCGACCGATGCCTGAACGTTTTGCGTTTTAACAGCTTCAATAACGCTGTCGGCGCTTAAATTAA
This sequence comes from Alphaproteobacteria bacterium, assembly GCA_017445475.1. Lineage (GTDB taxonomy): Bacteria > Pseudomonadota > Alphaproteobacteria > RF32 > CAG-239 > UBA1254. Next base: position 18,390 of record JAFSUB010000009.1, read on the forward strand.
GAGCGGTCAGCTGCTCTGTGTCGAGCCAAATGCGCATACTGTATTGCGGTCCGAAAATTAAAATATCGCCGATTCCGTCAACACGTGCGAGCGGATTTTTAAGATTTTCATAAGCGTAATTGCTTAAATAAAGGTTTGAATAGGTGCCTTTGGGCGAGCGCAGAACCAAAAACCCCAAAATATTCGGGTTTCTTGTGGAAACATCAATGCCTTGTTCGTTCACAACACTTGGAAGTTCGGAGGTTACCTGCTGCAAACGGTTTTGAACCTTAACCTGCGACATATCGGGCGAAGCCCCAACATTAAATGTTACCGTTAAGTTATAATTGCCGCTGTCATCTGATGTTGAGCTCATATAAAGCATATTTTCAACACCGTTGATTTTGTTTTCAATCGGGGCGGCAACCGTGTCAACCAAAACTTCGGCGTTTGCCCCCGGATAGGTTGTTTTAAGCGAAATTTGCGGCGGTGTGATTAAAGGATATTGCGAAATGGGCAAAACAGCCAAGGCAAGCAATCCGAGCAAAACAAGCACAATCGAAACAACAATGGCAAAACGCGGACGATCAATAAAAATTTTTGAAAACATCAAATCTTCTCCTTTGAAACAGCGTGTTTGTTTATTTCAAAGGAGCTCACCTGCTCGAGAATGATTTTATCATCTTTTTGCAAAGTGTTTTTAACAATAAAGCTGTCGTCTTTTGAAGCCAGAATTTCAACTTGAGCTTTGCTCACAACATCATTGCGAATCAGATATATAAAATTGCCGTTTTCTTCTAAATCGACAATGCTTTTGGGAAGTGTCAGCGCATTTTTGAAAATTTTGGTGCAGAGCACATTGACATAGGTGTTCGGCGTTAAAATTTTGCCCACATTTTCAAAATCGGCATAAACGGCCATAGATGTTGTGGCTTTGTTTAAACGGTTGTCTGTATAGGCAAAATGTCCGGTTTCGGTGAAAATGTCGCCGTTTGGAAGCTCTAATGTGAGTGTTTCGTCTTCGAACGGCCGATTTTTTTTAAGCTCATCCAAATATTCTTTGTCGGAAATTGAAAACACAACGCGCATGGGGCTATATTGCACAATGGAAAAAAGCGCGCCGGAGGCGGGGGAAACATAATTGCCTTCGGTTAAGGATACATCACCGACAATTCCGTCAATGGGCGCATAAATAAACGTGTAATCATAGTTCACCGTTGCCAAATCATAAGCGGCTTTTGAGGCCTCTAAAGCGGCTTTTGAAGCAAGATACGAAGCTTTTGCCGCTTCAAATTCCGAAGCTGAAACAGATTTTGAGGCTTTTTGAATGCGTGCAAAATATGATTCCTGATTTTGAAAATCAGCTTCGGCTTGAAGCGTGTTTGCATAAGCGTTTGCAAGTGAGGCTTTGTATTCGTCTTGTTTTAACGTAACAAGCAAATCGCCTTTTTTAACTTTCTGGCCGCCGCTTACCTCAACTTTTTGAATGAAGCCGCTGATAAAAGGCTGAACAAAAACCTCATGCTTGGGCAATACATAGCCGATGTATTTTTTTGTGAAAGGCACGTCTTGCGGGTTTACGCTTTCGGTTTGAAAAGAAAGTAAGGCCTCCTGATTATGTAGAGGTTGCTCTTTTGCAAGAAATTTTTTATCTGCAAAACGAACCGCGGCAGCTCCGGCAAGAAAAGACGCCAAAATCATGAAAACAAACAAAAGTCCGATTGTTTTTTTGCTCATAGCACATCACCTTAAAGTTTATAAAACTTCAGGTTTAAATAATAAGCACATTTGTCAATTCAACAAAGCTTATATAAAAAATTTGCGATTGAAGACTTAAATTGTCGGATCAATGGTTCGCAAGCGCTCAATTAAGAGTTGTTCGTTAAAAGGAATGGGGGTGGCTTTTTCAAGACCGTTTTCAATTTTTTGCAAAATCTCGTTGGTGTTGATGTCATCTTTATCATCTTTTGCCGAAAGGGCGTGCTTCCATTGAAATTTTGCCTCTGCTTTGCGGCCGACCTGCCAATATGCGTCGCCCAAATGGTCGAAGACAACGGCGTTTGATGGCAAAAAAGCCGAGGCACGCTCAAGCAGTTTGACGGCTTCATCATAGTTTCCCATTTTATAAAGAGCCCAGCCGAGACTGTCCGTAATATGTCCGTCCTCGGGGTGAGCACGATGGGCTTCAAAAATCATAAACAGTGCCTCATTATAGTTTGTGCCGCGTTCAAGCCAGGAATATCCCAAATAATTCAGAACAATCGGGTGCCTTGCGCTCAAATCCAAGGCTTTTTTAAGGGCATTTTCCGCTTTTTCCCAATCGCCCTGTCTTTCAAAAGCAATTCCCAAAGCATAATAAACAATCCAGCTTGCTTTCGCATCATAACCGTTTTCTTCCAGTGCTTTCCGGTAATAAGAAACGGCGTTTTGGTATCTGCCCATCACACGGCTGAGTTCGCCCAAACGAAACATAATATGCTCATCTTCGGGGTGTTTTTTGAGCAGATTTTGCAGCGTCGTGAAAGCTTTTTCCTGTTCTTCTTGAAGCATATAGCTTTCGGCAATTTTGAGCTGCGCGACATAATATAAAGGCGAAACATCACCGATTTTTTCATATTCCTCAATGGCTTTTGACAAACGCTGGGAACTTCCGAGCAAATCAGCCGAAGAAAGGCGCGCAGCGTCTAAATCGCTGTTCAGATAAAGCACAAGCGAAGAAAAAAGCTGCGCCACATCGTTTTGATAGCCGCGAAACATCGTCCCGACGCTAAAAACGGCTTCTGCCAAGCCTTTTTGCGGGGTGTCGATCAATTTTGGCAGCGCTTGTGCATTTTGCCTTTCAAACTGCTGATAAAGAGTTTTAAGGACGGGTGCTTGCGCATTTTGTTTGTAATATTTCTTAACGAGTGCAACAATTTCATCTTTTTTGCCGGTTCTGATGTAAAAATTGCCGATGATTTCAAGGCCATGCACGGAAAGCGGCATTTTTTCATCACCGACAAGCGTTTCAAAAGCTTCCAAAGCCTTGTCGGGCTTTCCGAAATAATCATACAACATACCGCGGTGCATATAGTAAATCGGCAAAAAGTTCTTGTCTTTTTTCAAAGAAGTGATGCTTTCAAGCGCTTTTTGCTCATCATTTTGCGCGGCAAAAATCCACCCCTGAAACAGCGGCAACAGCGATTCTTTAAAAGGTCTGTCTTCAATGGCAAGCGTTTGAGCATAAGCGTCATCATATTTATTTTTGCTCATTGCCTCACTCATTAAAATGAAACGAATCAAATTGCTTTTGTCGCCTTTTGAAAGTGCCTGATTGGCATATATCGCGGCCTCATCGATGCGTCCTTCGGAAGCAAGAAGCAGATAAACACTGCCAAGCAAGGCATTGTTTTCGGTGCCGAGCTCAATTGATTTGATGTAATAGTTGGCCGCCAAATTATAATCTTGGCGCATATGTGCAACTCTTCCGGCCAAATATGTTCCGTAAACGGTATCTTCAATTTTCGTCGGTGCGGCGGAAAGAACATACTCGGATTCAAAGTTTTTTCGAAACAAAAACTTTTCGCCGCAGGAATTAAAAAAAGCAAGGCTCAAAACAAGCACAAGAGCATATAAAATTTTCATTTTCTCAACCGTTTCGTTAAATTTTACCTATTATATCGTCAAATTAAACCAAACTTCAATAAAAAATTCAAAAATGATACAAAAAATAATTTGTTTGACTTGAAATGAAAATCTTTCTTGTGATATATTGTTTTCTATGGACAGTCAGCTTAACATAGAAAGTGTTTTGAAGTGGTATATTGAAGCCGGCTTAAGTGAAATCTGCGGCAATGAGCCTCTCAAAATTCAAACCGAAAAACAAAAAAGTCCGCCGCCTTTTTTGCGGCAGGCCACAACGGATTTGGCGCAAAATATGATTGCCTCGCGTCAAAACGCGCGTGAATTGTCAGGGAGCGCCAAAACGCTTTCCGAGCTCAAAGAAGTTGTGTCTTCATTTGAAGGCTGCGGCCTAAAACTGACGGCCAAATCAACCGTGTTCGGCGCGGGCAATGAGCACGCCTCTTTGATGATTATCGGCGAAGCTCCCGGCGCAGATGAAGACAGGCTTGGGCTTCCTTTTGTCGGACGAAGCGGCAGGCTTTTGGAAAAAATGTTGCATGCCGTTTGTTTGAAACGCGATGAGGTTTACATCACAAACGTTCTGCCGTGGCGGCCTCCCGGCAACAGAACCCCGACAGATGCGGAAGTTGCGGTGTGTTTGCCTTTTTTAAAGCGTCAGATTGAGCTGATTGAGCCGAAGATTATTTTGCTTTTGGGCGGAAGTGCTGCAAATGCGCTTTTGGAAAACAGCGATTCGATTTCGCGGCTTCGCGGCCAATGGCTTGAATATGGCGTGTCCGTAAAAAAGAAGATTCCCGCTCTTGCAAGCTTTCATCCTGCTTTTTTGCTTCGAAACGGGGCGCAAAAAGCCAAAGCGTGGTCTGATTTTTTGCGTGTTTTAAAAAAATTAAAGGAAAATTAAGTAACGGCGTTGTATAACGTAGGAAGCGAACTTTATTTTAAGAAAGGGATAAATATGAAACAGTTGTTTAAAACATCATTTTTCTTGGTGCCTTCGGCTTTGCTTTTGATTGATCAGGCATAAGCTCAAACTGCCGAAAAGGCTGTCGCAAAAGAACAAAAAGCTGAAACTTCGGCCGAATTGCAAGAAAAGCCCAATGCCATTTTGTTTAAAATTCACGATATTACACCGGTTAAAAATGCTGAAGATGTTGTAGCATCTTGCCAATATGTGGTAACTTTTTACAATCGCACGCCGTTTAATTTGCGTCAGGCAAAAATTGATTTCGGTTGGACCGATACTGTTTCCGACCTGTTTTTAGCTGAAGATGATGAGCAAGAAGAGGTTGAGGGTAAAAAAGCAAAAAATGCGGCTGCACAAAAAGCGGCACAAAAGGCTCTCGGAAACGTTCTCTCAAGCGTTGAGCTTCCGGCACTCGGCTCATTAAAGCAAATCAGCGTTCAAGGAACGGTTGAAACGGAAAAATGCTTTGTTTTGCTTGATGCGATGCGCTTTAACGTGTCAGAGTGCTCTTTCTTGGGACAAGAAACGACAGGCACGTCGCGTCGTGGGCGGGCAGATGCCTTGCGCTCAAGGTCAGGTTGTGCCGAGCTGTTTTCGCACGTAACACCTCAAAATCCGGAATATTACGGCACATTTAAGGAAATTTCATATTCCGAGCAGCAAACCGAAGAGAAAGCTGCCGAAGAAGCCGAAAAGGAGGCTATTGAAAATTTCAAAAAGGCTGTTTCGGAAAATTTTGAAAAAACGAACGAGATTTTGAGTAATATCAAATAAGAATCGATGATGGAAAAAAGTTGTTTGAAATCAAAAATACAAATCGGCAGCCTCGCTTTTGGGCTGTCGATTGCGTTTTTAAGCGCTTCGGCCAGCGCCCAGCTTTTTAGTGTTGACGGTTCGGATTCGCAAAATCAGCGTTTGGCACCGACAAATTTGGTTTCACAAAAGGCGCGTCAAGATAATATTGAGGCGCGTGGCGAGTTAAAAGAAAACGTCAGAATTGAATCTGTCAAGCAAAGCTCAAGGGCTGATTTGGCAAGCAATACGCAAGAAATAAGGCTTGCTTTGCGCGATTTCAAAATTTCCAAAAACTTAAACGGTTCAATTACCTGCGATATGAAGTTTTATGTTTATTCAACGATGAAAGAAAACATTTCCAACATCAGCTATCGCTTAAAGTGGCCGGATATGGAAACACCGTTGAGCTTTGACAATGTTGCCCCAGCCAAAGCGCAATTTCGAAAATATGCGCTTCTTGGGAAAGGCTGTTATAATGTGGATAAAATCCCGAACATCATTGTTAACCGATGCCGCATTAAAGGTATGTCGCAGCAAGATTGCGCAAATGCCATTCGTTGGGTGAAATAAAGCCTTTCTTTCGAAAGGCCTTATTTTTTTAAGAAAAGAATTCTAGTAAGCAATCAGCCTTGAGGGGTTGCCGAGCAAAATCATACATCTTTGTCCCGGTGAAAGCAAAACATCTGTGCCTTGCGTTAAGGTCATCACCTGACCATTGTCCAAACGAACAACATATTCATAGCCGGTTTGCGATGATAAAGCACCTTGAGCTTTGTCGCCCGCATAGCCGCCAAGTGCCGCACCGCCGATGGCGCCCAAATTGTGTGCCGTTTTGCCGCTGCCGATGGCATATCCGCCGACACCGCCGGCAACAGCGCCCAAAAGCATTCCCGCGTTGTTGTCCGACTTAACATTAACTTGACGCACACTGATAACCGAGCAGGGACTTGCCGCTGCCGCTCTGCCCACCGAGCTTGTGCCGTATTGGTTGGTGTTGATGTCGGCCTGACAAGCTGAAAGCACGGTGATGGCTGCAAGTGTTGTAAAAATTTTTTTCATTTCGTTAAACTCCGCTAAAAAAAATTGGTTAAAAGATACGTCTATAATTATACAAATATTTTTTGTTGTCAATGCTGGACAACAAAACTTTGTTGATGTATAGTGCATAAGGTTTAAAAACATTTTTTTGGAAGATAAGGAAATTTTGAATATGTTAAAACGTTCGAAGATTGCTGATTTGCTGCGTTCGACTTGTGCGCAGGAAAATGTGCTGATTAAAGGCTGGGTAAAAACGCGCCGCGATTCTAAAGATTTTTCGTTTATTGAAGTCGGTGATGGCAGCTGCCTTAAAAATATGCAGGTGATTGCGTTGAACACACTTGAAAATTATGAGGAAATCAAAAAACTATCCACAGGCTCATCGTTGGCAGTTAGGGGTGATTTGGTTTCATCAATCGGCGGCAATCAAAAATTTGAAATTAAGGCCAAAAACATTGAAATATATGCCATTGCGCCCGATGACTTTCCGCTTCAAAAGAAAAAAATGACGGACGAATATCTGCGCAGCATTGCTCATCTTCGCCCAAGAACAAACAAATACGGTGCCGCATTTCGGATTCGTTCGGAATTGTCGTTTGCCATTCATAAATTCTTTCACGAAAGAGGGTTTTCTTATGTGCACACGCCGATTATCACGGGTTCCGATTGCGAAGGTGCCGGTGAAATGTTTCAGGTTACAACGCTTGATTTGAACAATTTGCCAAAAACAAAAGAAGGGGCTGTTGATTATGGACAAGACTTTTTCGGTAAACCCGCGCATTTAACCGTTTCGGGGCAGCTAAACGGTGAGATGTATGCCTGCGCCCTTGGCGACATATACACTTTTGGGCCGACTTTCCGTGCCGAAAATTCCAACACGCCGCGCCATGCCGCCGAGTTTTGGATGATTGAGCCGGAAATGGCATTTGCAGACATTTTTGACGATATGGACATTGCCGAAGACATGGTGCGCACGTGCACCAAACACATTATGGAAAACTGCGATGAAGATTTGCAGCTTTTTGAAAAATTTGTTGATCCGACCTTGAAACAAACGCTTGAAAACATCGTTCACAACAGCTTTGCACGCGTTACATACACCGAAGCTGTCGAGCTGATGAAAAAATCGGGCAAAAAGTTTGAGTATGCGCCCGAATACGGCATTGATTTGCAAACCGAGCATGAGCGCTTTTTGGCGGAAGAACACTTCAAAAAACCGGTGATTGTGTATAACTATCCTAAAGAAATCAAGGCTTTTTATATGCGCTTGAACGATGACGGCAAAACAGTTGCCGCAATGGACGTTTTGGTGCCGAGAATCGGCGAACTTATCGGCGGTTCACAACGTGAAGAACGTTATGATGTTTTAACAAAACGCATTCAAGAGCTTGGTATGAATGTCAAAGACTACGAGTGGTATCTCGATTCGCGCAAGTTCGGAACGGTGCCGCATGCGGGTTTCGGGCTTGGTTTTGAACGAATGATGATGCTTGTTACGGGAATTTCGAACATTCGTGATGTTCTGCCGTTTCCGCGAACACCGAAATCGGTTAATTTTTAAAGGAGTTTATATTTGAAAAAACTTTTGCCCATTTTACTATACGCACTTTTGCCGTTCACAACCGCTGTGTGTGCCGATGATTTTGCGTTCAACCGGCTCGGGCAAGTCAAGACGATTGAGCGGCCCTCTTGTGATGATGCGCTTTTCAAATCAAAGGCGCTTGGCACGATTGAGACTTATTTGAGCAAAAAGCCGGCGCTTTCAATTATGCAAAAACGCGACAAAGCCTTAAAGCTTGCGCGCATTTCCGATTTTGAGGAAGTTGATGTTCAAAACATTGACTATCAAAAAGCATATCACACGGCCAGTGCGCTGATGATGATTAAAATCAATAAACAAATTGATGAGGCTGACATCTTGGTCTGCCGGCAAAAAAATGAAAAAAAGAATCCGATAGATATTGTTGTGTATCCCTACATGGACAATTTTAAGGCCGACATCATCAATTTGGAACAAAACGAGCAAGATTACGAACGTGTTTTCTTCATCTATCCTTGAGAAAAAATATGAGTGAGCGCAAAGATTTAGTTGTTGTCAATCAAAACAAAAATCTGCCCGTCGTCGCCATTGATGACGGTCTTGGCTCTTATTTGGAACAAATCAAGAAATTTCCGGTTTTAAGCGAGGCGGAAGAAAGCCGTTTGATTGATGATTTTGTGAAAAACGGCAATTTGGAGTCGGCGCAAAAATTGATTACGTCGCATTTAAGACTGGCGGCAAAAATTGCTTTAACATACCGACGCTATGGCTTACCGATGTCGGATATGATATCTGAAGCCAACATCGGGCTGATGCAGGCGGTCAAAAAATTTGATCCAAACAAAAAGGTCAGGCTTGCAACCTATGCCCTTTGGTGGATTAAAGCCGCGATTCATGATTATATTCTGCGCTCTTGGTCGCTTGTGAAAATCGGCACGATTGCGGCGCAAAAAAAACTTTTTTATAATCTCGGACGCCTCAAGGCGAAGCTTGGCATTTATGAAAATAAAGAACTTGAGCCGCAGGTTGTCAAACAAATTGCGCATGAGTTGGTGGTGGAAGAAAAAGATGTTGTTGAGATGAACAGGCGAATGCTTGGCGACAAATCGCTTAATACGCCCGTTTATGCCACCTCAGATGAAGAAATGAAAGAACACATCGATATGCTTTCCGATTCAAGAGAAAATATTGAAGGCAAACTTGCCGGCAAACAGGAAGCGTTGATGCGCCGCAAGATTTTGTTTGAATGTTTGAGCGCCTTAAACGAGCGCGAGCAGTTTGTTTTGAAAAATCATGTGCTCACCGAAAATCCCCTAACATTAGATGAAATCGGGGCAAAATTTGACATCAGCCGCGAGCGTGTGCGCCAAATCGAAAAACGCGCGCTTGAAAAATTAAGCCAAGCCGTGAAGGCAAAAATGGCAGCCGAGTGAAAAAATGGCAAATTGTTCGATTTTTGAAAATTTGGTTCAGCGGCTTGCTTCTGCCGGCGTTTCTTCACCGCGATTGGAAGCACGTATTTTAATCGCAAACATTTTAAATGTAGATCCCAATTCGGTTACGTCCGGCATTTGCATTCCGCCTCAATCTCAAAAAGAGCTTGAAAATCACGTTCAGCGACGTCTCAATCATGAACCGATAGATAAAATTATCGGTCTGAAAAGTTTTTATAAATATACTTTTTTAACCTCATCTGATGTTCTGTCGCCGCGTCCGGAAACGGAGATTTTGCTTGAAAAGGCAATTAAGCTTGCAAAGCAAAACGGGTTTGAAAACACCCTTGAGCTTGGTGTCGGTTCGGGCTGTGTGCTTCTTTCGCTTTTAAGGGAAATATCGGCTTTGAAGGGCGTTGGTGTTGATGTTTCAAAAAAAGCGCTTAACGTGTGCAAAAAAAATGCCGAAGCGCTCGGTGTTGAAAAAAGGTGCAAACTTGTTTGCAAAAGCTGGTTTGATGCCGATTTTTTAAGCATTTTTGAACATCCGTTTGATTTGATTGTTTCGAATCCTCCCTACATTAAAACCGCTGACATTGAAAAACTTGAAAAAGAAGTTTGGCTGTTTGATCCTTGGGTTGCGCTCGACGGTGGCAATGACGGCCTTGAAAGTTATGTTCAGATTGCAAAACTTGCCCCGCATTTGTTAAAAAATAAAGGATATCTTTTACTTGAAATCGGGTGTGGCCAAATGCAAGATGTTAAAAAAACATTTGAAAAACAAGGTCTTGAATATGTTACAACACTTTTCGATTTGGCCGGTATCGCGCGCGTTGTCGTTTTTTCAAAGGAAAAATAAAAACACTTGCAATTGTTGTTTTAATGGTGTAGATTGTGCGCAAGATGTTTGCAGAAGTTGAATTTTGGTTTTGCATGTCTTATTTCCGATTTTAAATGATTTTGACTTTTTTAACAAAAGCGTGAACGCTTTAATTTTGTGGTGTTTAATGATGAAAAAAAACAACAATAAATATAGAAACAATAACAACAATATGTATAATTTGAACTATCGCTTTGATAGTCTCAGTCCGGCAGGAAAATGTTCCGGTACGGCGCTTGATTTGATTAAGCGATACAACGATCTTGCCAAAGAGGCACACTCGGGCGGAAACTATGTTGAGATGGAGGTTTTTCGCCAATATGCCGAGCATTATCGTAAAATTGTAACAGAGATTAACGAACGCAAAAACAATGCGCAATCTCAACAGCCAAATCCTTCGCAGCAAGAGGCAGCACAGCCCTTTGAAGAAAAAACCGCCACAGATGAGAAAGAAAACTTAAACGCCGAAGAAGCCATCACGCAAAAACCGCTTTCTTACAAGAAAAAGACTCTTAAGATTGTTGAGGTTAAAGAAAGCGAAATTTTGCCCTCGGATGAAAAGCCTCAAACAAAAAAACGAACATACAGAAAAAAATCCGATGAACAGGCCGATGCGGCTGCCGTGTAAGAGTTGACTATTTAAAATGAGGCTCAAAATGTTTTTTATCACGATGCTTGTTTTTGTTGTTATCGCGATTGGCGTAACGTATAAGGTTATGGTCGGATACACAAACTTCGGCTGGCCGGTGCGTTCGGCTGTTTTTTTGCTTCTCGGCGCGGCGTGGTTTTCGCCCCTTCTTATTCGGCTGATACGCAAATTGCCGCCGGCTTTTAACGGCACATTCTATGACATTTCATACAAAACGCTTTATTTTATGATGGGTTTGGCGCTTGTTTTGTTTTTGATGATTGTGGTGCGCGACATCATCTGGCAGATCATTTATTTTGTCTCAAAAAATCAAAGCCTTAATCCGAATAATGTGCGTGCAATTAACATTTTGAACGTCATCACGCTCTCCTTTGCGCTTATCGTTTGTTTATACGGGGTTTATGAGGCGCACAAAGCACCCGAGGTTTACACGCTGAACATTCAGGACGCGCGCGTTAAAAAACCTGTGAACATTGTGGTTGCAAGCGATTTTCACATCAATCAGTCAACGCCGGTGCGGCATATCAACAAAATCATTGCGCAAATCAACGCGCAAAATCCGGATTATGTTTTGCTTGTGGGCGACACAGCCGATGACGAGCCCGAACATGCGCTCAAAAAAATTAAACACCTCAAGAAAATCCGCGCGAAAAAGGTTTATGTGAGTTTGGGCAATCACGAATATTATCACAGGCCATATTCTTGGATGGTGGCTTTTTTTGATTTGGGCTTTACGATTTTGCACAACAGCGGTGAAAAACTTGAAGATACGGGTGTTTTTGTTGCCGGTGTGCCTGATGTTGGTTCGGCAAGAGTTTCGTATGAACGTGCGTTTGAAGAGGTGGGTGATGAATATAAAATTTTGATGTCGCATTCGCCGTCTGATTTTAAAACGCTCAATCAGGATATGTTTGACATTCAAGTTTCCGGACACACGCACGGCGGGCAGATTTTTCCGTTTCAATACATCACAAAACAGGTCAACGACGGCTATTTGAGCGGATTATATCAAGAAAAAGCCAAACTTTTTGTTTCAAAGGGGGCGGGTTATTGGGGGCCGCCGATACGCCTTAACGCCGCACCGGATATTGCCGTTTTGAAATTGTCTCCGAAAAAAGAAAATTAAGCATTTTTGAGCATTGATTTGAAAGTGTTTTCAGCCAAACTGATTTGCTCTCGCGAGAGCGTTTGGTTTAAGGGCAGTTTAGGCTTTAAAACCAAATTAACAAGACAAAGAAGCAGCTTTTCCTGAACAAGGTTCAAAAATCTTTCTTTTGTCGGTTCTCTTTTGTCGTATAGCATTTCCAAGAAAGCTTGCCGCCGGCAACAGCTAACAATGTTTTCCTTTAAGTTTTGCGTTTGGTGGGGCATTGTTTGCCTGTTATTGTCAATAACGCACAAAGAATCAATCACCTTTTGATAAGGCTCAAATTCAGGATATTTCAAAACTTTAAGGCCATTTAAATCGACAATTTCGAAAAGGTCAAAGTCCATAATTTTATCAAGCTTTGTTTTGTGTCGAGCAAACAAAGCGCTCATTGGGTCCAATTTTTCGGTGTTTTTCTTTTCAAACATATTTGTTTCTGCTTTTTTAACGCGTTCAAACTGAAAAATAATATTTTTATTTACAATTTGTTGATTAAATATAGAATATATTTGTTAAAAAATCGTAATTGCTGAAGGATAAGGAAGATGATAAAAAACGGTGCTCAAATTTATGACAATTCGCTCATTCCGATGGTTGTGGAACAAACTTCAAAAGGAGAGCGTTCCTTTGACATATATTCAAGACTCTTAAAAGAGCGAATCATTTTTTTAACAGGCGAGGTGAATGACGAAGTTTCGTCTCTTGTATGCGCACAACTTTTGTTTTTAGAATCGGAAGATCCGAAAAAAGACATCTTTTTATACATCAACTCTCCGGGCGGTGTCATTACTTCAGGAATGGCCATCTATGACACAATGCAATATGTTTCGTGCGATGTTTCAACGCTTTGCATCGGGCAGGCATGTTCCATGGGTTCGTTTTTGCTTGCAGGCGGCGCAAAGGGCAAGCGTTTTTCACTGCCTCATTCGCAGATTATGATTCATCAGCCCTCCGGCGGCGCAAAAGGCCAAGCGGCGGACATTGAAATTCAGGCCAAGCTTATTTTGGATATGCGCAAACGTTTGAATGAAATTTATGCCTTAAACACGGGACAATCTCTTAAGGTCATTGAAAAAGCGATGGACAGAGATAATTTTATGACACCGATTGAGGCAAAAAAGTTCGGTTTGATTGATGAGATTGTTTCGAACCGCCTTAAAACAAAATAGGAAAGAAAAAATGACAGATAAAGAAAATGAAAATGCAACGCTCTGCTGTTCTTTTTGCGGCAAAAGCCAAAACGAAGTGAAAAAGCTGATTGCCGGACGCGGGGTTTATATTTGTGACGAGTGCATAGATGTTTGCATCAACATTGTTGCCGACGAATTGCGCCAAGAAAAATCGAACGCTCCGATATTTGAAGGTGCGCTTCCCACCCCTTCGAAAATTAAAGAATTTTTAGATCAATATGTCATTGGCCAGGACGAGGCCAAAAAAGTTTTGTCTGTCGCGGTTTATAACCACTACAAACGCCTAAACTGTAAAACAGAACACAAAGATGTTGAGGTTTCAAAATCAAACGTCATTCTCATCGGCCCGACAGGTTCGGGCAAAACGCTTTTGGCACAAACGCTTGCACGCATTTTGGACGTGCCGTTTGCCATATCTGATGCCACAACTTTAACCGAGGCTGGTTATGTCGGAGAAGATGTCGAAAACATCATCTTAAAGCTGGTTCAGGCAGCAGATTATGACATTGAAGAAGCTGAACGCGGTATTGTGTATATTGATGAAATTGATAAAATCACGCGCAAAACAGACGGCCCATCGATTACGCGCGATGTTTCGGGCGAGGGCGTTCAACAGGCGCTTTTGAAAATTATTGAAGGGACAATTGCCAATGTTCCGCCGCAGGGCGGGCGAAAACACCCTCAGCAGGAATTTTTGCACGTGGACACAACAAACATTCTGTTTATTTGCGGTGGGGCGTTTGCCGGACTTGAAAAAATCATTGAAAAACGCGGAAAAGACACTTCCATCGGTTTCGGTGCAAAAGTTTCGAGCAAAGACAGTTCGGGCATCGGCACGGTTTTAAAAGATGTGCAATCCGAAGATTTGCTCAAATACGGTCTTATTCCTGAAATTATCGGTCGCTTGCCGATTATTGCCACGTTAAATGATTTGGATGAACAAGCCTTGATGAAGGTTTTAACCGAGCCGAAAAATGCTTTGCTTAAGCAATATGCGGCGCTGTTTGATATGGAAAACGTGAAGCTGACCATAACCGATGAGGCAATGCGCGCCATTGCCAAAATGGCGATTGAAAAGAAGACAGGCGCGCGGGGTTTGCGTGCCATTATGGAAGGCATTTTGCTTGATTTGATGTATGAAATTCCCGATATGAAAGGCGTCAGCGAGGTTGTGATTAACGAAAAAGTCATTGAAAAAAAGGCAAAGCCTGTTTTGGTTCATAAAACAAAAAGCAAAAGCGCCTAAGTGTTTCATAAATCAGCGATAATTTCTTCAGTAACTTTTTTTGCATCGCCGTAAAGCATCATTGTGTTTTCGGCAAAAAAGAGCGGATTTTGAGCGCCCGAATAGCCTGTGCCGCTTGAGCGCTTTACAAAAAAGACCGTTTTTGCCTTAAAAACATCTAATACGGGCATACCGAAAAGCGGCGAAGAAGGATCTGTTTTTGCTGCTGGGTTTGTGATGTCGTTAGCACCCACCACATAAGCCACATCGGCTGTTTCAAAATCAGGATTGATGTCATCAAGCAAAAACACTTTGTCATAGTCAATTTTTGCTTCGGCAAGCAAAACGTTCATATGACCGGGCATACGGCCCGCAACGGGATGAATGGCAAACTTCACCCGAACGTGATATTTGTTTTCCAAAATACCGGCAAGAGTTTTAAGGGCGTGTTGTGCGCCGGACACGGCCATACCGTAGCCCGGAACAATAATAACCAAGTTTGCGTTCTGCATTAAAAAAGCCGCATCGGCAGGGCTTGAAACCTTTGCAATTTGATTTGTTTGTGCAAGTTTTTGCTTGTTTTGACCGCCACCAAAAAACACTTGACTAACGCTCTTATTCATAGCCTTTGTCATTTTGTGCGACAAAACAAGGCCGCTCGTGCCGACAATTGCACCCGTGATAATCAAGACAATGTTTGAAAACGAAAAACCAATAGCAGACGCGGCAAAGCCCGAACAGGAATTTAAAAGCGAAATGACGATGGGCATATCCGCTCCACCGACGCCAAAAGTGAGTCCGAAACCGAACACCAAACTTGCCGCAGAAAGCATCAAAAGGGCATTTGTTTGGTGATAAACGGCAAACAATGCCCAAAAAAAGATGGTGGCCGCAAAACTTAAAATGGTGATGAAATGGCGCAATTTCACAAACTGATCGGGCAAAAAATTTGGTGCCTGAAATTTTACATAAGCCACCATCGAACCCGAAAAAGCAATGCCGCCTGCGGTTATGCCCAAAGCCAAATCAAAAGAGTAACCTTTGCCGCCGACAAGCTGTGCCAAAGCCACCAAGACGGAAGACAAACCGCCGAAACCATTTAAAAGCGCAATCATTTGCGCCAGCTTTGTAATTTGAACTTTGTTTGCCCAAAAAACACCGACGAGCGCCGCCAAAAGACCAAACAGCAAAATGCCCAAATCATTTCGTGTGGGCAAAACAAGAAGCGTTGCAAAAACGGCCAAAACCATACCCGATATGCCGAAATTATTTCCGCGCAACGCGGTTT
Source organism: Alphaproteobacteria bacterium (assembly GCA_017445475.1). Taxonomy (GTDB): domain Bacteria; phylum Pseudomonadota; class Alphaproteobacteria; order RF32; family CAG-239; genus UBA1254. The sequence continues at coordinate 34,142 of JAFSUB010000009.1, forward strand.
TGGGTGTTGCCAAGCCTTGGGTGGCGCCGATAAACAAAAGAGCAGATATAAAATAGATGATGTAAAGCAGATTGTGCGCAATCATTTTTCTTTCCTTTTTTTAAACAAACGAAGCATTCGCCACGAAATCACAAAACCGCCGAAAATATTAAGGCTTGCAAAAAACACCCCGAAAAGGCTGATGATTTCTTGTGTGTTGAAACCGTTGGCATAAGCGGCACTTGACAGTGCGCCGATGATGACAATGCCCGAAATGGCGTTTGAAACGCTCATTAAGGGCGAATGAAGGGCCGGCGTAACGTCTTTGGCAATCAAAATACCGATGAGGCAGGACAAAACAAAAATGCTGATTAAAAAAAGGGTGGTCATCTGATTTTTCCTCTTAAAAAACCGCCAAAACAAATGCAAACCGCCGAAAAAAGTTCATCTTCAAAATCAGCATGCTCGGAAAAAAAGTCAAAAGCGCTTAAAAAATGATACACATTGTTTGCAAACAAAAAACTTGCAGATTGGGCAATTTTGCGTTCAAAAAACCTGTCTTGGGCAAAAAAGATGTCTGGCCTGTCATCGCTTTTTTCGATATTTGCACCGGATAAATCGATGGCAACGGCGCCAAAGGGAAGCAAATTGAAATGGGCTTTATCAATCAAAAGGGGCGCTTTTTTTCCGTAAGAAAATGCACATGTTATCAAAATATCGCTTGTCGGGAGTTCTTCAAAAAAGTTTTGCGTAAATTTTGCACCGACCGATTGCACTTCGCTCATTGTTTCCTGCCTGATATCGCTTGCAATGACGTTTGCGCCCATACGTTTTAAGCTTGAGGCCGCCTGCAAACCGGCCACACCCGCACCGACAACAAGCGCTTGAGCAGGAGGCAAAGTTCCTGCCGCTGTCATCAAAAGCGGAACGCTTTTATTTAAGCAGTCTATGGCAAACAGGGCCGCTTTATAGCCGGCAAGTGCCGATTGAGAAGATAAAACATCCATACTTTGCGCGCGTGAGATTCTGGGCATTTTGCTCAAATCAATAAGGCCGATGTCTGATTGCACAAGCTCTTTAAGCTGTGCTTGCGCAAAAGAAAGCCCTAAATTGCCGATAAACCACTGATTTTTACGAAACGCCGAAAAATCTTGCTCTGCCGGCGCGCCGACAGATAAGATGATGTCAGATGTCAAAACCTCGCCGCGGTCTTTGATGTGTGCGCCGGCTTTTTGATAAAGCAAATCGCTAAAACCGGCTTTTGAGCCGCACAAAGTTTCGCACAAAACTTTGTGGCCGGCTTTAACATATTTTTGAACCGTTTGCGGTGTGGCCGACACGCGCGTTTCGCCATCAAAAGAATCGTTTAAAACACCAATATTCATTTTTTTCTCATTCAAAAACAGGTTGTCAATGATATTTTAATATAATCGCGGTTTTGTATAAATAAACGTCGGGAGATTTTTGAATGCGTGTTTTGCTTGATTTGTTTTTTTGCTTTTTTAAAACGGGCTTGTTTACCTTTGGCGGCGGGTATGCGATGCTTGCAATCTTAAAGGATGAGCTGACCGATAAGAAAAAATGGATCAGCAATGACGAACTGATGAACTTTTTTGCACTTTCACAATGCACCCCCGATGTGATTGCCATCAATATTGCAACATTTTGCGGCTATAAGCTCAAAAAAACGGCGGGGGCCGTTGCGGCAACTTTGGGGGTTGTTACGCCGTCTGTCATCATTATTTTGCTGATTGCATCGCTCTTTAAGCATATGATGGAAAATCCGAACGTGGTGCATATTTTAAACGGTGTGCGCATCGGTGTTGTCGCGCTTCTTTGCAAAATTATGTTTGATTTGCTTGCAAAAATATGGCAGAAAAACCTTAAAAAAGGACTTTCCTGCGCCATTTTTTGTGTGGCGCTTGTCGAGCTGTTTGTCTTTAAGCTTTCCGCTGTGTTGGTTGTGCTGAGCGCAATTGGTTTATATGGTCTTGACATTTGCTTTAAAAGGGTTAAAAAATGATATACATCACATTGTTTTATCAATTTTTTTTAATCGGACTTTTTGCCATCGGCGGCGGTGCCGCAACAATTCCCTTTTTGTTTGACTTAAGCAAAAAATACGGCTGGTTTTCTGTTTTTCAGCTTTCGGATATGATAGCTATTTCCGAATCAACACCGGGAGCTGTCGGGGTGAATATGGCAACCTTTGCCGGTTTTCAGGCTGGCGGATTTTTGGGCGGCGTTGTTGCAACGCTTGGTCTTATTTGCCCTTCTGTTATAGTGATTGTTGCTGTTTCGAAGCTTATGATGAAGTTTCAATCAAAAGAGGGTATAGACAGTTTTTTCAATGCGCTTCAGGTTGCGGCAACAGCGCTCATTTTGTTTGCCGCTTACCATATTGCGGCCTTATGTGGCGATAACATCTTAAATTTTGTGGTTTTCGCTCTTGTTTTAACCTTAATGTTTGTCTGTCCGAAAAGTGCCATATTTTATCTTGTCCTTTCGGGCATACTTGGTATGGTCTTAAAATTGTGAAACTTTCTAATGCGCCTCACGCCAATTGTCGCCAAAACCGACTTCGGCCACAAAGGGTATGTCAAATTGAACAACACTTTCCATTGCGTTTTTAATGAGCGGCTGAACGGTTTGCAGCTCATCTAAAGGCGCCTCAAACACAAGCTCGTCATGCACTTGAAGCAACATCTTGGTTTGAAAACCGCCCTGTCTTAAAAGATTTTCTGTTTTGCGCATGGAAAGTTTTATAATATCCGAAGCACCGCCTTGAATAGGGGCGTTGATTGCCGCGCGCTCGGCAAATGAGGCCGTGCGTTTGTTGCTCTCATTAATGCCCGAAATAAAACATTTTCTGCCAAATGGTGTTACGACATAACCGTGTTTGTGGGCAAAATCAATTGTTTGCTGCATATATTGCCTGATTTCCGGCATGGCGGCAAAATATGAGTCGATATAGGCTTTGGCCTCTGCGTTTGAAATGCCGAGCTGGCGAGCCAAACCATATTGCGAAATACCATATATAATACCAAAATTGATGGCTTTTGCGTCGCGTCGTTTTGAAGAATCGACTTTGTCAATGTCAATATGAAACACACGACTTGCCGTTAAAGCATGAATATCAACACCCTTGTTGAAAGCTTCTTTTAAGGCTTTCACGTCGGCAACCTCAGCCAAAAGCCTGAGTTCCACTTGGCTGTAATCGGCCGAGATGAGCTTAAAACCTTTCTTTGCAACAAAAGCTTGCCTTATTTTTTGGCCGTCTTCCGTGCGAATAGGTATATTTTGCAAATTCGGGTTTGAAGAGGCAAGCCTTCCCGTGCCCACAACCGTTTGCGAAAAAGTGGTGTGCACGCGGCTTTGCGCATCAGAATCTTCCAAAAGCGCCGAAGTGTAGGTCGATTTGAGCTTTTGATAAGCGCGCCAGTCCAAAATTTTTTGCGCCAGCTCGTGTTCTTGTGCAAGGTTTTCCAAAACATCAGCGCCTGTCTGAAAGCTTCCGGACGCTGTTTTTTTGCCTTTAATGCCCATTTTCACAAACAAAATATCGCCGATTTGTTTAGGGGAAGCGAGGTTAAATTCTTGTCCCGCCAGCGTAAAAATCTGTTTTTCAAGCGCGCGCATCTGATTTTCAAAATGCGTATCAAGTGCCATCAGCGCATGAGCGTCAATCATCACGCCTTCCTGCTCCATTTTTTGCAAAATAGAAACAAGCGGCCTGTCAAAATTTTCATAGAGGGCAACCTTTTTTTCGCTTATCAAACGCGGTTTGAACTTGTTATAAAGCCGAAGCGTGATGTCTGCATCTTCGGCGGCATAATCAAGCGCCTTATCAAGAGAAACTTCGTCAAAGCTGATTTTGTTTTTGCCGATGCCGCAAACATCTTCATATTTAATGGTTTGATAAGAAAGGAAAATGTCGGCAAGCTCGTCCAAACCGTGCCCGTGTTCGGAGCTGTCCAAAACATAACTCATCACCGCCGTGTCATCATAAGGAGAAACGGTGGTGTCTTTTCCGATAAGCTGGGCTAAAAAGTGCATATCAAACTTAATGTTGTGGCCGATTTTTAAAATCGCTTCATCTTCTAAAATCGGCTTTAAGTGTTTTTTTACCACTTCAAAAGAAAGCTGCTTCGGTGCATTGGGCGCAGATGAAAACAAGTCTTGAGCCTCTTGTTTCATGCCGTGCTTTAAGGGAACATAACACGCCTTGCCCTCTTCATAAGCCATTGAAAAACCAACAATTTTATCTTTGAAAGGATTAAGCCCCGTTGTTTCGGTGTCAATGGCCAACATACGCGCTTTTTTGATGTTGTCAATAAAGCTTATAAGCGCTTCTTCATCTTGAATCAGAACATATTCTTTTTGAATTTCCCGAACGGCGATTTTTGGCGTGCAAGCTAAAGCCGCATCTTGCTCATCAACCCATTTTTCTGCTCTTGCGCGAAGGCTTTTTAAGGCATATTTATCAAGAAATCCGAGCACTTTTTGCTTGTCGGGCGCACGGCAGACAAAAGAATCAATATCTTGTGAAACGGGAACATCTTTTTTTAAGCTGACGAGCTGTTTTGAAATTTTTGCATTTTCAATGTTTTGCAAAATTGCCTCACGGCGCTTGGTTTGCTTGATTTCGGAGGCTCTTTTTAAAACTTCGTCAAGGCTTCCGAACGTGTTGACAAGTTCTGCTGCCGTTTTCGGTCCGATGCCCGGCACACCTGGAACATTGTCAATCGAATCGCCTGAAAGCGCTTGAACATCAACAACCTTGTCAGGCAAAACGCCGAATTTTTCTTTGACATCATCGTCGGTAAAAAATTTTTCTTTCATAGCGTCATAATATTGCACGCCGTCTTTAATGAGTTGCATCAAATCTTTATCTGCCGAAACAACAACAGCTTCATAACCTTTTTTCAAGGCAAGTTCGGCATATGTTGCAATCAAGTCATCGGCTTCATAACCTTCTATTTCCAAAAAATGAAGGTTGAGTGCCTCAACGGCTTCTCTGATAATCGGAAATTGGGGAACAAGCTCAGGCGGCGTTTCTTTTCGAGTTGCCTTATAGTCTTTGAAAATTTCATTTCGAAAATTTTGCCGCTTGGCATCAAACAGCACAAGGCACAAGTCGCATTGAATTTTGGCGCGAAGTTTCATAAACATATTCACAAAACCCAACACGGCATTGACCGGCACACCGTCGGGCGATGTTAAAATCGGCAAAGCGTAAAAAGCTCTGAAAATATAGCCCGAACCGTCAATCAAACAAATTTTCTTTGTCATTTTTGTTTTCCAATCATCAATTTTGAAGGCACTGATGCTGCGAATATAACGAATATTTTTGTTTTCGCCAAGATATAAAAAATTTTTTAAGACATTTATTCTAAAATGCGCTGAAATTAAGCGGAGATAAAAATGGTTCAAAAAACAAAAACAAGAAAGCGCACGAAAACGCGCAAAACCAAAAAAAAGACATTAAAGCGCTTCTTTGTTAAGGCGGTGTTTTGGTGTTTGTGTTTCTTTTTTGTTGTGCTCGGTGCCTTTGTTTTTTATTGTTATGAAACATTGCCCGACATTGATGTCGCGCTTTCCAAAACGCGTCAGCCCTCCACAACAATCATTGCCGAAAACGGCAATGAAATTCACACATTCGGCAATTCTTTTGCGGAGGTGATATATTTAAAAGACCTGCCGTCATATGTTCCGGAAGCAATTATTGATGTTGAAGACAGGCGTTTTTTTTCGCATTTCGGCTTTGATGTCATCGGTTTTGTTCGTGCGATGGCAACAAATGTTTTTAAAAGGCGTTATGCGCAAGGGGCATCAACCATCACGCAACAAGTTGCAAAAAATCTGTTTTTAACGCCAAAAAAAAATCTCAAGCGCAAGGTTCAAGAGCTTTTGCTTGCTTTTTGGCTTGAAAAAAAGTTCAGCAAAGAGCAGATTTTAACGCTTTATCTTAATCGTGTTTATTTAGGTGCGGGCACATACGGCATTGAGGCGGCTTCAAACAGATATTTTGGCAAAAGCTCACGAGATTTAAGCTTGAAAGAAGCTGCTGTTTTGGCGGGCATGCTGAAAGCACCCTCGCGTTACAACCCGATATACAGCAAGCAAAATGCGCTCAATCGTGCGAAGGTTGTTTTGAATTTGATGCTTAATCATGGCAGCATCAGTGAAACGGAATTTAAAAAAGCCGAAAAAGAGCCGCTTGTTGACATAACACAATATAAGGTTGCGGGCGGAAGGCACTTTGCCGATATGGTTTATGCTGAGGTAAATGCCTACATTGGCGAGCGTGATGAAGATGTTTATGTGAGCACAACGCTTGACCAAGATTTGCAGCAAAAAGCCGAGTGGATTTTGAAAGATATGGTGCGTGCAAACGCAAAAAACAACGTTAGTGAGGGCGCGCTTATCATTTTAGATTATGGTGGTGCCATCAAGGCGATGGTGGGCGGTGTCGATTATTCAAAAAGCCAGTTCAACAGAGCAGATCAGGCATTGCGCCAGCCCGGTTCCGCTTTCAAAACATTTGTTTATTTAACGGCACTCGAAAAAGGTTTTGAGCCGTTTGATACAATTTCGGACACACCAATTGCCATCGGCTCGTGGCATCCCGAAAATTACGGCAAAAAATATTACGGCGATGTAACGCTCGATTTTGCTTTTTCAAATTCGCTTAATTTGGCGACGGTTCATCTGGCGCAAAAACTGGGGCTTGGCGACGTTGTTCGAAACGCCAAACGAATGGGTATTACCACAACGCTGAAAAAAAATCCGGCACTTTCACTGGGTGCAAGTGAGGTGAAGCTCATTGATATGGCGACGGCATATTTAAGCATTGCAAACGGCGGTTTTGCGGCTTTTGTTTATGCCATAGATGGCATATATTCCAAAGACGGTCGCGAGCTTTATGGCCGTGCCGAGGACAGCGCAATACGCATCATCAAAAAAGACGTTGCCGCAAAAATGACGAAGATGCTTGAAAATGTTGTTGCTTTCGGCACGGGAAAAAATGCGCAGACCGGTGAATTTGTTGCCGGCAAAACGGGTACATCTCAAGATTTCAGAGATGCATGGTTTGTGGGCTTTACAAAAAAATATGTCGTTGCTGTTTGGGTTGGAAACGATGACAATTCGCCGATGAAAAATGTAACGGGCGGAACGGTGCCTGCACAGATTTTCAAAAAAATTATGCTTTCCGCACCTTGAAAAACTTTTTTCTGGACAAGCTTAGAAAAAAGGCCTAACATAAAAAAAGAAAGACATTTTAAGGAGGACTTGACAATGAAAAAGATTTTTTTAAGCTTTTTGTTGTTGCCGTTTTTGTTTATCAGCCCCACATCGTCAAGGGTTGTGTTTTTGCCAAACGCGCCTGAAAGCGTTGGACGCGTTCCTCAAGGTGTGCAAAGATGTGTTACTTTGGGCTACACGCAAACAGCAGAAACTTGCACTGACGGTGTTCTTGAAGAGGCTTGTCCTTATCAATTGGGCTACTACAAATATTGCCGTGAAAATTAAGCTAAATCACTCTCTATGATAGGGGTGGCCGTCTAAAATGGTTTGTGCGCGGTAGATTTGTTCGGCCAAAACGGCGCGTATGAGCATATGCGGCATCGTGAGTTTCCCAAAAGACAACAATAAATCTGCCCGCTTTCGCACAATTTCCGTATGTCCGTCTGCACCGCCGATTAAAAAGCATATTTCCGACACACCTTCGTTTTGCCAGTTTCTGATTTTTGAAGCAAAAGCAAGGCTTGATATGTTTTCGCCCCGCTCGTCTAACACAACAACCTTTGCGCCTCTTTGAATATTCTCAAGCAAAAATTCGGCTTCTTTTTTTTGAGTGTCGTTATCTTTTTCTTTGATGATTAAATTCCACGACAGCCGTTTTTGATATTCTTCAATCAAAGCATATTCCGGCGAGCCTTTTTTGCATTTTCCGATGGCAAGAATGAGTATTTTCATTTTTTTTGCCCCAAGTTTCTTAAAAATTGAATTTGAATGTCGGCCAGTTTCATCACGGAGTTAATGTCAACCCATTCATTTGCTGCGTGCATACCGTCGCCTGTGCCCGAGTGCATAATAATCACCGCACCGCGTTCATAAAATGCACGCGAATCGGTCGCTCCGCCGATATATTCAAAGAGGGTTGGTTTTTGCAAAACGTGCTCGGCCAGATTTTTATAAGCCAAAAGGTGAGGGTGGTTTTCATCGATGACAACGGGAATGCTTTGCATGACAACTTCGAAAGCGACGCCGTCTTCCATCAAAGGCAAAAGCTTGTTTTTTAACTCTTGAACGGTTGATTTTTCGGTTAGTCTGAAGTCAAGCAAAGCTTCAGCCGAATCGGAAATGATGTTTGCAACATTGCCGCCGGAAATTTTTGCAAAATGAAGCGTGTCAATCCAAGTTTGTTTCGGCTTTCCGGACAATTCGGAATAGTGCGGAAAAACTTTTCTGATGTTCTGCCACGTTTTAAGGAGCTGTTCGTTGGCATCTATGCCCTCCCAAGGCGTTGAACCGTGCGCTGCTTTGCCTTTGGCGACAAGTTTCACATAAACGGGATTTTTACAGCGCACAACAATTTTTGTAATATCGCCGCCGACATCGTTGTCTAAAACAATGTCAGACTTAAGGTTTGGATGTGTTTTTAAAAAAGCTTCCAAACTTTTGCTGCCCTGTTCTTCATCTGTTGAAAAAATGAGGCCGAATTTCAGGTCGAGCTTTTTTTCCATCACATAGGCCATTGAGTTGATGGCAACGGCGGCAAACGATTTCATATCCAAAGCACCTCTGGCATATAGCCTGCCGTTTTTTTGCTTGGCGCAAAACATTTCATTTGTGCCTTCCACAACATCAATATGCCCCAAAACAAGCGCGTCAAAATGTTCGCTGTTTTGGTTGCGCGCAAACAAAACGGGAGAAGCATCTTTAAATGAAAAAATATCAACAAGCGCGCCGGTAGGTTCAAGCGTTTGTTTGATATATTCAAGACATTTTTGAATTTGTTCACGATTTCCGGTGATGGTTTGAAAAGAAATTAAATTTTTGGAAAGTGAAAGAATATCCATTGTTTTTACCTTTTTTTTAATATCTTTAATATAATCTGTTTTCAAAGTAAATCAAAAGGGAAGAAAATGAAAGTATTTTTAAGCGCGTTTGCAGTTTTATTTGCTTTTTTTGCGGTGGCAAAAGCCGAGGTTTCCGATTCGAGTGAAAGCGGTCTTTCTTTGCCACGTATGGTTTCAATTCGCGCCGACAACATCAACGCGCGTTCGGGACCCGGCACAAAATATCCGATAGAGTGGATTTACAAACAAAAAGGCGCACCCCTTGAAATTATCAATGAGTTTGAGCTTTGGCGTCAGGTCAGAGATTGGGAAGGCTCTGTTTCGTGGATTCATAAAACACGGCTTTCCGGAAAGCGGTTTGTTAAGGTGATTACGCCCGGAGAAAACAACATTTACAACAACAGCCATTATGATTCGCGCGTGATTGCGAAGGTTGAAGACGGTGTTGTCGGCGAAATCAAAAAATGCCCCAAGAAAAATGAGTTTTGTCTCATCAAGTTTGAAACCATTGAAGGCTGGGTGTCTAAAAAAAATCTCTTTGGCGTTTATGAAAACGAAGTGATTAAATAGAACATTCGCCGCCTGTTAAAATTTTTTTGACGGGCAGGGGAATTTTTTGTGCTTTGTATTGCGGGTTTTCTTTTATAAAATCGTTCCACTTTTGGCGGCTGTATGTCATGTTCTGTATGTGCTCGGGAACAAACCATAAAAAACCGTTCATACAAATCATTTGACAGTGGCCCAGTGTCGCAGCCTTAAAGTTTGGCTTTCCAAGCTTTTTCAAAAGCTTAAAAATTTTTTGTGCCTCGGGTGCATAATCTGTCTGTGCCGTTGTTTGAATGATAAAACAAAGCAGGCGATAGGCAATTTCGTCATCAAGGGCTTGAAAAAAAACCTTTGAACAGCGAAAGGCTTTGTTTTTATATGACTTAAAATTGTTTTTGAAAAGTTTGCTTATCAATCGATCAAAATAATTTCGTGAGCCCTGAAGCCTCAGCATTGTTTGTGCAATCTTTGAAGGCGTAATACCTGTTTGTTTTTCGAAAACAGGCAAAAATTTTCGAATTTTCACACGAAGCAGGCTTGAATCATTGTTGCTTTCGTCCTCAACCCAAGCAATTGAGCGTTTTTTCAAATAATCTTTCAAAACATCAGGGTGCGTTGAAAGAAGCGGCCGCAAAACGGTTATGCCGTGATGGTGCGTTGCCTCATTCATACCGCACAAACCGCTCAAACCGCTGCCGCGCTCCAAACGCATAAAAAAAGTTTCCGCCTGATCAAGCAGATGATGCGCCGTCATCAAAAAGCGCACGTTGTGTTCGACACACCAATTTTTGATAAGCCGATACCGCGCCTGCCGTGCGGCTTCTTCAATGCCGGTTTTCGGCTTTTGCCCTTTCCAGATAAGAATGTGGTGTTCAATGCCGTTTTTTTTCATAATGTCCGCAACATATTGTGCCTCTTTTTTTGAAGACGGACGCAGACCATGATCGACGGTTAGTGCGATGATGCGGTTTTTTTGAGCTTTGAGTTCATCGCAAAGCATTAGTGCGAGCGCAAGCGAATCCGCCCCGCCCGAAACACCTACGGCAATTGTTTCTTGAGCCAAATCGTGCCTTGTCAAAAAATCCTTAAACATCAATTATCGGCATCCGAGTTGTGTCAGCTGATTTTTTGCCTTTTGCTTCAAATCGGCCGACGCATTTGCAAATTCTTTCGGAAGCTCCCTAAAAGCTGCGCAAGCGCCGTCTTTTTTGCCGAGTTGCGCCATAGAAAGCCCGAGTTTATATAAGCAATCAGCGCCTTTGTTGCCGCCTTTATAGTTTTCATAGCCTTTTTTGAAAGCAACGGCGGCTTTGGCATAATCTTTTTCTTTGTAATACACTTCGCCGAGCCAATATTGCGCATTAGAGGCAAGCTTGTCGGAGGGGTGATTTGTTAAAATGAGCTGAAAATTTTGTTCCGCAAGCCCCGTGTCGCCAAGTTTTAAGGCTTCTAAACCCTGTGTGTAAAGGTCTGAAACGTCAGACATACTGCCGCCTAAATCGTTCAGCGCACCTGATGTAACTTCATCACCGACAATTGAACGCGGCGCGCCGGTTGCAACCGTCGGTGCGAATCTTTGCATTTGAGAAAGTGAACCCGTCGCTGCGGCAATAGGTTTACCCTCAAGCATATTAAAACGTGTTTCCATATCTTTGCCGAGCGCGTCAATTCTTTCATTTGTTTGTTTTAGCTTAAATTCAAGCTCTTCGATTTTACCATTTAAATTGCGGATAATTTCATCATATTCGCCAAGATGAGCCACCCCGCTTGAACCGATACCGACCGCCGAATCCGTTTTGTCGCGATAAAGTTTGCGATTGATGACAACCAATTCCTCTTTAATGTCGTCAATTTGGTTTTGAAAACCCGAAAAATCTTGCGCAAAAGCAGAAAAAGCAACACCGGTGCTTGCGGCAAAACTCAAAATATAGAACATTTTTTTCATACACACACCTCGTTTATATAGCAGTTGATTTGTTTCATATATAAATGAAAAGTTTAAGTTTCACAACAAAAAAACGCACACTTTAAGCAAAGCGTGCGCTTTTTAAGCTTTTGCGTGCGAAATTACATGTCGCTTGTTCTGACAACTGTAACGGCACGACGGTTTTGAGCCCAAGCCGCTTCATTGCTTCCCAAAACGGCAGGTCTTTCTTTGCCGTATGAGATTGTTGCAATGCGGTCGGCATCAACACCGTGAGAAACCAAATATTCCTTAACGGCGTTTGCACGGCGCTCACCTAAAGCCAAGTTATATTCACGTGTTCCGCGTTCATCGCAGTAACCTTGAACAATAACATTAACTTTGTTGTGGCGCTTTGATGTCAGCCAGTTCACTTGCGTGTCCAAAACTTCTTGAGCGTTTTGCGTTAAAGCAGAGCTGTCCAAAGCAAAGAACACACGATCTTCGGCATTAGCCATAAAATCACGGGCTTCTTTTGCTTCGCAGTCAACACCGCCAAACAAACCGCCGTTTGAACTCATTGATGAACAACCGGCAAGCACCATCACACAGAATAAACCTAAAAGTTTTTTCATATATTTTCTCCATATGGGTTTAATAACATTCATTCTTCGTGAATATTCACGAAAACTTAATTGCAATACAACTAATACAAAACCAAACATAAGCAATAAAAATAAATTTTTCAATAAGAAAATGCAAAAAATTCCCAAAAATTTCACCAAAAGTTTTATTTTTTGCGCTTTGATGAGGATAAAGGATTCCGATAAGCTTATTGCATAGCTTTGATATGGGCACGCTGGGCTTGAAGGTCAAAATTTGCCTTAAGCCCGAGTTGCGGTGCAATTTCGGATATAATTTTGCCGGCTGTCGGTGCGGCGTTCCAACCCGAAGTAATAAAACCCCATGTTTCTTTTGTGGCCTTGGGTTCGTCAATAATCACAAGCAAGGCATATTTCGGATTCGATGCCGGAAAAGCCGACAAAAACGAATTTGTAACACGTCTTTTGGCATAGCCTCCGTTAACGGCTTTTTCGGCCGTGCCGGTTTTTCCGGCAACCTCATAGCCTTTCACTTCGGCTTTTTTGCCCGAACCATACAACACGACATCGCGCAACAGCGGCCGCATTTGTTCGGACGTGCGTTCGGAAATCACGCGTTTTGAAGGTTTCTTAACGCTTGATTTGATAAGCGTCGGTGCGTGATATATGCCACCGTTCATCAAAGCTGAAAAAGCCGTGATGATGTGCATCGGCGTAACCGATATGCCGTGGCCGTATGCAACGGTTGCCATGGTAATATCCGTCCAGTTCTTTTGGCTTTGAAACAAAGGTTTTGCCTTTTCGGGAATTTCAAAATCGGTTAGGGGTGCAAAAAAGCCAAGGTTTTCCAAAAACTTGCGCTGATCTTTGCGCCCGACGCGCGACACAAGCTGAACAGAGCCGATGTTTGAGGAATAAATTAAAATTTCGCCGACGGTCAACCATCTGTTTTCGCCATGAAAATCGCTGATTTTACGACGCTGAATCGTGATGGGTTTTGTGGCGTCGAACTTATCTGTAACTTTAACTTTACCGCTTTCCAATCCGAGTGCCGTGTTAAAAGTTTTGAAAACCGAGCCGGGTTCATAGGTGCCGAGAGTCGTAAAATTAAAAAGTGCTTTATCGCCCAAGGGAATATTGATGTTCGGGTTGAAATCGGGCAGGGAAACCATCGAAATCACCTCGCCGGTGTTAATGTCCATTAAAACGGCGCTCGCACCTTCGGCACTAAATTTTTCAATTGCGGCCAGAAGTTCCTGCCTGATGGTGTCTTGAATACCCAAATCGACGGTCAATTCAAGCGGTTTGGTCGATTCGGTTAAGCGTTTGTGCATAAATTTTTCAATACCGGCTTGGCCGACATTGTCTACGTTTGTATAGCCCAAAACGTGCGCAAATAAATTGTCGTGCAGATAAACGCGTTTTTCGCTTGTCAAAAATTCAAGCGCGGGAATGCCCAAAGCATTAACTTCGGATTGTTTTGCGGGCGATAAGTCGTGTTTGAGCATCACAAAAGACGTTTTTTTTGTGAGCTTTGCATACAAATCGTCATATTTCATATCCGGAAAAACAAACGAAAGCTTTTCGGCCGCGTCTTTGGCATCTTGAATTTTTTTCGGGTTGGCATATAAATCAACTGTCGGTAGCGATGTTGCAATCACAACACCGTTTCGGTCAACAATATCGGCGCGCGAAATCGGGGCTTTGATGAGAATCTCGCGTTGCTGCGTTTCATCTTCGGGCAGTTTAATTTCAATGCCGTGGGGCAGACAAACCATAAAAACACGCACGGCGATAACGGCATAAACGGCAAAAAACAGGGCAATTGCGATGTTGACGCGTTTACGGCATATTTCAAGTGCGCCGGCACTGTATGTTTCTTCAAACAACGAGTTTTGCAGGCTCATAGAGCGCTGATTTTTGAAATCGTAAGAATTGTTTTTTCTTTTAGAAAACCCGACCTGTAACACGTTTAATCTCTATGCGTTTTGATAAGTTTCTTGTATTCGCTCGAGCCTTTTGTTGAAGCAAGATCAACAGAAGACGATTCGTTTTCAAATGGTAACGCAGAATAGTTAATAATTTGTTCCGCTCTGATTTTATCTAAAGCAATATGCTCAAAAGCAAGTTTTCGCAATCTTTCCGGCGTGTTAAGGCGGCCCCATTCGGCTTTCAAGACGTGGATATTGCGAACATCGGTTGAGATGTTTTGATTGATTTTCTTGAGCTCTGTTTCAAGTTCGTGCACCTGATTTTTTAAGATGAAACATCCGAAAATAATGAAGCTGGTTACTGTAAACCATAAAGCCGTTACGGCTGTTTTTGTGCTAATCATTTTTTTCTCCTTTGCTTTTAATGGCGTAACGCAATTTTGCCGAATGCGCGCGCGGATTAGAGGATATTTCTTCTTTTGTGGGCAGGACAACATCGGAAACAAACGAAAAAGGCATTTGAGGAGCCGAGTTTGAAATGCCGTAACGCGAAGTGTGCACCTTTTTGGGTGCATTAGCTTTCAAAAAGTTTTTCACGATTCTGTCCTCAAGCGAGTGAAAATCGACCACGACAAGACGTGCGCCGACATCTAAAATTTCAAGCGCGCCGTTTAAGGCTTTTTCAAGTTCGGACAATTCGTCATTAACCGCAATTCTTAAGGCTTGGAAAGAACGCGTGGCGGGGTTTTGTTTGCCAAACCGAACAGGTAAAACACAGCAGATAATCTCTGCCAGTTCGGTTGTTGTTTCAATCGGCTTTTTTTGCCGCGTCAGAACAATTTTTTTTGCAATCTGCCGTGCTTTTTTTTCTTCGCCGAAATAATACAAAATGTCTGCAAGTTCGTTTTCGTCGTATGTGTTGACAATATCATAGGCACTCAAACCGGTTTGCGACATACGCATATCAAGTTTGGCCTCTTTTGAAAAAGAAAAACCGCGTTCGGCCTCATCAAGCTGCATTGAAGATACGCCGATGTCAAACACAATGCCGTCAACCTTTTCATCAATCACATCAAAAATAGCCGAAAAACAAGTTTGCCGAAAATCAAAACGCTCGGCATATTTTTCTTTGAGTTCCTGTGCGCGAGCCAATACGGCCGGATCGCGATCAAGCGCAATCACACGGCAATTTGCTTTTTCTAAAATAGCGCGGCTGTAACCGCCATTGCCGAAAGTTGCATCAACATATACGCCGCCGTCTTTAACGGATAAGGCTTGTAAAACCTCACAAAGCATAACGGGAATATGTTTTTGCGCCTCTTGCATTTTAATTTTTCTCTCCCGTTTTGTTCCAATTCAAAACCGGTCTTTTTTTCAAAACTTCCGCACGGATTCTTTTTTCTTCCACAGCCCAATTTTCGGGATTCCAAATTTGAAACTTGCGCCCTTTGCCCACAAAAACCGCCATATCCGTGATGTTTGCGTGGCTTAAAAGTTTATCGCTTAAAACAATGCGCCCCGTGCTGTCAAAACTAAAACGCTTGGCATCACCGAAAATGAGATTTGTCAGGTCATCTTGCGTTTGCGAGAAAAAGTCGTTTGAATCTTCAATTTCTGCGGCAAGTTTTTCGAGCAAATCTTCGGCACAGCCCTCAATGCAGGGCGAAACAAGGCTTCGATAACACACAATTTCAGTGCCGAGCTCTTTGACAATGGCGCGATAATCAGCAGGAAGCGAAACACGGCCTTTTGAATCGACCTTGTTATATATGGTGTCCATAAAAAGGAACGTTTTTCTCAAAGTTTGCCTCCCGATAAAAAAGATATTGCCTATGGTATATCATGGTAATTTATGGGAATCAATGGAAAATTTTAGGATTTTATTAACTGTTCTTGATTTGTTCTTGAGCGTAGTGTGTGTAAATATTGCAAATTAAGGCTGTCAAAAAATGCAAAAAAAATTGCATAATTTGTGAACATTTTTTTCAGCCGCGTTTGTTTTTGAAAAAATCTTTAAGAAGTTCGGCAGATTTTTTTTCCAAGACACCACTGATTATCTGCGGTTTAAAATGGCAGGTTTTGCTTTCAAAAAAGCGAACGCCGTTTAAAACCGCGCCGCTTTTTTCATCTGTCGCGCCGATGACAAGGTTTTCAATGCGTGCAAAAGAAATGGCAGCGGCACACATTGCGCACGGCTCTAATGTAACAAAAAGCGTTGTGCCCCACAAACGTTTTGTTTTCAGTTTTTTTGAGGCTTTTCTGATAACCGAAATCTCGGCATGTGCGGTGGGATCGAGGCCGTGTTCGGTTTTGTTGTGTGCTTTGGCAATAATTTTGCCCGTTTGGCTGTCAACCAAAACAGCACCGACCGGAACTTCGTCGGCAATCGCGGCCTTTTGAGCCTCTTTAAGCGCAAGCAGCATATATTTTTCGTTGTCCATAAATATCCTTTGCTTTTTAAGTTTATATGCATTATGATATGCCAAATTTCATAAGGATAAGTTAAGATGCAAAAAGAAATGCAAGCCTCATTTCCAAACCTGTCCCTTCAAGGGGATAGTGCACTTCATCCAAACCTGTCCCTTCAAGGGGGAGGATAAGCTGAAAGGGGCTATCAAAATAAGAATGGATTATTCATAAGGATAAGTTAAAATGAAACAAAGACTCGCAAAATTTATGGCGCGAAGCGGCGTTTGCTCGCGAAGACAGGCCGAAGAGCTCATCGTTCAGGGCCGTGTCAGCGTCAACGGGCAACTCATTGAAACGCCGGCATTTAATGTTGAAGGTGATGAACAAATTTTGCTTGACGGTGAAAAACTGCCAGCCCTTGAGCAAACGAGAATGTGGGTTTATTACAAGCCCGTCGGCCTTATTACAACGCATCATGATGAAAAGAGCAGGCCAACCGTTTTTGAAAATCTGCCGGCTTCTATGCCGCGTGTTGTCAGTGTCGGGCGGCTTGACATCAATTCAGAAGGGCTTTTGCTCTTAACCAACAACGGCGATTTGGCGCGAGCGCTCGAACTGCCGCAAAATGCTTGGTCGCGCAAATACCGTGTGCGCGTGCATGGCAAAATAGACACGCAAAAACTTCAAGCCATTGAGGGCGGTGTGGCCATAGACGGTGTACATTACGGCAAAGTTAAAATCGATGTTGATCAGCAAATCGGCACAAATGCGTGGCTTTCCGTTTCTTTAAGCGAGGGAAAAAACCGCGAAATCAGAAAATTGATGAAATTTGCGGGGCTGGAAGTCGCAAGGTTAATCAGAACGTCATACGGTCCTTTTCAGCTCGGAAATTTGAAAAAAGGCGAGGTTCGAGAGGTGTCGCAAAAAGTTTTAAAAGAACAACTCGGCGGGAGGTTTGAAATTTGAGGATTGTGGCCGGAAAATATCGCGCCAAAAAGCTGATTGCGCCCGAAAATGATGCCATCAGACCAACATCAGACAGAGCGCGCGAAGCGCTGTTTAACATTTTATATTCAAAATTCGGCTCCATGGAAGGCAAAACGGTTTTAGACATCTTTGCCGGCACGGGTGCCTTGGGCTTTGAGGCACTTTCACGCGGTGCGGCAAGCGTTTGTTTTGTTGACGTCGATATTCAAACGCTTCAAAAAAACGCACGGTTGTTTGCCCTTGAAAAAGAAAAAATACGCCTTATTAAGGCAGATGTGTCAAAACCGCTTCACATCGGTGCACAGTTTGATTTTGTTTTTTCGGATGCGCCATATGACAAAGGCTTAAATGAGATTGCGCTTCAATGCTTGGAAAAAAACGGCGCACTCAAAGACGGCGCGATATGCGTTGTTGAAACAAGAAAAAACGAAACCGTGCGCCTGCCGCAAAATTTTGTTTTGATATGTGAGAGAGTATATGGCATGGCAAAAATACACATCTGTATTTTTCATCAAAACGTTTGACAAAATGCTTGCAATCGTTTTAAAAACGTGATAATCTCTGAACAGATTTGCAAAAGATAAGGAGTGCTCATAAAATGGCAAACACATATTTGGAAGTTTCGAAAGTTAATCATAATTTTGAGGAATATTCGGTTGATAAACTTCACGACCAACTGGCGCGTATGTATGCTCTTAACGAGGAAAGCGGCAAAGAGGCTTCAACGGCGGAAGAAAAGGAAAAATATGAGTGGTCCAAAAAAGAGATTGAGCGATATGAAGCTTTTTTAGCCGACGAACAAAACGCTTTTGCCGATGAAATTTCGGTTTTGCTTCGGGTTCAGATGCAATCGGCTTTGGTCGAAGAAGGGGCGGATAGGGTTTTAACGGAAATTCACAACATTTCATATCGCAAACCCGATGTTGAGCCGGAAGAATATGATGTCGCCGGAAAAACCGAACAGCTTGAGCTTAGGTGCACTTTTGAAGATGACGGCACAACGTTCGGTCTGTCTGCCTTAAAACGCGGCGATGGGCAAATGATGGGACAAATCAGCATTGATGAAGACGTCATCAAAAACCAAGATGAAGAAAAATTTGCCCGCATCATGGAATTTTGCCACAAATACGGTTTTTCAACGTTCGGGCTTGATTTGCCGCGTAAAAACGGCGAAATTGACGTTGATGAAAAATTAAAGGAGCTGATGGAAAAATATCTTGAAAATCAGGCAAAACTTGCCTCCGAAAATCCGGGGCCGAAACCGAGCGAAAATGACGATACGGGTTATGATCCGGCGGAATATCATGTTGCCAATAAAGATGAAATGCCGCCCGCAACAAAAGCCCGCGCAAAAAAGCCCGCAAAAAAACCGCTTTCGTTTGAAGAGCTTTGCGAAAATATGCGAAACTATTTGGAAAAAGATTTGTTTAAAGAACGTGGTTTCACATATTGGGAACACACAAAAACAATCGGCGGGCGCAAAACGCATGTTTTCAGCGTTTATGACAAGCGCGATCCGGACAACTATAACAATGACGGCAGGCCTGATCCGAAAAATCCGAAAGTTTTTGTGCCGACGTATGCATATCGTTTGTATGTGTCGCAAGATAAAGATGGCAAGTTTTATTTCGGTTATGCCACCCCCGGCAGAAAAGCAATGGATGCGGGAATTTTGGGCGACTTTGTGGGCGAAATGAAAAAAACGGGCATTACGCACCTTAACTTAGTCAACATTCCAAACGCAGATAAAATGAATTGGCTTATCGCGTGCGCCGAAAAGGGCATTGTGCCGACAGGCGTGAGCGTTGACATGGCAAAAGCCGAAAAAATGCTCGCGGCAGCCAAGGCCAAGCTGACGACACAAGGTTACGCCGATTTTGAAATGAGCTTGATGGAACAAATGGAAGAAAATGCGGCAAGCAAAGGAAAAGAGCTGGAAATTAGTGAAAAAGAGTATATAAGAAAGCACAAAAACGAGGCCAAAAAATTGCTTGAAAAACAGCAAGATTTGCTTGAAGCGGCAACATTTGAGCAGAAATTTGAAAACTTCAGGAAAGCGTATGAGGCTTCTGACGGTTTATATAATATGGTAACACAAGAAATACGCGATGGCGCTTTAGACACAGACACAGGCGCGGCAACGGCCATTTCTGCCGTTTTCACACTTGCCAGAACGTTTGATGTTGTGATGGGCGATGACCACGATTTGGAAACAACTTTCGGCAATCGGTTAGACTATCTTTTGAAAAACCCGAAAAAGAACAAAGACAAAATTACCCAAATACGCTTGACCGACGAAGAAAAAAATGCCTTGTCAACAATTTTGCCAAACACCAAAATTAAAGATTTAACCCAAAAAGATTGGTTGTTGATATACAGCGTTTTGAGCAAAAGGCAAAAACAATATACAGATGCGCGAATTGATGATATGGTTCGCAAAAGCGAAGCTTCAAACACAAAGCGTGCACCGTCTGTTTTGTTGGGTGATTTGTGGAACTCTGCCGTCGGACAGCAAAATAAAATCAATGAAACCTTAACAAATGTTATCGGCCTTGAAAAAGGTTTGAAATTGCCGGACAGACATTTTAACTTGCCGTATGACCACGCCTTTGAGATTATTGCCGAAGAAAAAGCCAAAAAAGACGAGGCTGCAAAAGCCGCAGAAGGGGCTTTAAAGGCCGGCGCGGTTAAAACATCGGCCGAACGCGGCAGCCGATAAGGTTTTTAAAAAAATCTCGGCTCATTAAAACCGCCCTTTTTTCAATCGCGGCGGTTTTTTTAAGTTTTTTCGTTGCAATTTAAATTGAGGTTTATATAATAGGCTCAAATTTTGATTTGAGGACAATTTTAATGACAAACATAAAGGTAAGGTTTGCACCGTCGCCGACCGGACACATGCACATCGGCAATACAAGAACGGCGCTTTTTAACTGGCTATGGGCAAAAAAAATGGGCGGGCAGTTTATGCTCCGTATTGACGACACAGATTTTGCAAGGTCTAAAAAAGAATATGAAGATTCCATGCGCGAAAGCCTTGAATGGCTCGGACTAACGTGGTCATCTGAAGCGCGCCAATCCGCACGTTTCGAGCGATATAAACAGGCAACCGAACAGTTGATAAAAGACGGGCGCATTTACGCGTGTTATGAAACCCCAGAAGAATTAGAGTTCAAAAGAAAACGCGCCCTTTCAAAAGGCCTTCCGCCGATTTATGACCGTCAGGCTTTGACATATACAAGTCAAGACATCGAAGGCTTTATCCGCGAGGGGCGCAAACCGCACTATCGCTTTAAGCTGAACGGCGGCATCATCTCGTGGCAAGATGAAGTCAGGGGTGAAGTCAAATATGACGCCTCAAAATTAAGCGATCCGATTATCATCAGAGAAGACGGCTCATATCTTTATCACCTTCCATCGGTCATAGATGATGTCGATTTTCAAATCACGCACATTCTGCGCGGTGAAGACCACGTAACAAACACCGCCTCGCAAATTCAGATGTTTGAAGCCTTAGGAGGTGTTGTGCCTGTTTTTGCGCATTTGCCGCTCTTAACCGGCAAAGAAGGCAAACTTTCAAAGCGTTTGGGCAGTTTGGGTGTGAGAGAGTTAAGGGCAGAGGGCATTGAAAATATGGCAATATGCTCATATCTTGCCAAGCTCGGCACATCGGAGGATATTCGCTCGTTTTATGATTTGGAAACGTTGGCGCAAACACTCGATTTTTCAAAAATCGGGCATTCTCAGCCGAAATTTGACGTTGAAGACTTAAAACATTTTAACACCAAGCATATTCACGCAATGCCCTATAAAGCGATTCAAAACCGCACCAAAGTTGATGAGGATTTTTGGGAGAAAGTAAAGGCAAATTTAAGCATTGTGGCAGATGTTGATGTTTGGAACAAAATCTGCAACGGTGAAATTGTCCCCATCATTGAAAACAAAGCCTTAACCGATATGGCGGCAGATTTGTTGCCGCAAGGCGCCATCAGTGATGAAACATTCGGCATTTGGATGAATACCCTTAAAGAAAAAACAGGCCTTAAAGGCAAAGATTTGTTTCATCCCATCAGGCTTGCTTTAACGGGCGAGCCGAGCGGTCCCGAGCTTAAAACGCTTTTGCCTTTAATCGGCCGTCAAAAAGCGGTTGCACGTTTAAAAGGCCTGAAGGCTTAAGAGAAAATGCAGAATTTTTCGTTTCACATGCACACCATTGGTTTTGATGGAAGAAACACCGTTGAAGAGATGGTTCAAGCGGCGCGTGATACGGGTTTGAAAAAAATCGGTATTTCAAATCACTTTATCGTGCATCAAAACATCAAAGATTCGAAGATGTATCAATATGCCGTGAGGGGAAACTATCACACCATTTATAATGCTTCGTTTGAAGAGGCAGTGGAAAAATTTAAATCTCATTATGAAGAAATTGACCGCGTGAAAGAAAAAACAGGGTTTCCGGTTTATAAAGGTATGGAGGCAGATTTTTTCTTGGATAATCGGTGGAAAGAGGGTTTTGAAAAGGCATGTGAAATTTTAAAGCCGGATTACATCATCGGCGCAACACATTTTGTTGTTTTAAAAGGCGAAGTTTCCAATTCGCACGATTTGAAGAATGCTGCAAAAGAAGAGCAAAATATGCTCTTATATAAATATTATCAAAACATTAGAGCGGCGGCAAAAAGCAAGATGTTTGATTTTTTTGCCCATCTCGATTTGATGAAAAAAGTCGGATTAGGTCTTGAATCGGTGTGGGAAGATATTGAGCGCCAAACGGTTGAAGTCCTTGCGTTACACGATGCACGCGTCGAAATCAACACAAGCGGTTTTCATCTTCCTTGCGGCGAGCCATATCCTTCAATGCGCCTTTTAAAAATGCTTGCAAAATATGATGTGCCGGTTATTATCAGCGATGATGCCCACAATAAAGAACGTATTGCCGACCGGTTTGATGCGGCAGAAAACCTAGCCATTGATGCCGGCATTGAAAATTTTTACGAGCCGTTTACCGGCACCCAAAGCTCAATTAACGTCAAAGAAATTTCTACGGGGCGTCAAGCCTAAAGCGTTTGTTCTTTGGTTTTTGCAAACGTGATGTGTGCAAAATCTTCCTGTGTTTTGTTCAAGTGCCACGCGTTTCGCGCCAAAAAGACATCATCATCATTATAGTCTTTTGCAACATTTAGTCTGTTGGTGTCCAAAAATTTTTGTAGCTCGGCTTTGTCGTCTGCTTTAATCCAACGCGCCGTGAAATATTGCGTTGGCTCAAAAACAACGGGAATGCCAAATTCGGTGCGGATTCTGTCAGCCATCACTTCAAACTGCAAATTGCCGACAACGCCGACAATCCACTCCGAGCCGACGGAGGGCTTAAAAATGCTTGCACCGCCTTCTTCGGCAATTTGATTAAGGGCGTTTGCAAGATGTTTTGATTTTAGAGGATCTACCGCCCGAACAGATTTTAAAGGTTCCGGCGCAAAAGAGGGAATACCCGTAAAATGTAAATTTTCGCCCTCGGTTAGGGTGTCGCCGATACGCAGATTGCCATGGTTTGGAATGCCGATAATGTCGCCGGCATAAGCATCTTCGGCAAGCTCACGCTCTTGTGCCAAAAACATCACAGGCGTCGGAACTTTAATTTCCTTTGATGTGCGAATTTGTTTTAAGGCCATGCCGCGCTTAAAATGGCCGGAAGCAAGGCGCATAAATGCAATTCGGTCGCGGTGTTTCGGGTCCATATTGGCCTGAATCTTAAAAACAAAGCCCGTAACTTTAGGCTCATCTGCCATAACTTCGCGCTCAAGTGCTTTTTGCGGACGCGGCGTCGGGGCAATTGCAACCAAACCTTCCAAAATTTCCTGAACGCCGAAATTATTGATGGCACTTCCGAAGAAAACCGGTGTTAAAGCGCCGGAAAGATAAAGCTCTAAATCAAATTTCGGGCAAAGTTCTTTTGCCATCAAAACATCTTCGCGCAGTCTTTTCACAGCATGTGCAGGCAACAACTTGTCAAGTTTTTCATCATCAAGCCCGTTGCATGTTTCAATCGTGGCATTGATTTTTGATTTATCGCCCGATTTTTCCATCAAAATCAATCTATCGTTCAATATATCATAACAGCCCAAAAAATCTTTGCCGCTGCCAATCGGCCAGCTCGCGGGCGTAACGTCAAGCGCCAAAGTTTTTTCAATGTCATCAAGCAAAACAAACGGGTCCAAACCTTCGCGGTCAAGCTTGTTGATAAACGTTAAAATCGGAATGTTGCGGAGCCGGCAAACCTCAAAAAGCTTTTTGGTTTGGCTTTCAATACCTTTGGCCGAATCTAAAACCATCACTGCCGAATCAACGGCTGTCAACACACGGTATGTGTCTTCCGAAAAGTCTTCGTGGCCGGGTGTGTCAAGCAAATTAAAGGTGATGTTTTTATATTCGAATGTCATCACAGATGAGGCAACCGAAATGCCGCGTTCCTGCTCAACCTTCATCCAGTCAGAATGTGCGCGCCTGTTTTCGCCGCGTGCTTTCACGGCACCGGCCGCATTGATTGCTCCGCCAAACAGCAAAAGTTTTTCGGTAAGCGTTGTTTTACCGGCGTCAGGGTGCGAAATAATCGCAAAGGTTTTGCGCGGATTTGGTTTATTTTGAAGCATTTTTTCCTCTTGTTTTTGTTCAAATTGAGCCAAACCGCTGTTATCGCGCCTGCGCATTTTCTTTGATGCGTTTCAAATCAACAGTTGATTGAGAGGCATCTTTGTCCGTTGTTGTGTTCGGCGCCGCTTTGCCGAGACTGCGCATTTGGCTGACCGTTTCATAAAGACTTTTAACAGACATATCTTTACCCTCGGGCGCATTTTTCCTGATTTTTTCTTTTAAGGCTAAAATATCAATACCGACATCGTTTTGTGCGTCTTTCACACCCGAAGTTTCACGCGCGGTTTGCCTTAAACCGACCTCGGCGTGCATTTGCTCTTGTATTTTGCCTTGCGCCGCCAGATATAAACCATTAATTTTTTCAAAAAACGCAATTCTTTCTTCATTTGCTTGTTTGGCATAATACTTATATTGTCCCTCGCGCGAATCTCTCATCGCATATGCTTCATTCACACTTTTTCGCAAAGTTTCGTATGAATCGATGTTTTCAACCAGCGGTTCGTTTTTATATTTTTGAGCAAAAGTTTCAATAAATTTGTTGGCCGCTTCATAAGCTTGTTTTTTGTGCGCAATATCTTGAGCTTCGGCTTCTTTTGCCGACTTTTTCATAAACAAGCCTTTAATGCCTTTTGTGGGCGTATCCTCACAAACAAAAGGCTTAACGTCTTTTCCGGCTCTTTTTTCGAGTGCCAAACGCAAAATTTCATCACTTGACACATATTTCTTAAAATCGCCGGCACAAACCGCATCAAGCGAATCTCTCATTGCGCTCAATGTTTCATACGTATTCTTAATCTCTTGAGCTTTCGCCTCTTTTTTCAAGCATTCTTCATGCTCTTTTTTAACCTCTTCAATTCCATCACGCCGTGCATCTAAATAAGCACCAACCTTTGATGTGATGAAATCTGCGCCATAACCCGCATTCAAACCTTTTTCGGCAATTTCTTTAAGTGAGCTTTCGGCAGAAGAAATGTTGCCGTCAGCTAAATGCTCTGCCTCAATCAAAAACTTAAAATCGGGGTTGTTTTTAAAGGTTTCTTCCTTTGCAACAACGTTTATGAGGCCGCTGTCAATGTTTGCGCCAAAAGCTTTAAGCGCTTGGAGGTTGTCCTTATAACCGCGAATAACATCTTCGTCTTTATAGCGATAGGCATCAAAGCCTTTCTCGGCAATTTCTTCAACAACGAGCTGACCTCGGACAGAAGCGGCAGATTCGTTTTCCTTTGGTGCTTTTTTTAATAAATCATACACACTCGTATTGAAATTCTTTGTATATTCTTTGGCGTCTTCGAGTGTTAAATTCGGTTTTTCTAAAAACGATTGTAGGCTTAAATTGCCCGCGTTTGATTTTGAAAGATATGTTGTTTTATCCATACCTGTTTTTTGAAGAATTAAATCCTCTATTTTTTGTTTTGCTTTATCATCAAGTCCCGACATATCGGCTTTCATTAAAGCCGGAGCAAGCGCGCGTATTGTTGAATCGCTCAATTGATGATTGCGGTCGGTGCTTTCAAGCAAAACAGACAAATGCTGAACAGATTTTTTTGAAAGCGTATCGCCGCGCTTCATGCGCTCATTGATGTAATCAGGGCCAAACCATTCGAGGGGCATATATCTTTCTTTCGGGTTTTCATACACATATCTTGAAGCAGCAATCACGGCATCAAGCGATTTTTCCTGTTGATCGCTGCTAAAAGCTTGTAACAAACCTTTTTCCATTCCTGTCGGCCAAGCAGGGGGGATATCTTGCGCCAAAACAAATTTTTCAAGCTTACTGCTGTCATATTTTTCAATTTGCTGTGTCATCGCCTTTTGAAATTCACTGCTGTTTCCTTCATCATCTTCAATAAACAAGCCATAAGTCCAACCGAAGTTTTTTTGTGTGCAATCCGGAAAATCAATATCATCAAAAGGCGCTTTGTTTTGAGCCTTGTTTTCTCTGATTTTTTCAAGCATCGCGTCGCGATATTTGATAATGCCTAATCTGCCTTCATTCAGCGAAAGCAAATCTTCCGCCGTCTTAATTTCGACATCGTTGCCGTTTGCGTCTTTAATGCTGATATAACTCACGTCATTTTCCTTATCTAAAAACCAATGAAACTAACCCGATTGTAGCACACACTAAAATTTTGTCAACAATAAAAAATAAATTTCTATTTTTAAGTGATTGTGCAATGGGTGTGATTATTTTCTTGATTTTAAGATTTTTTTTTCTTAATATCCCACCAGTCAATAAAGATTAACCGCGGACGTGGCGAAATTGGCAGACGCGCCAGACTTAGGATCTGGTGCCGAAAGGCGTGCGGGTTCAAGTCCCTCCGTCCGCACCATTTTGAAAAGAGTGAAACAATGAAAGCGACAGAAGAAAAATCAAAAGGTTTAACAAAAAAGTTTAAAGCTGTTATTGCGGCTGCCGATTTTGAAAAAGAGGTGGAAAAGCGCATTGAAAAGCTTGCAAAAACAACAAAACTTCCGGGTTTTCGCCCCGGTAAAGCTCCCAAAGCGATGCTCGAGCAAAAATATCGTTCGGCGGTTTTGGGCGAAGCGCTTGACTTTGTGGTTCAAGATGCGGTAAGTCAAATTGTCAAAGACAACAAATTGCGTCTTGCGTTTGAACCGAGCGTGAAACTTGAAAAATTTGAAGACGGCAAAGACATCACTTTTGTGATGGAAGCTGAGGTTTTGCCCGAAATCAAGCTTTCCGATTTTTCTTCGCTCAAGCTTGAAAGGTTTGTGGCAGATGTGAGCGAAGATGAAATTCAAAAGTCGCTTGAATATATTGCTTCAACACGTCGTGAAACCGAAAGCGTTCAAACAAAGCGCAAAAGCAAAAAGGGCGATGTTGTGTCAATAGATTTTAAGGGCACGATTGGCGGGGTTGAGTTTGCCGGCGGCAAGGGACAGGATTATCCTTTAGAGCTTGGCTCAAATTCGTTTATCGCAGGCTTTGAAGACCAGCTCATCGGCCACCAAAAAGGCGATAAAGTTGATGTGAAAGTTCAATTTCCGAAAAACTATCATGCCAAAGATTTGGCCGGAAAAGATGCCGTTTTCGCCGTTGAAATTAAAGATTTGAAAGTTTATAAAAAACCGGAAATCAATGATGAATTTGCCGTTAAGCTCGGCGAAAAAGATTTGGCGGCGCTCAAACAAAAAATTTCGCAGCGCATTGGGCAAGATCATGATGCGGCATCAAAGATGAAACTTAAAAGGGCTTTGCTTGATGTTTTGGACAAGGCATATTCTTTTGACGTTCCTTCAAAATTGGTTGATGCCGAATATGAAGGCATTGTCAAGCAATATGAACATGCCAAAGAGCACAATCATCTTGATGAATATGAAAAATCAAAAAGCGAAAAAGATTTGCTTAAAGAATATAAAGAAATTGCCGTTCGCCGCGTTAAATTGGGGCTTTTGCTTTCCGAAGTCGGTATAAAAGAAAAAATTGGCGTTACGTCCGATGACCTCAACAAAGCCATTATGGCCGAGGCCAAAAAATATCTCGGACAGGAAAAAGCCGTTTTTGACTATTATCTTAAAAACAAAAACGCGGTTGAAGCCTTAAAAGCACCGGTTATGGAAGAAAAAATCGTTGATTTTATCTTAAGCAAAGTGCAGATGAAAGACAAAAAAGTAACCGCCGAGGCTTTATATTCTTTTGATGAAGATAAAAAGCCTGCTTCTAAAAAATAAAGCAAGGCAAAAACAATAGAAAAGGCACTGAACAATCGGTGCCTTTTCTTGTTTAACAGGTCGGAAAATGTTGCTTAATCTCTCGCCACTAACAATCCTTCCAAATTTTGCGCTTATCAAAGTCTTTCGGTTGAATAACTTTGACATGTTTACCCCAAGTGTAAAGATGCCAATCCATTTCACGTGCTCCACCTGCGCGGAATTTAACCGTTAAAGTGCCATCGGGATTGGAAATCATCTCTTGTGTCGGATGGAAGATATATTTTGCGGCCTCATTTGCAACCTCTTTATCAAACAGCCATTCCACGTCAAACGGCTCTTCCTGATACACCCCGAAAGACTGCCTGCTGAACTCTTCTAATGAAAAATTCACGTCGCGGATGAAATATTCATCTAAAACTTCAATATTTTGGATATTATTTAAGTCAAAACTGCACATTTTCTTGCGTTTGGTGTGCCACGCAATCAGATAATGCTTGTTGCCGTAAAGAAAGCCATACGGATACACTGTTCGCCATTCGTCTTTAGTCTTGGATTGATACTTGATTTTAATGATTTTGCAGGCAATTACAGCATTACGAAGCTTTTGCATGAATTTATCGTCAATTTTGATTTTCGGCCCTGGACGCAAAGCATAACCTTCAGCTTCTAGCAAAGCTTCAGCGTCTGGTTCAATGCGATTTAAGGCTTCGCTACTCATAGATGCTTTTATTTTATGCATAACTGTTTCAATTGCAGCAACATCCTCAGGCATTTTAGTTTTCATCAGCTTAATAGCGTTTTGCAGAGCATTTATTTCAGTTAGTGAGAATCCAACGTATTGTCCCAATGAACCTTGAGGAATATACCAGCGTTTGCTATTGTGTGCTCCATTAATCTCTTTAATTTGCGGAAACTGTTCTTTGACCATATCCTTCATACGAATAGCCGTACGTTTGGAAACCTTGAATTTCTGCATAATATCTGTAATCGAAACGCCATTTTCAGCATTTTGCATCCAAAGCGACATTTCTAACAACTTCTGTGTCTTTTGATAAAACATATCAAACCTCCATTTTTTGAGCTATTTTAGATGAACTGCATTTACAAATGGTTAATACTGTGTCATAATATGACAATTCTAAACCCGAATCTTCTTGCAAACAGACATAAACCGTGTACAATAAAAGAAAATTACGGAGAAAAACCATGAATTTGCAAAAGCGTGATTGTCCGATAAAATTTGAAATAACCAACTGTGATTCTGGCTGGCTCAATGTTTCATTGCATATTGGAAAAGATATTCACGATATAAGCATCCCATATATAGGCAACGGAATTAATGCTCTACTTGAATCTCTCGTCTATTTACACCCAGACTATAATGAACATGGACGTGAAAGCCAATATATGGAATATAAAAAAGTAGAAATTGATGGCAAAGAATATTACATACCGTATATTGCAAAATTTGACTGGAATGAAGAAGGTTCAGAAGTATCCTGGAAAATAGCAAAATACCCTGATAATAAAGATAATTTTAGTGTAATGGTCGATCTAAACATTATTCGCCAAACAAATGGAGGAGTATTTAAGTATAAAGTTGATTATAGGGATTTATGTTATGCAACAGCAGATCTTTGCACAAATTTACTTAAAAATTTAGGGTTCAATGGATATTTTAATAGTTATTGGCAAAAGAACATAAATATTTACGATTTGCTATTTGTTAAAGCTTATGCCCTAAAGGCTATGTATTTGTTAAATCTCAAATATTCAGATAAATACTCATGGTACTCAGATATTAATAAAGAATTGGAACTTCTGTTGTTTGATATGGATAAGAAGAAAAACTTTCCTAAACATTATGATAATATAGATGTTGAGATAATTCCAGAAAAAGATTACAAAAAGGTATCATATTATTATTCAGGTGCCCGTGCAAATATTATAATCAATGGTCGCTCATTTTTGGAAATTATTACAGAAAGAGAAGAAAAGATATTTAGTAGTGAAGGATTTAAGAGATATCGTCGAACAATTCCTAAAGCAGGAGATTATAATTATCTCACTGTATCAGAATTATTTTCATGGCTTGAAGATGCAGCTAAATCAAATGGTGAGGATGAGGCATATCTTTTTTCCTGTGGAGGATGTGACGAAGCTGGTTGTTGGTCTGTATTAGTAGATGTTGTATATACAAACGATAGTGTGGTTTGGAAAAACTTTAGGTCAGTGGGTGAAGATTACAAATTTGATTTGCAATATGAGTTTAAGATTTCCCAATATAAATGTTTTATGAATAAGCTAAAAGAAGCAAGCAATAAACAATAGGAATATAATAAACATTATGCAACTTTAATAAAATAAAAAAATCAGACCTTAAAAACTGGATAATAGTTAAATTTATCCGTTTGCTAATATTGGGATTTTGTATTGGAGTATCATTTATTTTTGCATTGCTACTTGGTAAAGGAAATAATGGCTTTTTGGTAGGGTTAGGGACAAATTCTCTTATAAGAGAATTAAAGGATGAAAAGATTTTACCAGAAGACTTTATGAACACTGATGATTTTGAAAACAAATTACATAAAGTCATAGTAATTACAATTTGTGTTTTGGCAGTTATAATGATGATATTTGCACTTGTACTGCTTTTTATAAAAGAAGGGTAGATATCATCATAGGTATTGTTTTACTATTCAAATAATGGAAAAAAATTTGAATCTGAAAACGGTTCTCGAAATTTCCGGTTCATAAGATGAAAATATAAATTGGAATTTATTGATAAGAATGTAGTCTGTATATGTGGTTGCAATCTTTTTATATGAAAGGAATAAAAATGTTAAATGTCATTTGTTATTGGTTGGTCGTTATCGGCGCATTAAACTATGGTTTGATGGCTTTCGGGTATAATTTCTTGGAAAAATTGCCTGCAAACGTCGGCCAAATTGTGTCTATCGCCATTGCCATTGCCGCAATTTTGACGATTTATGCAAAATTGAAAAAGTAATTTTTAAAACAGATTTTATGTTTGAAAAAGCTCGATGTTTTATCGGGCTTTTTTCAAAATGAGCATATTTCACCCAAAGCAGGAAGCTGAAAAATTGATGTTGCAAAAATGTTTTTTGCGTGTTAGAAATTAAGAAAAAACAAGGAGCTTAATATGAAAAAAATACTGTTTTTGATGATGATGTTTCTGCCTTGCATGGTTTGGGCATCAGATGGTGTTGAAGGATATTGGACCACGATTGACGATGAAACAAACACCCCGAAAAGTGTTGTTCAAATCTATGAATATCAAGGCAAAATTTACGGGCGCGTGGTGGAATTGTTTCAAAACAAAGAGGCTGTGGCAGAGCTGCCGGATAAGCCCTTGATTAAAGGGTTAGATGTTATCTGGGATATGGAAAAGAAAAAAAATAAATACACAAACGGAAAAATTTTAGACCCGAAAACAGGCAAGGTTTATGCTTGCGATTTGTGGCGCGACGGGGACAAGCTGATTGTTCGGGGAAAAATTGCTTTTTTAGGCCGCAATCAAACTTGGGAGCAAAATACGACTTTTGAGCCGGAAACAACCGAAAAACCGGTGCCGAAAAAACCTCGCTTAAAATAGATATACCAATAAGCCACCTTAAACGGTGGCTTATCTTTTGTGGCCGAACCAAGCTTGCAGTTTTCGAGATGATTTTTTGTTTAACAAATATAAAGATTCTATTTATATAATATCAATATTGGAAAGTTTTGAGAGATAATGATGCAAAAAGCACTTTTAATAATTGATGTTCAAAAATCTGCTGTTGTTAAACCGGAGATTGCAAAAAATATTGAAAAAATACAATATGAGTATGATGTGGTTTATGTTTCAAAATTTACCAATACAGGCTCTCCATTATTGAAAATGCTAAACTGGTCCGGATATGACGATGAAACGCTTGCTTTTAAGCCAAAAAATAATGCAATTATATACACTAAAACCGGTTATTCCTCTTATTTGCCGGAAATGAAAGAGTTTGATGAAATACATATTTGCGGTTTTGATACCGATGCCTGCGTTTATAAAACCGCAATGGATTTAGCTGAAATCGGGGTTCGCCCGGTTGTTTTGAAAGATTATTGTTTTAGCACCAATCAAGAATTTCATGATATGGGTATGAAACTTTTAGAAAGAAACATCGGCACGATGAATATCAAATAATTAACTTCTGGGTGTCAAGAGCCAGAGGTTAAAGTAACTTTTATTTTTGAATAACAAAAGTTTTTTCTGCCCTATACGTATTGTTTGGGCTTTGATATAGATTCTATTAGGAAAAAATATTTAGTTGTTACAGATATTTTTAAGGTGAACATATATCCGAAATGAAGGTTCTTGAAAAAGACAAGGACGAGTATTTGACAAGAATAGAGGATATAAAGAAATGGCGCATAAATTTTGATTAAATGAATAACATAAGTCGTTTTCTCCCCCTATATACACGATTTTGTTTTTGATATTATAAATTATTGTTGATTCCCAATAGATACTCTTTTATATTAAAGAAACAGAGAAGAATAAACATAATGCCAGATATATGAATAAGGGTGCTGAAAATGAAAATAAATACCGTAATTGAAGGCGAAAACAAAGATAAAAGTGTTTTATCAGTAGGTGATGATGTTATTATATCTACTTCTTTTTTAGGAAATGAAAAAATCAATAAAGAAAATGTTGCAAATCTAGAAGTATTATCAGAACATAAAACAGATGGTGATAATAATATCTATAAAATTAAAATTCTTTTTAATTCTAAAAAAGAAAGCACAATTTGTGTTGATAATGAAATTTATAACAAGTTAATGAAAATATGGCCGGAAAAGCAAAAAGATAGATTACAAGAACTTTTATCTCAAGGATATAAAATAGTTGGGTACACAAGTTATTTTTTAGGAAGTGCCTTTGGAACTTCTACAATAGCTGGCCAGCTAGCTGCAAGAATGCAACGCCAACATAATATTTTATTACAAAAAGATACAAATGTAGAAATAGTCACGATTATTGAGGAAAGTTTTAAGGGGGAAGTCATAGAAAGGAATAGATTTAGTTTTGTTGTTTCTCCCATAGGTGCAAAAGTTCAAACCTTACCTCAAACTACACAAATTCCTTCTGAAGATATAGAACACCTTTCCGTTATGAAAAAAGATAAATTATCACTTGAAGATTTAGAACGTTTAACCATTCTTCTTGAAAACGGAGAGATAACACAAAAAGAATATGATGAAAAAAGAGCAGAAATTTATAATGGAAAGAAATAAACTTTGTCTTGTCACTAAATGTTAAAAATTTTCTTTCAATTGTGATAAATAATAGGAAAATACATAGCGCCTTAAAAAATAGAGATGGATTTTCATAACACCTTGATTTTCTTATCTTCTTATCCTTAAAAGTTCGAAGATTGTCTGGGGGATGGCATATTAGACATCAAACATTGCACACGCGTTATCACACTGTGTGCCCTACGGGGCGGCTCATACTTCGCCGACATCTTAAAACGACTACGCCGTTTTTGCGATTCCGAACCAGCTTAAATGTTTGTATATAAAAGAAAAAATCGCCCTTAAAGACGATTTTTGAACTGTGGCTGGAGTGAGCTTGCAATTCTCGAACTAAAATTTTATGTCTCCAACTTGCTATATACAGATAATTACAACAAAAGTCTTTTCATTACATAATTCCACATTTCAGCTTCTTCTTCATCTGTATAATTGACATTTCCTTCATCATCAACATATTCAGCAAATAATTCACTAGATACGAGCATTTCTACTGAGCCTATAATATCAGGGTCCATTCCAATTTTATAACAATTTAATTTCATGGCACCTATTTCTCTTTGTGGCTCTGATGAATGTAGTAAATCATTCCAATCTTTGAAGTCAGAAATTTTTGCAACAATGTGTTGTGCATTCATTAATGTAATATCTTCATCTGTTCGTTTATTAGCCTTGGAAAATACATTATGAATATCAAAATGTTCTTGAGGCTCATTAAACATAGCTTCATTCTGATTAAAATTATTTTCTTTGAATAAATTGTAATCTTTAAGTAAAAGTTTAGCTTGTTGCTTGTAGTAATCTATTGTTGTCATAACAATAACTCCTTCTAACTGCGTTAATTATCACATATAAGCATTCGCAATCAAATAAATGATAACTAACTAAGGTTGTTATTATCATCACAATGTTGGTTGAATAAATCTTTGGGCGAATGACCTAGCTTACCAACAAGCATACTTGAATTAAAACATATAAAGTTAGAAAGTCAATAGGGAATAATAAATATTAAGAGAAAAAAATAATAATTTTTAACCTTGGTGTCTTAACAACCAGAAGTTAGCAAGTTAATAAGACTTGTTGTTTAACCATTTTTACTTCATCTGCAATATTGGTATATGTTTCTATATCAGAAGTAGGGTCCTTGAACCATTGTGTTGGATTGTTGCATTGAATAAACTTATCAAAAGGTGCTCTAACTGTATATTTCAATTCTTTACCGTTTAATGTACAATCTTTTATAAGCAGTTTAAGAAGTTTGTTTTGCTTGTTTGGTGTAGCATTATGCATTATATCAGATAAATTACCAGCTATATCAAGTAAGTTGTCAACAGTAGCTTTAATGTCTTTGGTTATTTCCTTATATCTAGCAATAGATTCTTCTAAACGTTTTCTTTCATCTGCAATAGCAGCAATATTACGTTTATATATATCATCTCTTATGTTACCAGACACATATAAACTAGTAAGATCATCTTCTTTATTTTCTAAAGTTTGAAGTTCAGCTTGCAAATTGCGTTTAATACCTGCATTTAATGAAGCTTTTTCTTCCATGTTGTTTTGAACATTTTTCTTTAATACAGCTAAGACTTTTGAAGGTATATTGATTTTACTAAACAATTCATTATCTAATTGAGCAAATAATACATCTTCATTAACGTTACATTGATTGCAATTACCTCTTAGATGACTACATTTATGAGTTACATATTTTTTACCATTTTTGAAATGTCTTTCTGGAGTAATAGCACAACCACAAGTAGCACATCTGATTAAACCTCTAAAAGCAAATGGTATAGCTTTATATTCTTGTTCATGACTGAAAACTTCACGACTTTTAGATTTAAATACTTCCTGAACTTTATCAAATAAAACCTTTGAGATGATTGGCTCATATATATGCGGAATAAGTTTGCCTTTAATTTTCATCATACCATAATAAAATGGATTTTTCAGTATATCTTCTATCTTATTGCGGCTAATAAATGTGCGTTTACCAAATTTAGGTGAGTTTTTATAATGGTTTTTCTCTTTAGATGTTAAACCTAATTCTCTTGCTTTATACCAGATACTTTGTAAAGAATGTAAACCGGTAGCATATTCTTCAAACAATTTTTTAATGATTGAAGCTCTTTCTTTATCAACAACAATAGTAGCTTTTCTATCTTCATCTCTTTCATTTAAATAACCGATTGGAGCTAAACCTTGCCATTTACCATCTGACCAGTTTTTTCTTTGGCTTGCTTTCACTTTATCAATCATAGTGTTAACTTGAAAATTAGCCATTAAGACATGCATATTCCAGAATGTTAAGTCAGTTGCAGCAGAATCTTTTGTAATAATCAAGCTTTCTTTTAAAAAATGAATTTCAATCTTTCCTTCTTTGCGAAGCTGATTTAATAAGAATGTATCATCGAAAGACCTTTGCAATCTATCTACATAATTGACTATTATAGCTACTTTTCCTTGACAAGTTTGAGCATATTCAAGCATTTCATGATATTGTTTGCGTTCACCTCTTGTTGAGCTTTCATCAATGCTAAAATCTTTTAAGATAATCAAATTATTATCTTTACAATATTGTTCAAGATTTTCGGCTTGCACATCAAGAGATACACCTTCATCTTTTTGACGTTTTGAAGACACACGACAAAAAAGTATGGCTTGTGTGCATACTTCATTTGGGTCAAAATTCTTTTTAGTCTTCATATTTCAATCCTTTCACTAGTTTATATAAATATAATAACGTGTTTCATAGGAAAAGTAAGCGATTATTTTACACATTCTAACGTTTTCGAACTAATTTTTTACTGATTTTTCAGAGTGTTAACTTCTGGTTATTGGGAACCAGAAGTTGTTTCATCATCATTATTATTATTTGTAATTTCTGCCAGTTCAGTGAAGAAACTTATTAAATCTTGAGTGATGATATTAACTTCTTCATCTGGCATATCTGGATAGTAAGGTAATAATGATTTTTTTAATTCAAAAATAGGATTAGTCATATTTCAATTCCTTTCTGTGTTATTAATTACACATTATAGAATTCTCAAAATTACGCATTTCTACTGAATTAATTTTCCATTATGATGATTTTTTTTGAAAACTTATGTTTTTGCAAAATATAAGTTAAATATTATCTTGCTTGTCTGTCTAAATATCTTCTTAAAGTGCCGCGGCCAACGCCTAAAATGCGGGCAATTTCAGATTTTGACAGATGTTTATCCAATAATTTTTGGATTTTTTTGCTGTTTTTGCTTAATTTCAGCTTTTTTGATTCTGCCGTAAACGGACGTCCAAGCTTTTTGCCTTGTGCCTTAATATTTGCTAGGCTTGATTTTGTTCTATCTGAAATTAGTTTTCTTTCAATTTCAGCAGCTAAACCGAAAGCAAATGCCAAAACTTTACTTTGTATATCATTGCCTAAGCGATAATTTTCTTTTAATGTCCATACTTGGCAATTTTTATTTAAGCAAGTTTCCAAAATCCGCATAACTTCCAGCAGGGAGCGACCTAAACGCGAAATTTCACAAGAGATTAACACATCATTTTCTTGCAAATTATCAAGCAATTCCCCGAGTTTTCGGTTTTTAAGTGCTTTTCTGGAAGATATTTTTTCTTCCACCCATGTATCAATTTTTATGTTATTTTTGAGTGCAAAGTTTTCTATTTCAAAACGCTGATGTTCAAGTGTTTGCTTATTTGAACTAACCCTTATATATCCGATGTTTGCCATATTCAAAAGTCTCCAAAAATATGTTAAAAAACTGGCCCATTTAATAGAACAATAAAATCAACCAGTTTTTTGCACTTACGCACTTTTTATTCAAAAATTGTAAAACATAGAAAATATAAGGCTTCCGAGAGTTTTGCTATAATTAGCATTTAGCGTTTAAAGCATCTTTTTACTCTTTGGCTTAAAACGTTGGTTTGAGGCAAAATACAGGCAATGAAGTTAATCTTTGCAAGAGATGTCTTTTATGGTCAATATTCACCACATACAATATTCAGTCGGACAAGGTGGTTTACATCTTGGTATAATTGGTGATTATGCCTATGTTTATGATTGCGGTGGATATGGCGTTAATGTTAATTGGCCACAAATTTTTAATGATGTTGTGAATAAATTATCTAAGGTTGATACATTGGATATTTTTATCCCTCATCTGCATAAAGACCATTATAATAATACCGTAGGTTTAATATCAACCATCAGTAATACAGTGCAAGAAATAAATATTTATCTGCCACCGATGAATGATATTGAAAAAATAATGCTGATTTGTGAATATCACGCCGATATTGATGATTCTGATGAAAAGTTTGATGATGAGTATATAAACCTTGTATTAACGGGAAAATTCGCGGATATTAAAGAATCCAAAAAAATAAAATATGTAAACATATTTACTAGGGATAAAACCATTAGCGATGATATAATTCTTCGTTCTTATACCACTAATATTTCTTCATGTTATCAGAAAAAATTTGAACGAGAATTAAACATCAATCCTGCTGATTTAGCAAGCGAAATACAAAGACAAGGTAATAAATTTTGGCACATGGCAATTAATGCTTTCAAAAATGTATTTAAGGCAAAACGCGTTACAAATCATATAATGTTAACTCTATATTGCGGTAAGAAATACCAAACCTGTTGCAGAGATAAAATAAATTGGTTGCACACTGGTGATGCTTATATGACGACATATCGGCAATTAGAAGGTTTTGTTAAAGCTTTTGAGAAATTATTATCAAACGTTAATTTTGCACAAATACCACACCACGGCTCGCAGAATAATCACGACTGTAAATTTGCTCATATTTTTAATTGCTGTTGCTATTTTTACTACACCACACAGGATAAGACAAACAAATATAAGGGAATTACTAAATCTCACATCTGTGATCTGAATTTGTTGCCTTGCAGACAAATTCTGCCGGTATCAGATAACCCATTAACTCAACTTAAACTTTAGGAAAGGAACTTAAAATGACTGGTAATAATATAAAAAATAGTGAAGAACTTAAATATATTTCTAAAAATTTAACCAAAGAAGAGAAAATTTTAGTTGCGGCAAAGACCTGTGGTTGGTTTTATAAACCTTTTTGCTATTTTTTTTCCATCTTTCTTACATTTGTATTTCTCATCTGTATAATTAACACCGATGAAAGTGAATTTTATGATGTATTTATCGGTTCTTTAATCGCATACCCTATTATAATGCTTCCAATAGTTTGGATTTGGTTTACTTTTAAGGCAATGGAAATGGCTGTTACAAATAAAAGAGTTATACATAAAAAAGGTATATTTATTCATAAAACAGATGAACTAAGATTACAAAAAGTTGAGTCTATAAATATTAGAAAAAGTTTTTGGGGATTAATATTCGGTTATGCAACAATTGTGTTTACTGGAACAGGTAATCAAGTTGTAAAATTTTCAGGAATTGCACATCCTCAAGAGATAAAGAACGAAATAGATGAGGTATTTGAAGTATATGCAAAATAATAAAATTATTGTGCCACTCTTTTATTTTCTTGCCGGTTGCACCGTTATGGAAGATGTAATGACAGAAAAGCTTACCGGTCAAGAAGTATATGTTTGTCATAATGAAAATAATCTTACAATCGGCAAAAAGATCGTTCAAAATATTACCGATTCTAATGAGTATGGGCAAAATAATGTATTTAAAATAACAATGCTTGATAAAAAATCAGGTTATCAAGAAATGGCACGCTGGGCAAATACATCACCCGATTATATGTCAGAGATACAACAAATTCTGGTTACCAGACCTTTTTGCACCAAAGCGAAATATAAACAATATTTAGAGCGCCAGAGAAAAGAAAAGCAGGAAAGAGAAGAAAAAGAAAGATTTAAGAAAGAACAAGAAGCTGCAAAAAGAGCAGAGGAAATTGCTGACTGCAAACAGGCCATAGATAAAGCTCAACAACGTAACAACGAAATTAAAAATATAGCGGGAAATGTAGTGATACTGGATGAAACTATTACCACTAGTAATCAAAATAAAACAAGTAATTGGAGCTATTGCTTAAAAGTTGCAGGTTATGACAAAGAGGGAATTGTGGTAGAAAGTCGTTGCACATTTTCTCCCGTAGCAAATTTGTTTCTTGCCGCCTTTGTAGGATGCGAAGAAAAAAGATACTTTATTTATACTCAAAATGATTATGCAGATGGCGAATGTTATAAAGACTGGTCTTATTTACATAAAGATGCCGGTGTTCATACTTGGAAAGGTAAAAGGTTGCGGTCGTATAAGAAAACAAATTTCCAAATTTCTGAAATCGAATATGAAACGTATTTAAAGGATAAAACACATCAATGTCAGTAATTTATGTTTATTTTTGAAAGGTCTTTGTTATGAAAAAATTTCTTTTTATACTCGGTATTTTAATACTAAATAGCAGTATTTCCCTAGCTGCAAATAATCTTATCAGTGCTGATTGGTGGAAAACAGCTACACTTGATAAGGTAAAATCAGAAATAGCAAATGGTGCAGATGTGAATGCTGCCGGAACAGATAAAGCTGGTAATGGTGATTTACGAACAAATGTAACTCCTTTAATGTTTGCTCTAAAATATGGCAATCCAAGTGTAGAAGTTATAGAAAGTCTCATTAAGGCAGGTGCTGATGTAAATGAAAAAGAAAATACTATTGGTTTAACACCTTTAATATACGCTGTTGATTTTAACGAAAATCCTAAAATTATTCAAACACTCATTAAAGCTGGTGCAGATATTAATATAAATGATAAAGAAGGAGGAACAGCTTTAATATATGCCGCTCAATTTAATAAAAATGACGAAGTCGCAAAATCTCTAATCAAAGCCGGAGCAAATGTTAACGCTAAGAACAATGCAGGTGCAACAGCACTAATGGTCGCCGCTGGTGCAAATAAAAATCCAGAAATTATAAAATCCTTAATCAATGTTGGCGCAGATGTTAATGCAAAAACTAATGAAGGCTTTACCGCATTAATGGCAGCTGCTGGTGCAAATAAAAATTCTGAAATTGTAAAAATATTAATCAAAGCGAGAGCAGATGTTAATGCCAAAACTAATGAAGGCTTTACCGCATTAATGTTAGCGGTAGGTTCCAATAAAAATCCAGAAATTGTAAAAACTTTAGTCAATGCTGGTGCGGATATTGATGCTATTACAACAGCTAACAATGGACGATCAACCGCACTTTCGCTAGCTTTTGGTTCGGCTAATAGAGAAGTTTGGAAATATTTAGCAAAATTAAAAGTAAAAGAATTTTGTGAATTGACTAGCTCTAATTCAGGAGAAGTGTATTTATGCGAGGATA
Source organism: Alphaproteobacteria bacterium (assembly GCA_017445475.1). Lineage (GTDB taxonomy): Bacteria > Pseudomonadota > Alphaproteobacteria > RF32 > CAG-239 > UBA1254. The sequence continues at coordinate 74,549 of JAFSUB010000009.1, forward strand.
AGGTAAATTTGTATCTTAAAAAAGAGGAAAAACTTCAAAGTTGTGCGCGTAATATGATGGCAATCCCGTATATAACTAGACTCGCAAAAGTACTGCCGACAGCAGAAGACCCTAATAAAACGGTTATGTCAATGATTGGCCTAGCTATAGAATTTAATTGCTCAATTAGTGGGTATGTACAACAATAAGTAATTGGTAACTTTTTAACCCTGAGATGTAAAACTAGTCTTTGATGTCAGAAAGTTATTTTTTTCATATTTTCTTTATAAACACCAACTTACGCACGGGGTTGGTGTTTATTCTTTTCTTTAAATACAAGGGTTTGATTCCATATACGCAAAAAAATAGCAAAAAAATGCTCATTTTAGTAAAAAAGGGGGCTCGCGAAGGTGATTTTTTACGGCATAATATAAATAGTTAATGAGTAATAACACTATTTATGAAAGGAAAAACACCATGTATCAGATAGTTATCAATAATGTGAGAATGCCAACAATTTACTGGTCGTTACGTGAAGCAATGGAAGCTTGTGAGTATGAAAAAGCTCGTGGCTGTGCTGTAATGTGCGACATCATTCCATTAGACTCAACAACAAACTAAACAATCATCTTAACTAATCTTGAAAGGAAAATACCAGGCAAAAGCACTTTGAAGAATATTTACAAGCAAAGAATTACAGTTCAACGACAAGCCTTGACTATCCTGCACGTTTAGAAAGACTTTGCCGTAAGGAAAAAATCTCTTATGAACATCTGGCACAACATTTGAATGAGATTATGCCTCAATATGAAAAGACCGGTAAAAAGTCAAGCTATGGAAAAAGAAGTCATTCATCAGTCATCAACGCTTTGAGAAGATTTGCTGAATTCTTATCTGAAGCCAACATCAAATTTGAAAATGCTAACTAAGATAAGGAGTAAATACTATGTCAGATGTTAAATATCCAGATATAACAGTCAAAATAATTGGTGCTAATGGTAATGCCTTCTGTATCTTAGGTATATGTACTAGAGAAATGAGAAGACATAAGCTGCCACAATCTGAAATTGATAACTTTATGTCAGAAGCAACACATGGAGATTATAATCATTTGCTTTGTGTTGTTATGAATTGGTTTAATGTGGAGTAAGTAATATGAATGATATAGCGAAATTAAATGATGATTTTAGAAAGAGTTTTATTGGTGGTGAAGTTTTATTGAGTGCCGGTATTGCTGCTATGAGTTCAGAAGATAAGGCCAATATTGTATCACTTGTTCAAAATTTTGATAGTTTCAATGATGATAATGACGTGTATGGAGAACATGATTTTTTTAGTATAGATTATAAAGGCAATAAAATCTTTGCTAAAATTGACTATTACGATTTGAATTATGAGTTTATGTCAGAAAATCCAGCCAATCCTGATATAACCAATCGAGTACTTACTATTCTCTTATCTTGTGAATATTAAATACAAACACCAAAGCTTGTTTTTTGGCCCTATACGCATAGATTTGTTTTTTACTATAAACTAACCAGTAGAAATGAATCTTGATTGTATAGGGCCATTTTTCAGACCATACCAATATTATATAATTTTTACATATTTACAATGATTTATAACATCAATTTACTTTTGATAAATGATTGAAGAACAGGTATAGAGTATTTTTAGCAAGTATGTTCCATTAATACTTCCTGCACTTTATCAAATAAAGGCTTATCTATAATTGTTGGGTAATTATGAGGATAAAATTCTTTGTTCCAACGCATCATACCAATATAAAATCTATTTTTAAGAATATTGTTTACACAAGTTTCAGAAACAGGTTTTCCATTTTTATTTACTAATCCTAATGTATGCGCTAATTCTGTTAATGTCTTAATTGAATAGTTACCGGTAGAATATTCTCTAAATAATTTAATAATTATTGGTGCTTTCTTGGTGTCAATAACTATATTGCATGCATCTCTAACATTTTTATAACCAATAGGAGCCAACCCCATGTAATATCCCTGTTCTATATAATAGGTGGTCTGTGTTTTTTTTATTTTATTAAGATACATATCAAGAAGGGGGGAAGCAGACAGCATCATTAAACAACCATGACTTTTATCAACAATAAGTGATTGTTCATAAGAATGTATTACTATTTTGCCACCTATTACAAAATCTTTAAATAAATATTCTAAATTAAAAGATAGAAATTTAGTTACGATATGAACTCTACCGGTTTGTTCTCTAACAAAAGTATACATATCATCTATATTTTTGTTAGTATCTCTTCTAGTGCATGAGTATATTTTTATAATTTCAAGATTTTTATTGCTACAATAATTAATTAGTGTACCTACAATATTTTTTCTCTCTTTTCTATTAGCAGAACAAAAAATTATCGCTTTTTCTTTTACATTAACTTGATTAGGATTATTACTCCATTCTTCAAGCCATTCTTTTATTTCTTTTGTCATATTATAAATCCTTTTTGTAATTTATTATTATTTATCAAAAGCAAACTTTATTGCTCTGATAGTGTTGATATGTCGCGATTCTTTTGAAATGTAAAACCATAATTTAAATTATTTTTCCATTATGATAAAAATACTTTATTTATGGATTATCAATAGGTTAACTTAGGTGTTATATGAATCAGAGGTTGAAAATTACAAAGTCTTATTTTTTGACCATATGACTCAATATTTATTTTTGGTATAGGTTTATATATAAAAAATGAATTAGCTTGTTTCTGGGCTGTTTATGACTCAATGAACAGCGTTTTATGAAGATATTAGAGTTAAAATTGTCAACATCTGAGGATAAAACACAATAAGCTATATTCAGTGTATGGTATTAAAAGTTGTCACTATATTATTTAACATTAATATACTTAACTTTAACACCATTACTTCTTAAATATTTTATACACTCAACATACTCATTATATAGTTGATTATAGTCATTACGTATCTTTTCTAACAATGAATCAGATATATATAAACCATTATTTGAACATACACCTTTATTAAGATATCTCATCCAACCTTCAGGACCTTGTTCATCATCATATTTTTCATTTGTATGAAGCATATTACGATATTCAGGTCTTTTATATTCTTTATTTCTATTACATACAGAAGTCTTTAATGCTAACCTTACTTTACTATCTATATTTTCATCAAATACTTCTCTTATTCCATGTATATGTGTTTCTTTATCATTTATATCTTTACGTCTATATGTAGGTTTATTCTCTAATATAAATGACATCATAGGTTTAGAGATAGATTGTAGTTGATAGTCTAAATTACCATACATTCTTTTGATAATAACTGCTTTTAACTCTTTATATGATAAGTTTTTATATCTATCTCTAAACTCTTTGCTAAAATCTAATGTAAATGGTTTAAGACAAGTAAATGCTTTTGTTTCTGACATAAAATACAAGAAATAAGCTAACTTTTGTATATCAGTTATATCTCTCCATATTGGCAATCTATATACTTCTACTTCTTTTTTATCATTATCATCATATATATTACTAATATGAGATGCTAAAATAAAATCATATTTCCACCATTTAACTATATAAATAAAGTCTTTGTAGACTTTTTGGCTTTTCTTTTTCTTAGATATTTTCTGTTTTTTTCGCATAGTCAATCTCCTATGCATTATAGAATTCTTAATTATCTGGTGATTGAGACTAAAAAAATTATTTTTGTGATCACATTTTGCTACGAATTGCAAAATAAAAAAATATAGAGACTTTTACATCTCTATATTTCATTATATTATAAGTTAATCAAAGGTTATAATTGATTTCATATATCAAAAGACGTTAAGTTCCCATTCATCTTTAATCCAACTTCCTCTAATTTTTTATGTACTAACATTTTAATTTTATTTATATATTGTTGTTTATCATATTCTGTATTTAAATCATAGTTTCTTAATCGTTCTTCAACTACTGGATAGAATATCCTGCCTTTATACATATTGTAAAAAAGAAATTCATTTGGTTTAGGTGTTATTATTTGAGGATAATCTTCTAGTTTTTCATCTGGATGAGCTGTTCTGTTAGGAATTGTTTCAGCTAATACAGCAGCTAATCTTGGAAGAAAAGACTCGGCCAATACATCATTAATCAATTTATCTGAAGCCCAATCAGGAATCTGGAAGCAAGGTTTATTATTACACCATCTCTTGTCAATGGATAAACCTAATAAAATTAGTTTTTCTTCAAGATTATAAACTCTTGGATCAGACCATGTAATATTACCTTCCTTATCAACAACAGGACGTCCCGGATGAATTGTGCTCATGCCACTGATACTTCCACAGTCACTTGTTATTGTGCTAGCTGGTTTATCCCACGATTCTCTCTTAAATCTTCCTTTACGATCAGACCCACTTTTTGATCCATCTTTGTTTTTAGGTTGATATTCTTTGGCATTATCCCAAGCAGATTTACCTGTTGGTGTATGTCTAAGCATATCAATTTCTTCTTTTGTTAGTGTTGGTGTTGAATAATATTTATCATAATTCATTTTAGGAGATATGGAAGGTAAATCTCCAATTGCTTCCATTAATGTTATTTGTTTTTTGAATGGGAGAGGAAATTTCCACATACCTTTTTTAGAAGCTAATATAATCATTCTTTCTCTTGATTGAGCTGTACCATAATTTGCACCATTTAATTTATCAATATTAACTTCATAACCTAGTTTTTCTAATCTGAATTTTATATATTCAGCAATAGTTTTTCCTTCTAATATATATTGTAAACCTTTAGGACTAGCGGTCATATAAGGTGGTACATTTTCAACTAATACATAGTCATTAACACTATCTACAGCTTCAATGATATTTAATATAGGAAGAAATAATTTTGTTCTTGGGTCATTAAAGTCTCTTTTACCGGCTAAAGACACAGTTTGACAAGGAGGAGTGGCTATGATTAACTTACAACCTTGTGCAATATGTTCATCAATAACCTGTTTTTGAATATTTTTATCAAACAAGTCACCTTTAAATATTTTAACATTAGGATAGTTTGTTTTATAAAATTCAACTCTATCAGCCTCAAATTCTGCAGCTATAACATTTTTGACATGTGCATATTCTAAGAAAAATTCTCCAATTCCAACATTTGAACAAAGAGTAGTTGATCTTATTGGTGGTAAACTCATAACCTCACTAGGATAAAGAACATGATCCATATATTTAGCATCAGGATTGTATGGTTTGTTATTTTCTTCTTTGATTTTTTCTTTAATCATTCTAATTGCCATTGTTCTAGTTGGTATTTCTCTGTTTTGCCGACCTTGTGCAATAGCTTTTTCAACAGCCCATTCTTCCAACATAGAAATATCTTTAGCTTGCTGTTTTGTTAATCCATATTCATCTTTTATAATTTGTGTCTTTGTTTTATATTGATCTTTAATTCTTTTTTCTATTTTTTTATTTTCTTTTTCACTTAAATCTGTTCTCATACCTTTTCTTGTTTTAATTTGTTTTAGATATGTTGATAAAGTTAATTCAGCCTTTAATACCAATTCACCACATTCAATAGCTCTGTCTAATGCCATATTATAAATGATAGGATTTAATCTTTGTAGAAAGTAACGCCGGGCCATTTCTTTTATGACTTTTGCTTTATTTTTAACCAAAATTGAGTAATCATATAATTTAGTGGCATCTTTGGGCTGCATTGGAAGATTGAAATTAAGAATGACCTCTATATTTTTCTTGTCTTCAGTTGTTAAAACTGCTTCAGGTATTGAATTTGCAACAGGAACTAAATCTTTCATAATAGCATCTCCTTAAAGTAAACTTTTATAAAATATTATAATCATGTATTTAATAAAATGTAAAACCATTACTGAAAAATGATGTTTTTTATTTTGAATGCGCGCGTAATAAGCGCTCCTTTATTATTAATTTATTAAGATTATATGTTTATAGTGTACTTGTTGGGGAATGCTCGAACTTCAACAGGTAATCGTTAAACCTAATCAACGCGGGCGGTAATAACTATTGTTTAATGTCAATGGGATATTACGTCATAGGGCAGACACCGATATGGTGGATGCTCACAAAAATAAGGCTTGCACGAATATGTGAGCTGCATATCGCGTTGATTGCAGTTAACGACATCCACCGCCTTTGTGCGTTTTGCTCGGGTTGATTGGTGTTTGTCATTGTTTAAGTTTATTGCAACTATACTTTTTGCTTTATTTTATGTGCAGATTGTTAATGCGCATGAGTTTGTTGCAACCATAATCAAAATTAACGATGGAGATACTTTAAGTGCATATGTGAACAATGAAAATACTAAAATAAGACTGCTTGATGTTGATTGTTATGAGACTAAAAAGAATAAAAGAGCAAAGTTTCAACAACAATATTATAGTTTGTCATATGATGAAGTGCTTGAAAAAGGTAAGCAATCAAGGAAAATACTAAAAAAATTACTTAAAGACCACAGATATATAAGAGTTGAGTGGGAAAAACGTGATTCTTTCGGCCGTATTTTAGGCAAAGTCTATTTAGATGACATAAAATCTAATGGTATTATTGATGTCAACCAATATATGCTTGAAAGCGGTGGTTGTAATAAGTATTTACCAAAAAGTGTGCTGAACAAATCCAATAAAGAGAAAAACAAGTAAAAATGATAATAAAATCTCTTGAAATTGGTTTGAAAATACAATCATTGCGTAAAAATGCGAATATTACTCAAGAAAAACTAGCTGAAAAATGTAATGTATCTTGGCGAACTATATCAAATCTTGAAAGAGGGGTAGTAATGCCAAGTTTACAAGTTATTTGCGATATTGCACAATGTTTTGATGTTAGTATTGATAAATTGTTAAATAATAAAATAATAAATAAGCCAATGTCACGTATAAGAAAAGAAAATCAGGTTATTGAGAGCATTTACCAGCTAGATGACAAATTACTTTATCATATAGAAGAATATATAAAGCTGTTAAAAAAAATTAGTTAAAGAATGTGAAATTTCAATCAGTTAACTTATAGGTGGTAGGAACCTAAAGTTTCATTTTTTATACTTTCATACTTAGGTTAAGGCATTTTTGAAGGTTTTTATAAGAACACCATGTCAAGGCTGCACCTCGAAAACCTCAATAAGCCTTAGTATGAAGTATGGTATTGAACCTGACTTTTATTTTTTAATAACAAAAGTGATAATCTCATATTCAAAAATGATAAAAATTTGTTATGAAATGAAATAGGCAAGAAAAAAGGCTCAAAATTGATAACTACTTGATTTTATTACATTGTCATAAAAATTAGTTCGAAGATGATTCACTTTTATGCATATTATGATATAAATTTTCGAACCAAGCTAAGTTATTGATTTAAAAAGAAAAAATCGCCATTTCTGACGATTTTTGAACTGTGGCTGGGGCGGCTGGATTCGAACCAACGAATGTCGGCACCAAAAGCCGATGCCTTACCACTTGGCGACGCCCCAAAATTTGTAAGCAAAGCTATACATAAAATAAAAATTGTTCAAATGCAAGAACTTTTTTTATTTTTTTTTCACCCCATTTTTTCATCGTTTTTTTGAGCTCCACAATCGAGTTTGCCAAGCGATTAGGTTTGAAATCTTTATGTTCTGCCACTTCTTGACAAATGTTATATGTAATCTTAATACGCCTCCATGCCAAACATTTTTATCATAAAACAAAAAAGTTATTTCTTTTTAAGATGCACTTTGCTGGAAATTTCTTTGGCTTTTTGGTTGATTTGCCCCGCTTTTTCAAAAATTTTGTTTTTAAGCTGGTCAATTTTGCGCTGTTTTTTAATTTCTCTTTGCCGATATCCCAAATAAGCCTCGTATGAAAGCAAAGCAATCCCCGAAATGACAAGCGGCAAAAGATAATAAATAATGCGATAAGCAATCAGCGCGCCATAAAGCATCGCCTGATTTTCGGCCCCGGGAATGATATTTGCAAACACAAGCTCAAAAACCCCCAATCCGCCCGGAACTTGGCTGTAAACGCCTAAAATCTGCGCAATGATAAACGCACCGATAAAAGTGTTAAACGAAATATCAACAAAATGAATGAGCGTGAAATAAAGCACCAGTGATGCCATCAAAATGTCTAAACTTCCGATGAAAATTTGTTCCAATGCCAGTTTGATGTTCGGCATTTTAAGCTTAATTCCTTTAATCGTGAACGATTTTTTGTAATAAAGACTGGCGCTCAAATAAAGCCACAAACCGATAAACGACAAAAAGGCAATAACGGCGGTTGTAACCTTTGAAGCGGCGCCGTCGCCGAAGGCATGATCGGGTGTAATGAAATAGCCGACGATAATTAAGAAAAAACATGCCACCAAATATGTGAATCCCGAAAAAGTTATCATCTTCACAATTTCAGTGGCTTTGATGCGCCAGCGTGTGTATAGACGATATCTAATCGCGCCGCCTGAAACAATGGCATGTCCGGCGTTGTTGCTAACCGAAAAGCCGATGAATCCGGCAAAAATCCACTTCCACGCCTCAATTTTCTTTTTGATGTATTTGAAGGCTAAAAAATCATACGATGAAAGAGCAACATATCCGAAAAATGAGGCAAGCGAGGCATAAGCCAAATTTTGTGCCGGAATACTTAAAAGAGCCTCTTTCAAGTCGGATAAGTCATATTTCGAGAGCTGGCGATAAATCATATAAGCAGCCAAAGCAAAAAAGAAAAGTCCGGCCCACGAAACGATTTTTTTCAAAACCTTTTTTGTGTGGTGTGCCATACCGTTTTGCGTTTTGCGTTTTTTAATAAAGCGGTGTTTCAATTTTTATTTCCTTGTTTTTCTAAATGATCGTCAATATAACGGCGAATATTGGTGCCAAACGTTTGGCGAATATATGTTGTGAGCTCGGAGGGGCTCTCCTTATATTGGCTGGCGGCATTTTGTGCTTCCAAAAGCTCTTCAAGCTTTAAGGCACTTCCCAGAGCGTCGCGCTTTTTATCGGCATTTGGGGCGCCGTAAACCGAGGCGATGTTATACAAAATGTAGGCCTGACCAAGCGAACGTGTTGTCATACGGCCCTCGGCATATATGTCGGCAAGCGTCAGCATAGATTCTATGTGGCCTTGGCCGACTGCCGCGCGGTAATATTTGATGGCTTTTGTGTAATTTTGAGCCGTTCCTCGGCCATCTGTATAAATCTGCGCTAAAACATAATGCGCTTCGTCAAAATTGGCGATGGAGGCCTCTTTGATAAGCTCAAGGGTTTTATAGTCGTCCTTGTCCACCACAAAACCTTTGTGATAAGCATAACCGAGCATAAATTTTGCCGTGTTGTTGCCCGACTTTGCCGCCTGCTCAAACAAGTCGACAGCCGGTTGAAAATATTCTTTTTTTCCGGTGCTCAAATAAATAAATCCCAAATTAACGGCGGCGTCGTCGCTGCCGTTTTGTGCCGCTTTCAAGAAAAGTTCGGCGGCTTTTTTATAATCTCGAGTTGTGCCGATTCCGTTAAAATATAGGCTTCCTAAATTGTTTAAGGCAATAACGTTGTTTTGTGCGGCTGCCAATTCATAAAAATGAAAAGATTTTTGATAGTCGCTTTCAACGCCGTCTTGCCCGTAAAGATACATATATCCGAGCGATAAGGCGGCATCAACATCGCCTTCTTCGGCCATGCGGGTTGCGCGTTCGATTGGTGTTTCTTTAGGCGCAGATGTGTCGTCCGTCTGGGTTTGTGTTAAAACATCATTTTTTTCGTTTGTGCTGTTGCCAAAAAAGGACAGGGGTTTTTTGATAAACGAAAAATTTAAAAATGAAAAGACACTGTTGTCATCTGTTGTTTGTTTTATTTGCTTGTCATCATTTGCTGCTGTTTTAGGCTCATTTTGGGCGGCCGAGGCTAAATCTGCCGTTTGTGCCGATGCTTGAAAGGCAAACACGAAAGCCAAAAAAGCCGCAAGGTGATATGTTTTCATTTGTAAAATCCTCTGTTTTTTGCATTTAAGCATTGTATGTTAAAAAATTTTGACTTTCAAGGTAAAAACAAGACTTATTTTATGCTTTGCATAAAAATTGTGTCGGCACAAAAATCTTCTTGTCAAAAGGCAAAAAAAATGTATTTTTAAGAAAAAATCATCAAATAAGGAATAAAAATGTCAGCAGAACCGCCGATTATCACCTTAAAAAATGCCAAATTGACTTTTGGTGTGAAACCGCTTTTTGTCGGCTTGGAGCTGAACATTTCAAAAGGCGATAAAATTTGTTTGGTCGGGCGCAACGGTTCGGGCAAATCAACGCTTCTTAAAATTTTATCCGGCGTGTTGGAACCTGATGAGGCTGAAATGTATGTTCAACCGGGTCTTAAAATTTCGTATATGCCACAAGAAGCGGATTGCATGGAATGCCCGACGCTTCGTGATGTTGTTCTCTCGGGGCTCGAAAAATATGATGCTTCGCTTGAATATAAGGCCGATATTTTAATCAACACCCTTGCCATTAAAGCCGAGCAGCAAACACAGCAAAGCTCGGGCGGTGAGGTGAAAAAAGCGATGCTCGCAAAAGCTTTAATATCCGATCCAAACGTTTTGCTTCTTGACGAGCCGACAAACCATCTTGACATTGAAACAATTGAAAAACTTGAGGAAATTATTGCAAATTTTTCGGGTGCGGTTGTGGTTATCAGCCACGATAAAATGTTTTTAAATCATGTTTCACGTAAAACATTTTGGCTTGACAGAGGGCTTTTATATACAAATAACAAAGGTTTTAGCTTTTTTGATGCGTGGCAGGAACAAATTTTAGATCAGGAAATTATCGCTCAAAAATACTTAAACAAAAAAATAGACGAGGAACTTGAGTGGCTTCACAAAGGCGTTACGGCACGGCGAAAACGCAATCAGGGCAGGCTCAAGCGTTTGCAGGCTTTAAGGCAGGAGCGGCGCGAGCAAATCAAGCAAATCGGCTCCGTTCATCTTGAAATTGAAGAAGGCGAGCTCAAATCTAAAATGGTGATTGAAGCCAAGCATGTGAGCAAGTCATACGGCGCAAGAGAGCTTGTCAAAGATTTTTCAATCCGAGTTTTAAAAGGCAACAGAATAGGCATTGTCGGGCCAAACGGTGCCGGAAAAACAACGCTTGTGAAGCTGCTCACAAAAAAGCTTGAACCCGATGAGGGCCACATTCGCTTGGGCAAAAACTTAACCGAGGCATATTTTGACCAAAACCGCATTAGCTTAAACCCAAAAAAAACTTTGTGGAAAACGCTTTGCAACGAGGGCGACCACATTTGGGTGAGGGGCCATTTCAGGCATGTTGTGGCCTATCTTAAAGATTTTTTGTTCAAGCCCGAACAGGCCGAAGCTTTGGTTTCAACCCTGTCGGGCGGTGAGAAAAACCGTTTAATGCTGGCTTTGGCGCTTGCGCAAGAATCAAACTTTTTGGTTTTGGACGAGCCAACCAACGATTTGGATATGGACACGCTCGAGCTTTTAGAGGAAGTTTTGGACGAATATGAGGGCACCATTTTGATTGTGAGCCACGACCGTGATTTTATGGACAAGGTTGCATCCTCGCTTTTATATATGAAAGGCGACGGCACAATATACGAACACGTGGGCGCATACACCGAACTGTTGGAAAAGCTTAAATCAATGCCGAAAAAAGAAAACAAAAAAATTTCAAAACCGATTGATACAAAACAAGAACAACAGCCAAAGCGCAAGACATCAAACCAGCTTTCATACAAAGACAAAAGGCTTCTTGAAATTTTGCCGCTTGAGATTGAACAAATGGAAGAAAGAATCAGGAAAATTGAAAAAGAACTGTCCGAAGATACAGATTTATATCTTTCAAATCCGGCACAATTTGATGCACTGACAGCCGAACTTGAAACCCTAAAACGGCAAAAGGACGAAAAAGAAACGCTTTGGCTTGAAATTGAAACAAAGCGCTAAAAAAAATGCCTCAAGCGTTAGCTTGAAGCATTTTTTTTGTTGTGTAAAGGCTTATTTAAGCTTGTTAATTTCGGCCTGAATGCCGGCTTCATCAATAACCTGAAGTTGCGTGCCGTTCATAACAAGCGCAGGAACACCGCGAATTTGAAGTTTCTCAGCCAAGTTTGCAACTTCGTTAATGGTGTCTTGAGTTTGCTTTGCAGCCACATCAGCCTTAAATTTTGCCATATCCAAACCGACTTTTTCGGCCATAGCGTTAATCGAATCTTGCGTCAATCTTTCATTTGTGCCAAGCATTAAGGCATACATTTCAAGAAATTTGCCTTGCTCATTTGCAGCCAAAGCGGCTTGAGCGGCATAATTTGAAATTTGTGCCACAAAAGTAATCGGCTTGAAAACAACCTTAACATCGGGGTTGTTTTTGATGATTGCCTCAACGGCCGGTGCAAGCCTTTTGCAATAACCGCAAGAAAAGTCAAAGAACTCGACCAAAACGATTTTTGCATCTTTCGGACCGACAAAAGGTGTGTTTGCATTGTTGTTGAGTTCGTCAATGTTTGCCTTAAACAGACGGGAAGCTTCTTTCATTTGGGCTTCACGCTGAATTTGCTCATATCTTTGCAAGGCGGAAATAATCATTTCCGGATCTTGATTTAATGCAACGCGCACTTGAGCAGCATCAACAGATTGCATCATTTTGTGTTTATGACAACCTAAAAACATCCATAACGCTGTTAAAACGGAAACAACGAGGGCTAAAACAGAAATATATAAAGAGCTTTTCATTTTTATGTATCCTTTAATGACAATTTTAAAAAACACCTTAAATCTATACGGAATTTTCATAATTTACAAGTTAAAATTCACAGAAAATAACAAAAATTCTTCTAAAAAAAGGATTTAATGATGTTTAAAGTTAAATTTTCGCTTTTTGCGCACACCAAAGAATTAGAACGGAAAATAGACGAACTGCACGATAAAATCATCGAAATTTCAATGGTTTTCAAAAAAGCGGTTCATTTATTTTTGCAAGAAAAACGCAGTTTGAATTATCGGCAGTTGAGCAAAGAAATCAAAACCATCGAGCATGATGCGGATATTTTGCGTCGCAGCATAGAAAACAGCCTTTATGCTCAAAACCTTATTCCCGATTTCAGGGGAGATGTGTTGGAACTTGTTGAAAATTTAGACAAGGTTATCAATGAATTTGACGAAGTTGCACACCAGCTATATCTTGAAAATCCCGATGTGCCCGAAACATATCATAAGCCGCTTGAAGATTTGGTGGCGCAGGTCTCGGAATGTGCCGAAAATCTGGCGTTTGCCTCGCGTGCGTTTTTCAAAGATTTTTCGGCTGTGCGCAACTATTCCAAAAAAGTATATTTTATGGAACACGAATCAGACAAGACGGCGGCAAAACTGACAGAAGAAATTTTTGCCTCAAATCTTGAGCTTGCGCACAAATTGCAACTTAAGACAATTATCAGCGAAGTGGCGGATATCGCCGATTTGGCGGAAAATTGCGTCGATCAGCTTTTAATTTATGTCATCAAAAGGGACATATAGCAAATGGTGCTTTCATCTCTTTTGTTTTTAAGCAGCGGTTTGTTTTTGGGTTGGTCTTTGGGTGCCAATGATGTGTCCAACATTTTCGGTGCGGCTGTCGGCTCAAAAATGATAAAATTCAGAACAGCGGCGCTCATTGCCAGCGTTTTTGTGATTGCAGGTGCCGTTTTCGGCGGTTCGTCCACAACCCAAACTTTAACAAATCTCGGTGAGGTTAATGCGCTTGCCGGTTCGTTTATGGTGGCACTGTCTGCCGCGCTCGGCGTATATTTTATGGCCAAAGCAGGCTTAACAACCTCAAGTTCGCAAGCCATTGTCGGTGCCATCATCGGGTGGAACCTTTATGCCGACAAACCGACTGACCTTTCTGTGCTCTTTAAAATTGTTTTAAGTTGGGTTTTGTGCCCGATTTTTGCGGCTTTGATTGCCGTCGGCCTTTATTTTGCCTTAAGATATCTCATCAAAAAAATGCGTCTTCATATTTTGCGCCAAAATGAATATTTGCGTGTGGCGCTCGTTGTTTCGGGTGCATTGTGCACATACGCTTTGGGGGCAAACAACATTGCAAATGTGATGGGTGTTTTTGTGGATACAATTTCCTTTGAAGGTTTTAAAATCGGTGCTTTAGCATTAGGACAAAAGCAAATTTTGTTTTTGCTCGGGGGAATTGCCATCAGCGCCGGTGTGTTTACTTATGCACAGAAGGTCATGGAAACAATCGGAAGTCATCTGATTAAAATTTCACCATTCACGGCATTGGTGATTATCGTTTCACAGGCGCTGGTTTTGTTTATGTTTACATCACCTTTTCTTAAAAATCTGCTTTCATCATTTGGGCTTTTCAGTTTGCCTCTTGTGCCTGTGTCAAGCACGCAGGCGGTTATCGGGGCCATTTTGGGTATTGGTTTGCTCAAAGGCGGGCGAGGGGTAAATTGGTCTGTGATTGGCCGCATTGTAACGGGCTGGCTGACAACGCCGCTTATTGCGCTGATTGTCTGCTTTGTCGGATTGTTCTTTGTTGAAAATGTTTTTCGGCAGGTTGTTTTTATACCTTAAAAAAATTGTTGTTGTTTTTCTTTGACAGCGCGCTTATTTTTTTTTATGTTTGAGGGTATGGAAACAAAAAAAATGGAAATGCTTTCATATAAGCTCACGCAAAACACGCTTGACATTGTTTTAAGCGGCAATTACGTATTGCAAAATTTGCCGGACAGTTTGCCTGAAATGTTTCTTCAAAATAAAATTTCCGAAATTCATATTGACGGTGCATTTTTAAAAACGTGGGATTCTTCTCTGCTTGTTGCGTTGACTTATTTTAAGGAAATTGCTAAGAAACAGAATTTACATATAACGTTTGCAAATCTGCCGACGGGTGTGCAAAAATTGCTTGAACTTTCCGAGGCGAGCGCGCCACACCTGCGGCACTCAATCGCCCCACGAGCGGATTTTTTAACGCGCTTCGGTGATTTCGGAGTGGATATATTTAGACGCATAATTAAAGGAACACGGTTTACTTTTGACAACCTCAAAACATTTTTTTGTTCTTTTTTCAAAACAATGTCGACACGGCGGGTTGACTTTTTGTTTGCGCTTGACACATGCGGTCCGTCAGCATTGCCGATTGTTCTTTTAATCAGCTTTATGGTGGGGCTCATTTTGGCATTTGTCGGGGCGGTTCAGCTTCAAACTTTCGGCGCGCAGGTTTATGTTGCAAGCTTGGTAACCATCGGCATGACACGCATTATGGGGGCCATTATGGTTGGGATTATTATGGCCGGACGTACGGGCGCTTCTTTTGCGGCAACAATCGGCACCATGCAGGTTAATGAAGAAATTGACGCCTTAAGAACAATGGGCATACCTGTCAATCAGTTTTTGGTTTTGCCGCGTTTGAAAGCGCTTGTTTTGACAATGCCGATTTTAACAATGCTTGCAGACTTTGCGGGCATTTTTGGCGGCGCTTTTGTTGCTGTTTTAGCGCTCGATATTCCTTTAAGTGAATTTATTAGATATGCCGTCAACGCTTGGAAATTAAAGCACTTTTTTGTGGGCATTTTTCACGCGCTTGTTTTCGGGTTTATTATTGCGCTTTCGGGCTGTTATTTCGGAATTGAGTGTTCCAGAAGCGCCGATTCTGTCGGAAAGTCAACAACAAATGCGGTTGTTTACGGTATTGTTTGGATGATTGTTGCAACCGGTTTAATCACGCTTGTTTTGCAAAGGCTCGGTATATGATGACAAATGTGATTAAAGCGAAAAATTTGAGTGTGGGCTATGGGACGAATGTGTTGCTGAAAAATGCCGATTTTGAAGTGAAGTCAGGCGATATTTTCATCATTATGGGCGGTTCCGGTTGCGGCAAAAGCACGCTTCTTAAAGTTTTAACGGGTTTGGTTGAGCCATTAGACGGCAGTTTTGATTTGTTGGGGGCGGATTTTTTGCAAATCAATGAAAGCGAACGTCAAGAGCTTTGTCGGAAAACGGGCATTTTATATCAGGGCGGGGCGCTTTTTTCGTCGATGACTTTGGCCGAAAATATTGCCATGCCTTTAACGCAATACAGCTCATATTCTCAAAAAACGATTGATGAGCTTGTGGGCTTAAAACTTGCACTTGTGGGCTTAAGAGGCTATGAAAATTATTATCCTTCCGAAATTTCCGGCGGCATGAAAAAACGTGCGGGACTTGCACGGGCTTTGGCGCTTGATCCGCAAATTGTATATTTTGATGAGCCTTCGGCAGGGCTTGATCCGGTGAGCAGTGCGCGTCTTGATGAGCTGATGCTTGAAATCAATGAAAATCTTAAAACCACTCTTGTTGTGGTTACCCACGAGCTTCAATCGATTTTTGCCATCGGGACAAATTCAATTTATTTGGATGCAAGCACGAAAACCATAACGGCCAAGGGCAATCCGAAAGAACTTTTAACAAATCCGCCCAACGAACGTGTGGCAGAATTTTTAACGAGAGGAAAAAAATAAAATGAAGAAAGAACCGAACAAAAAGGCGATAGGCCTGTTTATGCTTTTGGGTTTGGCGCTTTTCGGTGCGCTGATTGCAAAAAATCTGGCGGAAAAATACATGATGAGCAAGCGGCATTTGGTTGTGCTTTATTTTTCAGAATCGATTAGCGGCTTAAACATCGGCTCGCCCGTGGTGTATGAAGGTGTTCAGGTGGGTAAAGTTGTGAAAATCGAAATTCACACCAACCCCAAAACCTTAGAGTTCAGCATTCCGGTTTATATCCGTTTTTTGCAAGATAACGACTTCAGCCATATGACCTTTGAAGGAAATTCAAATCGCCGTGATTTTTTGCAAATGCTCATTGACAAAGGCTTACGTGCGCGCCTTGATACCTTAAATTTGCTCACGGGGCAACTGATGATTGATTTGTTTATGGATCCGAATTCAGAGCCTGTTTATCACGATGCGAATCATGATGAAAAATATCTTGAAATCCCGACAACATTGTCTGCTTTCAGCAATTTGGCGCGCGGCATTGAGGATTTGCCCCTAAAGCAAATTATATGGCGCTTTGATAATGTCTTAGCAAGACTTGAAACAGATTTGCCGCCACTGATGGCGGCTTATACCAATGTCGGTGAAAAACTGGGCGATTATCTCAACAAATCGTTGCCGCAAACAAACCAGAGCCTCAACCAACTCAACCAAACCTTAAAAGATGTTTCAAACGCTTCAAAGTCAATTAAAAACTTAAGCGATTATTTAGAGCGGCATCCAGATTCGATTTTAAAGGGTAAGAAGGAGTAAAAACCATGAAAAAAGGATTAGCAGTTGTTTTTTGTTTGTTGCTTGCGGGATGTTTCTTTTCAACCAAAAACAGCACGTTTTATTTGCTTGAAAGCCAAAAGCAAACCGAGGCTTTGTCGCAAAAAAAGGTTTCGATTGCGGTTGCCGACATCACAATTCCCGATTATTTGGACAAGCCTCAGATTGTGTTGCAGCGTGCCGATGAGCCCGAGCTTAAAATATCCGAATTTCATCGCTGGGCTTCCGACTTGCCCACTATGATTCAAAACACATTGATTGAAGATTTGCAAAACGCCTTTGCAAAAGGCATTGTGAAACCGTTGCTGTATGGCTCAAGCGCGAAGTATGTCGTTAAAATCAACATCGATAAAATGAGCGGATTTTTTCTTGAAGAGGCATATTTAAAAGGCGTGTGGCAGATTATGTCAACAACGGGCAGAATTTTAAGGCAAAGCGAGTTTGACCTCAAAGCGCCTGCCGGCAAAACATATGCGTCTTATGTTCAGGCCCAAAGCGGTTTGCTTTCCGAACTTGCTTTAAGCATTGCGCAAAATATTGCGCGTTTGTAAGCTTGAACCGAAATTAACCGACACACTTAAAATATCTTTCAAAGTAAGAAACGAGAGCGGTTTCTTAAAAATATTTTATTTTTTTTAAAGAAAGCTCTTGACAAAATTTCGGGGGGGGGTAAACTGGAAGTGAAAAACAAATTAGTATGGATGAGATTAGGTCAACTATTAGCTGTGTGCTATAAGATGGTGAGATTTTTTTCATACTAATTTGTTTTTTAAATTGTTGGTTGAGGCGTTAAACTTGATTATTAACAATTAAAAAAATAAATATTATGAAAACAAAAAAAGTTTGCTCGAAAGTAGAGAAAGTAGAGAAAGAAGAGGACATCCTTGCGTCCAAAGCTTTCTTCACAAATGGGGTTTCCTTCCTTTGCGGCACAGCGTGCTACACCTTTGTTGAAATCCTCTTTAATCCCATCTGGGAGATAGAGTTGGACAGAGTGGTAGTGCCGTGTGTCGCAACGGCACTGCTCCTGCTTTTGGGTTCTGCAATCGCTAAGATCGTTGAATCAAAAAAGGAAAAAGAGCAATAGCACACAACCCCTCGGATATGAAAACCTTTCGCAGCCGCGATTTGTTTTATATCCGAGGTTTTTTTATTTATTGAGCAGCTTATCAACTTGTGAAATCATATATAGCGGAATATCATACAAACCATCCGTTGTTCTGAACTGATTGAGTGAAGTCCGAACGGCATATTTCGGCTTGTTTTCGGCTATATAAACTTTTAATGACTTTGCTTTGGTGTTCTTTGCCGACTTTACCTCTATCGGCACAACATATCCGCCGTTTATATCCGTAATGAAATCAATTTCGGCTTTAGAAGGCGATTCTCTGCCCCAATAATACAGCGATGAAATATTGACGCCCTTTAATTCCTGCAAAACGAACTGTTCGGCCAGTGCGCCATACATATCGCTCACAATATCTTTGCCTTGAAGCAAAATATCCGCCGGTTTTATCCCTGCTTTGGCACAGAATAAGCCGATATCGGCCATATAAATCTTAAAATAATCTTTCATAAAATGCATGGATAAAGGAATTTTGACTGTTTCCGTGCGATATATCTTATAAATCAAGCCGGTGTCGACAAGCCACTGCATCGCCGTTTCAAATTCTGCAGCCCTTCCGCCTTGTTTCACGTTTTTATATATAAATTTTTTGTTTTCCTTAAATAAATGGACGGGTATAGAATCCCACAACATCCTCACGCGCGGGGCATCTTTTTTTTCAATATGCTTGGAAAAATCGCCTTTATATTCACTGAGCAAATTATTCTGGATTGTTCTGACTTCTTCTAAATTACCGGTATCAACATATTTTTGCACGGCTTTGGGCATACCGCCGACATAGAAATACTTTTTTAAGTAATTTTCCATCATTTCCCTAACCGGTATTGTCAGCATATCAGTGTCACAATTTTGAATTATTTGTGCTAACTTGTTCCGATTGATTGCTTTCAAAAATTCACAAAAAGACATAGGATAAAGTGTTAAATGATTAACTTGTCCGACCGGCTGGCGAGCTGTTGCCACACCTAAAAAGCTGCCGGCAGCGATAATATGGCACTCAGGCTTCAAATCATTAAACGCCTTTAAGGCATCCATGGCTCGTTGAGATTCCTGAATTTCATCAAAAAACAGTAAAGTTGTGTTTGGATCAATTTTAACGTTGAACAATAACTCCATCTGCTCAATCAAAAAATCGGGCGAAATATTGTTTGCAAAAATTTGTTTCAATGCATCGTTTGTAAAAAAATTCAACTCAACAAGCTGTTTATAATGCTGACGCGCAAATTCTCTGACAAGCCACGTTTTGCCGACTTGGCGCGCGCCATATAACAACAAGGGTTTTCTGTCTTTACGATTTTTCCATTTAATTAAATCCCGCAATGCAAATCTTTCCATTTTCCGCCTTCCTATTAAACACTTTTTATAACGAAACTTTTATAGAATTTAACACTTTTTATAATGAAAGTAAATAAAAATTTTACATTTTTTACAACGTAAAAATAGCGCAGAACGACATAAATTGCAACGAAAAAATGCTAAAATTTACACTTTTTGCAACATTATGATAAAATAAAAAAAATTTTTTCTTTAAAAAAACACTTGACAAAATCTCGGGGGGGTAAACTGAAGAGCATAGGGGATAATCTTCTATCTTGACAAATGATTGGTTGAAAGGACTTATAATCATGCATGTCATCGGCATTGAAACAGAAGGTTTAGGCACAAACAATCAGATGCGCGGGGTTGTGATGCAAGGTGCGAAATCGCGCAGAAAAGGCGAAAAAGTTCCGGTTTCGCGTGAGGCTTTGTTAAAAGCGCCTGACGGCAGGCTTTTGCATCCCAAAAATTATGCAAGTTTGGCTGAATTTCAGGCCGCGACTTGCGGAGCGGTTGACGCTTATTTAAAAGAAAACAAGACGCCGGATTTTGTTGTTTTGCCGCTTGATCATGCAAAATCTAAAGAGGAAAATAAAGACATCGATTTGCTCTCAATGGCAGTCAAAGATGCCTTTGCTTTGCGCGGACATCAAGTCAAAACAATGGTCTTGGCAAGCAATCTTTATGATTATCAAAATGTGGATTTAATCCACGTCGGCAAGCATTTGTTATCGGCTCAAGATGAAGAAACCTTAAAAACAAATCCTTCTCTTAAATCACGAGTCGTCGAAACATTGGGCGTGCCAAGCAATATTAACTGGCAATCAATTCGAAATCTTGCTCATCAACCGGCGGCTGAAAAGGTTTTGGCCAAATACCA
Source organism: Alphaproteobacteria bacterium (assembly GCA_017445475.1). Lineage (GTDB taxonomy): Bacteria > Pseudomonadota > Alphaproteobacteria > RF32 > CAG-239 > UBA1254. Next base: position 95,157 of record JAFSUB010000009.1, read on the forward strand.
ATCTTTCAAAAAGGTTTTAAGTGGCAATTTGCTCTTTGGGCAGGATGCAATTTTGCAAGAAAGAAAAGGTAAAAAGAACATGCTATTTTCGCTTGGCGGTATGACCGATAACGGCGCGATTGGGTTTGATTTGAGCGATGCCGAAAATCTGATGAAGGCGGCCATCAAGCTTAAAGCCAAAGGCTATAACGTGATTTTTACAAATTCGCCCAGAACGCCGTCTGATGTAACCGATTATCTCTATGAAAAGTGTCAGGCTTTTCATATGGACTTTTTCAATTCCAAGAAGATTGCGCAAAACGAAGAAGAAGCGCAAAATTTCCGCAATTATAACGGCAAGTATAAAAAAGAATTTGAGGCTCAAGCACAAAGCATCGGCAACATTTATCCGGCCGTTTTAGATGTGTGTGAATTTGTGGTCAACACGCATGACAGTTTTTCATACACCTCAGATGCTGCGGCTTTGGGGATTCCGAGCGTTGTATATACCGGAAACTTTATTGATAAAAACCGCAGGCCGGATTGCTATAAGCTCTTCGATTTGTGCCACAAAGGCGGTTATGCGATTTCGCTTGATGAAGCATTAGGGCAAATTGAGCGCGGTGAAAGCCTGAAAACAAAGAAAATGGACGATGTTTCAACCCAGCTTGTGAGGGCAATGGCAAAATCTTTGGGCAATACGCGCGAAAATGCGAACACCGCCGGAAGATAGAAAAGTTTAAAAAATTATTTATGTATATCATCTTGTATATTATTCCCTTTGAGGGGAATCTTTGACATAGAATGTTTAACAATTAAAAAAAATATTTTTTATGCTAGCGTTTTATATTTTTATCGGAGCACTATGCGTGTTAGGCGCTCTTGCTCTGATTCAAGTATTGGTAATGATTGTAGAGTCATTTATCTCATGGATAAATGACCTGATCTACTACAGTCGGCCTCACCGTCCTGAGTCTCCTTGGTGGGATGACAAGGGCTAAAGTGTCTCCTCAGAAATCTCCCGTGGTTTGCCTTTTGAAAAAAAGGTAAATCACGAGGGATAAAATAAAAAAAGAGTCGCGTCATAAAAGAACGCGGCTTTTTTTTATAAACATTATCCCTTTTCGAGTCATTTCTTACTTTTGCGTGGTATTTGATAAATATCTTTGTGCTTCCATAGCGGCCATAGCGCCCGAGCCTGCGGCGACAACAGCCTGCTGATAGGCGCTGTTTTTCACATCGCCTGCGGCAAACACGCCCTCAATATTTGTTTGTGTGCTGTTTGGCTTTGTGATGATGAAACCGTCAACATCGCAAGTCAGATATTTTTTGAAAATATCGGTGTTCGGCTTATATCCGATGGCCAAAAACACGCCGTCAACATCAAGTTTTTTCTTTTCATCGGTTAACACATTTTTCAAAACAACGGCACTAACGTTTTTTTCGCCCAAAATCTCATCAATCACATTGTTCCATTGAAATTCGACCTTCGGGTTTTCAAACAGGCGTTGTTGCAAAACTTTGTCGGCACGAAGTTCACCTCTGCGATGAATCAAAACAACCTTCGCGGCAAAATTGGTTAAATACAAGGCTTCCTCGGCAGCCGAATTTCCGCCGCCGACAACAGCCACTACCTTGTTTTTATAAAAAAAGCCGTCGCAAGTGGCACAGGTTGAAAGCCCGTGTCCGATATATTTTTTGTGCGCTTCATAGTTGAGCCACTTGGCAGAAGCACCTGTTGAAATAATCAGGCTTTGCGTCTTAAAACAGTTGCCGTTTTCCGAGCTCAAAATAAAAGGCGAGGAAAGCAAATCGACCTCGTTTATTTTGTCGTTGATGATTGTAACCCCCATATTGATGGCTTGTTGGCGCATTTTTTCCATCAGCTCTGCACCGCTGATTCCGAGCGGAAACCCCGGAAAATTTTCGATGTTGGCGCTCATTGTGAGCTGTCCGCCCACGTCAAAGCCCGAAATCAAACACGGGTTTAAGCCCGCACGTGCGGCATAAATTGCGGCGGTGTAACCGGCGGGGCCGGATCCTAAAATGATGATTTTTGCAACATACTGCGCCATTTTTTTCCCTTTTTTATATATATCAGCAAAATACTCAAAAAACAAGTCCGATTTTTTTATAAAGTTCTTTGCACAAAATAAAATATCTTTATGTAAATCCGCAATCACATTGCATATTTTCATAAAATAGCATTGACTTTTTTGTGAAGTATATTATAATAAGCTAAAACAAAGGAGAAAATGATGTATTTTGAGCGAACTTTATCCAGTATCGTTAAAAAAGCAACCCAATCATTTAAGGTTGTTTTGATTACAGGGCCGAGGCAAGTCGGTAAATCAACGCTTTTTGATAGCTTAAAAGAAGAAAACAGAACAAAAGTTACATTAGATGACACCGATGTGTTAGCTTTGGCCAAACACGATCCGAATTTATTTTTTGAAGTCTATCAACCGCCTTTACTGATTGATGAAGTTCAAAAAGCACCAGAATTATTGCAACATATCAAAAAAATTGTTGATAGCACGAATGAAAAAGGATTGTTTTGGTTAACGGGTTCACAAAAGTTCAATTTAATGCAAGGTGTGTCTGAAAGTTTGGCTGGTCGTGTAGCTATATTAGATTTACAAGGTTTTTCTCAAGCTGAAAAAGAAAACGATGTATCAAGACCTGCTTTTATTCCTGATATACCATTGCAAACCAAACGCCCGATTTGGAATGTTATGCAGACATTTGACACGATTTATAAAGGCTCATATCCGCAATTGTTTGATGGCGTAACTGATTGGGAGCTGTATTATAAATCATATCGTGATACCTATTTGATGAGAGATATACGTGATATTATAAAACTTGAAGATGAAACGGTATTTTCCAGATTTATGAAGATTTTAGCCAGTCGAACCAGTCAAGTTTTGAATTATACGGATATTGCCAGTGATGTCGGTATTTCTCCTAACACAGCAAAGTCATGGATCAATATCTTGAAAACACTTGGAATTATTTATCTGTTGCAACCGTATTTTGAAAACAATATCGGCAAACGATTTTCCAAAACCCCGAAGATGTATTTTATGGATACGGGATTATGCGCTTATTTGTGCGGCTTAAACAATGGAGAAATGATTTATAACAGCCATTTAAGCGGCGCTTTTGTTGAAACGTATGTTGTTTCGGAAATCATCAAAAGTTACATTCATAATGGCAAAAATCCAAACATTTATTACTATCGCACAACCAATCAAGAAGAAATTGATCTTATCGTCGAGGCGAACAACAAAGTTTACCCGATTGAAATCAAACAATCGGCAACACCTAATGCTTCCATGGCTAAGAACTTCAAACTCATAGACGATAAAAAACGTGGAATCGGTGCAATTATATGCCTGAGCGATAAGTTTATACCACTTAATAAAGACACATATATCATTCCACTCAGCTACATCTGATTAGCCTTCCAGCCAATGTGCGGGTGGAATTAAACGAACGTTTAAATCAACCACTTTTTTCATGTTTTTGACTTTTTGGCAAAAATCTTTCTATCCTCTGATAAATATAGCTTTATAAACATTTCAAGGCATTGTTGCAGTTCTAAAAATGTTCCGGTTTTTGAAACCGGAAACAAACGTTGGTTTATGTTACACTTCTCTTAAATAAAGATTCGTTTTGTGGAAAGGATTTACGACGATGAACGATAGACAAGAAGAAATTCTAAAGGAACAAGATGCTTTAAAAAAAATTAATTTAATTTTTAGTCTTGTTAAACGTTGGGGAAAGATGGATGAATCTTTGCTTAAAAAAAGCAATCGTAATTTAGAAGGAAATGAACCATTATCAGATAAAACAGTATTTTTTCCAGTTTATGCACCACAAGATCTACGTGCAGGATATGGTAGTATAGGTAAAATTCATTGTCTTATATATGACCCTGTTGCAAATAAGAAATTTTTTTCCTACCGTCGATCAAATGATGATTCTTTCTTTTGTACCCCATTTAATGAACATTATGCTTGTAATTGGGATTATAAGGTTGATGACCTTTTGAAAAATGTATTATCAACAGCAATAATGGAAAAACAAATTGATCCTAAGAATTGGAATTTTAACAATAATCGCAACGAGGTAAAAAGAATAATTAAAGAAAAAAACTTATCTGGTAAGGGAATTCTTTCTTCAAATAAAAGTAAAAATGATTTATGGGAAGTAGCGGCAAAAGGTTCTTTTAATGATACAATTTTTTCTGTTATAAGCCATAAAATTTCTGATATCATAGAAAAAAAATATGGGGGAAAATTGGATTTACCATCCTCTATTGCTTTAATTGGAAGAAAAGATGTTGCTCTGGAAGAATCTAATATTGCTTGGATGATTTGTTGTGATTCTATAAAATCTGGTAGCAATCTGAATCTATGCATGGGTAGAGAATCTGATATGGTTACTGCTGATGGAGCTTATGGAATTGATTTTTTACAGAAGCTTTGTGATCTTGTTGGGGGGCCTCATTTTGAATTGAATGAGAGAATGAACAAAGTATATATGACAAGAATTATTGATATGACACAGTTTGAAAATCTCCCAAAAACGAAAGCAATCGACAAACTTTTTACTGCTTATGAAGGCGAGATTCCTTATACTGGTAAATTACATGGTATAACTGGCTATGTTACTGATAAATTGATACGAGATAGACACGGATATTCTGCCGAATATCATATAATTGATCCTGAGGCCAAGGAAAATCCAACCTTATTTGAACATTTAACAGATGAAGATATTGAAAAAATGAGTGACTCCATATTGCGACAAGTTGCGTTGGAAAATGAAAAATTGGCCAATAGAGAAAGACGATTTCCATATTTTCATCAAGCATTGGAAGATTTAATGCCAAATGTATATGAAGAAATTGTATTTAAAAATAAGCTTAATGTCAAAAGTCTAGATGATGTTCTGGCATATTATAGCACAAAAGAACAAATAGAATCGCAAAGAGGGCACCTTCAAGAACGCCAAGAATATTTAGCGGAAAGGAAAGGTGAAAAAGTGTCATCACCACTTGAGACAACAACTCACGATTCAACTTCACCCACACCAACAAAACCAAATGGGCGTGATGATGGCGGCAGATAGTTTTTAAGAAAGGATATGGCAATGGATATAGCGTTAAGACATTCAATTTCTAAAGAGGCTAGATTAGCAGGTGAATTGATTGATGCTGGAAAATATGAAGAATTTGAAAAAATGAAATTTAAAAATAAAGATATGGAATATCACCATATACCTGAGTTGATGGTTGCTGTTCAAAGTTTGAAAGGGCTTCAGTATATGGAACAAAAAGGGTTGATTTCAGATGATGTTTTTTCAAGAAAACAAATCATTTTTGGAGCATCTTCCGAACAAATTGTTTTTTACATACGGCATGGGGCAAAAGTTAATGATACCATAGAGGTTGTCAATCCGAAGGAAGAACGCTGGGAAAAGTTTAATTTTCTTGATGTGGTAGTACTTTCAGATAAATATTCACCTGAAAATGTTAAGAGTGTTATAAATGCAGGGGGAAAGTTTAAAGACAATCATTTGAATCTAAATGGATTTGAACAGACTTATAGCTATGAAGATGTTGGTCGTAGTTTTTTTGGGCATTCCACAGATTTATATGGAGACCATTATAGAAAAAAAACAAACTGTCTTTCTATTAAAGGAATGGAAAAAATTGAAATTTTAGATAAGGCTGGAATGTTAAGTGAATCTGATAAAAAATATTTAGCAACACGGTTTAGTTTTAATTCTAATTTTATGAATTCTGTTTCAACAGAATATAGCCATGAAAAAGATGCTCAAATGGAAGAGAGTCTGAAGAGAATCGAGAAAAATAAAGGCATAATTGCGGAACGGAAAGGTGAAAAAGTGTCATCACCTACTGAACCCACAACCCACGATTCAAATTCACCCACACCAACAAAACCAAACGGTCGAGGTGGCGGTGGTCGTGATGATAGATAGTTATTTATTTTAACAAGTTAATGCCTCAGCTTAATTGTTGGGGCATTTTTTTGTTCAGTCCATTTTTACGATAAATTTTTATAAAAACGTTTAATAACAGAATTAAAAAATATCTTGACATTCGCATTTTATTAAGTATAACAAAGGCATTACGGAACGTTGGCAGAGTGGTAATGCAGCGGATTGCTAATCCGTCATCCCCTTAAAAGGATGCAGAGGTTCGAGTCCTCTACGTTCCGCCAAAAGAAACACCCGAAAGGGTGTTTTTTTTTGATGGAAAAGTGAGGCTCGAACCGAAAGGCTCGCAAAGCAAAAACAACCGTTGCTCC
>JAFSUB010000010.1 GCA_017445475.1 Alphaproteobacteria bacterium
CTCTACCAACTGAGCTATCTGACCAAGCTCAAAAATCGACATACTTATAATGTATAAAAATGCGCTTGTCCAGCACAAAATTGATTTTTTTTCACTTTTTTGCACAAAGCAACGCCATAACGGGTTTATACGTTTTTCTGTGCTCGGGACAAATGCCGAATTTTTTTAAGGCTTCGATATGTTCTTTTGTGCCATATCCCGCGTTCTTTTCAAACCCGTAATAAGGATATTTAAGCGCCATTTCTTTCATCAAATTGTCGCGATAAACCTTTGCAACAACGGAGGCGCCGGCAATGGAATATGATTTTGAATCGCCTTTGATGACACACCGGTTCAAACAAGAAAATTCTTTGGGTGTTCTGTTTCCGTCAATTAAAGCCATATTGGGTTTAACCTCAAGGTTTGAAACGGCACGGCTCATAGCCAAAAACGTTGCCTGTAAAATGTTGAGCTCGTCAATTTCTTTGGCGCTTGCAAGCCCGATACCATAAGTCAGGTTTTTCTTTTCGGCCTCCTCTTTTATCAGCGCATAAAGCTCTTCTCTGCGTTTTTTTGAAAGTTTTTTTGAATCATCTAAATGCTTTGCCAAATGAGGATGAATCGGCGTTTTCAAAAAGACAACCGCACCCGCGACAACAGGGCCGACCCATGGCCCGCGTCCGGCCTCATCAACGCCTGCAATCAATCCGTTATATGTGTTTTCAATTTCAAAATCGGGCATCACTTTTTCACCTTTTGCCCAAATCTATAACACACATTTGCTTTCATATCAAAAAGTTTTTTGTTGACTTTTGAAAACGCATCCATAACACTAAAATCAAAAGCAAACATGCGCTGTTGGCGTCTTAATTTGCAAAACAAAATCGGAAGGATGATATGAACGATACCAACTGTTTTCATAAGTTGTTGCATTTTTTGTTTACAAAAGAAGTATATCGAGAAAATGATTCTCAAATTAAACAATATAAGTTTTGCGGGTTGGTTTTTCTGAAAAAGGAAAAAACGGTTTATCGAAAAAAGACTTGGTTTTTGGGTTTTCATTTTTGCAAAACAAGGCTTCCGCGGTGGAAGAGAGTAAGAAAAAAACACAATCAGCTGGTTTTAACAGAATTGTTAAATGACAAACGAATTGTTTTGGATTTTGATTTTGTTTATAAACAACTTGAAGGACTTCCTATTGAAAGCTATGAAATCAGAAAAATCAAGCTCAAAGATATCAAACGCGAGTGGTATGACAAAACATATTTGCTTGAAGAATGTTCGCCATATGCTTATTTGAATGGTGATAAACAGAGATATCAAAAATATGTTGAAGAAAACACCCATTGTTCTCCTTTCGATATGTCCCAAAAAAGATATGACGCACTCATTGCATCACTTGATAAAAAAGGATTTGATGAAAGGAAAATGCCTGTTATCAATGCAATAAACAATGTCATCATAGACGGACAACATCGCTGCTGCTGGCTTTTAAAAAAATACGGTGGCGATTTTGAACTTGCCGCATTATTTCTTTACCTCGTGCGAAAAAAATCTTGAAATCACAAAAAAATGCGTTTATAGCTAACGCAAATTTTTTAAGAAAATCAAAGAAAGAAGAACGAATATGAGTATGCGAAATATTGCGATTATCGCCCACGTTGACCACGGAAAAACAACGCTTGTCGACGGAATGCTCAAACAAAGCGGCACATTTCGCGACAACCAAAAAATTGTCGATTGCGTTTTGGACAGCAACGATTTGGAACGCGAGCGCGGTATAACGATTTTATCAAAATGTACGTCGGTTGAATGGAACGGACACCACATCAACATTGTTGACACCCCCGGCCACGCCGATTTCGGCGGTGAGGTTGAACGCATCCTGTCGATGGTTGACGGGGTTGTTTTGCTTGTCGATTCTTCCGAAGGGCCCATGCCGCAAACAAAGTTTGTTTTGGGCAAAGCCTTAAAAATCGGCTTAAAGCCGATTGTCGTCATCAATAAGGCCGACAAACCCGATGCGCGTCCAGATGAGGTGCTCAACGAGATTTTTGACCTTTTTGTAAGCTTAAATGCTTCGGATGAACAGCTTGATTTTCCGGTTTTGTATGCTTCGGGGCGCAACGGTTGGGCCGTTCAAGACTTGGGCGACGAAAAAAAGGATTTAACGCCTTTGTTTGAGCTGATTCTGTCTTATGTGAGCGAGCCGAAATGTGAAAAAGACAAACCGTTTTCAATGCTTGTTACAACACTCGAAGGCGACAAATTTTTAGGCCGCATTTTAACGGGCAAAATTTTGTCCGGAACGCTCAAATTAAATGATGCCGTTAAGGTCATTAACGAACACGGCGAGGTCGAGCGCACACGAATTGCCAAGATTTTGGCCTATAAGGGTTTGGATCGGGTGGCTTTGACAGAAGCTCATGCCGGTGATATTGTGGCCGTGGCGGGGGTGGCCAAAGGCACGGTTGCCGATACCATTTGCGATTATAGTGTCAACACGCCGATTAAGGCCCAGCCGATTGATCCGCCGACGCTTGCAATGACGTTTTGCGTTAATGATTCTCCTCTTGCAGGCCGCGAAGGCGATAAGGTAACATCGCGTATGATTTGGGACAGGCTTCAAAAAGAGGCGGAAAGCAACATCGCCCTCAAAATTTCCAAAACCGATAAGACGGATTCGTTTGAAGTGGCGGGCAGGGGAGAACTCCAGCTTGGCGTGCTGATTGAAACGATGCGCCGCGAAGGCTTCGAGCTTTCGATTTCACGCCCGCGCGTTTTGTTCAAAAAAGACGATAACGGCCAGCTTTTAGAGCCGATTGAGGAAGTTGTGGTTGATGTTGATGAGGAATTTTCCGGGACCGTGGTTGAAAAAATGGGGTTGCGCCGCGCCGAAATGACAGATATGATTCCTTCACAGCTCGGCGGTAAAGTGCGCCTTGTGTTCAAAGCCCCATCGCGCGGGCTTATCGGCTATCACAGCGAATTTTTAACCGACACGCGCGGCACCGGTGTCATGAACCGCATTTTTTACGGCTATGAGCCTTATAAGGGCGAAATTGAGGGACGCCGAACAGGCGTTTTGATATCTTCCGAAAACGGCACGGCCGTTGCTTATGCTTTGTGGAAACTTCAAGACAGAGGGCCGATGTTTGTTGAACACAACAGCCCCGTCTATGTTGGTATGATTATCGGCGAACACACAAAATCAAACGATATTGAGGTTAATCCGACAAAAACCAAGCAGCTTACAAATATTCGAGCGGCCGGAAAAGATGAGGCAATCGACCTTATTCCGCCAAAAAAAATGAGCTTGGAACAGGCGCTTTCCTATATCAGTGCCGATGAACTTTTGGAAGTTACGCCGAAATCATTGAGGCTTCGCAAAAAAATCTTGGATCCGCTTGCGCGCAAAAGGGCAAAACCTGAAATTGAGTCTTAATTTAAATTTTGAGTGAACATATAAAAAAAATGCTTGATTTTGAGAAGATATGTGTGTATCAATAAAGCCGATTGCTTCAATTCAAAACGATAGGGGCGTAGTTCAGTTGGTAGAACATCGGTCTCCAAAACCGGGTGTCGTGGGTTCAAGTCCTGCCGCCCCTGCCAGTTTTTATTAAAGCAAAGGTTCAACCATAAAATAGGATTTTAGAAAAGTGAAAGTCAGTCCGATACAGTTTTTCAGACAGGTTCGTCAAGAGATAAAAAAAATCACTTGGCCGACAAAAAAAGAAGTTTCGCAGGTTACAACTGTTGTTCTTTTCATTGTTTTTTTAGCGGCGGTGTTTTTCTTTGCCGTTGATGTTGTGTTGGCTGCTGTTGTCAAACTTGTGTTGGGATTTGGAGCATAAAAAAATGGCTGCACGTTGGTATGTTGTTAATGTATATTCCGGCTCTGAAAAGAAAGTTGCCGAATCGCTCAAAGAGCAAGCCGTCTTAAAAAAGATGGAAGATAAAATTTTGGACGTTTTGGTTCCAACCGAAGATGTTGTTGAAATTAAAAAAGGCAAAAAAGTTTCTTCCGAGAAAAAGTTTTTCCCCGGCTATATTTTGGTTAAAATGGAAATGTCCGACGAAAGCTGGCACGTTGTGAAAAACACACCGCGCGTCAGTGGCTTTTTGGGCAGCCGCAACAAGCCTCAACCCATTTCCGAAAAAGAGGTTGAGCATTTAATGAAACAAATTGAAGAAGGCATTGAGCGTCCTGAAATCATTGCCACATTTGAAGCAGGCGAAAACGTTCGTGTAACCGACGGTCCGTTTGCCTCCTTTGTCGGCGTCGTTGAAGAAGTTGACATGGAAAAAACCCGTCTTAAAGTTTCGGTTTCCATTTTCGGTCGCTACACGCCGGTGGAGTTAGAATTTTCTCAAGTCGAAAAAATAAAATAAAAGCGTATAATGGCTATCTGCTAGGAAGCTCTTTTGCTTGTGTACCTGTTTTGTACACGTCACAAAAGAGCTTCCGTCGCATCTAGCTCATTCTCCGCTTTTATTTAGCTTGTACACTGCGAAAACAGGCTTACGGCTTATTTAGCTCATTATCCGCTTTTATTTGGCCCAAACAGGCTTATTGCCTTATCTACCTTTTTTGTATACGTCGCAAAAGAGCTTACGGCTTATTTAGCTCATTATCCGCTTTTATTTGGCCCAAACGGGCTTATTGCCTTATCTACCTTTTTTGTATACGTCGCAAAAGAGCTTACGGCGTATTTAGCTCATTCTCCGCTTTTATTTGGTTTGAAAAAAAATTTCTGTAATTAAAAAAAATCCTTCAAAGCCTTATTTTAATCGATTCGTTTTCTTAATTTTTTTAAAAATGTTGATTTTTAAGCCCGAAAATCGCCTAAAATCTTAACAAAGACCTAAAATTAAGCCTTAAAATGCAAAAAAGTTGTATAACTTCGCAATATTTATTTGACATTTGATATAAAACCGCTAACATCAAGCTTGTGAGGTGTAAAATCCTTATTAACTTATAGAAAGGAAAAAAATATGAATAAAACAGAATTCGTTGCAAATGTTGCAAAAGTAGCTGGCGTTACAAAAGTTGAAGTTTCAAAAGTTTTGGCTGCCGGCATCTCTGTCATCACAAAAGCTTTGAAAAAAGGTGAAACAGTTCAGATTATTGGTTTTGGTTCATACTCTGTTGCAAAACGTGCTGCCCGCAAAGGTCGCAACCCTGCAACTGGTAAAGAAATCAAGATTCCTGCTTCAAAAGCACCTAAATTTAGAGCAGGTAAAGCTTTAAGAGACGCAGTTAAATAATTTAACACACACCTTAAAGTAAAAAAAAGCGCCGGAAAAATTATTCCGGTGTTTTTTTGTTTCTGTCTGCTAAAAAAACCTTGCAAAATTTTATAAAAACTTTAAGATGCTATGAAGTGAAAAATTGACTTTAATACAAGGTATCAAATGAAAAAAAGCTATATCTTTGCGCTTTGTTTGGCGCTGTTCTCATCATCAAGCGCCGGTGCTATATCTCTTTTTGAGGCAATGGGTGAGGCTTATGAGCACAATCCGACGCTTGAGGGACAGCGTGCTTATTTGCGTTCTGTTGATGAAAATGTTGCCATCGCAAAATCGGGTTATCGTCCCAATCTGTCTCTAAACGGCGGCTATTCCGACACACACGCGCACAATGATGTTGTGCCGATTGTAAATGACGGCTATCAAAAAACCGTTTCAGCCAACGTGAGCCAGCCGATATTCAACGGTTTTTCAACATACAACAGCGTTAAGGCGGCCGACAAAACGGTTAAGGCCGAGCAAAGCAATCTGCTCACGGTTGAACAGCAGGTTTTGCTTTCTGCCGGCACAGCGTATCTTGATGTTTTAAAAGACGAATCAATCGTCAAGTTGCAAAAAAACAACGAACGGCTGTTAAAAAAGCGTTTGGATGAAACGCGCGAACGGTTTAATGTGGGTGAGGTTACAAGAACAGACGTTTCTCAAGCCGAGGCGCGCCACAGCGCGGCCATTTCCGACCTCATAGCGGCAGAGGGCAATTTGGCGGCCTCAAAAGCGGCCTATCTTCAAATCATCGGAAGTGCCCCCGAAGCTTTGGTCGAGCCGACGGAACTGACAAAGATGTTTCCTGCCTCAATGAATGAAGCCTTAAACTATGCCAAAGAGCACAACTATGCCTTAAAAGCGGCAAAAGATAATTTTGACGCGCAGTCGTATAATGTTTCGGCAACCGGCGGTGCTTTGCTGCCGCAAGTAACGTTTGACGCTTCGGCTTCGCGCGGCAAGTCGGAAGCAAGAAACACGAAAGATCCTGAAACGCACACATACCAATGGGGCGTAAATATGACTGTTCCGTTATACAACGGCGGTGAAACGCGCGCCAAAATCAGGCAGAGCAAATATCGCAAGTGGCAGGCACACGAGGCTGTTTTAGAGGCTGAACGCAATGTGGTTTCAAGTGTTACTTCAAGTTGGGAATATATGAATGCAAATTTGTCGCGCACCAAGTCTGTTAAAGATCAAGTCAAGGCGTATGCCATTGCGTTAGACGGTGTTCAGCAGGAAGAAGCTTTGGGCAACCGGACGGTTTTGGACGTGTTAGATGCATATCAATCTTTGCTTAATGCCAATGTTTCCGAGGTTCAGGCCATGCGGGATTATTACGTTTCGGGAATGCAGCTGTTGCTTTCGATGGGCAGGCTGACAGCCAAAAATTTGGGGCTTAACGTAGAGTTTTACGATGCTGAAAAGCATTCCAAGAAAACGCGCGGCAAATGGCTTTCGCTATCGGCGGACAAATAAGCAGAAAGAAGGGGGACTTGTGATGGACATCAACGAAGAGGTTTCAACCGAAGAAATTTTAGCATCAATCAGGAGCATATTGCTTGAAAAGCAGGAAGCGTTGTCAAAAGAAGAAATTTTTGAATTAACGCGGGATATGGTTTATAAAACGGCCTCTCGGGCCGATTTTGATCGCGTAACAGACGAAATGATTGCAGATGTTGCCTTGCTTTTTGAGCAAGAGGCACGAAAAAACGAAAAAAGCGTTGTCCGAGTGCGGGCAAAGACAGATTTGTAAAAGCAAGGCTCTTAATCTGTCTTAAGAAAAATGTGTCGCCCTTTTAAGCAAAAAGGGCATTTGTGTTTGAAAAACAATAAATGGAAAGAACAATGTTAGAAAAAAATTATACACCGAAAGATATTGAAGAACGTATATATCAAGATTGGGAAGAAAGCGGCGATTTTAAGCCGGATATGAGATCATCTGCCGAAGCTTTTTCGATTGTGATACCGCCGCCGAATGTTACGGGATATCTGCACATGGGGCATGCTTTGGACGAAACACTGCAAGATATTCTTGTGCGCTATAACAGAATGTGCGGCAAAAAAGTTTTGTGGCAACCGGGAACAGACCACGCCGGCATAGCAACGCAAATGGTGGTTGAAAAGAATTTGGCAAAAGAAGGCATATCGCGCCACGATTTGGGACGAGAAAAGTTTATTGAAACGGTTTGGAAGTGGAAGGCCCACTCGGGCGGAACAATTTGCAAACAGCTCAGGCGCTTGGGCGCGTCTTGCGATTGGAGCAGAGAGCGCTTCACAATGGACGAAGGGCTTTCGCGTGCGGTGCTCAAAATTTTTGTTTCGCTTTATAAAGACGGGCTGATTTATAAGGCCAAAAAGCTTGTCAACTGGGATCCAAAGCTGATGACGGCTGTTTCTGATTTGGAAGTTTTGCAAAAAGAAACAGTCGGCAAGATGTATTACTATAAATATCCGATTGTGGGCGAAGAGGGAGAATTTGTCCGCATTGCAACCACGCGTCCCGAAACGATGTTCGGCGACACAGCGGTTGCCATCTCAAAAGATAATGAAAAGCTCAAACATCTGATTGGCAAAAAGTGCAAACTTCCTTTAACCGACAGGGTGATTGACATTATTGCCGATGATCATGCCGATCCAGAGAAAGGAACAGGCGCGGTGAAAATTACGCCGGCGCACGATTTTAACGACTTTGAGGTTGGAAAACGCCACAATTTAGAGATGATAAACATCTTAAACGAAGATGCAACCTTAAATGAAAACACGCCGTTTGCCGGCTTGTCCACCACAGAGGCGCGTCAAAAAACAATTGAAGCGCTTGACAAACTGGGTTTGATGGAAAAAATTGAAGATCACCCGATGGTTATCCCTTATGGCGAAAGGTCAAATGCCGTGATTGAGCCGTTGATGACCGACCAATGGTTTGTTGATGCGCCGAAGTTGGCAGTTGATGCCATTAAGGCGGTTGAAAACGGCGATATGCAGTTTGTGCCGAAAAATTATGAAAAAACATATTTTGAATGGATGCGCAACATACAGCCGTGGTGCATTTCGCGCCAACTTTGGTGGGGACATCAAATGCCGATTTGGTATGCGCCCGACGGCACAATTTTTTGTGAAGAAACCGAAGAAGAGGCGCAAAAAGCGGCTGATAAGCACTTTGGCAAAAAAGTTGAATTAACGCGTGAAACAGATGTTTTGGACACGTGGTTTTCTTCAGGCCTTTGGGCTTTTTCAACGCTTGGTTGGCCCGATCAAACCGAATATTTGAAAACGTTTTATCCGACATCTGTTTTGGTAACGGGCTTTGACATCATCTTTTTCTGGGTGGCCAGAATGATGATGATGAGCATGTATATGATGAAAAAAGTGCCGTTTAAGAAGTGTTATATTCACGGTCTGGTGCGTGATGAGCAGGGCCGCAAGATGAGCAAGTCCAAAAACAACACGGTAGATCCGATGGAAACAATCGAAAAATACGGGGCAGATGCGTTGCGCTTTTTCATGGCGGCCTCCGAAACACAAGGCCGCGACGTCAACATTTCCGAATCGCGCATTGAGGGTTA
Organism: Alphaproteobacteria bacterium; assembly: GCA_017445475.1. Lineage (GTDB taxonomy): Bacteria > Pseudomonadota > Alphaproteobacteria > RF32 > CAG-239 > UBA1254. Next base: position 8,838 of record JAFSUB010000010.1, read on the forward strand.
TCGCAATTTTGCAACCAAGCTTTTCAACGCCGCGCGTTTTTGCGAAATGAACGGTTGCGTGAAAGCCGATGATTTTGCGCCCGAAAAGGTCGAAGCGCCGCTTAATCGGTGGATTCTTACCAAAGCAGATGCTGCAACATATGAAATCACAAAAAACCTTGAGGCATTTCGTTTTTCCGATGCGGCAAATGCGGTGTATCAGTTTGTATGGGGCACTTTCTGCGATTGGTTTATTGAGCTTTCAAAACCGGTGTTTTATGGGCAGGATGAAGCGCAAAAAGCCGAAACACGCGCCACAGCCGCTTTTGTTTTGGATAGGATTTTGCTTTTGTTACACCCGTTTATGCCCTTCATCACGACCGAAATTTGGAACAAAACAGGAAAAAGAAATGTTAAATTGATTCACGCGCCGTGGCCGAAGGTTGAAGGTGAAAAAAGGCAGGTTGAAGCCATTGATTTTGCAATTGATTTAATTGCCGCAATCAGGTCGCTGAGGGCTGATTTGAATGTGCCCGCAAGTGCAAAACCGCGTGTTTTGCTCAAAAATCTCAAAACGGATTACCTAAAAGACACAGCCTCAATGATAAAATCTTTGGCAAGGCTTGAAAATATTGAGATTTTGCAAGATGATGCTGCCATCACGCAAGACATGGTTCAAGGCGTGTTTTCGGGCGGTGTCTTTTTAATGCCGTTAAAAGGAATTGTCGATTTTGAGGCCGAGCGTGAGCGCCTTAAAAAAGAACTTTCGCAAATTGAATCAAGGCTTCAAGGCTATGCGGCCAAGCTTTCAAACGACAATTTTGTTTCAAGAGCGCCGCAAAACGTTGTTGAAGAAGAAAAACGTCGTCAGGCTGAGGCTTTGGAACAAAAAGTTAAAACAACGGAAGCCTTAAAACGTATTGAAAATTTATAATCACACTATAAGGAGAACAAATATGAAAAAAACAATTTTAACTGTTATGGGCGTTTTGGTTTTGAGCGCCTGCGCAACAGATCCCTACACGGGCGAAAGCAAAGTTTCGAAAACCGCATGGGGCACGGGAATCGGCACAGCGGTTGGTGCGGGTGTCGGTGCTTTAATCGGTGGTGAAAAAGGCGCTTTAATCGGTGCCGGTGTCGGTGCGGCAACGGGTGCGGCAACGGGCGGCTATATGGACATTCAGGCAAGAAAGTTGCGTGAAAGTCTGCAAGGAACAGGCGTTCAAGTTGCAAGAGATGGCGAAAATATCAGGTTGATTATGCCAAACGCCATCACATTCAACACAAATGAAGATGTCATGAAAACAAGCGCCAATAAGGTGATGGATTCGATTGCCGTGGTTGCCAAGGAATACGACAAGACAAACCTTCGAATCGTGGGCTACACCGACTCAACAGGCAACGACAAAATCAACATTCCGCTTTCCGAGCGTCGTGCGCTTGCCGTTGCAAACTATATGAAACTTCGCGGCATTGCGCCAAGTCGTTTGTCTTCCTATGGCATGGGTGCATCAAACCCGATTGCCTCAAATGCAACGCCCGAGGGCAGAGAGCAGAATCGCCGCGTTGAAATTTACTTTACAAACGCGCAATAATAAGCGATTTATAACAAAAAGCCTCTCTTGAAAACCAAGAGAGGCTTTTTTCATAAAGGAAAACATGATTAACACTTAAAAATAATAGAAAAGCCCAAGATTGAAATCAATGGTATGGTTTAATTTGCCCCAATCATCCATTTTTGTTCCGTGGTAATCTGCGATTTCCGAGCCTTTTGTATTAATCAAATTAAAACGAGCTAAACCGCGCAAAGCCAGATTGTCAGTCATAAAGTACTCCGCACCGACACCAATTCTGAAACCGACTTTATTTTCGCTTTCGCTATCACTTTCACTTCCATAAAGGATACCAGAAGAGGAACTACTGACAACACTATACGTCCCTGAATATTTCAATTTGTAAAATCCGACACCGACAGAGCCTAAAAATGAAAAGCCCTCATCAACAGGAAGATATCCCAGCAAATCGATTGCAAAAGTTTGCAAATCTGCCTCTGTTTTAAAATTTGCATTATCTGTAAGGTCATATCCGGTATAACTGTAATTTGAAGAACCTTTTGCTTTATTTGATTTTTGATAAGAAAGTTCAACTGCAAAATTCGGATGAAATTTCAAACCTGCCGAAAAACCCAAAGAATGAAATTTATCATCAAATATTTTATAATTTTCATCACCAAAAAGTGTTATATCATCGTCAAAATCAGCCATTGAATATGCATATGATACGCCGAGATAGGGGTGAATATAACGGCTTTCGATATACTGCTGCTGGGGTTGCACGGAAGGTGCGGCATTTTGTTGATAATAGTTTTGCTGATAGGGCGTGTGATAATATTGCCTCTGATTTTGATAATATTGTGCCTGCGCACTCAAACTCATCAAAGAAATCGCCGAGGCGAGCAATAAAGTTTTTTTCATATTCATAAGTCCTTTCTTTATAAAAGAGTTAAATAAAAAAAACCGTTTTGAAAAAACAAAACGGGGAGCTAGTAAACTGTCCGAGAACAGACTCTCTTATTCGAGCAAAATGCCTTATTTCAAGAACTCCCCTCGGCGAGGAGTGCTCTCGGATATTTGAGTGTTTACTAGACACCACGGCAATCTGCCGCATAGACATAGTTGCAAATTTTGCGCATAAAATCAAGCATTATTTTCATTTTATTTGAAAATCATTAAAAAAAGCCCCTCTTGAAAAAAAACAAGAGGGGTTTTTGATCATAAGACAAAGGCCTTAAACCCTGCCGTAAATATCTTCGAATCGGACAATGTCGTTTTCATCTAAATTGTCGCCTGTTTGAATTTCGATAAATTCCATCGGTTCGTCGGTCGGGTTTTCGATTCGGTGTTTTGTTTCTTTTGCAATATAAACCGCATCATCTTGCCTCACGTCAATAATGTTATCGCCAAGCGTTACTTTTGCGATTCCCTTAATAATAATCCAATGCTCGTTTCTAAAGTGGTGCAGCTGGAGCGAAAGCTGACTTTTTGGTTTTACACAAATACGCTTAACGCAAAACGTTTCGCCGCCGTCCAAAACTTCCCAAGTGCCCCACGGGCGTGTGTCATGGTCGCCTTTTTGATATAAATTAGCCATTTTTTTTTCTGCCTCATAAGTTTTTAAATGTTCTTGTTAAAAGGCAATATAAATTGTATAAAATAAAACGCAAGGTTAATTTGTTTTTTTTAAGAGGTAATATGGAAAAGCAAGATTTAGCTCAAATTATCAATCTTTTGCAAACCATTCAGCAGGTCATGCAAAACAATTTTCCGGTTGAACAAAAACTTGAAAATGGAATGCGCGCCATCGCCGATTTTTTCGGTGCGGATTTTGCGGCTTCATACATCTCTATTGATGAAAATTATCTCACATTGTTTGCAAAATTCGGTGCATTTGACATATCGGAAGATAAAAATTTCAGATTTGGCGAAGGGTTTGTCGGTGAAGTTGCGAAAACAGAGCAGAGTCTTTCAACGCAAAACGGTAATGAAACAGGCGACGGTTTTCCAAAATTTATGATGGGTGCACCTTTGTTCCGGTGGGATCAGGTTTCCGGCGTTGTTTTAATCGGATATAGTGCAGAACATCATTTTTCAAATGAACAGGCTCAAAATCTTAAAACCGTTGCAATGTTTTTAACAACCGTCTTTTCTTCGGAAGAAATTTCGGCATATCAAAGACGGCTTGCAAAAATCAGCGGTTTTTCATTAAAAGACAGGCTCAAAGGCATTGCGGTGAGCAAGGGTTATGCAATAGGCCCCGCTTTGGTTCATCGCCGCAACCGAGAGCTCGCGCAAATTTTTTCGGCCGATGTTGACAGCGAACTTGCCCTTTTGGAAAAAGCGCGCACGGATATGATTGACAATATGATTGAGGGTTTTGAAAAAAACAACTTCACAAATGGCGAGCATGCCGAAATTATGCAGACATATTTGCTTCTTGCCAAAGACAAAGGCTGGTATAACAAACTTCAATCTCACGTCAAAACGGGCTTAACGGCCGAGGCCGCCGTTGAAAAAGCTTATGAGGATATGTGTCAAAAAATGTCGCTTTCTGCCGACATATATTTGAAAGAGCGTTTGAGCGATTTACGAGACATTTCCGACAGGCTGCGTCTGTTTTTGAACGGTTCTGCCGGCGCCGGTCAGCAAACATCTGACGACATTGTCCTCGTGGCTCAAAGCATGGGCGCAGCCGATTTGATGGATTATGATTACACAAAAATCAGGGCGCTTGTTTTGGAAGAAGGCACAGCCACAATGCACGTTGCAATTGTTGCCAAAGCCTTAAACATTCCGCTTGTTGCAAAGGTTAAGGGCCTTTTTCGCAACATTAAAAACGGCACGCTTTTGGCTGTTGACGGCAACGAGGGTTTTGTTTATGTCAGCCCGAATGAAAAAATTCAGGAAAGTTTTCAACAAAATCAGCAAAAGCAAAAAATGTGGCGCGATGCGTTGCTCTCGGAGGCCGGCAAAAAGGCCAAAACGCTTGATAAAGTTAACATCAGCCTTAATTTAAACATCGGCCTTGACCTTGATATGGAATACATCAAACTCTCAAATTGCGATGGTGTTGGACTGTATCGAACGGAAATTGCGTTTATGAGCTCAAGGCAGCTTCCGACGGTGAACCAGCAAGTGGCAATTTACCAAAAACTTTTAACATTGGCCAAGGGCAAAAGAGTTGTTTTCAGAAGCCTTGACATCGGCTCTGACAAACTTTTGCCTTATTGGGGCGAGCTCAAAGAAGAAAACCCCGCCATCGGCTGGCGATCTATCCGCATCACTTTAGACAGGCGTGCCCTCTTGCGTGAACAGATGAAAGCTTTTTTGAAAGCATCTGCGGGCAGGCCGCTTGATGTGATGTTTCCGATGATTTCAAGCTTGGCCGAATTTGTTGAAGCCAAAGAAACGCTTTTTCTTGAATATGAAAAACAAAAACAAAACAAGCAGGAACTTCCGACAAAGCTCAACGTCGGGTTGATGATTGAGGTGCCCTCCGTTTTGTTTGAATTAGATGAAATCTTAAAAGAGGCCGATTTTATTTCTGTCGGAACAAACGATTTGGCGCAGTTTGTTTTTGCCTGCGATCGCACAAACGCAAGGCTTCTTGACAGATATGACGTGTTGTCGGCGCCGTTTTTGAAAGTTATGCGCCACATTGCGCAAAAAGCTGCCGAACATAAGGTTGATTTAAGCGTTTGCGGTGAGATGGCGAGCAATCCGGTTGAGGCTATGGCGTTAATCGGTCTCGGATATCGCAAGTTTTCCATGGCGGGTTCTTCGTTTGCTTCAGTCAAGAAAATGGTCCGAACAATCAACACGCAGGAAATAACGGATTATATCGAAAGCATCTTGGGTTCACGCAAAAAAACGCTTCGTCCGCAATTAGTGGCGTATGCTCATGATCATGCTATTGCAATTTGAAAAAAAATGTGTTTTAATGTGCCAAAGGTCAAAATTAGAGGATAAAAAAGTGGAAAAAGAACAAAAACAAAGCGAAGAAATGACATTAGACAGCGCAACAACCGTCGGTTCATTTTTAAAATATATGCGCTTAAAGCAAAAAAAATCTGTTGAAGATGTTGCCGAGAGCTTATATATCCGCAAAATTTACATCAGAGCAATTGAAGAAGACAATTTTGCCGAGCTTCCTCCAATTCCATACGGCGTGGGCTTTGTGCGTTCGTATGCGGCATATTTGGGCTTAAACGTTGAGCGCATTGTTCAGTTTTACAAAAATCAGGTACTGCCGAAAAAAGACAAGCCAATTTCTACCATTGTCAAGCAACATTCGCGCGTCACAATGCCGAGCAAGCACCAAATTTATATCGGTCTTGCCGCAATTTTGTGCTTGTATGTTTTGTTTATGGGTGTGCGCTATTTTTCGCTCGGAAAAGCAGAGCCGGCAGAAGATGTGCAGACAAGCGAGGTTGTTGTTGAAGAAGCTGTTGAAGCAAACGATAATGTCAGTTTTTCAGATGGCGAATTTATAGAAGAAAACAACAAAAGTGCGGCGCCAACCGAATCCGAAGCGCAAGAGCAAAGCGTGCGTCCGACCATTGTTGCAAAGTTTAAGGGGCGTTCATGGTTTGAGCTTAAAGATAACAATCAGGTTTATTTAAGCGGCACGTTTGATAAAGATTTTGAATATCAGCTTCCGGATGTTGAAGGACTGATTGTTTCGGTCGGCCGATACTATAACGTTGCGTTTTTTGTGAACGGCGAGCAGGTTCAAATTGCCGGTCCGAAGCGCCAATACAACGTCAACATTGATGAAGTTTTAGCCCATTAGAAAAGCAAGTGCTTCAAGTTGTTGCAAGGCATTAAGCACTTGCGACTTTTTTGTGATTAAATAAGGAAAAGAAAATGAAAATACAAAACGTTCGCGGAACTTATGACTTATACGGCGATGCCAAACGAAAAGCCAAAAAAGTGGTTGAAATTGCCTCACAAATGGTTGAAAAATATGGTTTTGAAGAAATCGAAACGCCGATTTTCGAATTTACGGAAGTTTTCGCGCGCAACTTAGGCGACACGTCGGATATTGTTACAAAGGAAATGTATAGTTTTGAAGACAGGGGCGGCGAAAGCATAACGCTTCGTCCCGAAGGAACGGCAGGTGTCGTGCGCTCGTTTATCAGTGAGGGTATGCAACAAAATTTGCCTGTCAAGCTTTATTATGCGGGGCCGATGTTTCGCTATGAACGTCCGCAAAAAGGACGTCAGCGCCAGTTCACACAATTTGGTGTTGAGCTTTTGGGTGTGCAAACGCCGCAAGCCGATATTGAGGTGATTGCAATGGCATACAGCTTTTTAAAAGCCCTTGGTTTAGAAGAAAGTGTTGTGCTCGAAATTAACTCTCTGGGCGACGAGGAAAGCCGAAATGCCTATCGTGAAAAGTTGGTTTCGTATTTGAAACAACATTATGATTTACTTTCAATCGAGAGCAAACAAAGGCTTGAAAAAAATCCGCTTCGCATTTTAGATTCAAAGGAAGAGTGCGATAAAATCGTTGTTGAAAATGCACCGCTTTATGCCGACAGCCTAAACGAGGCGTCAAAAAACTTTTTTGAAGAAGTTTTAACGGGGCTTGATTTGCTTAAAATTCCATATCGTGTGAACAATCGTTTGGTGCGCGGGCTTGATTACTATGCACACACTGTTTTTGAGTTTACAACCGATAAACTGGGCGCGCAAGGGGCAGTTTTGGCCGGTGGCCGTTATGACGGTTTAATTAAAGAAATGGGCGGCGGTGATGTTGCCGGAATCGGCTGGGCATGTGGCGTTGAAAGGCTTTCGATGCTGATGGACACTGATGTTTCTCTTTCTCGTCCCGTTGCGGTCATTGAAATTGGCGATGAGGTGCACCAAACGGCGCTTCAAACGGCCTATATGCTTCGAAATGCCGGCTATCGTGTTGAACACGCCTATGGTGGAAACGTCAAAAAACGTATGGCCAAAGCCGACAAAGCCAACGCTTTTGCCGCGGTCATTTTAGGTTCACAAGAGCTGGCCGAGAAAAAAGTAACGCTCAAAAACTTGGATACGGGTGAACAAAAACAGGTTTTGCTTGCCGATTTGATAAAGGAACTTGCATGATAAATTTTGATGAAAAACTCGATCAGGTTGTGCGACGCTTTGAAGAAGTGAACGCGTTGCTTGTAAGCGCCACAAATGCGGACGAACTTGTCAAATTAAACAAAGAGTCAGCCGCGCTTATGCCCGTTGTTGAAAGCATCAACAAATATCAAGCTTTCAAAAAAAATATGAAAGATGCCGAAGAGTTGATGAATGATGAAAGCTTGGATAAAGACTTAAAAGATATGGCGAGCCAAGAATATTACGAATTAAAGCAAAAATTGCCTGAAATGGAGCGTGAAATTCAAATTTCTTTGCTGCCGAAACAGGAAGATGATGAAAAAAACGCCATTTTGGAAGTACGCGCTGGCACGGGTGGTGATGAAGCGGCTTTGTTCGCGGCGGTTTTGTTTGAGATGTATCAAAGATATGCCTTAAAGCAGGGGTGGCAGTTTGAGATTTTAGATTCAAATGAAAACGGGCTTGGCGGTTATAAAGAAGCGTCGGCAAAAATTACGGGCACCGATGTTTTTGCAAAACTCAAGTTTGAGTCGGGGGCACATCGCGTGCAACGCGTGCCGATTACCGAATCTCAGGGGCGTGTTCACACATCGGCGGCAACGGTTGCCGTTTTGCCCGAAATTGAAGAGGTTGATCTGTTCATCAATCCGGCCGATTTGAAAATTGACATTTATCGTGCATCGGGCGCCGGCGGACAGCACGTCAACAAAACCGAATCGGCCGTTCGTATCACACACATTCCAACAGGTGTTGTGGTTCAATGCCAAGATGAGCGTTCGCAATTTAAGAATCGTGAAAAAGCGATGAACCATTTGCGCGCCAAACTTTATGATATGCAAAAACAAACCATTGACGCCAACTATTCCGAGAAGCGCAAGTTGCAGGTCGGCAGCGGCGACAGAAGCGAGCGGATAAGAACATATAACTATCCGCAAGGGCGCGTAACCGACCACAGAATCAACTTAACGCTTTATAAGCTTGAAGATGTCGTCTCGGGCGAAGCTTTGAGCGAAATTATCGACGCGCTGATTACGGCAGATCAGGCCGAACGTTTGGCGGAAATGGCTTAAAACACATTTTTTTATTGACAAATCCGCCAAAAACTGATAGGCCGAAGACATCATTTTTATTTTGATGTCTCACCAATTAATCGCTTTCATTATGAACTTTTATACCGCAGTTTTAATCTTACTGATTATGGCGCTTTTGCCTTGGGCTGTGGCACCATATCGCGGATATGTCAGATTTTCCGTTTTGATCATGGGTGTTGTGGTATATGCTGTTTTGCTGGTCGGTTTTGATGCGGCGGCGTGTGTTTTGGCCCATCAAAGCGGCGAAACGTTAAGAACAATTGTGTTGTTTGCAATGCTTGGTGCTTTGGGCTTGATGGCAGACTTTTGGGTGCTTCGAAGATTTTGGCATTGCGAACTCAGTCCATGGAAGACGCACAAGATGGAGCCTTATGAATTTGGTTTTTTAAGCCAAACGGAGGTCTATCTCCTCGGCAAGGTTCACATCAAAAAACGCACTTTTAAGGTTGTGTTCACGACCATCGTTGCTGAGGGCAGCATTAACGAAACAACTTTAAGCGAGGAGGTCTATGAAAAAATGGACATCTTCTTGAACAAAAGGCAAAAACAAGCTTTAAGAGAAAATCGCTTAAAACTTCCGGTCATTATTCAAGATTATAATCATTTGGACATGTTTCATTGTCCGACCGTTATGATTATAATTGTGCATAAAAAAAACGAATCGACATAAAATCGATTCGTTTTTTTTATGCTTAGGTTTTAAGGCCTATTTTTCAGCTTTTTTTCTGGGCTTTGAAACCTTCTTTTCAGCCTTCGGCTCTGCCTCTTTTTTCACCTTCTCGGCTTTTTTTTCAGCTTTCGGTTCCAAAGTCGGTGCGGCTTCAGCAGAACCTTGCGCCTGTTCGGCGGCCAAAGCGGCCTTTTGCTCGGCAACGCGTGCCAAATCTTTTGCACCCTTTGCGTTCACATCTCTGTCAACAAGCTCAATGATGGCCATCGGTGCACAGTCGCCATATCTGAAACCGGATTTTAAAACGCGTGTATAACCGCCGTTGCGATTTTTGTAGCGTTCTGCAAGTGTTGAAAACAGCTTTGCAACAACCTCCTCATTGCGCAAAAATGCCATTGCCAAACGACGGCTGTTCAAATCGCCTTTTTTTGCAAAGGTAATCATGCCGTCAGCAAAAGAACGCAATTCTTTTGCGCGAGGCAAAGTTGTGTTGATTTGTTCATGTGTCAACAAGGCATTCGTTAAATTTGCGAACAATGCACGGCGTTGACTTTTCGGCATATTAAATTTTCTTTGTTTATCACCATGTCTCATGGCAAAATTCCTTTTCTTCAATTGTGCTTTGCGGGGCAAAGCGGATAAAACCACAGCCTCTGCCACAAACCTTAAAGCTCATGCACAAAGACCAACTCTCGAGACACGCTTTTAACACATAAAAAACGTGAATGCAAGCAGTTTTTTTTATTTTTTTAAATGGGTTTGCAGACGCCTTTCAGCCACAAACGCTCATCTTTTTTCAAATAAGGCGAAAGGCATTTGAAAACCTTATCATGATAGGCGTTCAGCCACGTTTTCTCTTTTGCGGTTAAAAGCGCGGCTTTAATCAGCTTCAAATCAATCGGGCAGAGCGTTAAAGGCTCAAAGATGAGTTTGCCCTCATGTGCGCTCGGCACAGTATAATAAAGGTTTTCAATTCTAACGCCGAAAGCTCCCTTGTTGTAAACACCCGGCTCAATAGATGTAACATAATTTTGCAAAACGGGCGTTTGGTTTGTTTTGTTGATGGCAAAAGGCGGTTCGTGCACATCTGAAAAATGGCCGACGCTGTGTCCGGTTCCGTGTGCGTAGTCCTGCCCGCTTTTTTTCAAAACATCGCGGCAGATTTTATCAAGGCAGCATGCCGGTGTTTTTTTTTCAAATTCGGCACTTGCCAAAGCAATATGCGCCTTTAAAACACGAGTGAACGCGTGTTTCATTTCCTCTTTAAGAATGCCTAAAGCAAATGTGCGTGTTATGTCTGTTGTGCCGTCATAATATTGCGCGCCGCTGTCTACCAGCAAAAGCGCATTTTTGCTCATTTTTTTGTTTGTTTTTTTGCATGGCTTATAATGCACAATGGCGGCGTTTTGATTGACACCGGCAATTGTCTCAAAGCTTTTTGAAAAATAGTTTTTAACCTTTTTGCGCAATGCATCAAGTTTTTTGGCCACATCAAGCTCGCTTGAATTTTTATAATTTTGTTCAAGCCAGCGGATAAAGCGCACCATGGCAACACCGTCTCTGATATGCGCGTTTTTAAATCCTTCAATTTCGGTTTTATTTTTTTGCAATTTCATGTTTTCAAGCGCTCGAAACCCCACATCTTCAAGGTTGTTCAAGCTTTGATGCAAAAAAAGCGGCGTCGTTTCAAAATTGGCAAGAACTTTGCCGCATTTTTTGAGCGCCCGCATCAGCAGATTGATTTGAAAAGTTTCATAAATTTTGAGGTTGCCGTTTTTTTTGAGCAATCCGAAAGCACGCCAAACAGGCGAACAAGGCAAGTCTTTTGCGCGTTTGTTCGCAAGCCACGAAAGCGCTTGCGGCGAACAAATCAGGAGCGCATCAAAGCCTTTCGGAAAACTTTTGGACAGCGCCGCGCATTTTTGTGTTGAGCTTATTCCCGCCCATTTCAAAGCGTGGTTAAAAACGCAGTTTGCGGGTATAAGAGTGCTCATCGGCACACTAAAATCGGCCTGAAGGTTAATGCCCTTTTGCTTGAGGCAAGACCAAAACTTTGCTGAAACGGTAAGAGGATGAAGCATAAGTTTTTTAAGTTTGCCTGCTGCATAAATGTGCGCAAGAGCTTCGATGGTGTTTGTGCACTCGACAACTTCAATGTTTTCAAAAACTTCATATTTTGCCTGAAGGGTATATCTGCCGTCAACCAAAAGCCATGATTTTTGCTGGCCCACAACAAGTGTTCCGGCCGAACCCGAAAAACCCGAAAGCTCCGAAATTTTATTTTCGGGCTCTAACACGTCCTCGTCGAGAAACATATTGTTTTTCAAAACAAGAAAGGCCTCGTCGGCACGCAGCGTTGTTTGAAGAGATTTAAGGCTTTGCCCTTTTTGTAAAAGCACAGCACGCCAATTTTCTTTTTCATACACCTTAAGGCACTTAAAGCCTTTCTTTTCAAAAGCCCCTAAAACCCAGCCTTCCTGCTCATCGGTAAATCCAGACAAAACGACATAACCGTTTGAGGTGGTGTGCGAAGCAAAATCTTTTGCCATATCAATCAACGGCCGCGCTAAAATGTTGGCAACAATAAGCTGATAGGGCTTGTTTTCTTTAACGATTTTTGCCTTAAAACCATTGCTTTTGGCAACGTCAATTAAGCTTTCAAAGCCGTTTTCGAAAGCGTTTTGCTTTGCAACGCGCACCGATTCCGCATCAATATCGACGGCGGTGATGCGCGTGTTATTTTTTTTCCATTTTTGCGCGCATGCAATTGATAAAATGCCCGAGCCTGTGCCGACATCTAAAATTTGATGCGGCGTAAACATCATTTTCGACAAATCCGAAATGGCATCAAGACACAGGCAGGTTGTTTGGTGTGTTGAGCCGAAAGCCGTTGCCGCATAAACTTTAATGGGAATTTTTTTTGTTTGCGGCACCTTTTCTTCGTGAAATCCGTATATGCAAAAATCAGACGTTTCGAAAGGGTTAAATTGAACGGCGGTCAGTTTTAACCAATCTTTGTCTTCAAGGGTTTCAATTTTATATTTCGGCAGCTGAATATTTGCCGCGCGGGCGGCGTCTAAAAGATGAGCCTCGTCAAAGTTGCCCGCCACATAGCCGACATATTCTTCGCTCTCATCATCTTTATAATTTAAGGCAGACACTTCAAAATAAGAATCTAAAAAGGCCAAGACATCTTCTCGGAGTTCTTTGAGCGGTTCAAAAACAACCATTTTTGTGCTTAAAATCATCTCTTGCATTTTTTTCTTTGTTTTGTTATCTTTTTGTTTACCAAATTGAATTTATAATCTATTTTAGATTATGTTTAAACCATTGCAAGAGAATATTCAAATGAAAAAATTACTCACACTTTTTTGCGTTGCTTTGTTGGCCGCGTGCACATACAGCGAAAACAGTTTCAACTTCATTCCGAGCCGCAATAAACTCTTTATTATTTGGCAGACCGATCAAATTTTTTATTATGATGAGGCCTTAAACGGGGAGTTTTTGTCTTCAAGCAAAGTTGTCAGTGAAAACAAAATTGAAAAAGGCAAGGTTTTAATTACGCAAACGGACGCTGAAATGGTTTCAACGCACATGTATCGTGCGGATTATTACACCACCGAAAGCGTGAAACCGACACAAAACGGCGTGATGGATTCGGCCTATTCGCCCTTAAGGATTCGCAAAAACGGAACATATACGGCGTTTGGCGAAGTAACGCATGAGGGACAAACCTATATGTTGGTTCGTGTCGGCAAAACGAATGATATTCTGCTTGTCAAGGGCGACGGCAGCATATATGAACATATCGGCAGAATTGTTGATGGTCGCCTTGCCGTGTTGAGCGCAATGTTTTATCTTGAACCGGAAGATTTGAAGATGGTTCCGGTTGTGAGTACACGCGTTGAAAATTCAAAAGATAAAAGCGGTTTTTCCCTCACGTATGACGGTTTAGAAAATGACGGTAATGACATTGTCTTTACGCTCAACGAAAACGGCACGTCCGAAAAATTGAGATTTTCCGTTTGCGATGAAAGGATAAGAATCCGTGATATGGATATTGATATTTTTGATGTTTCCGAAAAGAAAATCGAATATATGATTAGATAGAGAATCTTGTTTGAAAGATGAAAAAGGGGGTGAAAATTTCGGTTTTCACCCCTGATTTTTTTAGATACCGAGCCTGTGCCGAGAAGTTAAAAAAACATCAACCGTCTTTTCTTTTTTTGCGTCGGCGTATATTTAAACTGTCACCCCTTTTTTGCATTAGCAAAAATCAAGGGGTCTTTGAATTAAGTTAAAAAGTATCCGAAGATGGTTTGACGCATTTGCCTTTCAGGCAAAGCGAGCCATGACAGTTTTTGTTTTTTGAAGATGGCTTGACGTTTTTTAGCAAAAAACGAGCCATGACAGTTGTTTTTTTCTTTACATTTCAAACAAATCTTTGCATAATGGCGTTGCAACCGGTTGGTTGCGGTGTTTACTAAACATCTTACCAATAAGCTCCACTTTTTGGGGAGTTTCGGATATAAGGCATTAGCACGAATAACGAAAACTGCATTGGTACAGTTTAGTAGCTCCCCGTTTTGAGATTTTTTTTCAAAACGGTTTTTTCAACAAATATTAAAAAAGGGAGTTATAACTATGCTTGATCAAGAAATCAGAAAAACGCTCGGCCGCCTCATTTTTGAAGAACGCCAAAAAGACAACACGCACGTAGAAGCCTGTTGCAGGGCGCTTAACATAAGCCCGCTTGCGTATGAAAAAATAGAACTCGGCCTAAACCGCACAGGCTGGGTAAGGTTTGAAAAAGCCCTCAAATATTTTCATAAAAAAATCAAAATTGAGCTTGTTGACGACAAAACAAAAGACAAGCTTTAAGAAGAAAACGCTCTCATCGCAAGATGTGAGCGTTTGAAAATTTAAAACTATCTTCGACGCGGTCGAGAAGTTTGGTTTTCTGCCTTGTTTGAAGAGTTTTCGTTTCCTCTTCTGATAGGCCGGCTCTGCGGCGGCGCATTTTGAACTTCAGATGCACCGCTACCGCTTCGCTTGATGCGGCGTGGCGGCTGATTGTTCGGATTTGCCGGCGGTTTTTGCTCCGGCGGCGTTTGTTTTGGCTGATATATCGGCTTTGAACGCCTTGGTTGCGGAACATATTCCGGCTTTTGCCTTGGCGGTCTGTATGGCTCATAACGAGGCCAAGGCATCGGCCTATGATAGTAAGGCGGATAATCATAGTGCCTCGGAGGGGTAAGCGGCATTGGCACAAAGCGCGGGTTAAACCAGTAATACTCTCTTAAATCGACATATCTTAAATACCGGAAATCAAACCAGTAATTATAATAGGTCGGCAAGGTGTATAAGACAGAATAACTGCCGCTTGAACGCGCAAAATAGCAAAAACGCCTCCCTTCGACAAACCAGCCCAACTCGTGTTGATATACGCAGGGTTTGTATGACAAAACAGCGTCACGAACCCTTTGTGAAAACAAAAACGCATCAAAAGGCCAAAGCCTGTATATTTGAAAACCTTCGGGCGTGAAAACCAGATATTGATTGTTGTTTGCTTCAACAATCGAATATCCGTCAAGATGCCATTGGTTGTTGGTTAAAACAACCTCGTTTGGGACAAAAAAGTCATACATCTGTCCCCTTGATACCCATGCCACCGGCAAGAGCATCAACAATAGAAATAACTTTTTCATAATGGGATTAATAAGGATTCAACAAGAACAGTGTATCAGGCAAAAAAACTTTTGTCAAGCAAGAATCATTTTTATACAATTCGATAATCGTTCTTGACATCACGGCTTGAGAATAATATACTCGGGTCGGTTTTAAAAACAACCTTAGGTAATAAAAGAAAAAAATGGATCCTTTTTATATATATTTCTTAAAGTTTATTTTTGTTCTCATTTTAGTTTTGTTTAATGCTTTTTTTGTTGTTTCCGAGTTTGCAATTGTGAAAATTCGGCGCACAAAGCTTGAAGAATTGTCATCAAACGGCAACAAGCGCGCAAAAATCGCCTTGAAAATTACAGAGCATTTAGACAGTTATTTAAGCGCCATTCAGCTCGGTATTACGTTGGCATCACTCGGACTCGGTTGGGTTGGCGAGCCTGCGGTTGCCAAGCTTTTTGAAGATTTGCTCGGCGGTTTTTTTAAAGAAAATCCGATTTTGCTGCATTCGGTCAGCTTCGGTGTGTCTTTCGGCCTTATCACGCTGCTTCACGTTGTTTTGGGCGAATTGATACCAAAATCGCTTGCCATTCAAAAAACAGAAACCTTTGTCTTGAACATTGCGTATCCGCTTTATGCTTTTAAGCGTCTGTTTTATCCGTTTATTTGGGTTTTGGATATGTTAACCCTTAAAATTTTGCACTTAATGGGGGTTGAGCCTGCCAAGGAAGAAGATATGGCGCATTCGGAAGAAGAAATTAAGCTGATTGTCAATGCGTCGCAAAAGGGCGGGGTGATTGACGACACCGAGCGCGACATCATTCAAAATGCAATCACTTTTTCCGAAATTTTTGCGCACGAAGTTATGATTCCGCGCCAAGATATGCAATGTTTATATTTAGACGACGATTTTAATGATGTGATGAGTTTGGTTAAACGCACGAAACACACGCGTTATCCGCTCTGCAACGAGGACAAGGACAATGTGGTAGGTATGATTCATATCAGAGATTTGCTTGAACATTGTCAGGAACGTCTTGAAAAGGGAAGGCTCAATAAAATTGCGCGTCAGGTTTTGTTTGTTCCGGAAAATCAATCTATATCGGAGGTTTTGCACCTGATGATGCGCAAGCACACGCATCTTGCAATTGTGGTTGATGAATATGGCGGAACGGCAGGTATGCTTTCAATGGAAGATATTTTGGAGGAGCTTGTCGGCGATATTATGGACGAGCACGACATTAACGAAGATGCGGAAATCAGAAAATTGAGCGATTGTGTGTGCGAGTTCGACGGCAAAGTTTTGGTTGAAGACGCTTATGAATGTATGAATTTACCGGAATGCGAACGCGAAGAAAGCACCATCGGCGGCTATGTGTTTACACTTTTGGGACGCGCGCCGAAAATCGGCGACAAGGTTGAAGACGAATATTGCACGTATGAGGTGATTTCCGCAGGCAAAATGCGTGTGAAACGCGTTAAGGTTATGCTCAAACATCGCGACGAAGCTTAAAGAATAACACTTAAAACCTAAAAGTGATATAAATTCTGGCAAATCGGGAAATAATAAAAATAAGCGCTTGTTAAAGCCAAAGCTGCAACAGGCACAAACACTTTTTCAAACGGAAAATGTGCGTGACCGCCGTTTTTCTTCTTCATCCATTGATAAAAGTTTGAAGAAAGAATAAGCACAAGTGCGCCGACAATGACGCTGAAGAGGAAGGGGTCTAAATAAAAGATGAAACCGACAACTTCCGAGTGATAGGTCATCTTTCCCATATACATAAAACCAATCATCGCAACGGACAAAGCAATCAGCAATGTGTCGCGGTAGGGAAAGTGCCAATTTTTTTTATCAAACCATTTGATTGTCCAAAACCCCAAAAGCGCTAAAAATGCACCGGCCCAAACACCGATGACGCTGTCATCGACACCTAAATGACGGGCAATTTCAAGCGAAGCTCCGACAGCAATCGTGCAAACGGCACAGGCGGGGTTTGCAAGAGCAGATTTAAACATCAACAAAGAACACAATAAAACAACTGAAAACAACATTTTTCTTTCCTTTTTTTGATTTAATTTTAAGCGCATTAAAACAGAAACGGTGGCGAAAATCAACTCTTTTTAAGCAAGTTGTGCAATTTTTGGTTTGCAACCGCAATAGGTTTGGCTATAGAGCGAAAGTTCTTTGATGAGTGTTATGCGAAGCTCTTGCATGCCGCCCTTTCGCCCTTCAATTTCAAGGTATGGACAGCCCGTTTGTTTTGAGGCGCGTGCGGCAGCTTGGTTGACCTGATTTAAGTTTTTATAGCGCGACACGCCCAAAACGGAGCTTACCGCCGTAAATCCGTTGGCAAGGGCATATTCCATCACGCGTTTTAAGCGCATTTCAAAGCAAATGTCGCAGCGTTTTCCGCGCTCGGGTGCATCTTCCAGACCTTTGATTAGGGCGCACCAGCGTGCGTTGTCATATTCAAGCTCTAAAAAAGGCACGCCGTATAAGGCGCATACGCGCTTGTTTTCATCGCGGCGCTTTTCATATTCGGCTGCGGGTGTGATGTTCGGGTTGTAAAACACAACGGAAAAAGCCCGTTTTTCTTCGGCCATCTTTTTGATGACGGCAACAGAGCAGGGCGCGCAGCAAGATAAAAGCAATATTTTTTCGTTTTTGTTTTCCATAAAGCCAAGCATAATGCGACGGGGCTTAAAAATCAAGGGCAAAAATAGTTTTAAGGTTTTGCCTGTTTTGTGTTTAGTTTGTCTTTCAAATACTTGCCTGTCCGGCTTTTTTTTGATTTGGTGATTTGCTCGGGTGTGCCGAAAGCGAGGCTTTATTTTTCACTGCCTTGCAGAAAAGATAAAATTTCCTGCGCCCTATAACCTGAAATTTCTTTCGTTTCCGGTTTTGTATAAGGTTTTTTCATTTTACGAACCGATTGACTCATACTTTTAAAATGCCCCATCATTTCTTCTCGTTTTTCTTGCGCATCGTTCTGAGAAAGCACAGATTGTCTTAATTCTTTAAGATCTGATATATATTCTTCGGCCGCTTTCGGATGCCAAAGACGAAATTCATCACCATTGATTGAAATGATATTGTCATCAGCCAAACTTTTCATAACACTCTCTGTTAAAACACTTTTTCCGGCACCCGGCTGTCCGCCTAAAATATAAACCTGAGGGTGTGCAACAGGTGTTTTGTCTTGAAATACAAAGTCCCTAATTTCGGCTAAAACTTGATTATGTTCTTCATCAGATAATTTATAATCATCAAAAGGCATTGAGTTATTTTCCTAAATAATAATCTTTAACTTCTTTTGCATAGATGTCGTATATTTTATCTCTGATTTCTTCATCACCTTTATAAAGTCGTTCTCTTTCTTTTGCGAGAATGTGAAGTTCTTTGTTGAGGCGTTCCAATAATTTTTCATCGCGTTCACCTTCTGGTTTATCTTCCTCATTCATAATGCGTGTGTTGCATATTCCCATACGGGCTGCCATAATTTCGATTGCTGTGTCGTTTCGCGCAAGCCTTTGCGTTTCTGAATATTCTTTCTTTTCCATCATTTTTTCCTTTCGTTGTCATAATTCTTTAACACAGCATATCTTTTAAAACATATCTGTCAAGATTTTTGATTTAGTTTGTCTTTCAAATACTTGCCTGTCCAGCTTGATTTTGATTTGGCGATTTGCTCGGGTGTGCCAAAAGCGATGATTTTTCCGCCGCCATCGCCGCCCTCGGGGCCAAGATCAACAATGTAATCTGCCGTTTTTATCACGTCTAAGTTGTGTTCAATCACAACAACCGTATTGCCTTGCTCGACAAAACGATGCAACACCTTCAAAAGTTTGTTGATGTCATCAAAATGCAGCCCCGTTGTCGGTTCGTCTAAAATGTAAAGCGTTTTTCCTGTTGCTTTTTTGGCCAGTTCTTTTGAAAGTTTGATGCGCTGCGCCTCACCGCCCGATAAGGTTGTGGCCGGTTGGCCGAGTTTGATATAGCCCAAACCGACCTCAATTAACAGTTTAAGGCGGTTTTTAATTGAGGGTATCGTTTCAAAAAAGCTGTATGCCTCTTGGGCAGTCATATCCAAAACATCGGCAATTGATTTGCCTTTATACTTAACTTCCAAAGTTTCACGGTTGAAACGTTTGCCTTTGCACACGTCGCATTCAACATATACATCGGGCAAAAAGTGCATTTCGATTTTTTTAACGCCGTCGCCCTCGCACGCTTCACATCTGCCGCCCTTCACATTAAACGAGAAACGACCTGCCGTATAACCGCGCGCTTTTGAGGCCGGCAATAAAGCAAACCAATCGCGAATGTGGGTAAAAAGCCCCGTGTATGTGGCCGGATTTGAACGCGGTGTGCGCCCAATCGGCGACTGGTCGATATGAATGATTTTATCAATGTTTTCAGCCCCTTTGATTGAGGCATATTTGCCAGCCGTTTGGCGCGAGCCGCTCAACACTTTGCTCATTGCGGGAACAAGCGTTTCCAAAATAAGAGATGATTTGCCGCTGCCCGAAACACCGGTGATGCATGTCATGGTGTTTAAGGGCAATTTGAAATTGATGTTTTTTAAATTATGTGTGTGAACACCTTTTAATTCCAAAAATTTGCCGCTGCCTTTGCGACGCCTTTTCGGCACGGCAATTTCTTTTTTTCCGGTTAAATAAGCCGCCGTTAAGCTCTCTTTGCTTTTTAAAACCTCATCAACCGTGCCGGAAGCGACGATATGTCCGCCCAAATCGCCGGCAAGCGGACCCATATCAACCAAAAAATCGGCCGCTTTGATGGCGTCTTCGTCGTGTTCAACCACAATCACCGTGTTGCCGAGATTGCGAAGGCGTGTTAATGTTTGTAAAAGTTTGTCGTTGTCGCGCTGGTGAAGCCCGATGGAGGGTTCGTCCAAAACATACATCACCCCCGTGAGCCCCGAGCCGATTTGCGAGGCAAGCCTGATTCGCTGTGCCTCTCCGCCGGACAGGCCGCCGCTTTGGCGCGACAGTGTTAAATATTCCAAACCGACATTGTTCAAAAATTGTAGTCGCTCAATGATTTCTTTTAAGATTTTGTGCGCAATTTCCGCTTTCTGTTTTGAGAGTTTGCTTTGAACGCCTGAAAACCATTTTAAGGCATCTTTAACCGACATATTCGAGGCTTCCATAATGTCAAGGCCCGCAACTTTAACGGCCAAAGCTTCCGGCTTTAAGCGCTTGCCGTGGCAATAAGCACATTCGGCCGCAGATTGATATTTCGAAAGTTCTTCGCGCATTGCAGGCGATTCTGTTTCTAAAAACCGCCGTTCCATATTCGGTATCACGCCTTCAAACGGGCGATTCGTTTCAAAACGCGAATAATAAATCGGCACATTTTTGCCTTGAGAACCATATAAAATAATGTTCTTGGTGCTATCGGGCAAATCTTTCCACGGTGTTTTGGTCGAAATTTTAAGATAATCGGCAAGCGAGGTTATTGTTTGCACATAAAAAGACGAGCGAAAACCATACCACGGCTCAATCGCACCTTGGTCAATGCTCAAATTTTCGTTTGGCACAATTAAGGCCGGATCCATATAAAGCTTTGCACCTAAACCGTCGCAATGCGGGCAGGCGCCATAGGGATTGTTAAACGAAAACAAACGCGGCTCAATTTCTTCAATCGTAAAACCGGAGATGGGGCAGGCAAATTTTGAAGAAAAAATTTTGCGCTCAAGACCGTCCGGAAAATCAACAAACAACAAGCCGTCGGAAAGTTTTAAGGCCGTTTCAACCGAGCCTGTCAAGCGCTCTGTGATGCCGTCTTTGATGATGAGTCTGTCGATAACAACTTCGATGTCGTGCTTTTGGTTTTTGTTTAATGTGGGCACATCTTCCAAGTCATACATTTTGCCGTCGATGTTGATGCGCTGATAGCCCTGCTTTTGAAGGGCTTCAAATTCTTTTTTAAATTCGCCTTTTTTGCCTCGGGCAATTGGGGCAAGCAAAATGAGTTTTGTGGCAAGCTCAAGTGCGGTAATTTTATCGACCATTTGTGAAACCGTTTGGGCCTCAATCGGTTTGCCGGTGGCCGGTGAATAAGGCGTTCCGGCGCGCGCCCAAAGAAGCCGCATATAATCATATATTTCGGTTACGGTGCCGACCGTTGAGCGCGGGTTGTGCGAAGTTGTTTTTTGCTCAATCGAAATGGCAGGCGACAAACCTTCAATCGAATCGACGTCGGGTTTTTTCATCAAATCCAAAAATTGGCGCGCGTATGAAGAAAGGCTTTCAACATAGCGGCGCTGACCCTCGGCATATATCGTGTCAAACGCAAGCGACGATTTGCCGCTGCCCGATAACCCCGTGATGACGGTGAGCTTATCTTTCGGAATGTTGATGTCAATGTTTTTGAGGTTGTGTTCACGCGCACCTTTAATTTCAATAAATTTATTTTCAGCCATTTTTCCCCCGCACTTTTGCCTTCAATATACGCAAACGGGAATTTAAAACAACAACATTTTAAAAAAAATGAAAATTTTTCTTGCAATGTGTAAAATTTTTGGCTATATTTAGGTCTATATTTCATTATTCACTAAATTATTAACAAAAAAATCTTTAAGCCTATGACACAGGAAAAAAGACATGAAATCGCGGAACAATTCCGCCAGCAAATTGAAAGGCCGATGCAACGTGCAGAAGCCATCAGAACCCTAATCGCAAAGCCTGAGTTTGACGAGTCAGACAAGATGCGGATTCGCGAACTGTTGCGCCGAGTTGACTATGCAGACCCCTGCGAACAGGAGTACATGGAGCTCTTGGCACGGCTCTTCAAGGAAGATTCTTTGCGTCCCAAGGCTGAGGAGTTTTATAAAAGATGGAACGCATGAGACTAACGGACGAGCAAATTGAGCGCTTGAAGGCACAAGGTGCTGCAAAGCGTGCCGAAAGGCAGGCCAAGAAAGCTAAAGCTGAAAAGGCTAAAGCAGAAGCTGACAAGAAAGAAGAGCCAAATGTTGCCCTTCCGAAAGATTTGGAAGAGAGGCTTTATAAGATGGGACTTCTTCTTGAAAGAAGTTTTGGGAGTGTCTACAAGGCTCTGACCGAAGAGCAAGTTGCCGAGCTCAATGAGCTTTTAACGCTCGGAGGGAAAGAGGAGAGGCTTGAAGCCTATAAGCATCACCAGTTCGGATATGAAAACATCATATTCTACGTCTGGAAGCTTAGCGGCGATGCGGCGTTTAAGTTTTTCGATGAAGTGTTGTCGGCGCCTGAGACAGACTTTTCAACCAATTCGCTTCTGCGAATGGTTGGATGTTTTGCCGATGAAAACCTTCTGACGTTGGTTCAGAGGCATCAGAAGAAGATTTTGAATCAGCAGCCGTTTATGCTTGAGATTTATCGTCAAGCAATAGCGGCTCGTTTGAGAAAACCTTTCGGAAGACCGCTTCACGAAGATGAAAAGGAGATTCTTCAAAAACTCTTGAAAATCTTCGGTAACTAACAAAAAAGCTTCGGATGTGAAATCCGGAGCTTTTTTGTTTGCAAGGGATATGAGTTTTATCTTGACGCGCTTAAAATTTTTGGCTAAAATTAGCCTTACATAAATTTATGATTAAATTATTTACATAAAAATAAATAATTATGGAAAGAAATCTTAAAGAAAAACTGCACAATTCAGTGGGTTATCTTAACCACGTTTTTGCGGGCCGTGCGGATTTGACAGATGATGTCATTTCCGAAATTACGGATTTGTTTGAGCTCGGCTCAAAAGAGCAGCGCCTTGAAGCGTACAAGGATTTTCAAGAATCCTATGAAACGCTGATTTTTCAGGCATGGGATAAGCCCGTTATCGGAGATAAGGCTTTTGCCTTTTTTGACGAGGTTTTGAGTGCGCCGGAAACAACATTTAGCTGTGCTTCGGTTCTGCGCTTAATGGATTGCCCGAATGAAAACCTGTTAAAGCTTGTCAAAAACCATCGGCAGAAGTTTTTGAGCTTTAATATGGTGGCGTTTTTGCGAGCTTCAATTACCCGCATTCGCATCACGGGTCCATGGCCGTCATGGCGTCCATGGAGTGCAAAGCAAAAAGCAATTCTCGCTCAAATTGAGAAATTGCTTCAAGAATAGAAAAAAGCTTCGGGTTTGAAACTCGAAGCTTTTTTTCTGTTACATCGGAGAAATCATCATCGACATTTGCCGGCCTTCAAGTTTTGGCGCTGAATCCACCTTTCCGACCAATTCCAAATCTTCAATAATCTTATCCAAAAGTTCTTTGCCCATATTGTTTGCGCTGAGCTCTCTTCCCTTAAAGCGCAACGTAAACTTAACCTTGTCGCCTTGGCTTAAAAACTTTTTGGCCTGCTTTAATTTAACGTCATAATCGTGCGTGTCAATCGCCGGACGCAATTTCAACTCTTTAATATTGACAACTTTTTGATTTTTCTTGGCTTCATTTTTGCGCTTTTGAATTTCATATTTATATTTTCCGAAGTCCAAAACTTTGCACACGGGAGGATTGGCTTGCGGTGAAATTTCGATTAAGTCTAAATCAGCATCTTGTGCAATTTCAAGAGCTTGTTTAATTGAAACAATTCCTCTGTTTTCACCGTTTTGATCAATCAAACGAACCTGTTTTGCCTTAATGTCGGCGTTGATGCGCGGTCCGTCATCGTCGCGTACTGGCGCATGTGTGTTTTCTGTTGCTATTGTAGCCTCCTTAATAAAAATTGATAACAGGGCGTATCTTAATCAAAGAAATGGCGATTATCAAGAAAAATTACAAAGTTTTATGAACAATTTTTGCTTTTTTGACGTTTTATGTTTTGTGAATAATTTTTTAAAGGAGAAAAAACAATGAAAAAATTTTTATATGCATTTGCTTTTGTTTTGTGTGCCACGAATGCAATGGCGGAAACCTATTTTGTGATTGATGACAATGGGTATGTAACCGGACAAATGACAACAACCACCACAACATATACCGCACCGGCGCTTGTTACAAGCCAGCCGCAGGTTACGGTTGTTCGCTCATCGCCCGTTGTTCAAAACAGTTATTATTATGACAGCTATTCAACGGGTTCGGCTTTTGCCGCAGGTGTGACAACAGCCGTTATCGGTGCACTTTTGTTTGACGGGTTTCATGTTCGTCATCATCACAAACACAAAGCACCGGTCGTTATTCATCACGGTTCACACCACGGCTTCGGACATCACGGAAAACCTGCCGGACACAAACACAAACGCTAAAAAAGTTTTAGTGTAAGGTTTTGTAATATTATGTGAGTTGACGTTAAAGGCGATATGCTGCTTAAATGAAAACGGATTTTGTTTCAACTAGATATAAAGGATTTATTTCATGAATAAAGTCGTTTTATTGGCAGGTGTGGCCTGCTTATTTGCAACAAATGTTTTTGCTGCGGATTTTAATCCCTATGTTTCAGCCAAGCTCAAATATGTATACAGTCAGAACAAAGAAAAAATTAAAGGCGTGTATTTGGACGAGGCTTTTAAGGAAACCGGTCATCTTAACAAAGGTGTTTTCGGTGGCAGTTTTGCAACCGGTGTTATATCGCCGCTTGAATATGGCGCCGTTCGTATGGAACTTGAATATGCGCAAAACGCAGACGCTAAAAAAGGCCATGGGGACGAAAAAACAACAATCGAAACCAGAGCCGGTTTTGTGAACGCTTATTATGATTTTGACCTTAACCAATCAGTTCCTTTAACGCCGTATATCGGCATGGGCTTGGGCTGGGGACATTTTGAAGTTAAAGACGATGAGGGTCCGCTCAAGAAAAACGGCTTGGCTTTCAACGTTGGTGCCGGTGTGTCTTATGCAATGAGCAAAAACCTTGCACTTGATACGGGTTATCGCTTTGTGCGCTATGCACCGATTAAAAAGACCTATAAAGATGATGAAGGAATGCTCAAAGTCAGGACACAATCTCGTGCACATGAGATTTATGCCGGTTTAAGATACAGCTTCTAGTTTGTTGGCATGAAAAAAAAGACCCGTGCTTTTTGTGCGCGGGCCTTTTTTTAAATTCTATTGATGCACCATGATGCGATGAGGATATAAACAACCATCAAAACAAGCGGTGCACTCAATGCGCAAAAAATCCACAGCAGGATTTTAAGCACATCAATCCAGCTTTCCATTGCCGCAACAAGCGAGGCGGCAAGATACAAAAGTGCTGTGAGAACAGCAGCAGGAAAGGCGAAAACGAAAAGCAATATGATGCTTCCTGTAGCCTTTGAAATTATATCTGGATTCATAACTTAAAATAATTGGTTTGTAATTTTGTTTGTTCTGAATTTATGACAAAAAAACAAAAAATGCAAGAATTTTTTTTAAACCGACGCAAAAAAGCCCGCGCGTTTTGTGCACAGGCCTTTTTTTTGCTTTTATCTGATGTGCAAACTGTCAGCCAAAGCTTTTTGCTGCGCAAGCTGTTGTGCGCTCATTGCGTTTGATCCGCTTTCGTAAGGGTTTCTGAAATGATTGATTGAAGCCGTGAAAATTGTTTTATCATCGGGGTTTGCGTATCGGGCAAAGTTTTCAAACGGCATCTCCGAAAGCTTTAATGCCGGTGTGTCTAAAACGGTTGCATCTTGTCCGTTTCGCCACGATTCATAGCGCCTCACATCATCTCTTAAAATGGGAGTCGTCTTACAAGCTTCGCGCATATAGGGCATGAGCTTTTGTTCCATATCGGCAACATTTTGGTCTTTATAGTATGAACCTTTGGTTGCTTCGGGAGCTGCATTCGGAAAACGCTTTTTTGCTTCTTCCAAAACCAAACCGATTTCGCCTAAAACTTCGTTTTTAACGGAATCGGGGGCGTTTAAGTGCTCAAGTCTTGCAAAATTATCATAAGCCGAACCCAGAGCCACGGCAAACTGCCCGTCATCAAGCGCGGCATATTTGTTTGAGGCATTCATTTTTGCCTTTAACATATCGTTTCTTGCCTTAAGAGAAGCGCGCGCCTGTTGTTGTTCAATGCCGCGCAGTTCGGAAATTGTTTTTCTAAACCCCTTATGCACGCCGTCGGCAACGCTTATCGGTTTTCTGAACACAACAGATGTTTCCATCAGATTCTCTTTAAGGCGAGAAGCATCTTCACGCATCACCTGCTTTAAGGTTTTTTTGCCGGTAAGCAAATCGGCGCGGTTTTGAAACGAAGTTGCCATGCTTTCTTTAACCTTTTCCCACCAACTCTTTTTTTGTTTGGTTTTGAGGCCGACATAGCCGACGGTGTTGCCCTCGCTGTCTTTAACTTCCATTGCGGAAGATGTTTCATATTTGGCATTCAAATCGTTTGTTCTGATTTCGTCTTTCACCGATTCTTTAATATTATTCTTAAGGCTTGAAATGATGCTTTTAAAAGAATCAAACTCGTGTTTAATTTTTGCAATTTCCGAATCGGAATTGGTAACGGATTTGACAACGTCATTAAATTCTTTTTTACCTTCTGCCACATCGGCAAGCTGGCGTAAAATCTCAGCTGTGAGTGTTGCTGTGTTTGACATTTTTGTACCTTTCTTTGCTTTTTTTTATTTTAAGTTTAGCGGAGAGTTAGCAAATCATTATGGTACAACATGACCTCGCCGTTTTTAGATTTAAAATCCTGAACATATACGACAAGCTCCCCGCCGCCAAAAGCGGAGAATTTGCTCGGGCGCCTGCCTGCCCAAGCTTAACGACCAATTCTTCAAGGCCGCATACCATATAGACTTGCTAAAGTCCGTTTTAAATGCCACTTGGGCATTAAGCCCTTATGACAATTTGGATTATATCATCTTTTTTAAAGAAAAGCAAACGAAAAATAGCACAAAAAAGCCGCAGGGTTTTAAGCTGCGACTTTTTTAAGTTAAAACAGTTTTGAAATCAAAGCCTTAAATATCGGCTTTTCTTCGCCACGCTTTATATTGCTCCAAAACATAATCTTTACCGCGTTTTAAGGCATAGGCTTTGGCATCTTGCTCTTTTTCTATGGCATGACGGGCGTTTCGTTCCGTGATTTTAAGGGCTTCTTTGAAATTCTTAAAACCAACCATTTTTGCCGCAATTTCTAAAGCCTTGTGATGGGCAATTTCAAGCTCTTTTTTAAGATGTTTGGCTTTTTGCTTTAACATTTCGATATAAATTTCGCGCGCCGTCTTTTGCGTTTTTTCAACCTCGCGATAAATAAAATCGATGTAATATGGCGGGACATACGACGTATGAGGGACCATTTTTGGAAAAGAATTCATTATGCTTTTAATTAAATAAATGGCAGTCAGCTCTTCAAGCGCATTGCTGATGACAAGTTTTCCGTCATCAAAAAGAACATACGTGTCATGTTCCGGTATATAATCACCGTCTTTGATTTTCGGATTTGTAACACTGATACATTTTCGGCCGTTAAAAAGCGTTTTCATATATTCGGTTACATCTTTTAAGGCAGTTTCCGAAAATTCGCGTTTAGGTGTTTCTTTTGCAACCGTTTCTTTCGAAGGTAAATACCAATCAAAGCTCTTGGCCTTTTCATCTAAAGCCGCTAAATAATCTTGCGGTACATAACGGCGCTTTAAGAAGTAAAAATCAGGATATTCCTTCCTAAAATGAGAAGGAATCGAGGGATCGGTGATTGGATTTAAGTTTGAATAGTCTTCCGACACATAAAATGAACCATCATCGAATAAAGCTATATAGTCGCGCACAAAAGGGTCTATTTTACTTGTTTTGGAAGAGGTGAGCAAAACTTGACCTTTTGCAAAGCAATTTTGGACGAATGTTTTTTTATCCGGAATTTTGACGGCTTCAAGGTGTGATTCCGGTGAATATTTTAGAACCGCATATTCTGAAATTTGTCTTAAAAATTTATCGTAAGCAAAAAATTCAAACTGTGTTTGCGGCCCGTAAACTTCCTTGATTTTGTAGCCGTGAAGAGACAGCATACGCTCGATTCTTTTAAATTGTATGCTGTTATCCTTTGTCGGATCAAAGTTGTGGATTAACACACCGTTTGAGAAGAACTGAAAAGGTGCGGGATATGAATCAAACGAAAGTGTGGCGACTTTTGAGACCACCCAAGCGTTTTTAAGGTGGTTTTTGTGCTTGAATTCATGTTTCAAATTCATTTCATAATTAAGTTGAGGTGGAACATAATCATATGAAAAAGTTAAACACGTTCCATCTTGAAAAAGCTTTTCAAGCGTTACGGGGGTTAAATCTAAAGATAGCGTTTTCATAGCAAAATCTCCTTATCGCGAGGATATAATCTTCTGATGCCTGCCGGTCAAAAATCCTCATTTGTTTTAAGGGTTTTGCCTTGTATATGTTAAAAGGTTGTCTCGTCCGAGTTTGCCTGTAAAAAGGGCAGGCAGCAAGCGCCAACCATCGCTCTGATTCAAATCCTAACAAAAATTGTGTTAATTGTCAAGAAAAAAAAAGACAACGTCTCAAAGTGCCGTTGTTGTTGGCTTTTACTGAAGAAAAACCATAAAAAACCTGATATTATTAATGCACAAGTCGCATATATCATAAAAAGTGCTTGACATAAGCATATAACCCCTTATATATTGAAAAACGGTATAAAGGTATTCTTGAAAAGTTTGCTTTATATCAAAATGTTTTAAACTACAAAGGAAGGATTTAGCCTATGAAATCATTAGTAACGCTAACAGCGATTGCTTTGGCAGCAACATGTGTTTCTGCTTCGGCAGCAACATTAGAATATAAACCTTATGTCGGTTTTGATTTGGGATATATGAAACTGCATTCCCAAAGAGGAAACATTAATATTCCTCGGCCACCGTTAAGTATTAAACTTCACTCATTGTTTAAAGACCATCAATACACAGGCACATTCGTTGCCGGTGCACGCCTCGGCGAACATTTCGGTGTGGAAGCTTTCGTTCAAAGAGGTAAGGAAGAAAAACAAACGATTGATCTTGCAAAATATGGTCTGGATACGTCCGATATTCCGGTTGGCATCAAACCGCAAACCACAACACAGCTCAACTTCGCTTGGGGTTTGGACGTGAACGGATATTTGCCCGTGGCAGAAAAGCTGGAATTAACGGCCGGTCTCGGTGTTGGTTTTTATAACTTCACACACGGTGTAACGGGTAGCCTTGTCGGAACACCTCTCAATCTTCGCATTCAGCAGGAAGAAGACAATGTTCTCGGTGTGAGAATGAGCCTCGGTGCAGAATATAAGTTAAACGAAAACTGGTCAGCCAAAACAAATTTCCGTTATGTCAGGCTTGATCCGGGTGCGCTTGAGTGGACAGACAACATAAAAGAATTTACGGTTGGTCTTCGCTACGCATTCTAATCAAATTATGCTTATTAAAGATTCCGAATCTTGAAAACGATTCGGAATCTTTTTTAAGTTTAAAATGATTCGACGCACATTATATTTTATTTTTAGATTGTTTTTTGTTGTTTTTTGTGTTACAATAAGCTCGTTTCTTTCCGCAAAACGGTTTTCCACAAGAAAAAAAATCGTTAGTTCAATATGATAAATAAATTTGAAAAATTTTTAATTTTTTTTAAAAAAAAGTATTGACAGAGGGGAGGGGATGGACTATAAGCACACTCACCGGTTTTTAGAAGGGGACTTTTTGAGCCGGAGGTTATAGAACAAGTGAATAGGAAGAGGATATACAGGCAGCGTGCTTTAACAATAAAGAACGAGGTCTGTATGAAAAAAAGGAACCTGAAAAGAAATTCTTTATGA
>JAFSUB010000011.1 GCA_017445475.1 Alphaproteobacteria bacterium
GTGGTGATCAACTTTTTAAATGTTTTATTTTATTGAAAATGGAGAATTAATTTGGCTCGTATAGCTGGCGTAAATATCCCGAGTGCCAAAAGGGTGGAGGTCGCTTTGACCTATATTTTCGGCATCGGAAGAAAGACTGCTCAAGACATTTGCACCAAATCAGGCGTTTCGATGGACAGGCGCGTGCAGGACTTAAGCGATGAAGAAGTTGCAAAACTTCGTGAGGTGATTGATAAAGACCACTTGGTTGAAGGTGAACTTCGCCGTGAGGTCGGTGTGAACATCAAAAGGTTGATGGATCTCGGTTGCTATCGCGGTTTAAGACACCGTAAAGGTTTGCCTGTTCGCGGACAAAGCACAAAACAAAACGCGCGCACCCGCAAAGGCAAACGCAAAACCGTTGCCAATAAGAAGAAATAAGTGAGGGTATAATGGCAAAAGCAGTATCACAACGTGTTAAGAAAAAAGAAAAAAAGAACATCACATCGGGCGTGGCGCATGTGAATTCAACCTTCAACAACACCAGAATCACAATCACGGACGCGCAAGGCAACACAGTTGCTTGGTCAACGGCCGGTGCAAAAGGGTTTAAGGGTTCACGCAAATCAACGCCTTATGCGGCTCAAGTTGCGGCGGAAGAAGCCGGAAAGAAAGCTCAAGACAGCGGAATGACAACTTTGGAAGTTGAAGTTAAAGGTCCGGGTTCGGGCAGAGAATCGGCCATCAGGTCGTTGCAGGCTGTCGGTTTTACGATTACGTCGATTCGCGATGTAACGCCGATTCCGCACAACGGTTGTCGCTTAAGAAAAAGACGCCGCGTGTAGGTATTTCATTTTTTAAGCGGAGATTGGTTTTATATCTCCGCTTCACAACGTTTCTATTCAACAAATTTTATTTTTAAGAGGGTACTCCGGTGATTCAGAAAAATTGGCAAGAACTTATTAAACCGACTAATTTGGAAATAACGTCTGACGGAACGCACAAATCTAAAATAGTGGTGGAACCCCTTGAGAGAGGCTTTGGCTTGACTTTAGGAAACGCGTTGAGGCGCGTTTTGCTTTCATCATTACAGGGCGGCGCTGTAACCGCTATTAAAATTGACGGTGTTTTGCACGAATTTTCAGTGATTGAAGGCGTGCGTGAAGATGTAACGGATATTGTTTTAAACATCAAGGGTTTGGCCGTTGCAATGCACAGCGATGGGCAAAAAACGATGTATTTGGAGGCAAAAGGTCCTTGCACGGTTACCGCTTCAATGATTGATACCGGTCATGATGTTGAAATTATGAATCCGGATCACGTGATTTGCAATTTGGACGCCGGCGGCAAAATTTCGATGGAACTGACGGTTTCGACGGGAAAGGGTTATGTTCCGGCATATCAGAACAAGTCTTTCGATTCGACCATTGGCGTTATTGCGGTTGATGCAATTTATTCGCCGGTGAAAAAAGTTTCGTATAAGGTTGAAAACACGCGTGTCGGTCAAATTACGGACTATGACAAGCTGACAATGGTTGTTGAAACGAATGGTGTTGTAACACCGGAAGATGCGGTTGCTTATGCGGCGCGCATTTTGCAAGACCAGTTAAAGCCGTTTATCAACTTCGACGAGCCGGAATCGGAGGCTGTTGACGTTAAGGAAGAATTACCGTTTAACCGCAATCTCTTGAAGAAAGTTGAAGAACTTGAATTGTCTGTTCGTTCGGCAAATTGTTTGAAGAACGACAACATTGTTTATATTGGCGATTTAGTTCAAAAGACAGAAGCAGAAATGTTGCGCACTCCGAATTTTGGTCGTAAATCATTAAACGAAATTAAGGAAGTGCTTGCAAAAATGGGCATTCATCTTGGTATGGAAACACCCGGATGGCCGCCCGAGAACATTGAAGATCTCATCAAAAAATGTGATGAGCACTTTTAAGACAGCTTAAAAAAGCAACCCGCCGACTAAGCCGACGGGTTGCTTTTTTTTGTATGCTTTATTAAGCAACAACCACGTCAAAAACAATGTCTTGCCCGTCAATGGTGTCTTTGGTGCCGTCTTGGCACACATCGGACGTTTGAACGGCCAAAACCTGCTCTGCGATGTATGCCGCATTTTCTTTTAACGCAGTTTGAAGCTCAACGCTGTTTGTTTGCCAACAAAGCGTAATCCTGTCTGAAATGTTGAAATCTTTTTGTTTTCGAAGAGTTTGCACAAGCCGCACAAAATCACGCGCCATACCTTCGCGCAAAAGCGTTGGTGTCAGGGTTGTGTCAAGCGTGATGACGGCTTTGTTTTCAGCAAACGCAAGGCCCGCAACACCTTCTTTCATTTCAAGGCGAACCTCAAACAAATCGGGTGTCAGGTTAAGGCCGGCAATGTTTAAAGTTCCGTCATCGTTTAATTGCCACGTGCCTTGTTTATATGCGGCCATCACGGCGCCCATATCTTTACCCAGCGTTTTACCCAAAAGGGGTGTGTAAAGATAAAGCTTTTTTGTTGCATAAGCGTTCAAGTTTTTATCAAACTTAACTTCTTTAACGTTCAGCTCATCTTTGACAATTTCCTGATAAGGAGCGCTCAAATCTGCGCCGATTAACGTCAGGCTTTGAAGCGGCAAACGGCCCCGCAAATTCTTTTCTTCGCGGATAAACTTTCCGGCCGAACAAAGTTCCTGCACAAAATCCATATCTGCAACCAGCTGCTCGTCGATTTTGATGTTTTCAAGCTTTGGAAAGTCGGTTAAGTGAACCGATTCGGCCTTTGTGAGCGTTTTGAAAATATATTCGCTGACAAACGGCATTAAAGGTGCCAAAATTTTACTTAAATTAACAAGAACCGTATAAAGTGTGTCAAAAGCTTGCGTGTCGCCCTGCCAAAATCTGTCGCGTGTGCGACGAATATACCAGTTGTTCAAAACTTCCATAAAGGCAGCCGTTTCAGAGGTTGCCTCAGAAACATCATAGCTTGAAAGCCCGTGCGCAACGTGGTCGCGCAAGGCTTTGAGCTTTGAGAGAATATAGTTGTCAATCGCCTCGCTTGAAGTTGAAATTTCTTTTGCCTGATAGCTTTCGGCATTGGCGTATAAAACAAAAAAGTAAAACGCGTTCCAAAGCGGAATTAAGGCCGCACGAGAAGCTTTTGCGATGTCTTTGCCTTCTTTGTCAACAGCCAGATTGCCACCTTTTAGCACAGGTGATGAAACCAAAAACCAACGTAAAGCTTCCGAGCCGATGTTTTCCAAAACTTCAAACGGATCGGGATAGTTTTTTAAGCGTTTTGAAAGTTTTTGGCCGCCTTCGGCAATGAGCAACCCCGTGCAGATGCAGTTTTTGAAAGCAGGTTTACCCATCAACGCCGTTGATAAAACGGTTAAGGTATAAAACCAGCCGCGTGTCTGATCCATCGCTTCAACAATGAAATCAGCCGGAAAATGATTTTCAAACCACGTTTTGTTTTCAAACGGGTAGTGAATTTGCGCATAAGGCATTGAGCCCGATTCAAACCAGCAGTCAAACACATCGCTCACGCGGCGCATCATCGTTTTTCCGGAGGGATCGTCGGGATTTGGATACACCACATCGTCAATATAGGGTTTGTGCAAATCTTTAATGTCAAAGCCTGTTTTTTGCTTAATTTCTTCGATTGAGCCGAAAACGTCAATGCGGTCAAATTCCGGATTATCAGATTTCCAAACGGGAATCGGCGTGCCCCAAAAACGGTTGCGCGAAATAGACCAATCTCTTGCGCCTTCAAGCCATTTTCCGAAACGACCGTCTTTAATGTGCTCGGGCACCCAGTTGATTTGCTGATTGTTTTGAACCATCTCATCTCTGAAATCGGTAA
This sequence comes from Alphaproteobacteria bacterium, assembly GCA_017445475.1. Taxonomy (GTDB): domain Bacteria; phylum Pseudomonadota; class Alphaproteobacteria; order RF32; family CAG-239; genus UBA1254. Next base: position 3,830 of record JAFSUB010000011.1, read on the forward strand.
CTTTCACATACCACGACGACATCGCCTTATAAATCAGCGGTGTGTCGGTGCGCCAGCAAAACGGATATGAGTGCGTGTATTGTTCTTTTTTAACAAGCAGACGGTTTTCTTTAAGCCAATTCATAATCGGTTCGTTGGCCTCAAAAACTTGCATACCAGCATAGTCTGTAATCTCTGATGTAAATTTGCCGGCCTCGTCAACGGGGCAGACAATCGGAAAATGTTCATCATAGGCGCGGCAAACGTCGAAGTCATCTTGACCAAATCCGGGGGCAATATGCACAACGCCGGTTCCGTCTTCGGTTGAAACAAAGTCGCCCGCCAAAACCTTGAATGCGCCTTTTTGTTTTAGGTCCTTAAAATAGCCGAACATCGGTTCGTAAGAAAGACCGACAAGCTCAGATCCCTTAACAGAGCCGACACGGACGGCTTTTTCAAGTTGTTTTTTATAAGCACCCAGCCTTGCCTCGGCGATGATATATCTTTGCCCGTCTTCTTCCTGCATAACGGCATAATCCATATCACTGCCGACCGCGAGCATCAAATTTGAAGGAAGCGTCCACGGGGTTGTTGTCCAAACGAGGATTTTATTTCCGTTTTCAAGCGTAAACATAACAGTGATGGCTGTGTCCGTTTTTTCCTGATAGCCGAGATTGACCTCAAAATTTGAAATCGGTGTTTCTGCCGCCCAAGAATAGGGCATCACACGAAAATCTTCATACACAAGCCCCTTGTCATAAAGCGTTTTGAAATTGCGGATAACGCTTTCCATATAGGGCAAGTCCATTGTTTTATAGTCGTGTTCAAAATCAACCCAACGGCCGATTCTTTTGAACATATCAACCCAAATGGAAGAATATTTCAACACGTCGCTGCGGCAGAAAGCGTTAAACTTTTCAACGCCGTATTGCTCAATTTGCTTACGCCCCGACACGCCGAGTTGCTTTTCGGCAGACATTTCGGCAGGAAGCCCGTGGCAGTCCCAGCCAAGGCGGCGTTCAACTTTTTTGCCCATCATTGTTTGAAAGCGGGCGACAACGTCCTTAACGTAAGAAACCATAATGTGGCCGTAGTGCGGTGTTCCGTTTGCAAACGGCGGTCCGTCATAAAAAACAAATTCGGCGGCTTTGTCGCGGTTATGCACTGATTTTTCAAAAGTTTTATCCTCATCCCAAAACTTTAAGATTTCTTTTTCGAGCTTTGCAAAATTTGGCTTTGCTTGCACTTCGGCATAATATTTCATTTTATTTTGACCTGTTGATTAAAATTGACGTAAAAAAAGTAAATGTTTGAATATAAAAAGATGAACCCCCTCAGGGGATAATAATCAGACGCGCAATTATTTGCAAATCAAACATTTTTTGCCTTTCGAAATAAACTTTCCGAAAACAAGAAATACAACAAGTTTCACGGCGCGTCAACAAAAAATCCGCGTTTTTTTGCTTTTTTTATCATCGTTTTCGGTTTTCACCAACGTTACCATCAAGGCAGAGCGCGACAAGTACACTCGTCTTCGACTCGCGCTGATGCCTCCGCGCAAAAACCCAGCTTTCATAAAGCGGCGGGGCTTTGCGCTTTGAAATATCTCACTTTTGTTTTTTGTATATCGGGAAAACTTCAACCCCGTTATAGGGCATCCCTTCTTCGCTTTGAGTGCTCGGTGTTTCATAAACAGACATCACGGTGCTTTCTTCAACCGTTGAGGGCACGTTATTCGTGTCAATGGGCGTTTGTGCCGGCGCTGATAATTCTTTCGGGGGACATTGATACATTTGCGCATCACAGGGAACGCCTTCAAACACGACAGGCTGCTCTAAAACCTGAACAGCCGGTTCTGTTGCTTTCTTTTTGACCTTTTTGGGTTTTTCTTTTAAGATTAAATCAGGCGAAAGGGGATAGGCGTCATTTTTGAGTCTGAAAAGCATATATCCCGAACGGCCGCCGTAGGCAGGACCAGACAAACCGATGGAATAGTAGCCGCCGATAAAGCCGTAGTCCAAATCAATATAGTCAACCGCAAAAAGTGTTTTAATTGTCGTGTTGCCGATGGTTGTCATCTTGCACATATAGCCAGCATCTTCCATAATGATGTTTTGCGCATTTTTCACATAAACCAGTGTTTTTGCGGGCTTGCAAACAGGTTTTTGCCCGTTGTAGGAAACACCGTAATTTAAGATTAAGTCAATTGACTGCTTTTTTAAGGCAATGGAAATATCTTCAATTTGAACGTCGCTGATATACATATGCGCCGGCGTCACACCAACCGTAATGGGCAACGTTAAATAGTCTTCGGTGCACGTATGCGTGAACGGATCGGCTTGGCAGACAAGCGCCGTTTCCGTGGCATTTTGCTCTAACATATGGGCCAAAGAGTTGTAAATATATTCTTTCGAGCTTGAAAGCTTGGCCGGTGCGCATTGTTTTGAACGGCAAACAACAACCGAAGTCGGCATATCAATTTGGGGCTGAAACTCTTGTGCACGCACAATGGGTGTTTGATGACGAACAAGGCACGAAGCGGAAAGCAGAGCCATCGTGCACATGCTCAAACCTTTTAAGATGTTTTTAATCACGGTCTTTTCCTATATAAATTGAGCCTAAAATATAGTCTAATATAGTGCGATAATATGAAAGAAAAGTAAACAAAATAAAGCTTGTAAAAATTTTTCTTTAAAAGTATAGTTGAGTTTATGAAAAAAGTTGTGATTTTCTTTTGTATATTTGCAATTGTCAGTCTTGGACAAACACTCGCAGCCCTTAAGATTAAAGTTGTTGACGGCGACAGTTTGGAAATTGGCACGCGTCGCATCAGGCTTTTGGGAATCGATGCGCCCGAATATATGCAAAAATGCTACAACAAAGAAGACTTGGCTTACGATTGCGGATTGGCGGCCAAAGATTTTTTGCAAGAGTTGGTTGATCAGGCGCAATCTGAAAAGCGCAAAATTAAGTGTGTTCCGCAAGATGTTGATCGCTATAAGCGCGAACTTTGCGTTTGTTATGCGGGTGATGTGAACTTAAATTTGCAAATGGTCAAGTCAGGCTGGGCTGTTTCATATAAAAGTGATGCGTATCACAAGCTTGAAAAGCGTGCTAAAAAGCGAGGGGTGGGCATTTGGCAGGGAAAGTTTATGCGTCCCGAATTTTATCGAGCGCTTCATCGTGAACGTGAAAAAGAACAGCAAAAAGAAAAAAATATCGTCAAATAGCGAAAATGTTGTTGACACAGCAAAAAAGTTATGTATATTGCAAGACACGTTTTAATTTAAAGAGAAAGTTTAGGTGAAAAAAATGTTCGCAGTCATAAAAACAGGCTCAAAACAATATAAGGTAACGGCCGGTGATGTCATTAAGGTTGAAAAACTTTTGGCAGATGAAGGCTCGGAAGTTGTTTTTAACGAGGTTTTGGCCATAGATGAAAAAATCGGCAAGCCTTTGATTAAGGGCGCCAGCGTTAAGGCCACCGTTTTGAAACAGGCAAAAGATAATAAGGTTATTATCTTCAAAAAGAAGAGAAGACAAAATTATCGCCGCAAAAACGGCCACAGACAGCAAATTACACTGGTCAAGATTTCAGACATCTCGGCCAAAGAAAAGGAAAATTAAGGAGATAGAAGATGGCACATAAGAAATCCGGCGGCAGTTCAAACAACGGGCGCGATTCCATCGGGCGTCGTTTGGGCGTTAAAAAATTCGGCGGCGAATCGGTTATTGCCGGCAACATCATTATTCGTCAGCGCGGGACAAAATATCACCCCGGCGCAAATGTTGATATGGGCAAAGACCACACAATTTTTGCCGTGGCCGAAGGAAAGGTTGAGTTCAAAGAAAAAGGCGACAAAATGTTTGTTTCCGTTGTTACGGAATAATTGCGCCTTTGAGCGAATATCAAAAGATATGGGGTAAATCGTTTACCCCATTATTTTTCTAAAAAAGCGGTGTTGAGCAAATGAAGTTTTTGGATCAGGCAAAAATATATGTTAAATCAGGCGACGGCGGCGCAGGTTGCGTCGCTTTTCGGCGTGAGAAATATATTGAGTTCGGAGGTCCTTCCGGCGGCGACGGCGGCAGAGGCGGCAGCGTTTATTTTGAGGCTGTTGACAATTTGAACACGCTGATTGACTTTCGCTATCAACAACATTTCAAGGCGCCGCGCGGCCAGCACGGCATGGGTTCCGAAATGTGCGGCGCAAAGGGCGAAGATGTGGTGATTAAAGTGCCGGTCGGCACCGAGATTTTGGCCGAAGACGGCAAAACGCTCTTAAAAGATATGCTTAAAGTCGGCGAGAAATTTTTGATTGCAAAAGGCGGCGACGGTGGTAGGGGTAATATACGTTTCAAAAGCCCGACAAATCAGGCACCGCGCTATGCCGAGCCAGGCTGGCCGGGAGAAGAAAAATGGGTTTGGCTGAAACTCAAAATTATTGCCGATGTCGGCTTAATCGGTTTCCCAAACGCCGGAAAATCAACATTCTTGTCGGCCGTAACGCGTGCAAGGCCAAAAATTGCAGACTATCCGTTCACAACCCTTCACCCGAATTTGGGTGTGGCGCAAATTGACGGCCGAGAAATCGTTTTGGCCGATATTCCCGGCCTTATTGAAGGTGCTCATGAAGGAATCGGTTTGGGCGATAGGTTTTTAAAGCATATTGAACGCTGCTGGGCCTTTTTGCACCTTGTTGACGGCACAAACGAAGATGTTGTTTCGGCTTATAAGGCGATTTTAAACGAATTGGCGCTTTATGAGAAAAAACTTCTCTTAAAGCCGCAGGTGGTTGCCTTGAACAAGTGCGATGTTTTAGATGAAAAAGAGCGGTTGAAAAAACAAAAAGCTTTGGAAAAAGAATCGGGGCAAAAGGTTTTTTTAATTTCCGCGGCTGCACACACGGGTTTGGAAGATGTTTTGCGAAATCTTCTCGGCTATATTCAGCCCAAAAATATTGAAAATCAAAAACAAGAAAGCGTTTCGGCGGTGCTGTCAACGTGGTCGCCGCTTGACTGAAAAAAAGGAGAATGAATTTGAAAAATACGGAAGATGAAATTTTGAAAATTATTCAAAAAGTTTTAGATGACAACAAAGCTGAAGACATTGTTGTGATTGATTTGCAAGGAAAGACAACGCTTGCAAATCAGATGGTTGTTGTTTCAGGCACCTCGAATCGGCATGTTGCTTCGATTGCCGAAAAAATGGTGGAAACCCTAAAAAAGTCGGGCTATAAATCAACTGTTGAAGGGCTTGAAAAAGCCGATTGGGTGTTGATTGATGCTTTTGATGTGATTGTGCATATCTTTCGTCCCGAAGTGCGCGCGTTTTACAATTTAGAAAAAATGTGGCAGGCCGTTGCCGCAAGAAGAAAATAATTTTTTAACGCAAAATCAAACAAATAAACGATAAGAGTGCAAAAAAATAAAAATTTTTTTAAAAAAATATTTACAAAAAATAAAAATAGGAATATCCTGCTGTCAGGTTGAGAATCTGAAAAGGACAAATGACTTTTGGTGTTTTTAAAAAGGACTTGAAAGCACTTTCAAAAAATCGCCGGCAAAATCCATGCCTTAATGGTGAAACAAGACCGTTTGAGATTCTTTACAGGTTTTGCTTTTTGTTGTTACATCAAGCAAAAAGCCAAACACTTTAGGTCAGTAGTTGAAAACAAAACATGGCAAATCCTTTCAGCCTGAAGTGTTTATAAAGACGCCCTCCAAACTTTGTTTTGAAGGGCGCCTTGCTTTTTTATCAAACATTTTTTATATCATCGCCATGCCACCATTAACATGAATGGTTTGTCCGGTGATGTATGCGGCCTCATCGGAAGATAAAAACGCAACCACGTTTGCAATGTCCTGCGCTTCGCCCAAGCGTGCCTCCGGAATTTTTGAAAGCAGATTGGCTTTAACGTCATCAGGCAAAACATCTGTCATTGCCGTGCGGATAAAGCCGGGTGCAACGGAGTTGACCGTGATATTGCGCGAACCGACCTCTTGCGCCAAGCATTTGTTCATGGCAATCATACCGGCTTTTGAAGCGGCATAATTGGCTTGCCCTGCGTTGCCCATCACGCCCACAACGGAAGCAATGCCGATGATGCGCCCGAAACGGCGTTTCATCATGCCCCGAATAACGGCTTTTGCCAGTTTGAAACCTGCTGACAGGTTAACATCTAAAACAAGCTGCCAATCCTCATCGCTCATTCTCATAAACAAGTTATCGCGCGTTAAACCGGCGTTGTTGACCAAAATATCAATTTGCCCGAATTTTGACTCAACATTTTCAACCAGAGCTTTGATTTCATCTGCATTCGAGAGATTGGCAACAAAACACGCAACATCGCCTTTAAGCTCTGCTTTAAGCTTTTCCATGCCGTCGGGGCGCACATCCGTTAAGGCAAGTTTAGCGCCTTGCGCTTTTAAGGTTCGGGCAATCTTGTCGCCCAAGCCGCCCGATGCGCCGGTAATTAAAGCAACTTTATTAGTGAGTTCAAACATATTGTTTTTCCTTTCATAAATTGCCGGCCAATTCTTCAATGGCCGACGGTGTTTCAACAGAAGTTGTGTAAATATCTTTATGAGAACGCTTAACCATATTGGACAAGACGCTCCCCGGACCGATTTCAATAATATCCGTTACATTTTGAGCACATAAATAGAGCATTGTTTCCCTAAAGCGAACCATACCCGTAATCTGTTTTTCAAGATTTGAAATAATTTCGGTTTTGCTTAAAGCGGCCGTTGCGGTAACGTTGGAAATTAAAGCAATTTTCGGCTCGAAAGACGGTGCGCTTTGCAAAGCTTTGTTCATAATGTTCACGGCAGGCGCCATTAGGGGACTGTGGAAGGGCGCGCTGACAGGCAGCATAATCGCTTTTTTCGCACCAAATTCGGAGGCAATTTCAGCGGCTTTCTGAAGCGCTTTTAAGTGTCCGGACAAAACAACCTGACCTTCGGTGTTGTCATTGGCTGCAACGCAAAAATAATTTTCGTCGCTTGCAGCTTCTATTAAGGCGTCAACCTCACCAAACGAAAGCCCTAAAACGGCAAGCATTCCGCCAACGCCGACCGGAACGGCTTGTTGCATGGCCTCGCCCCTTAAACGCAAAAGCTTTGCAGTGGTGGTAATGTCAAAAACACCCGCTGTGCAGGCGGCGGCATATTCGCCCAAAGAATGTCCGGCAACAAAAGAAACCTTGTCTTTCAAATCAATGCAAAATTCCTTTTCCAGAACACGGATAACAGCCATGCAAACCGCCATTATGGCGGGTTGAGCATTGACGGTAAGTGTCAGTTCGGCTTGAGAGCCGTCGCTCATAAGCGCATATAAATTTTGCTTTAAGGCCTCGTCAACCTCATCAAAAACACGTTTTGCCGCGTCAAAGTTTTCATAAAGCTCTTTGCCCATACCGATATGCTGCGAACCTTGCCCCGGAAAAATAAAAGCGTATTTCATTTGAAAAACCTCTTTTTTTTAATGATTTATTGGGAATTTTAAGATAATTTAATCGAAAGTCAAGTTTTTATCAAAAGTTACCACACACTGGATTTTAAATGTTTGAGAAGGATAAAATATCGGTTGTTACCATTTTAGATAAGGGTTCGCGCTTTTATTTGACAACAATGAAATCGTATTTTGCACAAACCTATCAAAACAGGGAATGGATTATTATTGACAACACAAACAACAAAGTTGTTGCCGCAAGGCTGAAACCCTACATGTTAAAAAATCCGGCGCTCAAACTTGTGGCCAATGAAAAGCCGTTGAGCCGAGCAGAGATTTTAAAACAGGTTTTGAAGGCTTGCGGGGGGCGCTATATCGCTTTTTTAAAGCCGGAGGATTATTGGCTTCCGGACAAGCTTTTGCGTCAATCGGGTTTTATGCTGCGCTATAATGCGCCGATTTCGCACACCAGTTATGCGTTTGCCGACGATAAATATCATTTGTTGCCGGTGGGGTGTTATCACGTCAAAAAAGAGCTTAATATGGTTAACTACAGTGCGCAAAATCCGGTTTCGCTTTCAACCATTATGTTCGATAAAGAGCGCATTTCGTTTGATGCGAGCAAGTTTGAAGAAATGAAAGATTTTGATTTTATGATGATGTTGCTCGTAAACGGGTTTGTTTCGTCTGGTATGAGTGATGTTTTAACATTGTGCAGGCCGATTTTTGATAAAAAAGTGCGCCGGAAAATAGAGGAAATTCTACATCAATATACATCCGAAAGCCAAGTAGATAAAATGGTGAGCTTGAGAATTTTGGAACATTATTCTTTTCAAGCTCTTAATATTGCGAGCTTGTCGCTTGATCCGGCAGTTTGTATCAGCTATGATGTTGTTGATGGTTTGAACAAGTTGAGAAATTTTAAAATTTGAACGGAAAATCAAAATGGCAAGAAAATCTAAAAAGAAAGAAACAAAGTTTCGAAAATTGTTCAGAATCTGTGCTGGCTTTTTTTTGATGGCGGCCAGCATTGTTTTTTATCTGTCGTTTTTTTCGTATCATGCGTCCGATCCGAGCTTTAACCATGTGAGCGACGATGCAACACAAAATTTATTGGGTGGTTTCGGCGCAAACATTGCCGAGGCCGCATGGTGTTTTTACGGCATAGCACTTTGTTTTTTTGTTCCGGCGCTCTTCGTTTGGGGTTTTAAGTTGGTGCGTTACGGTGTGGTGCTGCTTTTTAAGTTTCGCCTGCTTGCTTTCATCATGGGCGTCAACGCTTTGGCACCGCTTTTAAATATTGTGCACACAGCAAAAATAAACGGCCAATATTTGGGCGGGAAAACGGGCGAATATTTTTTAAGGTTTTTGAACACACACTTCAGCTACGCGCCGCCTGTTTATCGAAATATGATTTTAATTTTCATTTTGGGGATTGTCAGCGTTTTAACATTTAACGCCGTGATGGGGCTCACGGCCAAAAGTTGGTGGAAATTTTTCAAAGCAGTTTTAAAAGGTGCAAAAAACATCACGGTTGCACTGTTTGCACTGCTTTGGGCTGTCATCACACGCTTTAAGGGCGGCAAAAAAACAAAAGCCGGTCTTTTAAGAGCAAGAATAGAGCCGAAGCTCAAAGAAAAGCCCGTGCACCAAGAGCAAAAAGCAAGTCAAAAAACCTTGGCGCAAAAAGCAAAACTGCCCGCTTTTTCGGGACAATACCGATTCCCGAGTTCGGATTTGTTGTCGCGTCCGAAAGATAAAGGTTCGGTTGAGGTCAATCAAAAAGAATTGGATTTGACAGCGCAAAATTTGGAAAATGTCTTAAAAGAATTTGGTGTTTACGGCGAAATTGTTGCGATTCGCCCCGGTCCGGTTGTAACGCTTTTTGAATTTAAGCCTGTTGCCGGAACAAAAACGGCACGCGTGATTGGACTTGCCGACGATATTGCGCGTTCAATGTGCGCTGTTTCCGCGCGTATTGCCGTTGTTGCCGGCACGGACGCCATCGGCATTGAAATTCCGAATGCAAAACGTGAAACCGTTTGGTTTAAAGATTTAATTGAAGATGAGGCGTTTGCGCAAAGCAAAAACACCTTAAATGTGGTGTTGGGCAAAGACATCGGCGGGCAAAATGTTTATGCCGATTTGGCCAAAATGCCGCACCTTCTTGTGGCGGGAACAACGGGCTCCGGCAAATCGGTTGGCATCAATTCGATGATTTTATCACTTTTGTTTAAGATGACGCCCGAGGAATGTAAAATGATTATGATTGATCCGAAAATGCTTGAATTTTCAATGTATAACGACATTCCGCATTTGCTCACTCCCGTCATCACCGATCCGGCAAAGGCGGTTGTCGGCTTGAAATGGGCTGTTTGCGAGATGGAAGAAAGATATCGCAAAATTTCCGATTTGCATGTGCGCAACATTTTCGGCTATAACCAGAAGCTCAAAGAGCTGCAGCAATCGGGTGAAAAGCCTACAAAAACCATACAGGTCGGGTTTGATGCCGAAACAGGGCGCCCGATTTATGAGCATCAGGAAATTGACTTAAGCCCAATGCCGTATATTGTCATTGTTGTTGACGAGGTGGCGGATTTAATGATTGTGGCTAAAAAAGAAGTTGAAACGGCCATCCAGCGTTTGGCGCAAAAGGCCAGAGCCGCCGGTATTCACCTGATTATGGCCACCCAACGTCCGTCCGTTGATGTTATCACGGGCGTGATTAAGGCTAATTTTCCGACACGAATCAGTTTTCAGGTTACCTCCAAGTTTGACAGTATGACGATTTTGGGCGACAAAGGCGCCGAGCAGCTTCTCGGTATGGGCGATATGCTTTATATGCCTTCCGGTTTGCGGCCGCTTCGCGTTCACGGCAGTTTTGTTAAAGACAGCGAAGTTGAAGCTGTGGCCGAATTTTTGAAAAGCCAAGGTGCGCCGAATTATGTTGCGGGTGTAACCGAAGGTGAGCTAACTTCAAAAGAAGGTTTGTCCTCTGATTTATCATCAGAGGGAGATGCTGATTTATACATGCAGGCCTTAAACATTGTTCGAAATGATAAAAAGGCTTCGACAAGCTATATTCAACGCAAGCTTCGAATCGGTTACAACCGTGCAGCGGCGCTGATTGATAAAATGGAAGAAGATGGAATTGTTTCGCCCGCAGACCATGTCGGCAGGCGCGAAGTTATCGGTTAGGAATTAAAGATGTTGCTCTTAAAAAATGTTTTTTTGAACGGAAAAACACAGGATATTTTGATTAAGGATAATGCTTTTGCTAAAATAGCAAGCCATATCGAGCATAAAAATTGCAAAACGCTTGATTGCAAAGACAAAGCGATTTTGCCGACTTTTTGCAACACGCACACGCACGCCTCAATGATGTTTTTGAGGGGTGTCGGCGAAGATTTGGAGCTTTTTGATTGGCTTGAAAACGAAATATGGCCGAGAGAAGACAAATTGACGCCTGAGATGGTTTATCATCTGTCGCGTTTTGCCATTTTGGAAATGATAAAAACAGGAACGACAATGTTCTTGGATATGTATTTTTTTGTGGATCAAACCATTAAGGCTGCCGAAGAAATGGGCATTCGAGCAGCCATCACTTATCTCGGAATGGATGTGTTTGATGAAAACGAAACAAAACGTCGTCAGGGTTTGGCACAGACTTTTTTGAGTAATGACAGCACAGGCCCGCTGATTTATAAAGGACTGTCTTGCCATGCGGTTTACACAACTTCCGAAGCTTTAATTAAAAGCTTTAAGGAGTATACACGCAAAAACAAAACCTATTTGAGTATTCATATGAACGAAACGCAAAAAGAAGTTTCGGATTGCTTGGCAAAATATGGCAAACGTCCGATACAGCTTATTGATGATTGGGGCATTTTAGATGAAAACACCATTATTGCGCATGCGGTGCATTTAGATGATGATGAAATAAGTCGCATTGTTCGGGCAAAGGCCGTTGTGGCACATAATCCAACCTCAAATTTGAAGCTCAATTCGGGGCAAATGCCGTTGCAAAAATATTTGGAAAGGGGCGTTCGTGTGGCGCTTGGAACCGACGGTGTTTCTTCAAACAATTCGCTTTCGATGATTTCCGAAATGAAAGTGGCGGCATTGTCGGCAAAGAGTGCGGCAAACAGCTCAACTGCGGCAAAGACCCCTGATGTGTTTAAAATTGCAACCGAAAACGGCTTTGAGGCTTTGGGTGTTAAAGCGGGCAAAATTGAAGAGGGGTATTTGGCAGACTTTATGCTTGTTGACTTAAACCATCATGCGCTTTTGCCGAATGTCAACCTTGTTTCGAATATGGTTTATTCGGCAGATTCTTCTGTTATCTGCGACGTTTTTTGCAACGGCAAGCCCTTGATGCTGGATGGGTATGTTGCTGGCGAAGAAGAGATTGTTGAAAACTTCAAAAAGGTGTGCAAAGAATTATCTTGATTGCTGTGCATCTTAAAGCTTGCTTTTCGGATAGGCTGTGTTAAAAAAGAATTAGGGTTTTGATTTCATAAAGGGATAATTTCTTCATGAGTTTTCTCGCGAAATATTTAAGTCATTTCATTTTTGGATTTGTGGCCGCTTATTTTGCTTTTGCGGCATTTGTTCAAAATCAGGAGCCTGAAACAAACAAGGCAATTTTGCTGATTGTGTTGTGCGTGTGGGTGTTGTGGATTTTTGCAAAATCCTTGCTTAAGATGATTGTTGTTGTCGGCCTTCTTTGCGCTATTGTGTTTGCCGTCTATTATCTTTTCAACACAGATAAAATTGAATGCAAAAAATCGGGCAATCACTGGAACCCCACAACAAAAATATGCGAGGAAGGCGGCGCTTTCGCCGAGCAAGCCGAAGGTTACTTAAGAAATTGGTTTAAGGGCAATGTCAGCTTTGAAAAAGACGTTGCAAAAGCCATCGACACAACAAACACACACAAATAAGGGCTTACGCTTATTTTGCGGTGCAACAGTGTTTTTTTTGGCTTCAGGGCTTATTTTTCTTTTTTGCTCGGTTTAACATAAGCGATGGCGGCGTGTTCATCGCAATATGTTTGGCCCGCACGAACTTTTTGCCCGCAAAAACAAAAATTTTCATCTTTCGGATCTCCAAGCGGCCAACGGCAAGTGTGGCTGTCAAGCTCGCTTAATTTAAGCCCGAGTTTTTTTTGTGTTTTCGGCGTTTTGTCGGGTTTTGGTTCGCTCTTTGTTTGTTTTTCGGCCGTTTTTTGATGTTGCTGCGGTAATTTTTTTGCCGTTTTCTTTTTTTTAAGTTCTTCTTTTTTCTTAATCGGTGAAGGGCGCGCCTCAAGGTTTAGGCGATGAACTTTCCCGACAACGGAATTTTTGGACAACCCCAAAGTTTTTGCAATTTCGTTCGTGGTTGTGCCGCTAAGCCACAAGTTTTTGAGATTTTCAATCATTTCAGGTGTCCATGCCATTGTTTTTTTCCTTATAAAAACATTTTAAACAGCCCCATTCTAGATGAAGATAAATGCGGAGTCTAGGTTAATTTTTAAAAATATCACTTTTTTTTCTTTTTAAATATGTTATCTTCAAAAAAGTTGCTTATGAGGATTTCTGTATGAAAAAATATATTTTGCCGCTTGTTTTGCTGATTTCGTTTACCGTTCAAGCCGAACGGCCTGATTTTTCGGAGTTTTTTGAGGTTGATTTAGATGCCCCCGTTCCGAATTTGGAAAAATTGCAACAAGAAGTTGCCGCGCAATACGAAATATACGAGCCGCGATATGTCGTCAGCTGGGATATGGGGCCTGTTTTTGATAAGCTCTGGCGTTCGACCATCACCTCGTTCGGCACGTCGGAACAACATTTGAAAGCGGCCGGCGAAGATGAGCTGACAACCGCAATTTTGTCGCTTGATAAAGCGTATTATCCGTATATCGGCCCTTTTTTGCACAGCTCGCCCGGAATACCCGAAAAAATTTTGAATATGCCCGGTATTAAGGAAACAAAAAACAAATTTCCCGACAGAATTGCTCCGCAGCTTGCCGATGTGGAGGATTTGGAGTTTTTATCACCGTTTTTATACATTTTGCTGATGCCGGAAATGTGGCCCGAAAATCATAAATCCTTAGAAAAGCCGCAAAAACGTTTGGCCAAACGGCCTAAAACAAATTATAACCCGTCGTTTTATAAAAACCTGATTGAAGCCATTCCCGAAGGCGGTTACGGCGGTGCAAATGCGCGCGGCGATTGGCCGATCAGCGATCATTTAAGAACGCTCAAAATCACAAAAACATCGCCCTTAACAACGGCTGATGTGAAGGCGTTTGCAAATACGCTGGGCGGTGTTAAGGCGTTTGCAACGCCCGAAAATATTGTAAAACTCACTCGAGTTGAGCCGCTGATTGATTATTTTGAGCTCACAAACGGCACGGCACTTCCCGTCAACACGCTTAAAGATGTTGTCAATCCTTGTCAGAGGCTTGCGTTGAAAATTAAATGGGCAGGGCTTGAAACAGAGTTTTCAAAGGCGATTGCCGGCGATGGTTTTAACTTAAAAGATTGGGCAATAACCTGCGATAAAACCGTGAAAGCATATCGAATGATTAACGTTTCCGATGCAAAAATGGCCGCCGTCAGGCAATATCAAAAAGGCCTTTATGATGTGGAAATCGGCAAGATGGATTCTAAAACGCAATCCAAATTGTATGCAACGGTTGCAAGCTTGCTTGAAATGTATCAAACAAACAAAAATGATGTTGAAGAAGCCTTGAAAAACGAGGCTCTTTTGAAAGAAAAATTTGAGCCGTTCGGAACAATTTTCGTTACTTCTCCGTTGGATTATTGAAAAAACATTTTTTTAAAAGAAAAAAAACTTGCTTTTTTAAAAGAGAATATGTATAAGAAGAAAAACTTGTTTCATTTTAATTTTAAGGAAAAATCATGGCACGTGTTACAGTTGAAGATTGCGTTGAGAAAATTCCCAATCGTTATGAGCTTTTGATGGTTGCGGCCCAAAGGGCGAAAGACATTGAGCAAGGCGCTCCGTTAAGGGTTGAACGCGATAATGATAAAAATTCGGTTGTGGCTTTGCGCGAAATTGCCGAAAACAAGGTCAGCATTGAAGAGCTGCAAAGATCGCTCGTTTTAAATTTGCAAAAATATGTTGAAGTGGAAGAACCTCAAGAAGAGGAAATCGAAATTGTTGCAGCCGAAAAAGAGCTGGCAGAGCTTGATGCACAGTTTGATCCGAGCATGCTTCTTGACACCGACTTAGACGATGGTATGCAAATCAGAGATGAGGCGACCGATTCTTTAGACGATTTGGACGACACGGACCTCTCCGATGATGATTCGTTTGAGGACGATTCGTTTGAAGAAACCGCGTCGAATGAAGATTTTGATCAAGATTCTGACGAATTTTAATTATCTCTAAATCTTTTGAACCTATCTTAAATGGCAGAAACTTAAAATTTCTGCTATTATTTTTATTTGAAAGTGTATATACTTCAAGCAGAGAAAGAGATGTTAAGGCAATATGAACTTGTAGATCTTGTCAAATCATACGATCCTGAGGCGGATGAAGACGCCTTGAACAGGGCGTATGTCTTTGCTATGAAAAAACATGCAGGACAGTTTCGAACTTCCGGCGATCCGTATTATTCGCATCCGATTGAGGTTGCCGGCATTTTAACAAAGTTTCGCCTTGATTGTGCCTCAATTGTTGCGGCGCTTTTGCATGACACGGTTGAAGACACAGACACCACGATTGATGAGGTGCGCACGCTTTTCGGTGATCAGGTGGCTTCGCTTGTTGACGGCTTAACAAAACTTGCTTTAATTGAGCAAAAATCAGGCAACAGCAAGCAGGCGGAAAATTTCAGAAAATTGTTGCTTGCGATGTCGGACGACATCAGAGTTTTGCTCATCAAACTTGCCGACAGGCTGCACAATATGCGCACGCTTGCTTATTGTCCGGTTGAAAAACGCGCGCGGATTGCCAAAGAAACACTTGATATATATGCGCCTCTTGCCGAGCGTATCGGCATGCAGGAAGTTAAAGACGAACTTGAAGAAATTGCTTTTGCCGAACTTTATAAGGAAGCGCACGATTCGATTGTGGCGCGCCTTAACTTTTTGCGCGAGCAGGGCAGCAATATCATTGAAAAAATTATTGAAACGCTTGAAAAAGATATGCAGGAAAACGGCATTGACGCGACGGTTACGGGGCGCGAAAAAGCGCCATATTCGATTTGGCGCAAAATGCAATCAAAAAATGCCTCGTTTGAACAGCTTTCCGACATAATGGCGTTTCGCATTTGCGTTGATGACATTTCAGCGTGTTATCAGGCTTTGGGGGTAATCCACAGCAAATATCACATGGTTCCGCGTCGTTTTAAGGATTATATTTCGACTCCGAAACCGAACGGTTATCAATCGATTCACACCGGTGTAATCGGCCCCGAAGATACACGCATTGAGGTTCAAATCAGAACCTATCAAATGCACGAAATCGCCGAAAAAGGCGTTGCGGCACACTGGGCTTATAAACAGGGACAAAAGGCGGAAGGCAGACACTTCAGGTGGATACGCGAACTCTTGGAAATTTTAGAGCAAGCGGAAAATCCGGAAGAATTTTTGGAAAACACCAAGCTTGAGATGTATAGCGATCAGGTTTTTTGCTTCACCCCGAAAGGCGACTTAATCGGTCTGCCGCGCGGTTCAACGCCGGTTGATTTTGCCTATGCGGTTCACTCAAAGGTTGGCGACACGTGCGTGGGCGCAAAGGTTAACGGTGAAATTGCGCCGCTTCGAACGGTTTTGCAAAACGGTGATCAGGTTGAAATTTTAACATCAAAGGCGCAACATCCTTCAACCGAGTGGGAACGTTTTGTCATCACCGGAAAAGCAAAAGCGGCCATCAGACGATATGTTCGGGCAACAAAGCGCGAACAGTTTATGAGCTTGGGCAAAGAAATTTTAGAGCGTTTATTTAAAGGCGAAAATTTAGAGTTTTCCGACCGTGTTTTGGTGAATGTGATGCCTCATTTTGAGGCTGAAACGATTGAGGACATATATGCCAAAGTCGGTGAAGGGCTTGTTACCGGCTGGGACGTCTTGAAAATGGCTTATCCTGCCTACAAGCAATCGAAGCTTGATAAAATGGTTAAATCCATCAAGGCGCCGCTGTTTCGCAAGAAAAAGAAAAATGATCCGCTCAAAATTAAGGGGCTGATTGACAATATGGCCGTTGGCTTCGGAAAGTGTTGCCACCCACTGCCGGGCGATCGAATTGTCGGCATTGTTACGACAGGCAAGGGCGTTACCGTTCATAAAATCGGTTGCAATATGCTCTCAAAATTTACCTCCGAACCCGAAAGATGGCTTGACATTGATTGGGGTGATGATGCCGAAAGCACGTTTCACACGGCGCGCATTAAGGTTATGCTCTTAAATGAGCCTGGGGCTTTGGGCGATTTGTCGAATCTCATTGCCAAAGAGGGCGCCAACATCTCAAATTTGAACATCGTCAATCGGCAATTAAGCTATTTCGAGCTTTTGATTGATATTGACGTAAAAGATGTGGAACATTTAAACCAAATCATCTCAAACTTAAAGTCCTCAAAAGTTGTCCGCTCAATTTCGCGCGCGCAGGAATAAGTTTTGAAAACGTTTTTATTTCCAGTTAATCAGATGCTCTAAACAGGCGTCAACAAAGTCGGCGCGTCTGTTTTGATAATCAAGATAATAAGCGTGTTCCCAAACATCAACGGTCATCAAAGGTTTCAGGCCGTGTGCAAGCGGTGTGTCGGCATTTGATGTTTTCATCACGCTCAAATTTGAGGCTTTATCTTCGGCAAGCCAAGCCCAGCCGCTTCCGAACTGGGAAAGCGCTGCCGCCTTAAATTCCGCTTTAAAATTTTCATAAGAGCCGAACGTTGTTTCAATTTTTTTCAAAAGCGCCCCATCAGGTTTTGTGTTGCCGTCTTTGGCAAGGCGAGCAAAGAAAAAACCGTGATTGAAGGCTTGCGCGGCATTGTTGAAAATCGAGACAAATTCAGGTTTGCCGGCGGTTTGCACGATAATTTCTTCGAGTGTCATAGTTTCAAATTTCGTCGCGGCAATCAATTTGTTTAAATTATCAACGTAAGTCTTAAAATGTTTGCCATAATGAAAATCAAGCGTTTGTGCCGACATAAAAGGCTCAAGTGCGGTGTTTTCAAAATCAAGAGCTGGAAGTGTGAACATGAAATTTTCCTTATCGATAAAAAGTGATTGTTTTCTTTAATATACAAGATGCGGCAAAGATTTCAAGGGCAAAAGTTAATAATTATTAACAGGCTGTGATTAAGTGTTAACAAATGCAAAATATCAAGTTATAGTGTATTTAGTTTGTCAATAAAAAGGGGTGAAGAAAATGAGAGTTTTACTTGTTGAAGACGACTATGCCGTTTCGCAAAGCATTGAAACAATGCTTAAAAAAGAGGGTATGGTTGTTTATGCCACTGATCTTGGCGAAGAAGGCTTGGATTTGGGCAAAGTTTACGATTATGACATCATTATTTTAGACTTAATGTTGCCGGATATGAATGGTTATGAAGTTTTGAAAAGCTTGCGCAACGCAAAGGTCAAAACACCTGTTTTGATTTTGTCCGGCTTGTCCGAACCCGATAAAAAAGTTAAGGGCTTGGGATATGGCGCCGATGACTATTTAACAAAGCCTTTTGACAGGGCCGAGCTTTTGGCGCGCATTCAGGCAGTTGTGCGCCGCTCTAAGGGACACTCAAACTCTGTTATTCAAACGGGCGAAGTTGAGGTTAATTTAGACACGCAAACCGTTACGGTTTCCGGAAAGCCTTTGCACCTAACCGGCAAAGAATACGGCATTATGGAGCTCTTATCGCTTCGTAAAGGTTCAACCTTAAATAAAGACCAGTTTTTAAACCACCTCTACGGTGGCATGGACGAACCCGAGCTCAAAATTATTGATGTGTTCATTTGCAAGCTCAGAAAAAAACTTGAAAAAGCTTCCGGCGGCAAAAGCTATATTGAAACGGTTTGGGGCAGGGGCTATGTTCTGCGCGACCCCGATGAGGTGAGCTAATCTTTTATGATAAGAATAAAAAAACCCGCTGATAAAAAAATCGGCGGTTTTTTTACATCACCTTAAGCTCAAAGCCGTTCAAATACACCACGCCTGCGGTCATATAGGTTGCAAACAAAATCCACAACAGATACGGATATTGCAAATAAGCAGCCTTATCATTGATTTCGTGAAATTCTCTGATCATGGCAAAAACAGTCCAGATGAGTATTACAATGCAAATAAGACCATATAAAAACCAGCCGTGCGCAAAAAACAGAAATGACCATAGCACATTCAAAAACAGTTGACCGACAAACAAAAGCGACGCACTTTGATGATTTGCATTTTTGAGTACCATATAGTATGAAATAATCATCAAAACATATAAAATCGGCCAAACAAAGCGAAAAACTGCATTCGGCGGCGTTAATGGCGGCAGTGTAAGCGTCGGGTAAAAGGTGTCAATCCCTAAGTAAGCAAAATATGAGCTTAAAGCGGCCGCAAAACCGACAAGCACAAAACTGACGATAAACCTTAAAACATTATTCATAACCTTTCTCCTTTTGCCTTATAAGATAAGTCTGCAAATGTGAAAATTCAACAGGTGCAAAATTTTCTTGTGTTTTGTCAAAAACTGTGTATGATATGACAAGAGGGGAAAAACAATGGAAACACAGGCAAAAACGCGTTTGCTGTTTGCCGGCGGGGTTAATCAAGACCGAATCGGCGGCAATTGCCATCTGCTTGAACATCAATCAAGCGATGGCCAAACCGTGCGCCTGATGTTTGATTTGGGAAGCATTTTTTTGCCCGAATCTTCGGGTTTTTCAACAGCATATCCCGATGTGAGCGCTTTTTTTGACAGGATTAATCCGAAAACACAAGAGGTTTGCAAGGCGCAAAAGCCGACAGATGCCCTGTTTATCACCCATGCACACCAAGACCACATCGGTGCATTGATTTCTTATGTGAAAATGGGATATCAATTGCCGCCGATATATTCAAGCAAAACCACAAACAACGCTATCCGTTTGTTTTTTGCCAAAGCGGGGTTAGAGCCGCCAAAAACCGTTAATATTGAGCGCGAAAAACCTGTTAAGTTTCGAGATTGCGTTGAACTTGAGGCTTTTGATGTGAGCCACAGTGCGGTTGACGCGCTCGGTTTTCACAGCTTAACTTTCGATAGGGGCAAACCGGTTGTGGCCGTTGTGCATAACGGTGATTTTTCAACCGATGAAAAAATGCCGATCGGACACAGTTTTTGCAAAAAAGATTATTTGTCGCTGATCAAAAGAAAACCCGCGCCGCAAACGATTTTTCTGTTTGATTCCACCTCAATCGAAAATTCGGCGCTCAAGCGAATCGGCTTTGAGCAAAATGTTCAAAACACGCTTGATGTTTGCCTTCAAAATCAAGACTGCAACATTATCATCTCGCCTGTTATTACGGGAAGTTTTAACAATGCGGCGATAGATTTTGAAGTTGCCAGGCGCCTCAAAACAAAGGTTTTTCTTGACGGATACGGCCTCAAAATTTTCAAAGATGCTCTCAAACTTTCGGGCTACACCGGTTTTGATGAGCTGATATATCACGGCAAGATGCAAAAATATCTCAAAGATGAGTCTGTCCCGTTGAAATATATTGTTTGCACGGGCGCCTTCGGACAAGGTTTGAACGAATACAAACACAACATCGGCATTTCGCCGACATCGGCCATTTGGCTTTCATCGGCGGCAAAAATGGCGCTTGATTTGCACCCAGATTTGAAAGTTTCGAAAGAATATCTTTTCTTGATGCGCCAGCATTTCATCAAAGAAATTTGCTCTCATTTCGGCGATGAGCTGTGCCATCGCTTGGCATCAAAAGGTGCAAGAATTGTTGTTGCGCCAAGCGAGAACAAAATCGGCGATTTTCAGCAGATTCAAATGCAAGATTCCGGTCATATCGGGTTTGAAGAGATGCTTTCTTTGGTGGGTGATATTCGAAGTATTGCACCAAATATGGTCATTCTTCCCGTTCACGGCTCAAAAGCGCAGCGAACGAAAATGCAAAAACTTGCCGATTTGTGCAAGGTTCAAAGCATTTTGGTTTCAAATGATGAGTGCGTTGAAATTGTGGGCGGCGGGCTTAAAATTTGCCCTCAAACACAAAAAACGGCATGGCTTGGCGAAACACTTGTTTTTTCAAATGGCGATTTGCAAGATGGTGTGGTGCAGATTTGGAAGCTTGGCGAAAATGATGTGCCGCTTGAAAAAATTGTTGAATATGAAAACGTCAAAAAGCAAAAAGTTCCTTATGTTGCGGTGGCAGATAAAAACAAAAAAGGTCGCCGTCGCAAACAAAACAGGATTTTTCAAAATCCTAAATCCGGCTGTGAAAGATAGCCTGAAAATATTAAACAATATCTTTAATAAAAGCTGATATTCGTTTGATTTTTTTGTTTTTTTAACAATAGGAAAACAAAAAATTTTTCTCTTCTGAAAAGTCATTAACAAATAGAGATTGACTTAAGCGTTGTTTCTTTATACAATTCATGCAGACATTTTTACTTTGGCAAGAAAGGACTTGAAATGCGCTTTGTTCAATCTTTTGCAAATAACGGATCATTAAATGTTGAATACGTTAATTTAAGTCGCGCCTTTGAAATGGCCGATGAAAATGAGAAAAAAGACTTAACGCGTTTGACAAAGCAGCTTCACGCGGGGCTTTATTGCGAAACATTTACCATTGATGAAGAAAGAGAAGACGTTTCGGTTTGGCTGAAACTTCTCAAGCAAGGAAGGCTCAAAGGCCAGCACATATATTGTGTGTTCGGGCTAAACCTTGCAAGCGAAAATCCGGATATTTTGGGCTTTGCGATTGCCGACATCGGGGGCAACACGAACTGCGGGCTGATTGAATATGTTGTGCGCAGAAAGGGCTTCGGTGCCGTTTTGAAGGGCAAAGATATGCTCGCATATATTGAAAAAGAATTGAATGTGCTCAACGAAGAACTTAATCACCAAAAGTTAAAAGGCATTTTCTGGGAAGCCAACGATCCGTTAAAGCTTGATGAAGGGCAAGATTGTATGTCGCCTCAAAAGCGAATCGATTTAATACAAAGGCGATTTGGCGCCAAAGAGCTTGGATTTGATTATGTTCAAGGTCCTTTGAGGGAATGCAAAACCCCGGAGGAAGTGGCTTCAAACATTTGCAAAAACCTTAAATTGTTTTTATATAACGCCGATGCATATCCGGATTTGACGGCGCAAGACCTTAAAAATTATATTTGCTGGTTTAATAAAGTTGTGAACAATTCAAATCACCCGAGAGACTTAAAATCTCCTGAAATCAACAAGATGATGGACGAACTTGATTTAATGATTGAACACAACATTCCGGTTTTAAAAGAACAGCAAACCCTAAAGCAGCGCGCCTTGCTTTTCGGGCAAAAGGCGATGCCGAAAGCAAAAAGTAAAGAAATGTAAAAGTATTCAGACCTTTTGATTGCAAAGCGTGTCAAATTCCTTTAATTTGTGCGTATAGAGCGTTTTGTTTTCGCCGCTTAAAGGCGAAAATTTGCGCGCAACCGAAAGAACGGGCAAAAGTTTTTTGATTTTGCTAATCGGCATATTCCAGCTTTGCGGTTTAATTCGGATTTTTTTGTTTTGTCCTGCCGAAACTTTGGTGCTGACCAAGCCTGTGTCGGCATCTTCAAATTCGCTCAAAGAAATTGGCAACGTTTTGAGCGTGTTCGGGATTAAAAATTCAATTGTTTCACCGCTTTGAATAAAATTTCTGAGCTCAAAAATCGCCTCATCTTCTTCCCACGCAACAATCGAGCCGGCAAAAAGATAATCACCCAAAGTTCTGGTATATTCGTAATTCTGGCTCAAATTTGTTAAATGTCCATCAAAAAATCCCAAGCAGTAACCTCTGTTTTGAAGCGCGTAAAGCTCTTTCATATAAATGTCCGGCGACCAGTTTGAGGGATTTTTAAAATAGTCGTCAATAGCTTGCCTGTATGCTCTTGCAACGGTTGCGGCATAATATTCGGTTTTATTGCGCCCCTCAACTTTGAGGCTGTCAAGCCCCAAATCCAAAATTCGGTTAAGACGCGGCATCATGCACATATCTTTTGAATTTAAGACATAGCCGCCGTGCTCGTCTTCGACAATTTCATAATATTCGCCAGCTCTGAAATCTTCACTTAACAGAAATTCGAACATATCCTTGTTTTGCTCGTTTATCTCAAGAGCTTTGATTGTGCCGTCTTTGAGTCTGATGTTGAGTTTATAGTGCCAGCGGCAGCAGTGCGCGCATTTGCCTTTGTTGGCGCTGCGGTCTGCCAAAAAGTTTGAAATAAGGCATCTGCCCGAATATGACATACACATTGCCCCGTGAATGAAGGTTTCAAGCATTATATCGGGACAATCTTTCCGAATTTGGCGCATCTCTTCAAAGCTGACTTCACGTCCCAAAACGCAAAGTTTGGCGCCCATCTTTTGCCAGAATTTAACGGCGGAAGATGAACAAACGTTGGCTTGTGTCGAAACAAAACGATTAAGCTCTGGTGCATTTTCTTTCAAATAATCGAAAACACCGACATCTGCCACCAAAACGCCGTCCGGCTTCAAATCGCGTAAGGTTTTCACAAAGTTCGGAAGTTTTTTGGTGTCTTCGTTGTGCGCAAACAAATTGAGCGTTAAATAAATTTTTTTGCCGTTTTGGTGCGCAAAAGCAATGCCCTCACTAATCTCCTCAAGCGAAAATTGAGATTGCGTGCGAAGGCTCATATCCGGCGTTCCGGCATAAACGGCATCTGCCCCATACATAATTGCGGTTTTGAGTTTGACAAGCGAGCCGGCCGGCAATAAAAGTTCGGATTTTGGCATATTTAATTCCTCACATCAATGTTTGTGGTATAGGCCCTTAAAGTGCCGAGCGGTGTTGAAGCAATCTCCGTTTTAAGCAAAACGGGCATTTGCGTTTGCGGTTCTTTGGCAAGATAAAACGAAATGTGGCGTCCTGCTGTCGATTGCCAAAGCAAATCGCCCTTTTCGGCCTTTTCCTGATAGATAAACAGCGAGCAGCGGTAAGCCTCGCCTTTATAGGGAATTTTGGTGTCATCAATTTGCGTTTTGCCCTCATCTTTGATGGTGATGTGGTAGATTTTTTTGCCGTTAAAAACTGTTTTTGTTAAGTTGCATGAACCTGTTTTGGAAAACCTGTCAAGCAACATGGCAAGAACGGTTTGCATATCATAAGCGTCCGATTTTGTTTGGTCTCTAATCTCAACCATTTTGCTTTTGCCGTCTTTGGCGCTGAGGCGCGCTTTTAAAACACCATTTTCATCAAAAATAAGCGACTTTGTGCGAAGGTGTGCGGACGATTGCATCGTTTGATGATATTGGCGCGTGATAAAGCTGTCGTTGTTGTGCCTGCCGAAAGTCATATAGTCGGATTTGAAGGTATAAAACTTGTCAAAAAGGCCTGTGGTTTGAATGGTTGAAGAAAAAAGATAATCACCGCCTTCAAACGCATAAGATGCAACAACTTTTGCCGCATCAAAAAGGCCGATTTCAACATCAAACGTTTGTTCAATGGTTGCCGCCTTTGAGTTTAAGGCAAAAAACATTGCAAAAAAGTGTGTTAAAAAGAGTTTTTTCATTTGTGTTTTTTAGCTTTTCTTAAAAAATTTTTCTTATACTAGCAAAAATTTTAAAACAATAAAGGGAAAAATGAAAAAAGTTTTGATATTGGCAGGCGGATTTTCTTCGGAACGCGAGGTGAGCCTGATGGGTGCAAAAAACATTGAGCAGGCTCTAAAGAAAAAGGGCTATGGCGTTGTTTTTCATGACTTAACGGATGTTTTCGTTTTTCTTGATGTCTTGAAAAAAGAACGGCCGGACGTTGTTTTCAACGCCCTTCATGGCAACTTCGGCGAGGACGGCGAAGTTCAGGGTTTTTTGGATATGCTTCAAATTCCATACACACATTCAAATCTTAAAGCCTCTGTTTTGGGTATGAATAAAGATTTAACCAAGGAGATTGCCTCAAAATTGGGCATAACGGTTGCCAAAGGCGAGGTGATGCGTTTTAAAGATTTTCAAACGTATGGAGTAAAGCTTGATTTTCCGTTTGTTGTCAAACCGGCTTCCGACGGTTCAAGCGTCGGTGTGTTTGTTGTGCAAACCGAAGATGATTTGAAAAAAGTGCATTATGATGATTGTCAAGAGCTTTTGATTGTTGAAAAATATATCAAGGGAAGAGAGCTGACCGTTTCGGTTTTTGAAGACCATGCGCTGGCAGTTACCGAACTTGTTCCGCAAACAGCTTTTTACGATTATCAGGCAAAATATACCAAAGGGGTTACAACCCACATTTTGCCTGCGGATTTGCCGCAAGAGATTTATCAAAAGGCTTTGGATACGGCGCTTAAAATGCACAATGCTTTGGGTTGCAATGTGCTCTCGCGCTCCGATTTCAGATACAATGCCGATGACGGGCTTGTTTTTTTGGAAATCAACACCAATCCCGGAATGACGACGTTGTCGCTTGTTCCCGAACAGGCAAAATATGCGGGGATTTCTTATGAAGATTTGTGTGCAAAACTTGTGGAGAATGCAAAATGCAGACCGGTAAAATAATTGTGATTGCGGGGCCGACAGCATCCGGTAAATCGGCGCTTGCAATTGATGTGGCGCTTTTTGTGGGCGGTGTTGTCATCAATGCCGATTCAATGCAACTTTATAAGGATATGCCCGTCATTACGGCAGCACCAACCGATGAAGACAGAACAAAAGCCGACCACCGTTTGTTTGAAATTTATGATCCTTCTTTTAAGGGAAACGTGGTTGATTGGCTCAAACTTGCCGTTGGTGAAATCAAATCGGTTTGGGCAGAAGGAAAAATTCCCGTTGTTGTCGGCGGAACGGGGCTTTATCTTGAAAATCTGATTGAAGGAACTACGCCAATTCCCGAAACGATACCGGAAATTCGCCGACAGGTTCAAAACTTCACAGACAAAGAAGGGCTTGAGGCCTTATATCAAAAGGTTAAAGAAGTTGATGCGCCAAGCGCTTTGAAAATTAAGCCTAACGACATCACACGCTTAAAGCGGGCGCTTGAAGTTTTTCTTTCAACAGGAAAACCATTGTCCGAGTGGCACAAATTGCCGCTTATCCGGTATTTGCCCGAAGCCAAATTTTTTATCATCAAAATATGCCCGTCGGCTCAAGAGCTTGATAAGCGCTGCTATGAACGCTTTGATAAAATGGTTGAAGCCGGTGCCATAGATGAAGTTCAGCGCTTATATAAACGCAAATTAAGTCCAGATTTACCGGCCATGAAGGCGCTCGGTGTTCCGGAATTGATGGAATTTTTTAAGGGAAAAACAAACGTTTATACGGCGGTTCAAAATGCCAAACTGCACACGCGTCAATACGCCAAGCGCCAGCGCACGTGGTTTAAAAACAGGTTGCAAGCCGATTTTGAGCTGAAAAAATGTTATAAAGGCCAGTTTCCTAAGGAAGTTTTGACGCTTTTGAAGTAAGGTTTACCTAATTCTTTTTATCTTTACATTCCGTTAACAGACATCACAATTTGTTACAAAATATAACATTTTTGTGAATTTTGTTAAAAAACGCTTGAATTTTTATTTTTTTGTGCGCTTAATTCGGCTTGAAATGTTATGTAACTTTAATCTAACGGAAGGAAAATATATGAAAAAGCTTTTAACATTCACAGCGCTTTCGACAATTTTTACACTTGCGGAAGCCGAAGCTGCAGGTTTTCACCTTCGCGAACAATCGGCCGCAGCACAAGGAAATGCTTATGCCGGTGCAACGGCGGGCGCCGAAAACTTATCATACACATATTTTAATCCGGCGTCATTAACCCGCCAAGAAGGGACGAATGTTCATATCGGCGGAACATATATTGCACCGCGCGCCAGAGCAAAGAAAGTTTATAATCACATTTCGGATAAACGCGGCGAGAATGTTGACAACATTGTTCATGCTGCCGTTGCGCCGAATATGGCGGTTTCAAAACAGCTTTCCGAAAGGGCATTTGCCGGCTTGGCGCTCAATGTGCCTTACGGAATGATTACAAAATACGACGAAGCATGGGTTGGCGGACAGCACGGTGTTACGTCAAAATTGACAGCCGTAACCTTGACGCCGACTTTTGCTTATAAAGCAACAGATAAACTCTCAATCGGTGCCGGTTTGCAGGTTCAATATTTGAAAGCAAGATTAACGAGTGGTAAAGTTCCGGGGCGTGTCAACGCTTCTGTTGAGGGCAAAGCTGTCGATTGGGGTTGGCAGGCAGGCGGTCTGTATGAGTTTAACGATTCAACGCGCGTCGGGTTGTCTTATCGCAGCAAAATTGCACACAAAATTAAAGGCAAACAAAAAGTCCGCATGGCTTCTGACGGTTCAATGATTCCGAGCCAACCGGATATTGATATTTACGCCCATCTCACAACGCCTGCAATGCTTTCAATGGGTGTTTATCACGACATTAACGAAAAATGGGCCGTTATGGCCGAATATCAGCGTGTGTTCTGGAGTTCGTTCCGCGATTTGCACATCAGAGATTATAACGGCGGGGTGAACACAACATATGAAAAATGGCGCGATACAAACTTTTATGCTTTGGGGGCAAGCTATCAAATCGACAATCAATGGAAATGGCGTTTAGGTATGGCTTATGATCAAGCGGCGGTCGGATTACATCATAGAACCCCGCGTATTCCCGATTCGGACAGACTTTGGTATTCAACCGGTTTGAATTATCAATATAATGAAAAGTTGAGCTTTGATGTCTCATACACGTATATTTACGCGCACAAAGCGCATATGGATACGGCTGTAACCGGTAATGCGGGCGATCGAATCACAGCGGAATATTCCAATTCCATTCAGCTGTTCGGCGTGTCTTTGAACTATAAGTTTTAAGATTTTTGAATAACTGCCCAAAAAAAAGCGCTCTTTGATTTTTAAGAGCGCTTTTTTAGTGCGTTTGAAAAAGACTTATTTTTTCATCACCTCGACGCCGGGAAGGGCTTTACCTTCCATCCACTCCAAGAAAGCACCGCCTGCGGTTGAAATATAGCTCATTTTGTCGGCCACGCCGGCGTTTTCCAAAGCCGAAACCGTATCGCCGCCGCCGGCAACGGAAATCAGCTTGCCTTGCGCTGTTAAATCGGCCGCAAAACGCGCCACTTCATTTGTGGCTTTGTCAAACGGTTTAAGCTCAAATGCGCCCAAAGGTCCGTTCCACACAAGCGTTTGGCACTCCGCCATTTTTTCCTTAATGGCTTGAACCGTTTTTGATCCCACATCAAGCAAATGTCCGCCGTAAGGAATTTGTGTTAAATCAACCGTTTTGTTTTCACAATAAGCGGCAAATTCTTTTGATGAAACCAAATCAAGCGGCAAAATCACTTCGCAATTTGAATCTTTTGCGGTTTGCAAAATCCGGCGCGCCGTGTCAACCATATCTGTTTGAAGAAGCGAATTTTCTTCATTGATGCCCTCACAACCCACAGCCTTTAAGAAAGTGTGTGCCATACCGCCTGAAATCACGAGCTTGTCCACTTTTTTGACCAAGTTGTTCAGCAAATCAAGCTTGGTTGAAACTTTTGAGCCGCCGACAATCGCCATTAAGGGGCGCTTGGGGTTGTTCAACCCTTTGGTTAAGGCATCAACCTCTTCAGCCATTAAAAGGCCCATGGCAGAGGGTAGATTTTTGGGCGCCGCAACCATTGAAGCGTGTGCGCGGTGCGCCGTTGAAAAGGCATCGGAAACGTAAACATTGGCCACTTTGACAAGCTCTTTGGCAAAAGCCTCGTCGCCCTTCTTTTCCTCATCGTAAAAACGCAGGTTTTCAAGAAGCAAGACTTCGCCCGGTTTCATATTTTTAACAGCGTTTTGAACTTCATCGCCAATGCAATCTTTCACAAAAACAACTTTATGTCCCAGCGCTTTTTCAAGGGCGGGCGCAACGTGTATAAGCGAATTTTTCATATCGCCTTTGCCCTCGGGCCTGCCAAAGTGCGAAATAACCGCAACTTTAGCGCCTTTTTCCATCAAAAGCTTAATTGTCGGAACCGTGCGGTCGATTCGCGCCGTGTTCGTAACTTCAAGTTTGTCGTTCATCGGCACGTTCAAATCGGCACGGAGCATCGCAACTTTGCCACTCAAATCGCCCAAATCTTCAATTGTTCTGTATGTCATCGTTTTTTATTCCTTTTAAGTATAAGAAATACCCCCTTGAGCGTTTCTCAAGAGGGTATTGAGCAAAGTGTTTTATCCGCGGTATGCTTTTGCCATGGCAACGGCAGTGTCGGACATTTTGTTTGAAAAGCCCCACTCGTTGTCATACCAAGCGACAACGCGCACAAACTTGCCGTCAATAACTTTTGTTTGACCGGCGTCGAAAACAGATGTGTTTGAGTCGGTAACAAAATCTTGCGAAACAAGCGGTTCATCATTGTATTCCAAAACGCCTTTAAGTTCGCCCTCAGCGGCTTTCTTCATTGCGGCATTGATTTCTTCGGCTGAGGTTGCTTTGGTTGCATCAAACGTTAAGTCAACAAGCGAAACATCAGGTGTGGGAACACGAACAGCCGAGCCCTCAAGTTTGCCTGCAAGTTCGGGCAAAACCAAACCGATAGCTTTGGCCGCACCGGTTGATGTCGGAATCATATTAAGTGCTGCTGCTCTGCCGCGATAAGGATCTTTCGGGTGAACAATATCCAACGTGCGCTGATCGCCCGTGTAGGAGTGAATCGTGGTCATATAGCCTTTTTCAATGCCACAGACCTGTTGCAAAACTTTGCAAACAGGAGCCAAGCAGTTTGTTGTGCACGATGCATTTGAAACAACGCGGTCATCGGCAGTTAATGTGTTGTGGTTAACGCCAAACACAATCGTTTTGTCTGCGCCTTTTGCGGGGGCTGAAACCAAAACCTGCTTTGCGCCGGCGTTTAAGTGAACCGAAGCCTTTTCTTTGTCGGCGAAAATGCCTGTGCATTCCATCACAACATCAATGTCTAATTCCTTCCAAGGCAAATTTGCCGGATCTTTTTGGGCAAAAACCTTGATTTTATGCCCGTTAACGGTAATTGAATTTTCATCGGCCGAAACCTCGCCTCTAAAGCGACCGTGAACAGAATCATATTTTAACAATCTGGCATTATCAATCGGCTTACCCAAATCATTGATAGCAACAAGCTCAATATCTTTTCTTCCTGACTCGACCATGGCGCGGTGTGTTAAACGACCGATTCTGCCATATCCGTTAATTGCGACGCGAACGACCATATTTTTTTTCCTTATATAAAAACAGTTACCTCTAAAATAATAGAGTTGTGCAGACCTTCTGCACGAAAATAAATTTTTCAACAGCAATTTATCATTAAAGTTTTCTTTTTCAAGCAAAAAAGAAAAAATCAATGCAATTTTTTTGTTTTTTTTTCAGCGCTAAATTTCGCCGATATACATTCCGAGTATTTTGGCGGCCTTGATAAACGAGCTGTCAAGCTTCAAGGTTGATGAACCCGCTTTAATAACTTCGGATAAGGGTTGAGCGACAACGTGTCCGTTTGTTAAGCTGACCATCAGGTTTGTTTTGCCTTCATCTAACAGCTCAACGGCTTTGGCGGCAAAAATCGTGGCCAATATTCGGTCCGAAAAAATCGGGTGTCCGGAACGCTGAATGTGCCCCAAGCGCGTGCTTCTGATTTGGAAGCCTCCGTAGTTTTTGGTTAAAAGCTGCGCCAGATATTCGCCGATTCCGCCATGAACCTTTTCGCCCAAAACGTTTTGGCACATCGACAACACTTCGCCGTTTTCGGTTTTTATGCCTTCTGAAACGACAATAACGGCGTGCGTTCTGCCCGTTGATTTAATTTGTTCCAATTTGTTGATGATTCCCTCTAAAGTATATGGAATTTCGGGAACCAAACAGATGTCGGCATAGCCGGCGAGTGCCGATTGCATGGCCAAATGTCCGGCATCGCGTCCCATCACTTCAACAATCATCGCGCGGTGGTGCGAGCGTGCCGTTGTTTCGATGTTGTCTATCGATTCCATACAAACCTGACAGGCCGTTCGAAAACCGACCGAAAGATCGGTCAGCGGTGTGTCATTGTCAATGGTTTTTGGAATGCCGATCATACGAATGCCGGCTTTTTCGCAATAATATTCCAAAACGCCCATACTTCCGTCGCCGCCCAAAACAATAAGCGCGTCAAGACCGAGTTTTTGGACGCCGCTTTTAAATTTTTCGGCAACCATATCAAGCAAATCGAAATTCACACCTTTGTTGAGCGAACCTAAGTAAGAACCGGCGGTTTTTGCCCAAGGCGTGTTTGAAAACCCTTGCAGCGTTAAAATTTCATACGATAACGGATCGCTTGTCAAACCCTCCGTCCCGTCGTGGATTCCGTATACCGTCCAACCTTTCAAGGTTGCCGCTCTGACAACGCCGGAAATGGCGACATTAAGTCCGGAACAATCACCGCCGCTTGTCAAAATTCCGATTTTTTTAATCGTGTTCATCAATATTGTGTCCTTAATTTAAATTCTTCTTGATTTTTTATGAAAGTTTATCTATACTTCATACAGATTTTTGCAAAGCATTTCCACAAAAAAATGCACTTTTTTGCGGTTTGTTTATAAAATGGGACTGATAAAGCAGATGCAACACGATAATTACAAAAAACTTCTTGAAAAGCTTTGTGAACTTAAGCTTGAAGAACGGCGCGTCAAAACCGACATCAAAGCACTTGTGATTAAAAACAAAACCATTGATTTTTATCAGGCGCAAAAGCTCAACGGCATGAGAAACGATTTGTCGCGTAAAATCAAAAAGGTTGAAGCGGGCATCACGCCAAACATTATTGCCTGAAAAAAAGTGCTTGACGCGAACAAAAGTCTGTGCTAAAAGAACGCAAATTTTTAACAAAAAGCCAAAAAGAAAAGAGGTGATTTAAGTGGTTCAGGTTACAGTCATCGGCAACGATGTCGCGCAATCTTTGAAAATTTTGAAAAAGAAAATGCAACGTGAAGGTATTTTCCGCGAGATGAAATTGCGCCGTTGTCATGAAAAGAACGCCGAGAAGAAGGCAAGGCGTAAAGCCGAGGCCATTCGTCGTGCGCGCAAGCAACTTCGCAAACGTTTAGACACCGAAGGTTTCTAGCAAAAAATTTATTTTCAGAGCGCCTGCCATATCAGCGGGCGTTTTTTTACTTTTTATTTATGCTTTTTTTGTATGTTACAGAAATGTGAACATTTTGCTTTTCAGCAAAGAAAAACTGGAAAGTTTTACGATTTTATGCTAGGCTAGAAACATATAGGTTTTTTGTTGATTAAGGTGTGAGAATGTATTTATGGATTGTCATCGCGACGTTTATGGTTGCACTGCTTTCGTATAACCTGTCGGTTCGTCCCGATGTGGATCGTGCATATATGGAAACAAAGGCGCAGACCGTTGTCGGCAAGTTCAAAATACAGCACAATGCTTTCAAAAGATATCTTAATTCGCAAAAAATTCCGGCAAATCCGGCCCTCGGTGATCCGCTGTATGTCAGCTATAAGCCCGGGTTTGGGTATAATGCCGGACAAATTCTGGGCTCTGATGACACCGAGCCATACGCGGTGGAACAATATTTTCCGATGGGCTATTTGCCCGATGATGAAACATATTCAAAAGTGTTTTGTTTTGAGCCGTCATATTCGGATTCGGATTATGTCGATTATGAAGTCAACTGCAACGATGCGGCGGTTATGGCCGATGACAGATGTTGCAGCGTTGATTATGTGGAGGTATATGCCGTTTCTTGGGCGCCCATACCTTCACGGTGGCTCAACAGAAGCTCTACGCCAACCACCGATATGATGTCGGTGATGTCAAAGTCGGGCGAATACGGCAGATGTTTCGGATATGTTACAACAGCAGAAGATGTGCCGTATGCGGTTGTCAGCGGTGGCGTTAAACCAAATGAGCAAATTGCAAACAACGATTTGCCCTATCGCGTTGTTTATTCCGCCGTCTTAAACGATGAGGACTATCAGAGCACGTGTCAAGACACCCCTTGTTTTATTGCCATTCATCAAGTTTTCACAAAAGAGGAGAGTTCCGATGACTGATATTAAGCGATTTAAAAAAGTGAGCCAGGCCGGCTCAATGATGATTGAGGCCATGGCGATGTTAATGCTCATTGCGATGGTTACGCCGACGCTCTATAAAAAATCTGCCGAGCGAACGCTTGAGTTGCAGGACATCAACACGGCAACACACGTCAGAACTCTGATTAAGGCGGTTGACAACTACACCGCGGCCAATTACACACGGCTTCTTCAAGAGGTTCCCGAAGGTGAATCCGCTGTCGTAACGATTGACGATTTGTCGGACTTTTTGCCGTATGGATACCGGTTTGATGTCATTAAAAATTTTGAAATGCCGATTGCAACAATCAAACGCCAGCCCGACAGCGATTCGATAACGTCATTTGTCTTTTTCCCTCAAATCGGTGAAATTAACGAAATGCGCGCCTCAAGAATTGCCTCTATGATTGGTTCAAACGGCGGTTATATTGATAGCGGGGGTGCGGCCAAAGGTGTGGGTGGCGTGTGGTCGCTGACAAGCGGTGAGGTTGATGACCAGCTGGCAAGTTGCGATGCCGATGAAAGGCACTGTGTGGTTTCAAAGGGCTCCATTGTTGCCGCTTCGTCGGAAAGCATTAATGCGGTTAACAGCACAACCTTTGAAAACTCTAAATATTTGCAACGCACGCCGGCGGACGGCGAAGAATGGCGCAACACAATGCTGACAAACTTATATATGGGCGGTTCAGCCGAAGAATTGGGCAGTTCTCAGGATGTGCCCTACAGCAAAATTTTAGGCGTTGATCAAATGATAATCGGCGGCACGGCAACCGAAGCAGGTAATGAGGCAGATGCCAGTTTGGTTGTGAAAGCACGCGGTTCAATGGAAGGCGCAGCATTTCTTGAAGGGAGTTTGCGTGCTTTGAGCGGTGCTTTGAGCGTTACCGGAACGGAAGATAATCCGGAGCTTGATTTTGCAGACAGTTTATTGCTTGCAAACAATGACGAGTTTTCGGTAAATGTCAACAAAACTGCCGCCACCCCTGATTTTACTCTCACAAAAGAGGAAGGCGCGGAAAGAGCGGGTGCAACATTTAATGTTGACACAAAAGTAACCGCAGACAACACTTTTACGGCGGAAGGCAACACATATCTTGCAAGTGCTCAAGGTAAAAAGCTTGAAGTCGGACCGGAAGGAAACATTATGACAGCCGAAAGCGGCAAGGTTGATATTTTAGGCAGCGAGGTTTTAATCACGAAAACAGAAAACAACGGCACGGTAGAATCTAAAGTTGATATTGATGCCGTTACAACCGTCAAGGGAGCACACACCAGTGCGCCGATATATCCCAATCTAAACCCGAACTTCACGGTTCAAGGCAATGCGTATGTTGCCAACATTTTGGAGGCGGGCGAAATTGACGCGCACAAATTTGACACGCTGGAACTTCATGCCGGCGGCAGAGGTTGGGATGCGGAAAACATTGACAAGCGCTGGCTTCATGTAACGGCAGACGGCATCAAAGCGCAAGATTTGGGCGACCATGAGCGTATGAGCATAGATGCCGATGAAACCGTTTTATACGGTCCGAACGCCACAGAAGACAAAGGTGCGATGTTTATTGACGACGCAGATGCCGGCTTATACAGCACGGAGGCCGGAAAAGTTGTTGTGCAACGAGGTGCCATCACGGCAACCGGAACCCCGGGCACAGCTTCAAACAATCTTGTCGATGTTAGAGCAACCAGAATGCAGATTGCAGGCAGTGATGACAACAATGTGGCTTTTGAAATTATTGCAGGTGAAGGTGAGGGTGCTGAGCGCACACAGTCTTCAGTCGGTGCCGATGTTGACCAATTTCTTGTTCAAAAAGGCGACAATATGAAGCTCTTAAACATTGTTTCAACAGAAAACAGCACGGCACTTGGTGGTGATTCAACGGTTGAAATTGATCCGACGACGTTTAATGTATATGCCAGAACAACAACGGGCAATGATATCAATAATCAAATTTTAAAGGTTGACGCATCAAGCGGTCTTGCCAATACAAGCGGAAGTCAGACGAGCGGCGCAAGCGTTTATATTCGCCGCGGTGCGATTGAACTTGAGGGTTCGCCTTCAAGCAACGGCAATTACGCGGCTGACGAAGGCGTGGGTTATATCGAAGCCTCACGTTTTGTGGCAAACAACGAAGCAGACAGCACGGGCACGCTGGTTCGTCCTGTTTATGCAGGCGACTATGCTTCAGGCGGCTATGACACAGGGGTTATGCCCGACCGCTATATGGTCAATCCGGCATACACCTCGGTGATGCACGACATCAAGCTGACAACACGCGGCGGCGCGCGTTTGAGCGATATTTTGCCTGATTTTATCAATAAAGGCATCTATATTGTCAACAACACATATAGCGATGGCGTTGATTTTAACAACTTAAACGTTTCAGTGAGCGGCGGAAGCGTTGTTTCAAGCGGAGACAGCTCTGAAATCAACGAAGCGCAAACATTCGGCAACAACCGATGGGCATCGCCTTATATGGGGATGATTCCGGCGCCGCAATGTCCTCCGGGGCACGCACGCGTGATTACCATCACGCCGGCAAGCTTCCAAATGTCGCAAGCCGGTGATATGGTTCTGGGCTCAGATGGTCGCTATTATGTTAAAGAATTTGCGCGCTTGAACGATTTGGCAGGTGTTAGCAATTTGGTCGCGGATACGGCCATCCCGGGTGCCTCTTATCAATCAAGAAACATTATAGGTTCCGGAACGCTTTATTATCTTGGCTATACGAATCAGCCAACCGCCACAAAAAGCGGTTCGCCTTACGCACCGAAACCGCTTTATTTCCAACAGAGCACATGGCTTAAGAGCAAGGTAATTGCTTATGGCTCCGGTGGTCGCTGCGACGGCGACCAAACCGGTAGCGGTTGCGGAAGCAATTTCTTGGGTTGGGCCGCGATTATGGGCTTTATCTATCCATACGCGCTTTATAGTCCCATCATTACGGAACTCGGTGCTTCAAGCAATGAAGATGATTTGGCAAACAACACGGTTTATTGGAATGTTTTTCCTGTTCAGGCGCGTTCGCTTGAGGCGTATGCAACCGTATATTGCTACTTTGACCGCACAAACATCTTCGGTTCGGGAATGGATTCGAAATATGTTGACCAATATGATCAAATCAACAATTTCAGAAACATATACAACAAGTCAAACAGCTCAAATGCCGACTACATTGAGCGCTTGAATGATCCGCAGCTTAAATACAGCGATCCATGGTAAACGTGGCAAAGTCAAAAAAGATACCTCTCGGTTTAAGAGAGGTATCTTTTTTTGTTTGTAATCAAACCGGTTTTATTCTGCCAAAAAGGCTTTTTCCTGTTTTGCAGCTTCATCTGAAGTGCGCGCAACGTTGATTAAAATGGTTTGCGTAACTTCAGGATGAAGATTTAAACGAACTTTGTAAACGCCCAAATCTTTAATCGGTTTTTCCAAATAAACCAAGCGGCGTTCAACATCAAATCCGGCTTCTTTTATTGCAACCGCAATATCGCGAATTGTAACCGAACCGTAAAGCTGGCCTGTTTCGGCAGCCTGACGGATAAGCACAGCCTTAAAGCCTTGCAATGCGTCGGCTTTTGCCGTTGCGGCATCAAGCAAAGCTTTGTTATGAGCTTCTAATTCGGCTTTTTGTTTTTCAAAAAAAGCAATATTGGCTTCTGTTGCGCGCAAAGCTTTATTTTGCGGCAAAAGGTAGTTACGGGCATAACCGTTTTTCACCGTTACTTTTTCGCCCATTTTCCCTAATTTTTCAATATGTTCGAGAAGAATAACTTCCATTTTGGCCTCCCACTAATTTGCAACATACGGCAACAAGCCGATATAACGGGCGCGTTTGATGGCGCGCGCAAGTTCTCTTTGCTTTTTAGCCGAAACAGAGGTGATACGCGAAGGAATAATTTTGCCTTTTTCGGAAATAAAACGCGACAAGAGTTTAACATCCTTATAGTCGATTCTCAATGCATTTTCGCCTGAAAACGGACAAGATTTTCTTTTAAAGAAAGATTGTTTTGTCATCATTATTCTCCCATTGCCTGTGTTTCTTGCGTAACAGCTTCAATGTCTTCATCGGAAGTCATTTCGCTGTTAAACTCATCAACCTTAACTGTCATATAGCGAATGATATCTTCGTTAAGGCGCACCAAGCGCTCATATTCAAAAATTGCCTGAGCCGGCGCAACAATATTGAGCAAAACGTAATAACCTTTGCGGTTCTTTTTAATGCGATAAGCAAGGTTTTTCAAACCCCAATTATCAACTTTAACGACTTCGCCGCCTTGGTTTTTGATAATATCGCTTAAATTTGAGACGATGTCATTAACCTGCGAGGCGCCTAAGTCCTGACGTGCGATGAGCACGCTTTCGTAATTAGACATATATAAATCTCCTTATGGATTCTCAACAAATGAACGGCAAGCCGTTCGGTTTCATGTATAGCCGAAAGAAAAATCTTTCAGCAAGGGACGAAAGGCACTATACATAAAAATAAAAACTTTGCAAGCGTTTTTTTAAAAAACATCTTGACTTAAGTTTTTTTTTCGTATATCAGATGTTCTCAAGTGAGGGCTTTCAAGCGCTCACTCTGTCCAAGACTGTAGGCGGGCTTAATGTTTGTTAAATCCTTAATTTCCTACACAGACGGAGCTTTAAAAAGGTTTATTTTATAATCGTTTTTTTCTCCCATAATCGGACAGATTCGGTCGTTGCTTTGCAAGGCTTTGCGCCTTTTTGTAAAGCAGCATGGTAAAATTTTTTTAGTGGAGACACCAGAGTGAACCGCGATGAAAAAAAACAACTACTCGACGAACTGCACGAGCTTATAGGCGGCTCCGAAATCGTTGTTATCTCTCATTATAAGGGGTTAACGGTTGCGGAAGTTTCCGAGCTTCGAGATGCGATTCGCAAGGCAGGCGCCGGGTTTAGAGTAACAAAAAACCGGATTACCAAACTGGCTCTTAAAGACACAAAATTTGAAGGCTTGGTCGACTTGTTCAAAGGTCCGACGGCAATAGCTTTTGCCTCTGATCCTGTGGCGGCCTGCAAGGCTTGTGTTAATTTTGCTAAAGAAAATGAAAAGCTCGTCATCATCGGTGGCGCAATGGGTGCAAACGTCTTGTCGCTTGACGAGATTAAACGTTTGGCAACGATTCCGTCGATGGATGAACTCAGAGCTAAACTCATCGGGCTTTTGCAGGCTCCCGGCGCACAACTCGCCAGAGTTACAAAGGCTTATAGCGAAAAAGAGGCGGCTTAAGGTTTTAAGTTGCTTGAAAAAAAGGTTTAATTTTATTTTATTTGGAGAAAAAGTATGGCAGATTTAGCCAAATTGGTTGACGAATTATCAGCTTTGACAGTGATGGAAGCTGCTGACTTGTCTAAAATGTTAGAAGAAAAATGGGGCGTTTCAGCAGCAGCTGCGGTTGCAGTTGCCGCTCCCGGTGCCGCAGGTGCTCCTGCAGCCGAAGAAAAGACGGAATTTGATGTTATTTTAGCCGATGCCGGCGCGAATAAGATTAACGTCATTAAAGAAATCCGCACCATCACGCAACTCGGTTTGAAGGAAGCCAAAGATTTGGTTGACGGCGCTCCGAAAACCGTGAAGGAAGGCGCACCCAAGGCAGAAGCCGAAGAAATTAAGGCAAAGCTTGAAGCTGCCGGTGCAAAGGTTGAATTAAAGTAATCAACGCTTTAATCACAAAAAAAACCGCTTGAAAAACTCAGGCGGTTTTTTGCATTTTTTATTTGACGTCATCCTAGGCCTTGTGCCTAGGATCCCCCCTTTTTCTTGTCATTCCTTGCACGGCGCGGCGCATCTTTTTTCTTGTCATTCCTTGCACGGCGCGGCGCGTCCGTGCATCAAGGAATCTCATCTTTGAAGCGTTGTGCTTTTAAGCACACATACGCTTCTGCTCTTTTTTAAAAAATTGCTTGAAAATCTTTATAAAAAGATATAAACTGTTCCGAGAAATAAATTACTCTATCACCCTATAATTATATAACAAATGACACTCTTTATTATTGTTCTGGCACTTCTTATCCTTGGGATTGTCTGCTTGGAGATTTTTAAAAGCAAGGAAAACTCGCTCTTCTTTTATGTCGGTGCAATACTCTGTATTGCGGGCTTTGCTCTTTACATTGTTTATCTTTGTAAAAATCCGGAAAGCGTGCCGTCGGCGATTATTTGTCTTTTTGCCGGGTATATTATTTTCAAACGAAGGAAAAAAGAATGAAATTCACCTTTGTTTTAGAGTTTTTCACGTCAATGTGTTCAGCTCTAAAACAAGGGTGTTTTTTTATATTGTGTTCAGCACAAATCCGCTTCAATACATGTCATCAATTAAACCTATGGTCAGATTGTCTGATTTCCAATCAGTCGAGCACTTCTTTAAAAAAAGTCAAACCCGTCGATGAAAGTCGGCGGGTTTGCTTTTTTTCATTTTCAAATTTAAACTATTCGCCCAAATGAGGCATGGTTGCTTCGTCTTTTAAGGCTTTGATGAAATCTGAAAGCGCCATCACTTCCTGCTTTTCAGAGCCGAGGCGGCGAACCGTAACGGTTTTTTCATCGCGCTCCTTTGCGCCGACAACAGCAATCACGGGGATTTTTGCCAAACTGTGTTCGCGCACCTTATAGTTGATTTTTTCGTTTCTTAAATCAGCCTCTGCCGTCAAGCCGGCTTGTTTTAAGGCTTTGACAACCTCAAGCGCATAGTCGTTAAACTCGCTGACAATCGGCGCCACCATAACCTGCAAAGGTGAGAGCCATAAAGGCAATTTTCCGGCATAATTTTCAATCAAAATGCCCAAAAACCGCTCGATAGAGCCAAACAACGCGCGGTGCAACATCACCGGTCTGTGTTTTTCGCCGTCTTCGCCGATGTATGAAATGTCAAAGCGTTCCGGCAAGTTCATATCAACCTGAATGGTGCCGCATTGCCATTCGCGTCCGATGGCGTCCTTTAAGATAAACTCCAACTTCGGACCATAAAACGCACCTTCTCCGGGGTTGATTTCATAATCGTATCCGTGTGATGAAAGCGCGTTTGCAAGTGCGTTTTCGCACAAATCCCAAACCTCGTCCGAGCCGATTCGATATATGCTGTCAGGGCGGGTTGAAAGATAAATCTTCACACTTTCAAAGCCGAAGTCTTTGTAAATGTCTAAAATCAATCTTAAGGTTGAAATACACTCTTCTTCCATTTGTTCTAATGTGCAGAAAATGTGGGCATCATCTTGCGTAAACTCGCGAACACGCATCAATCCCATCAAAGCGCCCGAAGCCTCATAGCGGTTAACTTTACCAAACTCGGCAATGCGCAACGGCAAATCGCGATACGATTTAATGCCCTGCTTATAAACCAGCAGCCCGCCGGGGCAGTTCATCGGCTTAATGCAAAACCATTTTTTGTCTTCGGTTTGTCCCGAATAGTTGTGTGCGCCATATTTATCCCAGTGTCCGGAAGTTTCCCACAAAACTCTGTCCATCACACGCGGGGTGGAAATTTCGACATAGCCGTTGTTTTCTTGTCGATTTCGCATATATTCAATCAGTTTGCGATAAATTTTATAGCCCTTATCGTGCCAAAAAACAGCGCCCGGCGCATATTCCGGCTCAAAATGGAACAAATCCATCTCTTTGCCTAATTTTCTGTGGTCGCGCTTGGCGGCTTCTTCAAGCATATCAAGATATGCCTTTAAGTCTTTTTTATCTGCCCAAGCCGTTGCGTATATGCGCTGTAACATTTCGTTGTTCGAATCGCCGCGCCAATATGCGCCGGCAACTTTCATCAACTTAAACGCATCGCCGACTTTGCCCGTTGACGGAACATGCGGCCCGCGGCACAAATCCGTAAAATCGCCCTGACGATAAAGCGAAATCACTTCATCTTCGGGCAAATCGCGAATAATTTCGGCCTTATAATGTTCGCCTTTTTCTTTGAAAAACTGAATGGCTTCATCACGCGGCAAAACAAAGCGCTCAACCTTTTCATCGCGGTTGACAATTTCGCGCATTTTCGATTCGATTTTTTCAAAATCCAAATCCGTAAAAGGTTCTTTGCGTGAAAAGTCATAATAAAAACCGTTGTCTATGGCAGGCCCGATGGTAACCTCGGTTTCCGGCCAAAGTTCCTTGACGGCTTCTGCCATAATGTGCGAAGCCGAGTGGCGCAAAATGTGCAATCCGTCCTTGTCTTTCGAGGTTATAATTGTAACAGAGCAATCAGTTGTTATCGGTGTTAATAAGTCTTGTAACTTGTCATCAACTTTAACGGCCAGTGCCGCCTTTGCAAGCGCGGGACTGATTTTCAAAGCAACATCATAGCCCGTGCTTTTTTCTGCCATATCTAAAATACTGCCGTCAGGCAATTTAACTTTTATCATTGTATAACCTCTTTGTTTTTTTGATTATTTGTCGTCCATATTCATCAACTCGTGATAAACAGCGAGTGTTTTATCACACATAATTTGCTTTGTAAAGTTTTCTTTCACAAATTTAATGCCGGCTTTGCCCATTTTTTCACGCTCTTTGCGCGGAAGCTCCAAAGCCCATTTTAAGGTGTCTGCAAGACTTTGAGCATCGCCCGAAACAAAGTGTTTGCCCGTCACACCGTCAATGAGATTTTCAAGCGATCCGCCAATGTTTGAAGCCACAACCAAACGCCCCATCGCTTCGCCTTCGGCAGCGATTCGTCCGAAAGCTTCCGGATCAAGCGAGGCCGAAACCACAACATCAGAAACCATCATCAGCGCAGGAACGTCTGAAATATGGCGGATAAAGCCGAATTTGTCTGTCATACCTTTTTTAGCAATCGCCTCTTTAAGCTCGTCGGTGTAATATGTGCGCCCCTGATCATCGCCGACAAACAAACAATAAAAATCCATATCTTTGATTTTTTCCAAAGCCTCAACCATCAGCTTTTGCCCTTTCCAACGCGTTAAGCGACCGATAAGCAAAACAATGGGTTTGTCTTCGGGAATTTGATTTTCTTCCATCAGTTTAATCATACGCTCGGCATTGATATTTTCGGGATCAAACTTTTCAACATCGACACAACGGTGTATCAACCTGATTTTATTTTCATCGCACTTGTAATTTTTTAAGATGTGTTCTTTAATGTGATTTGATATGGCAATCACCAAATCACCATAGGTCATCACGCGGTTATACCTTAACTTGAGCCATCTGGGTTTTAGACCGTATGTGCCGTGAAAAGTTGTTAAAAACTTGGCGCCCGTTTTTTTTGCTGCCCAGTAAGCACTCCACGCCGGCGCGCGCGAGCGGGCATGAACAATGTTGATGCCGTTGTCTTTAATGATTTTCACAAGGCGTCTGTAATTGAGCCACCACTTGAAAGGGTTTTTTGTTTTAAGGGGTAGGGTAAAGTGTTTGACCTTCATGCGCTCTAACTGATAGGCCATACGTCCGCCTTGAGAAGCAACAAAGTTTTCAATGCCTTGTTTTTGAAGCTCGGAGGCAATTTCAATTGTGCCCAGTTCAACGCCGCCTTGGTTCAGTTCGGGCAAAACTTGAAGAACAACCGGTTTTTTTTCTTTATTTTGTTTCATTTTCAATTTATATTCCTTCTTAGGTTTTAATTCAAAAGGTTATATTGATGCAAAAACACACATATCACACGGGTTTTACAACAAATTTTGAACATATTAAAGCAGAAAATTCACACACGCAAAAATTTACCATACTTTATACACACGGTTTTTGCTCCGATCCGTGGGGCAGAAAACCCGAAGAGGTTAAAAAATGGTGTGCAAAAAACAATGTTTCGTTTTTCAGATATGAGCTTGCGGGGCACGGTTCGGACATTTCGCGCTTTGAAGAGGCGGATATCAACACATGGAAAGCACAGATTTTGGAAATTATCGATGAATGTATTGAGGGCGATATTGTTGTTGTCGGCTCGTCGCTCGGCGGATGGCTTTCGCTTCTTGCCGCCATTCATCGCAAACATCGCATCAAAGGCCTTGTCGGGCTTGCTGCAGCGCCTGATTTTACGGCCGAGCATATCAAGTATGCAACGCCCGAACAAATTCAAGAAATGGAAAAATTCGGCAAAATCACCTATGCCGGACAGGGCATCGAATTTGTGGTTACAAAGCGTCTCATCGAAAGCGGCACAGACAACCTGATTTTAGATAAAGACACCATTCCCGTTTGCTGTAAAGTTGCTTTGGTTCAGGGCATGAAAGACACATCTGTTGATTGGAAAAAAGCCCTTAAAATTGCCGAGCTTTTAGAAACGCAAGATGTTGTGGTTAAGCTTTTAAAAAACGCAAACCATCGTTTGAATGAAGATGATGATATTGCCGAGATTTTGTCGGTTCTTGACGGGTTTTTGCTCTAAATTGAATGAAGGAAAAAAGCATGACGGATTTGAGACAGTATATTGAGCATACACTCTTAAAACAAGATGCAACGCGCAAAGAAGTTCAAAAACTTTTAGATGAGGCTGTGGAAAATGGTTTTTTAGGCGTTTGCATCAATCCGTGTTATGTGCGGTTTGCAAAAAAATATCTTCAGGGGCAAAAGCTTAAAGTTGTAACGGTTGTCGGTTTTCCTTTAGGGGCAAGCTTGCCCGAAGTTAAGGCATTCGAAGCGCAAAAAGCCATCAGCGACGGCGCAGATGAAATTGATATGGTCATCAACGTTTCCTGCATTAAAAACAAAGATTGGGACGCCATTGTTGAAGAAATTGAAACGGTCAAAAAAGCCTGTGAAGGCAAACCCTTGAAGGTTATTTTGGAAACAGACCTCCTAAACTCCATCGAAATTGAGCAAGCCTGCATTTTGTGCGTTGAGGCCAAAGCAGATTTTGTAAAAACATCCACCGGTTTTGTGAAAAACGGCGTGGGTGCAAAAGTTGAAGATGTCGCTTTAATGGCCAAAACGGTTAAGCCTTACGGCCTAAAAGTGAAAGCTTCCGGCGGCATTAAAGACAAAGCCAAAGCGCTTTTGCTGATTGAAGCCGGCGCCGACAGATTGGGCACCAGCTCGGGCGTTTTGCTCGTCGGCAATTAAAAAGTTTTCAAAAGATTTAACATTTCCTTTGCCAAATCAAGCCTGTATCTTGAGGCAATTTTTGGATTTGACGGATATAAATCTTCAAGATTAAGTGCAAAAATATTGGCCTGCTGGATGTCAAATTCAACACTTTGCGAAACAAGGGGAGCATTTGTTTTTAAATATTTTTTCAAATTTTCGAGCGCATTTGTTTTTGTTTGCATCCACCCTTGTCTGTTTGTAAACAAAGCGGCATATTTAATAATAAACCACAAGGTTGCACTCAAAAAGAGAGCGCTTAAAAAGTGAATGTAAATGCTCAAAAACAGAATTGTCAAAACAATAAACAGCGCGCTGATTGATTTTGCAACATATTTAACGTATTTGTTTGAAAACGAATGTTCCATAACCCACAAATAAAATGCAACGGTGAGCGATCCGATAAGCAAAATAAGCATAATTTCCAAGGGGTTAACGGCAATGTAAGCGAT
Source organism: Alphaproteobacteria bacterium (assembly GCA_017445475.1). GTDB lineage: Bacteria > Pseudomonadota > Alphaproteobacteria > RF32 > CAG-239 > UBA1254. Next base: position 47,983 of record JAFSUB010000011.1, read on the forward strand.
GGCAAAAAGCGTAATCAAAAACATGAAAACGCCGAAAAATAAATAAGCCAAGCCAAGACGCCATCTTAAAAATTGCGCGGTGCGTTTTATTTTTTTTGCGTGATATTTTTCTGCCCTTGAAACTTTAAGCGCATTTTTTTGCGAAATCTCCAAAACGGAATCATTTTTGCCAAACAAAAAGCGAACCACTTTTTTAAGCCCGTTTGACAGATTTTTCAAATTATCTGTTCTCTTAATTAAAAGCAATGTCTGGCCTTCTTTTTTGATGTCGACGATTCTTTTGCGACAAAGTTCAAGCAAGGCGGCCACAAAAGAGCGCTTATCATACGCGTTTTCCAAAAGAAAGCGGTTGAGCGGTGCAGAGTGTTTCAGCTTGAAAGTCGGTATGGCTTTGTTTTTTTGAATGCCGTTCCACGACATAAAATACGATATAAAAACGGCAAGAAGCCCCAAAAGCGCGAAGAAAATATCGCCGTAATCGGTGATAAACCAAAAGAAGCGGCGCCCAAAGGAAGGCGTTATGAAAACGGAATTGTCGAGCCCAACCAGAATGTGCATATCTTCGCCGGCGTGCAAGGGATTGAATGTTGCAAAACCGAGCGCGTTTTTATCAAGCAAAGCCACGGCAACATTTTTTGCAGATAAACTTTTCTTAAAGCCGGTCATTGCCGTTTGGCTGATAAAGGTTTTTCCGTCCGGCACCGAAACAATGGCGTTTGCCGAAGCAATCACAAAATTTCCAAATCCGCTTGTTACATTGGCGTGAAATTCCGTAAAGTCTTTATAATACCAAAGTTTACGGTCTAAAAGATAGCGCAGGCGATAGTTATAAACACCCGGAGCCAAAACATGCGCTTGTCTGGGCGAAATAACAATATCGTTGCCGATTTCGGTGAGCTTATAGTCAAGTTCCTGTCCGTTAAGCGTAACGGATAAAAGCGTGATGTCGAGCTTTTTCTTCACGCCTTCGCGCGAGGTTGTCCATTTTTTGAGTGTTTTGACAAGGCCGTTTTGAAGTGCTTGCGCATTGGCAACAAGCGTGATGTCTTCTTCAACCTCAACAGAGCCTGTCGGCAAAATGCGATATGAGGCAAGAAGATAGGCAATATGCTCGCGTGCAGGTGCCAAAACAACTTTTCCGTTCGGCAATCGAACACTGACAACGGCAATGTTCGGAACGTCCTTCGTGTTGCCGTTTGATGTTTCTTTAACCATTTCATAAAAAACGGTGTCCGGCGAAAAAAAGGTTTGCGGTTCGTCAAGATGGCCCATCAGCTGATCATAAATTTTTTCAAAAGTAGATTTTTTGCTTTCCTGCAGACTTTCAAGATATTCCGCACTGTGCTGCAAGTCCATTGCGTTTGATTTGTTTAAATCGCCCAAATCGGAAGCGTCGCTAACGCTTGCCGACTGAAAGCGCTCTTTTAAGAAAGCACGCACGGCGTTCACATCGTTTGCATCAGGCAAACCGCTAACATTTTGAATGTCGATGGGTTTGGGCTGTCTGCTTTCAATTGTTGCCTCATCAATGGTTGTAACGGCGGCAAATCCCTGAGTGCAAAGCGCAAACGCAAAAAAGAAACATACGGTAAGAAAAAGTTTTTTCATAAAAAATATCCTTTTTATTAACATTTTGCAGATATGGTGTATTATATAGAAGATGTGTCAATGAACAACCTTTTTTTGAAAAAGCGAGGCGACTTATGAACAACAAAATTGCAGCCGTTATTTTGGGCGCCGGAAAAGGAACGCGGATGAATTCCGATTTGCCCAAAGTGATGATGAAAGTTAAAGATGTTTCGATGATTAAGCGAATCATCAACACTTTGGAAAATTTGAAGGTCGATGAAATTATCACGGTGATTTCAAAAGAAGGCGATGTCGTCAAACAAGAGGTCGCGCCTTATAAAACCTGTGTTCAGGAAGAACAGCTCGGCACCGGACATGCGGTCAATTCAGCCAAAGATTTGCTTAAAAATTTTGACGGCACGGTTTTGGTTATTTTTGGCGACACCCCCCTGATTGGCGAGGAAACATTTTTAAGATGTGTTCAAAAGGTCAGACAAGGTTTTGCCGTTGTCGTTTTGGGTTTTGAAACCAAAAATCCGGCGCGTTACGGGCGTCTTATCATGGAAGGCGATGAACTTTTGAAAATTGTGGAATATAAAGATGCCACAGAATTTGAGCGTGCCATCAGGTTTTGCAATTCGGGTTGTATGGCTTTTAGAGGAAAATATCTTTTTGAGATTTTATCAAAAATCGGCCATGAAAATGCCGCCGGCGAATACTATTTAACGGATGCGGTTGAAGTTGCACGCAAAATGGGCTTAAGATGCACGGCAATTCAAGGCGACGAACATGAAATTGCAAGTGCAAACACGCGTGAAGAATTGGCACTTTTGGAAAAATATTTGGAAGAGAAAGAAAATGCTTAAAAAAAATACAGATTCTTTGCGAATCTGTATTTTTTGTAGTGTGAAAACCACCAGCTAGGCTGGTGGTTCAGTAGAGCTTATAGCGAGGGGTGGAAAAAATAAATTCCCTATGATAGGATGAAGTGTCTGGCAGACGCAACAAGAAACATAAGGAATTTAATCATGAAAAA
>JAFSUB010000012.1 GCA_017445475.1 Alphaproteobacteria bacterium
CACACACATCTAAACGCTGCCAAGCAAATTTTAAACGTTTGCGCGTTTGCAAACAATTGGTTTGCCTTAAAAGATTTTTGTCTTTTAAGCGGTTTGGTGTTTTAAAAAACTGATAAACATAGGAGATAAAACAATGAATAAAGATAATTTACATTTTTTCTTAGGTGGTGCTGATGCTGAAATGGCAACCATTAAAGAGTTGCTTGATAAGCAAGGTGTTGCCTACAGTGATGCAAAATTGGCTTGGGGTGCTTCAACCTCAAAATACGGTGATGAAATTGAAAAAGTTGCAAAAGAGGGCAAGACACCGGTGATTGTTGAATTAAGTGTCGATTCGCCGATTCCCTTAAACACAATCAATGTTGATCACCATAATGAAAATGCAGGCAGACCCGCTTCTATTTTGCAAGTTTGTGATTTGCTCGGTGTTGAGGCGACTCGAAAAATGCAACTTGTTGCGGCAAATGACAGCGGATATATTCCGGCAATGATGGAAATGGGTGCAAGCAAAGAAGAAATTGCTCAAATTCGTTATCTTGACAGAGCGACTCAAGGAATTACGCCCGAGCAAGAAAAGCAAGCAGAAGAAGCTATTGCAGGTGCTCGCGAAGTGTGTGGCGTAACGGTGATTAAGATGGCGCATTCCAAAACAGCGACAGTGACTGACCGCTTGTTTGATCCTGACAAACCGCAGAATTTGGCGATTTTCTCGGCTGATGGCGAAGTTAATTACTTTGGTCCGGAAGATTTGCCGCAAATTGCAAGGCAATAAAACCGGCGAACGTCCCGCACCATGGGATCCGAACCAAACCGAGGTTTTATATGACCATTTCGGCGGATGGATTGGCGGTGCCGGCATCGGAAAAGAAGGTGGCACAGGTTTTTGGGGCGGCTATCCTAATCATACCGAAGCATTGGAATTTATCTTGACTCAAAACCAAGAAAAGCAAAAAGGCTCTAAGACGCTTGATCCGGCGGTGTTGACTGCCTTAAAAGATGGTTTGAGTAAATAACAAGTTTAAAATCTTATTATATTTATTATTAACCGTGGGCGTATACCGGAATGGATTTAAAGGAGTCTGCCGCCCACATTAAAAAATAAAATACCGGAAAGTTATTATGTCATCTTCAACCCCGTATTGCCAGTTTTGCGGTAAAAAAAGGCCGGTGCATCCCTACGGTGGGGTGGGCCCTTGCGATTGTGAGGCTTCGAAAAAAGCCTCCGAAGCAGAGTACCGCCGAATCAAGGCGGATAGAGAGGAGAGGGAGGCGGCAGAGCATGACCGTCTTCATCACCTCGCCACCACTTGTAACCACGAGTGGGTAGGGGGAAGCTTACCTTTTACATGTTGTAAAAGGTGCGGAATCACCCTTGGGCAATATTTTGAACATAGGTGATGTTACGCGGTGCTACTTTTATATAAGTAGCACCAGGTAACAAAAAAGATAAGAACTGATGAAAGGAAAAAGAAAATGAAGTTGCAAGATAAAATTAATCAAATTCTTAATCGCAAACATGCGTTGAAGCCTGATGATTTTTTTAAGGATAAAAAAGTTATGGAAGACTATTTAGAAATGTATAATAAGGTAGAAGATGTTCGTTTAAGCAATTTGACAAGTAAGCAAGCGGTACAAGAAAAACTTGCAGAATATTTACATACTGATTTAAAAATTGTTTCCATTGAATATGGTCGGTTAACTCTTCCACCAAAGACGGTTCGCGGTTATTATGATACAGGTGCAAACTTGCAATTAGGCAAAATGGATATTGATCATGTGTGGAAAATAGATGTTGAAAGAAATGGGCAGAATATATCTTTAGCAACAATTAACGGTGATTTGGCTGTTTTTCAATCAAAAGATAATGTTTTATTTAATGCATATTCCAAAGACTATCAGTTTGATGATAAAAACCAAGCAATTACAACACATTGCAGAGTTACCGGTGGAGCTTGGAATGAAACCGAAATCACAAAAGTTGTTCCGCAATTTAGATATGACGGCGAACAGATTGAGTTAGTCGGCGCAACTGAGATAAAGGGGTTTGATTACCATGGAAATGGGGGCGGTTCTTTTAAGGAGACAGAAAGAAAAGCAATTTCTGCAGAAGATTTTAATAAAATACGCTGTGACTACGAAACCATGCGTCAACAAAATATTGCCTCAACTAAAAATATAACATGTAAATAAAGGAGAAAGAAAATGGCTGAAAATGAAATTGAAAAATATAAAATTGCAGAAGGATTATATATAAAAGAATCTGCCAGTGACAACGAAAAAAATGAAAGTGCTCAGTATTTTTCTGTTCATGAGCCTGATGGAAAGCATTGGAATAGTTTTTATTTATGTCGCGATAAATTAAGTAAACATATAATAATAAAAGAAGATGATATACAAAAAGCAGTTAAAGCCATTCATCCCAATTATGATTTCAGATCAGAAGATGTTGTTAACGAGTTTGCAAGATACATCAACTTTTCAAAACCTTCCGAATATCCGGATGTGGAGATTATAAAACTTGAGAAAGTTGGTAACTCAGCAACTTATTATGTAAATGGAAAATATAATTTAGATAAAGTACCTTTTTTAAGTGAAAATTTATCTCTAGAGCAACAAGAAAATATAGAGAAAATCAAAGCATATAGTGAGATTGGTTGGTTAAGTATCAGCGCCACAAGCAAAAATCTCGCGGCTAAAATGGAAGCTTTAGGGTATGTTTTAGAACATTCCGGCCGAAGTGGTTTTGAAAGCAGAAACAGCTATACTATTAGAACAAAAGATGGCATATTAACCCCTGAAATTTATCAAAAAATGCAGCAAGATTTGCAAGCATGTAAAGATGAATTAGCCAAAGAAAAATTAATAGCATTTGATATTTATTTTGATGAGCAATCAAGTGATTCTAATAAAGTTTACGCTTTAGTTGAAACCGGTTATGACTATCATCGCACGAGAACTGTTGATGATGAGAAATATTACACAGTTGCACAGATGCGAACGGCTTGTACCGCAGATTATCGTCAGGGCTTTGATCATACATATCTGAATTTGATGATTAATAAGGAACGTATGAAACAAGATAAACGAAATTTTATTGTCTTAGAAGTTCCGCAAGATATGATAGGTATGGTTGTTGGGAAAGGCGGTAGAAATATTAAGGAACTAGAGCAGAAATTTGGTAAAAAATTTAAAGTTGTCCAATCTTCAAAAGAAAAAGAAGAACAACGGCGCAAACAGCATCAAGAAGATTTTCAAAAACTCCAAAAAGATGTAGTAGAAACAGTTGGTGATTATGTTTTAATTGCTGATGAGCAAGATTTGCAAAAAGCAGTTGTCGATTATATGGACGTTAATGTGCACTCTCTTCCTTTTGCACCAAGTGTCGATGAGTTAAAAGATATTTATACGGCATTATGTTCAGAAAAAGAACGTAAAATTGCTGAACAACAACGCCTCGAAGCTGAGAGAATAGAAAAACATCAACAAGCGTTGATTGAACTGCAAAACGATATGAAAGATTCTTTTGGTAAAGAATTTGTTGTGCTTTCCAATTCTGATATAGCTCAAAAGATGGTTGATTATCTGAAGGAAAACAAAGACAATCTTCCTCTTCGACCTAATATGGATGAACTTGAAATTATTCAGAAAAATTTAATAAATGAAAGAGATGAACAGATTGCTGAACAAAAACGACAAGACCAAGCAGCAACGGAATCAATATTTGAAGAAGCTGACAGGCTTATTCGAAATTATGGTTGGGATAATCATTATGAATTGCCTCCTGATGAAGTAATTACAAAAGGTATTGCTGAATATTTGGAATATAAATCTGATAACCCGACCTATGCTCGTGTGGCGGCAACGGCTGAAAAAGAAATTATTTTGTTGTTGCAAAAAGAAAGGCTTAGTGAGCAAATAGCAGATAAAAAATTTAATGAAATTACAACTCAGGTTATAGAGAAGTTCTTTAATAGTGATGAAAGCGGAGGACATGGCGAGTATTTCTTTAGTTCTGTTGGAAAAGCAAGACGTTCCGCTGCATATGACTACATAACCGGTAAAGTGATGACAAAGTTGGGATTGTCAGATAACAAGAATCATCCGTTATCAATCATTCAAGAACATCGTCGTTATAGATATCGCGAAAAAGTGATAGATTTTGAAGAAAATTATTCCGGAAGGGTGGATTACGGTAAATATACTTCTCAAGAAAAAGAGGTAGATCAACCTGTGGAAGTAAAGGAAGCTACTGTAGAAAATTTAGCTGCGCTTTGGGGGGCTAATCTAAAAAGTTTTAAGGGAAAATGATGAGAGATTATGTTTTATCTGACATTGAAGAGATTTTTCAAAATTACCCTTTAATTTTTTTTTAAAGCGGTTATATTTGAAAAATCTGATGAATCATTCAAGGAGAAAGTTCATGAAAAAAGTGTTGGCGCTTTTTGTTGTGGCGGCGCTTTGGGGGCAAAATGCAAATGCGCGCTCGCTTTCAACGGACTATTCGATGTTTAAATATTGGCTCAATAAAAATTACGGCTTTGATTACGGGGTAGATGTTTCCGTTATGCCCCAGCGCGGTGCGCCGTCGGGAAAATATAATGCGGTTCAGGCTTATCTTTATCCGTATTTCACATGGACAGCTTTTAAAAACGAATACGGAACCGGTCAGCTCAACGCGGCATACACGATTATTCGTTATGGAAACCATGATGCCTCCGATGTTGGCTCGAATATGGGTGTCGTGAGTGCGATTAACGATTATGATGACAAAACAAACGAGTTTAACGAACTTTATTTCTCTTATCAACTCGGTGGTTCTTGGGATTGGCTCACTTTGGGTTTGGGACAATTTCCGATTTATAACTTTGACGGCTCGGATTATAATTCAAACCAACAGGTTAACTTCATCAACTATGCATTATCGCAAAATCCTTCGTCAACATATTCAATTGCCGGTGTCGGCGGTTTTTTGAGCCTTGCGCCAAATGATGAATGGAGCTTTACCGTTGGCGCGCAAGATGCCTCAAACGTTGATGCCGTGAGCATTCGGGTAAACGATTTAAATGACGGACATTTCACAACTTTCGGGCAAATCGAGTGGACCCCGACAAACCGTCTTGGACAGGCTCAAGTTTCGGTGTTGCTTTATAATCAGCCTTCCGTTAAACTTCAGCCGCAAACAACAAACGGTTGGTCGTTGAATTTATCGCAAAATATCGGCGAAAAGGTCAATGTTTTTGCGCGTGTCAATGGTGTTTCGGGGCATATGGACACCATTGAGCAATCGTGGTCGGGGGGTGTTGTGTGGCTTGACCCGTTTGAGCGCAACACGCTTGACCAAATCGGGCTTGGTTATGCCTTAAATAAAATTAACGAAGAAGCTGTCGGCGAGCCGTTGGCTCACGACAAAGAACACGTTTTTGAGGCATATTGGGCCATCGGTTTTTCAAAGTGGTTGACCTTAACGCCTGATGTGCAGTTTTATATTCATCCGGCGCTTAATCAAAAGTCGGACTACGGCACGGCGGTTTCGCTCAGGCTGACGCTCTTTTTATAAGCTAAACAACGAAATTATCCGGAAACATACGTTCTTAACGCATCGTCTTGTCTGAAAAGATAAAGCAGATTTCGAAGCGCCAAGCCGCGTTTGGTTTTGAGGTTTTCATCAATACTTAAAATCATCTCGGCGTCTTTGTGTGCGGTGTATAAAAGGTCTTTATGAAAAGTCAAATCGGCAAGTTTGAACTGTTCAAATCCGGATTGTTTTGTGCCCAAAATTTCGCCGCCGCCGCGAAGTTCCAAGTCTTTTTCGGCAATCAAAAAGCCGTCTTGAGATGATTTCATGACATTGAGGCGCTCTTTGGCAACACTATTTAAAGGAAAACCGTAAAGCAAAAGGCAAATGCCGGCCTCAAGGCCGCGTTTGATGCGACCGCGCAGCTGATGAAGCTGTGCAAGACCGAACCGCTCGGCCTGTTCGACAATCATCAATGTGGCCGCTTCAACGTTGACGCCGACTTCAACAACCGTTGTTGCAACCAAAAGGCTTGTTTTACCCTCCTTAAAGCGTGCCATGGCGGCATCTTTTTGACTTTCTTTCATTTTGCCGTGGATTAAATCGACCTTATCGCCGAAGGCTTTTTGCAAATCTTCAAAGCGTGCGATGGCGGCGGCTAAATCGGTTTTTTCGCTTTCTTCAACAAGCGGGCAAACCCAATATGCCTGCTTACCGCTTTGAATTTGTTTTTTTAATGCCGCAACGACTTCGGGAATTTTTTTTAAGCTCATCACGCGTGTGTCAACGGGTTTTCTTCCCTTGGGCATTTCGTCGATTTTGGAATATGTCATATCGCCGAAACGCGTTAAAACAAGCGTTCTTGGAATTGGGGTTGCCGTCATCACGACAACATCGGGCTTGCTTGCTTTGGCGGCAAGTTCAAGCCGTTGTTTCACACCGAAACGATGTTGCTCGTCAACAACGATAAAGGCCAAATCGTGAAAACAAACATCTTCGGTGAAAAGGGCATGCGTGCCGATTAAAATGTTGATGTCGCCCGAGTGCAGATTTTGCAAAATTTCTTGGCGTTTTTTGCCTTGAATTTTGCCGGTAAGCAAGGCAATTTTGACGCCGCAAATGTCTGCCCATGTCGACATGGTTTGAAAATGTTGCTTGGCTAAAATTTCGGTCGGCGCCATAATGGCGGCCTGACAGCCGCACTCAACGGCGTTGAGCATGGCAAGCATCGCCACAATTGTTTTGCCGCAACCGACATCGCCCTGAACAAGTCTTAAACCTTGAAAAGGCGAAGCTTGGTCGGCATATATTTCGCTTAAAACGCGTTTTTGCGCGTCGGTTAATTCAAAAGAAAGATTGTTCTGCAATTTTCGGCGCAGATGAAAATCGCCTTGAACAGAGCGTCCCGCACGTTTTTTGTGGCGTGAGCGTGCTGTTGCAAGTGCAAGCTGGTTTGACAACAGCTCATCATAGGCAAGTCTTTTTCTTGCGGGCGATTGCGGGCTTAAATCAGCCGCCGTTAAAGGGCGATGGGCGTTGATGAGTGCTTGTTTGAAATTTGGCAGATTGTGTTGCTTTATGAAATTTTCATCAAGCCACTCGTCCATATTTGGAACAAGAGCAAGCGCCTGCGAGGAAAGGGATAGCATCATTTTGTTCGTTACGCCTGCGGTTAAAGGATATATCGGCTCCAATCCTTTGATTTTTTCAAAATTTTGCACATCGGTAACATAATCAGGGTGATTCATTTGTATCTGCCCGTTGAACCATTCGGTTTTGCCGCTGATAACTTTTTTTGCCCCTAAAGGAAGCTGCTTTTTGAGTGAATCTTTGTAATATTTGAAAAAATTAAGGGTGATGTCGCCCGTTTCATCGTCGCAGATAACGCGGTATGGCTGTTTTTTTGTTTTGGGCTCAAGATGCTGACTTGTTGTTACAATGCCCGTCCAAACGCGACCGGCTTGAATTTGATTGATGGGGCAGGTGTATGTTCGGTCAACAAGATTATAGGGCAGGTGTGTCAAAACGTCAAAAATCGTGGAACCGCCGCACAAATTTGAAACCAAACTCAAATAGCGCAAACCGATGCCTTTAAGGTTTGCCATCGAACAAAAAAACGGATTTAAAATTTCCGGCCGCATGAAAACACACTCCAAAGATTTGACGATCTTTTTATAGCACGCTTGGTGCGCCTTGTCTACCAAAGTTTTTATAAAACGGATTTTTTGTTTTTTAGCAATTTGCTAACTTGTCGCGTATTACAATTACCGAAAATCGGAGATGTGATATGCAGGAAGATAATATTTCAAAAGGCAAGATTGTTATATATACCAGTGATGACGGAAAAATCATTTTAGATGCCAAGCTTGAAGATAAGACAATTTGGCTTACACAAGATATGATGGCGAATTTATTTGATACAACACCTCAAAACATTACAATGCATATAAAAAATGTATATGAATGTGATGAATTGGGAAAAGAATCAACTTGTAAGGATTTCTTACAAGTTCGTCAAGAAGGTTCCAGAACGGTTTCACGTAAATTGGTGTATTATAATTTGGATATGATATTATCTGTCGGATATCGCATAAAGTCTAAAACCGCAGTGCATTTTCGCAGGTGGGCGACAAACGTGTTAAAACAATATCTTATCGATGGTTATGTGATGAATGAAAAACGCCTGCAGGAGCAAAAATCTCAAATTGTGAAACTGCAACAAGCCATCAATTTGCTTAATCGCAGTATTGAAAATCAGGCGCACACGTTAAGTGAAGCTCAAAAATTAAGCGCTTTAATGTCTGACTTTGCAAATGGTTTGAATTTGCTTGATGATTTTGACAATAAAAGGCTGGATACAGGCGGAAAAACAATTAAGAGTGCTGTTGTTGTTTCTGAAAATGAATTTTTAACCGTTATTGATGAGATGAAGCCTGAATTTGGTTCAGATGTGTTTGCAAATCCGAAAGATGAGAGCTTTTCAAGCTCGGTTAATCAGATTTATCAAACTTTCGGTGGCAAAGATTTATATCCGTCATTGGAAGAAAAGGCCGCGATGTTGCTTTATCTGATTGTGAAAAATCATAGTTTTACGGACGGTAATAAACGCATTGGTGCCAGTTGTTTTTTGTATTTTCTTGATAAAAACGGCCTGTTGTATGACAATCTCGGCCAAACAATTATTGATGATGCAACATTGTTTACATTAACGGTTTTAATTGCCGAAAGTAAACCGGAAGAGATGGAAACAATAAAACAAGTTGGTGTGAGTATCTTAAACAGGCATAATTTCTGACTTCGGATTTGATGGTTTTTTATGGCACGCTTGGTGCGCCTTGTCTACCAAAGTTTTTATAAATCAGCCGGCAACTTTTAAATATTTCGGAGGGATAATGCCGCCTTTGACAACAATCAGGTAATAACGCACATAAGCAAAACGGTGCCCGAGTTCGTCATCACATACGCTCCAGTCAATCGGCGAATAATCTATATCATCAATTCCGTTTTCAAGTTTAATCCATAATTCATCGCAAATTTGAGCTTTTTCAAGCTCGGGAAAATCGGTAATCGGTGGACTGACATAAACCGCTTCAATCAAACCGTCTTTATCCATTGCGGATATATCAATTTCGAATTTGTCGGCAACATCTATAAACTCTTTCAAACAATGAATGCTGCGCTCTGTCCATTTTATGGGTTCGGAAAATCCTCTGATGGCTCGACTGCGCCCCTTGTAACAACTTTCCATCCACTTGCAAATTTCTTTATGCGTGGTTTTACCGCCTGTGCGCTTGAAATAATAGCGCAAATCTGCATCAGGATTGTTTGCAAACGAGAGTAATCCCTTTTGCATAACATCGTTTCCCTTTGCCACATAGTGGTATAGTTTCATCTTTATTTACTCCAAATGTGTTCTTGAAATAATGATAATATTTTCAATATCCTTTGCAATCATATTTTGCTATAAATCTACATCATCGGTTTTGGGCGATTTTTAAGCTGCGGCTGATTTTCCCCTTAAGGAGGAGAAAAAACGGCTTTTGTAAAAGCAAAGAGGGTGGGTGCGTAAAATTTTATAAATCGGATATGACATTGAGGCTGATGATTTCGTCCGGATTTTCAACCATACCGCTATAGCCTGTGCCTTTTTTGATGGCATCAACATATTCCATGCCCGAAACCACTTTTCCCCAAACGGTGTATTGTCCGTTAAGCCATGGTGCATCGGCAAAGCAGATGAAAAATTGGCTGTCTGCGGAATCCGGATTTGCCGCGCGCGCCATTGAAACTGTGCCACGCGTGTGAGGCAATTTATTAAATTCGGCTTTAAGCTTTTTGCCGCTACCGCCCGTTCCCGTGCCTAAAGGACAACCCGTTTGTGCCATAAATCCTTCAATGACGCGGTGAAATTTTAAGCCATTATAAAACCCTTCGCGCACCAGTTCTTTGATGCGTTTGACATGGTTGGGCGCATCGTCTTCAAACATTTCGATGACGACATCACCGGTTTTAAGTTTTAAGATAAGCGCATTCTCTTTGTCTTTAACCTGATAGGCGTTTTTGATTTTTTTTGAGCGAGCCGCGCTCATCTCAAGTTGTTTTTTTTCATCTAAACCGATGTTTTTTGTTTGAGGTTTATCCAAATTTTGTGTTTTCGTTTTGTTCAAAAGCTCTGACATTTTCTATTCCTTTCGTGAAAAAAAATCCTCTTTATAAGGATGATGTAGTTTTTTTGTTTTTCATATTCAAGACAAAAGCAACTCTTTCTTCGGCGTTTAGATTTTTTGGGTAAAATTTATCAACCGCTTTAACGGCTTTAATCAGCCCGTTTGAATTTGCAATTTGAATGGCAAGCCCAGGTCTGGCATTCAGCTCTAAGAGCATGGGACCTTTGTTTTCATCTAAAACAATATCTGCGCCTAAATAACCCAAGCCCGTCATTTCAAAAGCTTTTGCGGCAATAAGCAGATGTTCTTTCCAAAGGGGAACTTGAAGTGTTTTCAAATCGGCTTTTGTGTCGGGGTGAAATTCAATGGGAACGTTACGCATAACCGCACTTAAAGTTTGTCCTGTTTGAACATCTAAACCAACACCGACGGCGCCTTGATGCAAGTTGGCACGTCCGCCGGATTCGGCCGTTGCCAAACGCATCATTGCCATAATGGGATAGCCCTTGTAAACAATCAGCCGAACATCGGGAACCCCCTGATAGCTGAACTTTTCAAACACATTGCTGAAGTGCACCATCTCTTCAATTAAGGCAACGTCCGTTTTTCCACCCAAACTGTATAAGCCGCTTAAAATGTTGGAAATGTGCTGATAAACCTCGCTGTATGACAATTTTTTTTCAGATGCCGTTAAAAACCAATTATCTTCCCACTGTTTGACAACCAAAACACCTTTGCCGCCGCTGCCGTGCGCCGGTTTAACGACAAATTCCTTAAAGCCCCGAACGATATTTCGAAAAGATTTGACTTCGTGCTGATATTCAATGATTCCGATTTTTTTTGTGGTGGTGATGCCCGCTTGAACGGCAAGCTCTTTTGTTTTGACCTTATCGTCAACCAAAGGATAAAGCCGGCGTTTGTTAACTTTTGAAATGAGCTTGTAGTTTCGGGCATTCATGCCCAAAATGCCCAAATTTTTAAGTTTTTGCGCTTGGAATAGCCATTCAAACATTTGTTCTTCCTTTGATTAAAGGATAAAAACGCTTTAATTCCGTTAGGCGATAGCCCGTGTATGTGCCAAGAAGCATCACCACAAACAAAATGACAAGATTTATTTCATTGAAGGCAAATGTGAAATGTCTGATGTATTCGCTTACAATAACGGCATAGGTTAAAACCGCCGTTAAAAGCGTGTAGAAAATTTCGGTTAAGGCATTTTTTGCACCTTCTTCTTCCCACGAAACAGAGGCGCGCTCAATGACCCAAGCGGTGATGATTATCGGGAAAAAGACGGCAGATGAGCTGATTTTAAGGTCAAACTGATAGCCGATGATGGCCATTGCCTCAATGATTAAAATGACAAAAATAACAACAGCCGAAATGCGCGGAACCAAAAGCAAATTGAGCTTTGACAGCATTGCCCGAAGCAACAACCCCACAAAAACAATGATTGAAAAACAGCAAAGCCCCGCCCAGAAGCCCGTTCGGACAAGCGACATTGCAACAAGCATCGGCGTGAATGTGCCCATGGTCGGAACACCGACAACGTTTCGCATTAAAACCACAACCAAAATGCCAAGCGGAAAAACCATCAGCCATTTTAACATATTTTGCTCTAAAAGCGGCAAGCTATACACCGAAAAAGAAAACAAATTTCCCGTTGATGTGAGCTTTGAACGATGTTCGGCCATTGCAAACGAAGATGTTACAGACCTTAAAACCGAAAAACGCACGCTTGAGTTTGCGCCGCCCTCAACATCAAGAAGCGAAACATCACCTCTTTGAAAAGGCACAAAATTTTTGGGCATACCCTCTTTGGCGGTTTTTAAATCATACAGCCGCCACCGGCTTCCTTCATAAACTTCAAGCATAATGTCGGCAAGCGAGGCTTTTTTGCCCTCTTGCAGATAAACACCGCGAACAAGCCTTGCCGGCATATTTTTTAAGGCGAGCAAGTCTATGATGAACGCTGCTTTTTGACGTAGATTAACCTTGACCGGCAAAAGTGCCGAAACGCTTTCGTTTAGGGGTTGCTCGTTGAAAATGAGAATGATTTGTTGGGCCAAATTGCCCTCTATTTTTTCGGCAGCTTCAAAAATGGCTTCGGCAATTTGCATTTGTTGCTCGTCATAAAGCGGTTTTTGCAAACAGGCAACACTGTTTTCCCTGACTTTTCCGCGGGACTCTTCATTGTCATAAAGTGTTAAGCGGTAATAAATGTTTTGTTTGCCGATTTTGTTTTTTGCCTTAAAAACGGCGCGTCCATCTGCAGCATTTTTTTCAAAAGCGTAACCTTTGGCGGAAACTTCTTCATTTAAGATTTTAAAATTTGAATCGTTTTTGGGCGTTGCAAACGAAACCTTAACCGGTCCGCCGATGGCTTCAAAAGAAATGTGTGCGTCGACAATGAAAATGTCGGTTGAGGCATTCGGCGCCAAAGAGAAATTCCAATATTTAACCTTATAGTATATGCTGTATGCTGTGAGCATAACAGATAAAAAAAGCAGGGAAAAGAGAATTCTGCGTATGTGTATGAACTGATGCATTAAAAAAGTCCTTTGTAAAAAGCTATTTTAAGGTGTATGACAAAGAAGTGTCAACAATGTATCTGCCCGTTAAAATGTTGCGGCCGATTAAGCCCTGATAGTCAAACGTGCCTCTTTCGGCAAGCGTGAACTCGGTTTGCATTTTTTGCCCGCCGAATTTAACGTCCATAAGCACCTTAATGCGATGTTCTTCCTGCTCTATGCGTTTGATTTTAACGCGCTTGATTACCTTTTTTTCGAAATGGTGTTTTTCGTTTGAACGGTTGTTGACGATGTCAAACGAAACCCACGCCTCACCGTCGCGTTCAAAGTGAGCCAAATTTTCGACATCAATGGAAGACGTTGTTGCGCCTGTGTCAACCCTTGCGTAAAACGCCGATTTTAAAGGCAGGATATATATCGGCTCAATCGCGCCGATAATGTTTGAGGGGCTTTTCGGTTGAGTTGCCGTTTTTTGCGCGTTCGGCACAACTGCCGGAACGACCGTCGGGTTTTGCTTGGCTGCGCACGAACACAAAAAAGAAAGAATAGAGAACATCGCTAAAATTTTTTTCATTATAAGTCATCCGTTTGGGTTGCTGTTTTAGTTTTATACGCATTTTATGCGCTTGTGTAAATAAAATCAAAAAAATAAACAGGAATTATTGAAATTTTGAAATGCGGGCATAAAAAAAACGGCGTTGCTAATCGAATTTTAAGAATATCGTTTTAAAGTGTTCTAAGCTTTAATTTTTTTTCGAGAGGTTTGAAATGAAGATGAAATACTTTCTGATTGGACTGCTTTGTTTGTTTGCTTTGCCGCTACGTGCCGAACTTGAAATTGACATTACAGGCGCAATGCGCGAGCCGATGCCGATTGCCATGCCGAAAATGGTGAGCAATTCAAACGCGTTCGGGCAACTTTTCGGCACGGGCAGTTATGCCTCGAAAATCAGACAAGTTATTCTGGCGGATTTGCAGCGCAGCGGGCTTTTTCGGATTATTGACGAGTCAAGCTATATTGACGATTTACGCTCAATCGATGAGCGCCCGAATTTTAATGATTGGCGCGCTATTAAGGCACAGGCACTCGTTCAAAGTGCCATCAAAGAAACCGATGACGGCAGGCTTAAAGTTGAGTTTCGGCTTTGGGATGCCATGAACGGCGATCAGCTTTACGGGCAATCATACACAACAACAAAAGAGAATTGGCGCCGAATCGCACATATTATTGCCGATGATATTTATGAGCGCTTAACCGGCGATAAGGGCTATTTTGACACGCGCATTGTTTATGTTTCGGAAAGCGGTCCGGCAACCAAACGCGTTAAACGGCTTGCGATAATGGACCAAGACGGTGAAAACCACAAATTTTTAACCTCCGGCGCAGCGATGGCTTTGACACCTCGTTTTTCACCGAATATGCAGAAAATAACGTATATTTCTTTTTCAAGAACAATGCCGAAGGTTTATATTTTGGATTTGGAATCGGGCAAACAAGAACTTTTGGGCAATTTTCCGGGTATGACGTTTGCACCTGTTTTTTCGCCCGACAGCAATAAGGTTTTGCTCTCATTTGCCGCCAAAGGAAACACTGAAATTTATGAAATGGATTTGAAAAAGAAAACATCCAAACAGCTGACCAAACACCCCGCAATTGACACATCACCCTCTTATTCGCCTGATGGCAAAAAAATTGTGTTTAACTCTGACAGAGGCGGCAATCAGCAGCTTTATGTGATGGACTCCGACGGCGCAAATGTTGAGCGAATCAGTTTCGGAAACGGACGCTATGCAACGCCGGTTTGGTCGCCGAGGGGTGATTATATCGCCTTTACCAAAATGTCCGGCGGCGAATTTTTTATTGGTGTGATGCACCCCGACGGTTCGGGCGAGCGGTTGCTTGCAAGCGGCTATTTGGTCGAGGGCCCGACATGGTCGCCGAACGGACGCGTTTTGATGTTTTTCCGCCAAGAACGCAGTTCGGGCAGAACAAGCGCGCCGATTAAGCTTTATACGATTGATGTTACAGGTTATAACGAGCGTTTGGTCGTGACGCCGGCCGAGGCTTCAGACCCGGCTTGGTCGCCGCTTTTGCCTTAAAGCAAAAAAAGTGCATTGAAATATGTTGTGAAAAAAAACATTCGGGATTTATACCGAATGTTTTTTTAAGCTCAAAACCTGAAAAAAAAGGTTTCGTTTTGAGTGTTTTCTGATTGCCTCCAAAGCTTCATCTGTTACCTCAACAGCATACAACGGATTTTGTTGAGTTGAATAGGTATGCAGGCGAAAATTCGGGCTGTCAACCGCGACAATGAAAAACCCCGCTGCCGCGATGAGAACATAAAAAACTCTGTTCATAAAAATTATGTTTAAAGGTTTGTTTATCCTTCAACCTCAACGGGCTTTCTGGTGCACGCTTTCGGAAAAACCGGCTTGTAGCGGGGCATTCCATTTAATGTGCCATCGATGACATACTTGATGTTGTCGATTTCAAAACTGTCTCCGACAGCCTTGGATGCCGAAACTGCCGAGCCCTCAATCACCGCAAACTTTTTGCGCTTGATGAAAAACACAGCCTGCTTGCCTTCCTCGCACTCAATCACCGCCGCAATAAACGGGATGTTGACCGGAAAATGGTGCACCTTTTCGGACAGTGTCATACGCACAAGACGGCACTTGTCGCTCAAGGGTTTTACACCTTCACTTTTGATAAATTCATTTAATTTCTCAGTCAATACCAGAGCATTGACGTTTTCAAGTGAACTAGCTTTAATCATATTTTTCTCGATATTTAAGTTAATAAAAATTTCAAATCGGATTCATTAGAACATATTTTTGATGTGTTTGCAAGAAAAATTTAAAATATGTGCCGCAAAAAAAGGCCTGTTTTTTTGAAAAAAACAGACCTTCCCGCTAAATCCTGTTAAAAGCCCATAGAGCCAGGCATACCGCCCATGCCGCCTTCGGCGCCGCGACCGCAACCGCAGCCACATTCTTTTTGCGGTTTTTCGGTTACCATCGCCTCGGTGGTTACCACAAGGGCCGCAACGGAGGCCGCGTCTTGAAGTGCGGTGCGCACAACCTTTGTCGGATCAACAATGCCGGCTTTAATCAGGTTTGTATATTCACCCGTTTGTGCATTGTAACCGAAGTTGACATCTTTGCTTTCCAAAAGTTTGCCGACAACAACCGCGCCATCGACACCGGCGTTTTCCGCAATTTGGCGAACAGGTGCCTGCAAGGCTTTTCTGATGATGTTGATGCCGACCTTTTGGTCATCATTTTCAGGCTTTAAGCCGTCTAAAGCTTTTGTGGCATATAAAAGCGCCGAACCGCCGCCGGCGACAACGCCTTCTTTCACGGCTGCTCTGGTTGCATTTAGTGCGTCGTCAATGCGGTCTTTTTTCTCTTTAACTTCAACTTCCGAAGCGCCGCCGACACGCAAAACGGCCACGCCGCCCGAAAGTTTGCCCAAACGCTCTTGCAATTTTTCGCGATCATAATCGGATTTTGTTGCCTCAATTTCGCTTTTGATTTGTGTGGTTCTGGCTTTAATGTCCGCCTTATTGCCTGCGCCATCAATGATTGTTGTGTCATCTTTTGTGATTTCAACGCGCTTTGATGTGCCTAGCATATCAAGCGTTACGTTTTCAATTTTCATGCCGAGTTCTTCGGAAATGACCTGACCGCCCGTTAAAATGGCCATATCTTTGAGCATTTCTTTTCTTCTGTCGCCAAAACCAGGTGCTTTGACCGCGCAAACCTTAAGGCCGCCGCGGATTCTGTTGACAACGAGTGTTGCCAAAGCCTCGCCTTCAATATCTTCGGCGATGATTAACAGCGGACGTCCCGATTGAACAACGGCTTCCAAAACCGGCAGCATCGGCTGCAAGCTCGAAATTTTTTGGTCATAAAACAAAATGTAGGGGTTGTCGTATTCGCAGTTCATCTTTTCAGGGTTGGTTATGAAATAAGGTGAGAGATAGCCTCTGTCAAACTGCATTCCTTCAACAACATCAAGCTCGGTTTCCAAACCTTTGGCGTCTTCAACCGTGATGACACCGTCGTTGCCGACTTTTTCCATAGCGCGTGCGAGATATTCGCCGATTGAGGTGTCGCCGTTGGCCGAAATTGTGCCGACCTGCGCGATTTCTTCGGAGGTTTTGATTTCTTTTGAACGCGACTTGACGTCTTCCACAACCGCGTTAACCGCCATATCAATGCCGCGGCGCAAATCCATCGGGTTCATTCCGGCGGCAACGGCTTTTGCGCCTTCCATGATGATGGCTTCGGCAAGCACGGTTGCCGTTGTTGTTCCGTCGCCGGCTTTGTCTGCCGTTTTTTGTGCCACTTCTTTGACAAGCTGTGCGCCCATATTTTCAAACTTGTCGGCAAGCTCGATTTCTTTTGCAACCGACACACCGTCTTTGGTGATTTTCGGTGCGCCGTAAGACTTATCAAGCATCACATTGCGCCCTTTGGGGCCAAGTGTTACCTTAACCGTGTTTGCGAGCTTTTCAACGCCTTTAAGCAGTTTTGCGCGCGCTTCGTTTCCAAATTGTATATCTTTTGCTGCCATTTTCTTTATTCCTTTTCTTATTCAACAATTGCTAAAATATCTTCTTCTCTGATAATCAGGCGGGGTTCGCCGTCAACCTTGATTTCGGTGCCGGCATATTTGCCGAACAGAACACGATCACCGGCTTTGACCGTCAGTGAAATGAGTTTCCCGTCAGGAGCCATACGGCCGTTTCCTGCCGCCTCGACAATGCCCTCGGAAGGTTTTTCTTTTGCCGTGTCCGGAATGATGATTCCGCCGGCCGTTTTTTGCATATCATCAATGCGCTTGACAAGCACACGATCATGTAGGGGTTTAATTTTCATTGTTTCTTCCTTTATCAAAAAATTGAACTAATGTTTAGGTAGTGTTTGAAACGGCGCTTGTCAAGAAGAAGCCTTCAAAAAAATTTTTTTATCGGCAAAAAAAACACCTTGACATTTTTTGGGTTTCGTCTAAAATTAAGCCATCATTTGATTATTCTTAACTTAATTTTTTATATCTATGTGGGCAATCATTTTATTTGTTTTGGCTGTTATCAGCGCATTTGCACTAACAGCCTTGGATTTTACTGAAGGTGTCGGTAAAATTGGCACTTTTGTTTTCAGAGGTCGCAAGGTTCGTAACTGGGCGTGCTTTTTAGGCATTTTGACCGGCGTGTTGATGGTCGTTTCTTCAATGATGAACAACCCGATTATCGATCCGCTTTTCAGCGAAAGTATGAACATTGTTCTTCTGTGGTTTTTGACGCTTCTCATTGAAGCGGTAGCGCTTATTTTGGCACTGGTGTTTATCTGGTGCTTAATTTTGACACTTGAACACGTCAGTAGAGCTTAAAAATTTTGAGGTTATGGATTTGTTCTTAATCGCTTACGTCGTCATATTGGCGATTGTGGCTTTCTGCTATGTGTTTTTCGGCAGAGACGGAACGCAGCTTCTTGAATTTAAGTTCAAGAACATCTGGTTGCAGCGGGTATGCAGAATTTTCCTGCCTATATGCGCGGTGTTGCTGTTGCTTGTCTTTGTTTGCAATCCGCTTGAATCTTTTTGGACGAACGTGCTGTTATACGTCATTTTTGTGATGGTCGGTATCGGGTGGCTTTCTCTGACAGCTTTTGTTTTTAAGGCTTTCAAAACGATTTACGGATGGTTTAAAACCTTAAAATTCAAAGAGTCAATCAGAAATTTTTTCTTATGGTTCTGGTTATCGGAGTGAAAAAAAAGAGGTTCGTAAAAGAACCTCTTTTTTTTGTAGTGCATCAACCGCTATTTTTTCAAAATCGAGCGGCCGGCATAAACTGCCATATCGCCGAGTTCTTCTTCAATGCGAATCAGCTGGTTGTATTTTGCCATACGGTCTGTTCTTGACATTGAGCCTGTTTTGATTTGGCCGCAATTTGTGGCAACAGCGATGTCGGCAATGGTCGAATCTTCCGTTTCGCCCGAACGGTGCGACAGAACAGCCGTATATTTGTTGCGCTGGGCAAGTTCAACCGCGCGCATGGTTTCGGTTAAGGTGCCGATTTGGTTGACTTTGATTAAAATCGAGTTGGCAACACCTTTTTCAATGCCCATTGCCAAACGCTTCGGGTTAGTTACAAACAAATCATCACCGACAAGCTGAATTTTAGAACCTAATGTGTCGGTGAGCATTTTCCAGCCTTCCCAATCATCTTCGGCCATGCCGTCTTCAATTGAGAAAATCGGGAATTTATCGCAAAGGCCCTTGTAATATTCAACCATTTGTGCCGAAGTATAAGATTTTCCTTCACCTCTCATCTCGTATTTGCCGTTTTCATAAAATTCGGAAGATGCGGCATCAAGCGCAATAAAAACGTCAACACCCGGTTTGTAGCCGGCATCTGAAATTGCTTTGACAATGAAAGTTAAGGCTTCTTCCGCCGTTTTCAAATTCGGTGCAAAACCGCCTTCATCGCCGACGTTGGTGTTTTGACCTGCGGCTTTGAGGTTTTTCTTTAATGTGTGGAAAATTTCCGCACCCCAGCGAATCGCCTCTTTAATTGAGGGTGCGCCAATCGGGGCAATCATAAATTCTTGAATGTCAATCGGGTTGTCGGCGTGTTTGCCGCCGTTTAAGATGTTCATCATCGGAACCGGCAACGTTCTGGCCATTGTGCCGCCGAGATAGCGATATAAAGGTAAGCCGGCTTCTTCGGCCATTGCTTTGGAAACGGCAAGCGAAACAGACAAGATTGCGTTTGCGCCGAGTTTTCCTTTGTTCTCGGTGCCGTCTAAGGCAATCATTTCTTCATCAACGGCGATTTGATCGTCGGCATCTATACCGGCTAATGCGTCGTATATTTCATCATTGACGTGATTGACGGCTTGTTCAACGCCTTTGCCCATATAACGCGATTTGTCGCCATCTCTTAACTCAACCGCCTCGTGAACACCCGTTGATGCGCCGCTTGGCACGGCCGCCCTGCCGAAAGCACCGCTTTGCAACAAAACATCTGCCTCAACGGTTGGGTTGCCTCTCGAATCTAGAATTTCGCGCGCGTGAATGTCAATAATCGCACTCATGATATACTCCTTCATAAAAAATGTTATCAATTAAAAACTATTGCCTAACTTGGAACTTTAAAATGAAAAAGTCAAGCTTTTTAGGTATTTATTAATAAAAATATTCTAGCATTGGCGTTGGCTTTGGGCTTTAACATAAGGAGTGTGCCTGATGATTTTTTCGGACAAATGGAACAGACGCTTTATGGATGTGGCATTCTTGGTTGCTTCGTGGTCAAAAGATCCGTCAACCAAAACGGGTGCTGTGATTGTGGGACCGGACAAAGAAATCAGGGCAACAGGTTTTAACGGTCCGGTGCGCGGTGTTGACGACGATGTGGCAGAGCGTTTCGAGCGTCCGTCAAAATATGATTTTTTTGAACACGCCGAGCGAAATGCGCTTTTTAACGCCTGTTTAACGGGCGTTCAGGTGAAAGGTTGTGTGATGTATGCCACACATACCCCTTGTGTTGATTGTGCAAGAGCTATTATTCAAGCCGGCATTAAAACCGTTGTTACAAACAAGCTTGTGATTGACGAAACAACTCCTCAAAACACATGGCGCGATAAGCTTGTCTTTTCGGCGCAAATGTTTAATGAAGCCGGCATAGAATATATCGAACTTTAAGAAAACTTTTTTCATTTATCCGCACTTTAAACGACTTGATTGACGATTATGTATCAATCGTATGTTATTGGGAGACAGTCTGATGAAGATTTTAATTGCGGACGATCATGCGCTTTTTCGCGACCATCTGGCGCTTAATTTGGAAAATATTGCGCCTCAAACCGTTATTGTTCAGGTGTCGGCGTTTTCTCAAGCTTTGAAAATTTTGAAAGATAAGCAAGATGTCGATATGATTTTTGTTGATCTGGATATGCCTGATATGAAGTGGGAAAATACAATCAGGCAATTGAAAAACATAGCGCCGAATACTGATATTGTTGTTGTTTCGGCCTGTGAAGATATGCGGCAAATTATGGGCATTTTGGGTATGGATATTAAGGGATATATTCCCAAACGCACCGAGCCAAACATTATTCAAGAGGCCTTAAAGAAAATTTTAAGCGGGGAGAAATATGTTCCGCCGGCGCTTGAAAACACACAGAGCAACGGAGTTTCAAAAGTAACGGGCAAGATGCTCACAAACAGGCAAAGCCAAGTTTTGGATTTGATGGCAGAAGGAAAATCAAACAAGCAGATTGCTTATGAAATGGGTGTTTCGGAAGCAACGGTTAAGTTGCATATCAATGCTTTGCTGCGCTCGCTTAAAGTTAATAACCGAACGCAAGCTGTGGTTACGGCGCAAAAGATGGGGTTGATTTGAAAAAAAAGTTGATTTTTAAATGAGCTTGTGCCATATAGAAAACAGTATGTTTTTATAATTATGGCAAAGGACTTGTATAATGAAATATCTTTCGATTGCTCTCTTATTGCTCGCCTTGGTTGTTCTATCGGCGTGTGATATAAAATTACGCTCAACAATCAATTTATCCGATGTGTTTTCTTCGGCAAACAAAATGGTTATTTCCGATTTGATGATTGATGTATCAAGCTGCACTGAAGAAAACATTCAAAAAGCCGTTAGCGGCATTGAGCAAAACGGTGTTAAAGCCAAATATAAATCGTGCAAAAATGAAGGTATGGACAGTTACGCCGTGTTTTCGATGCCTTTGGTGATTGTCAAAGATGGTAATGAAGCGCCGAATAAAGGCGATTTTTATCTGTCTTTTAAAGACGACAAGCTTTATATTCATACTTCAGATCGTATGGGCGGTCTGCTTTCAACGGAAGAAGGCAAGTTAAAAATCGGTGAAATAAACTTTGAACTTATCAATGATACCGAAGAAAACATCAAACTTAATGTTCAATCCGTCTTTTTAGACGGACAGCCCGTGTTGTCAAAGATTGTTGACGTTGCGCCTTATGAAAACGTGAGTATTCGCCTGTCTGATGTTACGCGTAAAATATTGGAGCGCTCAAATGTCGCGCTACCGGTTGTTAAGTTTGTGGAGTAAAAATCAATGATAAAATATATGCTGATGGTGTTATCTGTTATCGCCGGTTTCTTTTACGCGACAGCGCGAGCTCAAGATGATAACACATATTATGACTATGACGAATCGTATTACGGCCATACCGATCAACAAACCGCGCAGGCAACGTATAGCCCGCACAAAACGCATTACGATAACGGGCAAACAAAAGAAGAAGGCGCTTTCAATGCTGACGGCCAAAAAGAGGGTCTGTGGAAAGAATATTATGAAAACGGTCAAATAAAAGAAGAAATATTTTATCAAAACGGGCAGGAAAACGGCTTGTATAAAACATATTACGAAGACGGCACTTTGGAGTTTGAGTGCGATCATGTTCAAAACGGTAAAAAACACGGTTTTTGTAAATGGTATTACGATGACGGAACCTTGCAAAAAGAAGGTCATTTTCTCAATAACGAGGAAGATGGAATATATAAAGAATATTATGAAAACGGTCAATTAAATCAGGAAAGAATATTCAAAAACGGCCAGTTGAACGGTGTTTATAGGGATTATTATGAAGACGGCACTTTGGAATTTGAATGTGATAATGCCAAAAAGGGCAAAAAAAATGGCTTATGTAAATGGTATTACGAAGACGGAACATTAAAAGAGGAAAAAAATTATCGCAACGGCAAAGAAATTAAAGATTCTTCTGCTCAAAAGTCTGCGCAAAATGTCAGTCGGGACTTTTATGACAACGGACAGCTCAAATCAGAATGCGATATGAAAGACGGCAAATTGAGCGGTGTTTGTAAATTTTATGATGAAAACGGCGCCTTAACATCCGAACACAATGTTAAAAATAACCAAAAAAACGGTTTAAGCAAGTGGTATTATGAAGATGGAAAAGTTAAAGAAGAAGGTTATTTTAAGGCAAATGAAAAAGATGGCATTTATAAAGAATATAATGAAGACGGAAAAATAACAAATGCGCGCTATTACCGCGCCGGTGAATATATGTTTTCCATCGTTTCCGACAGCGATAACAGAATGTTGTGGAGCACTTGGTGGAAAGATAAATCCTTAAAGAACATCAGTGATATTGTTGAATATGCGCCGGAAGTTTTAAACGATAAGGATAAATACGGCACAACGGTTTTAATGTCTGCCGTGTCTAATGTTTCAGATGTTGCCATTATCGGAAAGTTGCTTGAAAAAATTAAATATCTTGATGATGGCGATAAATATAACAAAACTGCGCTGATGTATGCTTGCGAAGACAATCCGAATCCGGATGTGATTTTTAAGCTTATTGAGGCAGGGGCCAATTTTGATGCAACAGTTCGGGTTCCGGATAAAAGTTTAGCGGGGGTGCAGCAAAAAAGCGCTTTGTTGTATTTTGCCGAAAAGAACCCAAACAAAGAAGTTTTGCCTGCAATACAAAGATGGCTGAACACGAAAACGGGCGTTTATAAAACGTATTATAAAAACGGTCAACTTAAAAATGAAACCACTTTTAAAAACGGCAAACAAGACGGATTACGCAAGGATTACAATGAAAACGGTGTGTTAACGTTTGAAGGTGTTCTTAAAGAAGGAAAAAAAGAAGGCCATTGTAAATGGTATTATGAAGATGGCACATTGGATGAAGAAGGTGATTATAAAAATGATAAGTTGGACGGAGAATATAAATCGTATTATCAAAACGGAAATTTAAAGGTGCATGACATTTATAAAGACGGCAAATTAGATGGTGATGACAAGTTTTATTATGATAATGGTGTTCTTCAAAGGCAGTCTGTTTTTAAAGACGGTGAAAAGCAAGGTTTAACCGAATATTTTGACCGTGAAGGCAACCTCATCGCCGCTGAAGGATTGGTCAAATTTGAATATGGAAACGGGCAAACAGAATCCGAATATCATTTTAAAAACGGCAAACGGGAAGGCGAGGCAAAATGGTATGACGAAGACGGAACGTTAAATTCAACTTCAACCTATCAAGATGATAAATTTGAAGGAGAATATATTGTATATGATAAGAAAGGAAACATCACTTATAAAGCCCAATATTCAAAAGGAAAATTACATGGCACGGCTTATTGGTATGACGATGGTTTGTTGACGCGCACCATGCAATATCAAAACGGTGAGAAAAACGGTTTGGAAAATATATATGATGCGGCAGGAAACATTACTTCTTCTACGCTGCATTACGGCGATGTTTCGACGCCGATTGCGCCAAATTCAATGCTTTAGCCTGCGTTCGGCAAGATGTTTTTCGGTGCTCCATTTTTTTCTTGACAAGGCGTTTAAATGTTTATATATTGCGCGCAAATGTTTTTAACAACTTTATTTGAAAAAGAGTATAGAAAATGGCAAAAGCAGTAAAAGTTAAAGTTAAATTAGAGAGCAGCGCCGGAACAGGCACGTTTTATCTTGCTGAAAAGAATCCGAGAACTCATCCTGAAAAATTGGTTTTGAAAAAGTATGATAAAAAATCAAAAAAGCATGAGGAGTTTGTGGAAAAGAAGTTGAAATAATCTTCAAAGCAAAAGTTAAAATCGGCAAAGGGGCTCTGTTAAAGGCGCCCCTTTTCTCATTTCCCGTTTTGTGCATACGCCTTATTATATTCTTTTTGCAAAGTTTCGAGCGAAACATTTGTATAGCGTTGTGTGGTTGTAAGCGATTCGTGGCCCAAAAGCTCTTGAATGGCTCTTAAGTCAAGCCCTTGCGACAACAGGTGCGTGGCAAAGGAGTGGCGCAAGGCATGCGGTGTGACGTTGTCGCTGAGGCCCATATACGTTCTGGCTTTTTGAAGCTGGCGCTGAATTATGCGTGCACTCAAGCGGTCGCCCCGCGCACCGAAAAACAGCGCCTCATCTTTTGAAAAATCAAACGGGGCGGTCTGAACATATTGCTCAATGGCTTTTATTGAGGCCGGCATTAGCGGAACAATGCGCTCTTTTTTGCCTTTTCCCTTAATCAGGAGGGTGTTTTGGCCTTGTTTAATGTCGCCGAAATTGAGCGACAAAGCCTCGGAAATGCGCAATCCGGAGCCATATAAAAGGCTTAAAACGGCGCGGTCGCGAAGGCCTTGCCAATCGGACTTTGAAAATTCAAAAATTTGCTCAAGTAAATCAAGCATATCGCTCGGTTCTAAAGATTTGGGCAGGATTTTTGCCCTTTTAGGCTGGCTGACAAGCAAAATGTCCTGATTTTTGATGCCGTGTTTTTTGGAAAGAAACTTAAAAAAATTTTTAATGACGGACAGCTCGCGTGCTAAAGACGATTTTTGAAGCTCTTTTGCCGCGCGGTGGCTGATGTATCGGCGAAAATCGCGGATTTCCATTCGGGCTAAAAAATCAAGCGTCGGATGCTCGAAAAAATTGATAAAAAACGACAAATCACGAGTGTATGCGTCAAGTGTGTGCGCCGAATAACGTTTTTCTTTTGAGAGCCAATTTTTCCACGCGTCGATTTTTTCTAAAAGCGGCGAATCGGCATTAAATTTAATTTCCTTTTTCATAAGGCAAAACCTATCACGCAAAGGTTAATTTTTGTTTGATTGTGAAGGCTTATTGCACGCTTGCGTCCATTGGGTTGAACTTGAGTAAAAGCGTGTTCCATATGCCGTATTTTTCGGCGTATTTCTCGGCGAAAATTTTATATATGTTGACGCCCTGATGGTTTTGACACGAGATGACGGCGCGGCGTGCGCTTTCGGCAATTGCCCTAAAATGCGGATCTGCCGCGGCGCGTGCGGTGTCAACGATTTTGACATCACGAACGGTGCCGTCTTTGTTTAAAAAGGCTTTGATTTCAATAATCATATTTTCAATGCCTCGCGCACCCGGATCTAAATTCCAGCACTGGCGGAGTCTGCCGGCAATCGCGTCCGTTTCGGTTATGGTGAGCTCGGAAAAATATGAACCGCCTGTTCCGCCGAGAACGCCCATATTGGCAACCTCTGTGCCGGTTTTAATCACGGCAGGCGAATTTTCTTTGCCCATTTCTTTTTCGATTGCGTCAACGCTGTCCATCAAGCTTTTTAAGGGGTTTGAAACCGTTTTCGGCGTTTGAGGCTTTTCCTTTTTTGGAGGCTGTTTCGGCCTTGCCGGTTTTTTTTGAGGCTTCGGCGCAGGTTTTCTTTGCGGTTTTGTCGGTGCCTTCGGTTTTGGTTTTGCATCGGGTTTCGGTGTGTTTTTTTTAGGTTCTTCGGGCGCTGTTTGCACAAAGTCTTTTTTGGGCAGGTCCATTTCTTCTTTTTCGGGGACTTGTTCTTTTTCAAACTCTTCTTTCGTGAAATTTAAGGGTTTTTTTTCGGGCGCTGCCGGTTTTTTTTCTTCATCGCCGAAAATGGCTTTTGGCGGCAGATTGGTCATTTCCGAGAGCTTGACATCTTTCAAATCGACAATAATCGGCGCTTGCCCGATGGTTATTTTGGGCTTAAAAAACAAGGGCAGGTCGAGTGCAAACACAATAAACACCGCCACATGTAACGCTATGGATTTGTAAAGATGTTGCTTCATTATGCCGTTTTGCCTATTTTCCTTTAACTGCTGCTCTCGGTTCGGTTTTTAAGCCTACGCGTTCAAAACCGGCTTCCTTTAAAAGAGCCATCAGGTTGATGACGCGCCCGTAGGCCGATTCGGTATCGCCCGAGATGGTTACGGTGGTGTCTTCATTTTCGCCTCTGATGGCTTTGATTTTGGCCACAATTTTGTCGGCGGGAATTTCGGTTTTGCCGATGTAATAGTAGCCGTCTTTGTCAACACTGACGTTGATTGATGTTTCTTTGCCTTCAAACGCCTTACCGCCGACTTTGGGCAGATTGAGCGCAATGCCCGAAGTCATTAAAGGTGCGGCAACCATAAATACCACGAGCAAAACCATCATCACGTCCATTAAATTGGTGATGTTGATGCTGGCGTTGCGCCGGCTTTTTCTTCTTGAAGAATAGTTAAACGAAACACCCATTGCTATTCTCCTGCAATGTCGGCCTTGATGGCCGTGTCGTCAATTTCACGCGAGAGAATTGATGAAAATTCGGCAATAAAGTTTTCGAGCCGTTTGGCATAGCGATCGATGTCGGATGTGATCATATTATAGGCCACAACGGCCGGAATGGCCGCAATTAAGCCGAAAGCGGTTGTAAACAGCGCTTCGGCGATGCCGGGGGCCATGGCAGATAATGAGTTGCTCTGCGTGATGGCGATGGCGTTGAAGCTGTTGATGATGCCCCAAACCGTTCCGAACAAGCCCACGAGCGGTGCAACCGAACCGGTTGAGGCCAAAAAGCCCAAACGCCTGTCTAAATCTTCAAGCTCTTTATCCATTGTTACGGCCATCGCTTTTTCGATGCGCTGTTGAAGCGAAACACCGCGCAGGCCACGGTCGGTTTTTGACTTCATAATGTTGGTGCGGCGCCATTCTTTCATGGCCGCCGAAAACATAGCCGACATCGGGTCGCGCGCGTTACCTCCGATGGCATCATAAAGCCTGTCAAGCGAGCCGCCCGACCAAAATGTTTCTTCAAACTTTTTAGACATACGTTTGACGCGTCTGAGTGAGGCAAATTTTTCAAAAATAATTGCCCAAGACCAAACAGAGGCGGCAATTAAGCCTATCATCACGAGTTTTGTGACGCTGTCTGAGGCCCAAACCATATCCCACAAAGAAAGTTGATCGGCAGTCGTGCCCGCAATGTTTGATAAAGCTTCTGTTTCCATATACATATCCTTTAAAAAATGACCGTTGATGAATGATAAATAATGCCTTTTCTAGCACAAAATGTTAAAGATTACCTTAATGCACAACAAAAAAAGGGGCATAATTTCCCCCTTTTAACAGTTGAAAGTTTTTGTTTTAATTTCAAACAACCATTGCTGTGAGCTCTGCTTCGCAAACCAAAGCGCCGCTTACATAAGCTTTTGCCGTGCAGACATAAACATTTCGCCGCTCTCTTAACTTTTCGGCATGAATTTCAAGCGTATCCCCGGGGATGACCTGACGGCGGAACTTAACTTTATCAACGCCCATAAACAAAACGTTTGCCGGTTTGAGCTCGCCGCTTTGAGTTGCAATAATCATACCGGCCGTTTGCGCCATGGCTTCAATTTGCAAAACGCCGGGCATAATCGGATTGTTCGGAAAATGGCCCTGAAAAAAAGGTTCGTTGATGGTTACGTTTTTATAGCCGATGCCCTTAATGCCGGCTTCAACAACCTCCAGCCTGTCAATCATCACAAAAGGATAACGGTGCGGCAAAACTTTTAAGATGTCGCTGATGAAATAAACCTTATTTTCCATAACTATCCCCCTTGTTTTTTGCTGTTTTTTTGCAAAAACGCGACCTGACGCATATAGTCCTTAAAGCCAATGGCAGGTGTGCCGAGCAAAACCGCTTTGGGCTCAACATCGCGCATTACGCCCGATTGTGCCGCAATTTGCGCAAACGAGCCGATGTTTAAGTGGTCGGCAAAACCGGCCTGTCCGCCGCAAACAACATAATCGCCGAATGTGCAACTGCCGGCAATTCCGACCTGAGCCACAACAACACAGCCTCTGCCCAAAACATCATTATGCGCAATTTGCACCAAATTATCGACGCGGCAACCGTCGCCGATGACGGTGTCATCAAGTGCACCGCGGTCAACACAGCTGTTTGCGCCGATTTCGACATCATTGCCGATGATGACGCGTCCGAGTTGAGGCACACGCTCGTGCTTGCCGCCAATTAAGTCAAAACCAAACCCGTCGCAGCCTATGCGTGCGCCGCTGTATATATAACAATCATTTCCCATCAGACAGTAGGACACATAAGCATTTGCGCCAATGCGGCAATTGTTGCCGATTTGGCAGTTTGCCTCAATGACGGCGCCCGATTCAATGCGGCAGCCGTCGCCGAGAACAACATTTTCTTTAATGACGGCGAAAGGCTCAATGATGCAGTTTTTGCCGATTTTGGCGGTTTTATCGACAAATGCTTTTTCCGAGATGGAAGATTTTGGTGTTTTAAGGTCGTAAAACGCCTTGCTTAAGCTTAAAAACGCTAATTTCGGATTGTCATTTATTAAAACTGTAACACCGTTTGCCACAAAGGGCGCAAGCTCTTTTGTGGTTACACACGCACTTGCCTTAATCTGCGAGGCTTCATCCTTTGCTTTTTTATCGTAAAAAAAGCAAATGTCCCCCTCTTTGGCATTTTTTATTGTTGCCATATCTTTGATTTGAACACCGGCCTTTGAAGTGTCCGAAAGCGTGCTTGACGTCAGCTCGGCGATTTTTGCGAGTTCAAAAGGGCCGTTGTTTTGGTAAAAGTGCGTGTCAACCATTTGTTTTTCCTTACAAGCTTGTGCCGAAGTTTAGTCTGAAGACTTCTCTTTGGTCGTAGTCTTCTTTCATCACAGGGAAACCAAAGTCGATGTCGATTTTACCCATCGGCGAAAACCATTCAAAACCGAAACCGACAGAGGCACGCGGTTTTGAAGAATATTCAACCGCTTGTCTGTTGATGTCATCAGGTTTGCCCAAAACACCGATATCAAAGAAGGTGCGCCCTCTGACGCCCAGTTCTTCCAAACCAATCGGGAATGTTAATTCCGAGCCGCCGTAGGCAATCCAGTTGCCGCCTAAAACGTCGCCCGTTTGTCTGTCGCGCGCGCCGACACCGCCGAATTCAAAACCGCGCAGGTTGCTGCCGCCTAAATAATAACGGTTTGACAGGCGAACATCTTGACCGCCGTAGCCGACAATGTAGCCGCCGTTTGCATGGAATTTGAAGGTGAAATAATCGGCAAGCGTGAAATATTGATAAGCTTTTGCGTCAAATTTGAAAAACTTTTGTTTGCCGCCGAGCCCCGCGATGTCGTGTCCGAAAGACAGGAAATAGCCTTCTCTCGGGCGAATGCTGTTGTCGCGCTTATCATAATAAAGCGTTTGGCCGATGATTGAGCCCGTCGTTTTGCCTTTTTCTTTTTGAACATAATACGAGGCGTTTTCCTTGACGTTTTTAATTTCATCTTCTTTTAAAGTGTAGCGCAGCGTGTGATAAAAATCATCGGTGTAGTTCCAGCCCAACCGGCCTCTGATGCCGACGCTTGAGGTGTCATACGAACTTTCGTCCTGATAATCTTCATCGCTGTAAAACACATCAACACCGGCGCTTAAACGACGTCCCAAGAAATATGGCTCCGTAAAGCTGACCGAATAATCTTTCGTTCTTTGCGAAACCGAAGCATCAATGCCGATTTGCTGGCCGCGGCCTCTGAAATTGTTTTCCGTGATGCCGGCTTGAACCAAAGCGCCGTTGGTTGTTGAATATCCAAGGCCGATGTTGAAATAGCCGGTTGATTTTTCTTCAACCGTGATATCTACATCGGCTTTGTCTTCGTCAACGGGGTTTGATTGAATGTCAATCTTACTGAAATAATTAAGATTTTCGAGGTTACGGCGCGAAGCTTGAATTTTGGAAACATTGAACGCATCGCCTTCATCTAAGCGAAACTCGCGGCGAATAACCTCATCTAATGTGCGGGTGTTGCCCGAAATGTTGATTCTGTTTACAAAAATGCGATCGCTTTCTTCAACATCAAAGACAACGTCAATGGTGTTGTTGTCATTGCGTGTGAAGTTCGGCACAACATCAACAAAAACAAAACCTTGCTTGCCAAGCTCTTCGGTGATGTTTGAAACCGATTTTTCAATTTCTTTGCTGTTATACCAATCGCCCTCTGAAAACTCGAGTTCTTTGAAAAGTTTTTTGATGTTGACGTCTTTGATGGCCGATGTGATATCGATTTTGCCGATTTTATAGCGAGGGCCTTCGTAAAGGGTGAAGTTTAAAATGAACGATTTGTTGTTCGGTGCCAATTCGGCGATGGCGGAAACAACTTCAAAATCGGCATAGCCGCGCTCGGTGTAAAAGCGGCGCAAAAGCTCTTTGTCATAATTCATTTTTTCGGCGTCATAATTTTCCGATTTTGAAAAAATGCGATACCAGCGACTTTCTTTGCTCGCAATTTCGGACTTTAAATCGGGACCGGAATAGTGTTTGTTTCCGAAGAAATTGATTTTATCGATTTTGGCTTCGCTGCCTTCATCGATTTCAAAAATCAAATCAACACGGTTTTCATCGCGTTTGATGATTTTCGGTTCAACCGACACACTGTATCTGCCCGTTTTTTTATACAAATCTATAATGCGCAAAACATCTTGCTCAACGGTTGATTTGCTGTATAGCGAATTGGGTTTTGTTTGAACTTCGGCCTCGATTGCCTTATCGTTTAGACTTTTGTTTCCGTCAAAAGCGCGTTTGCCAATCAGCGGGTTTTCTTGAAGCTCGATTTTCAAAACGCCGCCGCTTAAGGTTTGCATTTTTATGTCGGAAAAAAGCCCCGAAGCATAAAGTGTCTTCAGGCCGTTGTCGAGCATATCTTGCGAAACATTCTGGCCGGGTTTAAAGCCTAAATAAGCCAAAACGGTTTCTTTTTCAACGCGAACCAAACCTTGCGTTTCAACCGTGCGCAGCTTGAAACTTTCGGCGCGAACGGCAAAAGTTGCGCTTAAAAAAGCAAGTATCGTCAAAATGTATATTTTTTTCATATTTATTCCCTCTTTTTTAATGATTGAATAACCGCCGCACCAGATGCACAATGTCGTTTGATGTGGCAAACACCATCAAGGCAAGCAAAACCAAAAAGCCCGCCTTAAACAAATATTCCTTCGCTTTTTCCTTAATTTCATGTCCGATCATAATTTCAAGAATGCAAATAAGAACGTGTCCTCCATCTAAAATTGGTATCGGAAAAAGGTTAATAAGTCCTAAATTTATGGAAAGCAGTGCCAAGAAAAGCACAAAATCCGTTAGGTTGTGCGTTTTTGAAATGTCTCCTGTCATTTCTGCAATGCGTATCACGCCACCGACGTCTTCACTTGAACGTTTGCCGGTAATCATCTGCCAAACGCCTCTAAGCGTGGTTTCGGTTACGTCCCAAACTTCAAGTGTTGAGGCTTTGAGCGCTTCAAGAACGGACAGTCTTTGGTGCGAAATTTCAACGCTGCCCACAGAACGCACCCCCAGCATATAACGTTTTTTGGGTTGTCCGTCCGATTTCGGATCGTCAAGTTCGGTTAAGGTGATGTGGTATTCTAAAATGTCATCACCACGTTTTAATGTTAAAAAAACTTTCTGATCTGCCGCCATCATTACTTCTTTTGAAATGTCCGAAAAATCAGCAATGTTTTGACCGTTAATGGTTAAAATTCTGTCGCCTTTTTCAAGTCCGGCCTCTGCGGCTGCACCGCCCTCCATCAGCTCGCCGATGACGGGGGGAATTGTAAATTTGCCCAAAACGGCAAAAAACGCAAAATAAATCAAAATTGCAAGCAGGTAATTAAACCCAGGACCGGCAAGCGCAATCATCAATTTTTTATACGGACTTTGAAAAGCAAAGGCGTGTTTTTTTTCTTCCTCGCTTAAGTCTTTAAGCCCGCCGGAAGTTGAAGATGAGGCATCACCGTCGCCCA
Source organism: Alphaproteobacteria bacterium (assembly GCA_017445475.1). Taxonomy (GTDB): domain Bacteria; phylum Pseudomonadota; class Alphaproteobacteria; order RF32; family CAG-239; genus UBA1254. Next base: position 32,299 of record JAFSUB010000012.1, read on the forward strand.
AAAACTGGCAATATCCACCCAAAGGAACAGCCGAAATTTTCCAATGTGTGCCGTGTTTGTCATCAAAGCCCCAAAGCTCTTTTCCAAAGCCGATTGAAAAGGCGCTGACTTTAACACCGAGCAAACGCGCAACAATGAAATGTCCGAATTCATGCACAAATACCAAAATTGCGAGCAGAACAATAAACGGCACAACGTAGTATATGATGTTTAAAAACCACATTTCTTAAAAATTCCCGATTTCTTAAAAATACCACAATGCATAGGCAAACAACCAATAAACAAAAGGTGCCGCAAAAATAAGCCCGTCAATGCGGTCAAAAACACCGCCGTGTCCGGGAATGAGATCGGAAGAATCTTTTAAGTCGAGATGGCGTTTGATGGCCGACTCGATTAAATCACCAATCTGTGAAACAGCGGCGATGATTCCACCCAAAACGGCAAAGAAAATTTGGCTTTTATGATCAACCGCAATCAAATTAAAATGAGCAAAAGCTCTGAAATAAAGTTCGCTGACGGCAACGGAAAGCACAATACCGCCGATTAAGCCGGACCACGTTTTGTTCGGGCTGATTGAAGGGGCAAGCTTCGGGCCTTTTAAATTGTAGCCCACAATGTATCCGCCCGTATCCATCGCCCAAACCATTAGCAAGAACCACAGCGTCATATAAAAATTATAGGGTGAATAGGCGAAAATGTCGTGATATATCCACATCATTGAGCCTATGCCGACGGAAATATAAGGCACGCCGAGCGTGAGCAGAAAGCTTTCTTTTTCGCGGCGCGATTTCAAAAATGTGAAGAGTGTCGTGAAAATGATGGTTAAAACAATGGCGCTTGTGCTGTAAACAAAAATTGAAACGGCGAGCGGCAAAACATAGGCGCCGAAATAAACCATCGGCTTTCTGGAAGGAACCATGCCGGCCCATTCCCACGAAAGCAAAACGCCCACCAACATCGCAAGCACATCAAGGTAAGGATATCCTTTCCATAATGCTATGATGACGACGGGAAGCATAATCAGCGATGCAATGATGCGCTTTGCCGTATTGTTTGTTTTTTTAGCCTTTGTTTTAGACTTTGCCATATCTTCTCTCCCTTGTTTGATATTTTTCAACAATTGTTTTGAGTTCTTCTTTCGTGAAATCAGGCCATAAAGTGTCGGTGAAGAAAAACTCCGCATAAGCAAGCTGCCACAAAAGAAAGTTGCTCAAACGCTGCTCTCCGCCCGTTCGAATAAGAACATCAGGATCGGGCACATCTTTTGTGTCAAGCGCGGTTGAAAACGTTTTTTCATCGATTTGTTCAAGGCGCATCTCACCGCTTTTGACTTTTTGAGCAAGCTCTTGTGCGGCACGGACAATTTCAGGCCGCGCACCGTAACTTAACGCCACCAAAAGTGTGGCTGATTTGTTTGCCGCCGTTTCATCTTCAAGGGCTGTCATGCGTTCGCAAATGTCGGCGGCAAGCATATTTCTTTCACCGATAAAGACAATGCGGATGTCGTTTTCTTTAAGCTCTTTGAAATCTTTTTGCAAATATTGCCTTAAAAGATTCATCAAAGCGTTAACCTCTTCAATCGGGCGCTTCCAGTTTTCGGTTGAAAAAGCATAAAGCGTTAAAAACTTAACCCCGAGCTCTTTGGCCGCTTTTGCAATGTCAATAACAACCTCTGCCCCTTTTTGATGACCGGCTTGGCGCGGCAGACCGCGCTGTTTGGCCCAGCGTCCGTTGCCGTCCATAATAATTGCCAAATGGTTTAAAACGTTCGTCATCAGATTAAACTTCCATCACACCTGCATAATGTCTTTTTCTTTGGAGGTGAGCATTTCTTCGATTTTTTTGACTGCGTCGTCGGTGATTTTTTGAATGTCGTTTTCGGCGCGCTTTTCTTCATCTTCGGAAATTTCATTGTCTTTTTTGAGCTTTTTAACCTCATCTAATGCGTCGCGACGGATGTTGCGCAAGGCAACTTTGTTTTGCTCGGCATACTTTCCGGCAATGCGCGTGAGTTCTTTGCGGCGTTCTTCGCTCAATGGCGGAATCGGAATGCGAATAAGTGTTCCGTCAACGGCCGGATTTAAACCCAAATCGCTTTCGCGTAATGCTTTTTCAACGTTTTTGACAACCGACTTGTCCCAAATGCTGACCGACAGCGTTCGGGCATCAGGGGTGCTGACGGTTCCGACTTGTGCAATCGGGGTTATTGAGCCGTATGCTTCGACCATAATGCCGTCGAGAAGCGAAATGTGCGCACGCCCCGCTCTTAAAGAACCGAAATCAGCCTTTAATGAGTCAAGCGTCTTTTCCATACGCGCGGTCGCATTTTCCTTGATTTTATTGATATCTGACATTTTTCACACCTCTTTAATTTTTAATTTTCGTAAAAGTCCCCTTACCGCAAACAGCATTTATCAAAGCGTTTTCTTCTTTGAGCGCAAAGACAATTGTTTCAATGTTGCTTTCTTTAATGAGTGTTATAGCGGTTAAATCCATCACGCGCAAGTCTTTTTCCAAGATTTCATCATAAGAAATTGTCCCGTAACGCGTGGCGTTTGCATCTTTTTTCGGATCGGAGGAATAAACACCGTCAACCTGTGTTGCTTTCAAAAGAGCGTCGCATTCAAGCTCGGAAGCGCGCAAAGCCGCCGCGGTGTCGGTTGTGAAATACGGGTTTCCCGTTCCGCCCGCAAAGATGATGACACGCCCTTTAGAAATGTGCTTTAAGGCCTTGCGATACATATACGGTTCGCAGACTTGCGGCACATTAAGTCCGGACATAACGCGCACAGGAATGTGCTGCTTTTCAAGAAAATCTTGCAAATAAAGCGCGTTCATCAAAGTTCCGAGCATGCCTACCTGATCGGCAACACTGCGGCTGATGCCTTCAGAGGCTTCTTTGGCGCCTCTGAAAATGTTTCCGCCGCCGACAACAATGCACACTTCGACGCCCAAATCATAAATTTTTTTAATTTCAAGCGACAAGCGATTTAAAACTTCGGGCGACATACCGAAAGCCTTTTGGCCCATTAGTCCTTCGCCCGAAATTTTAAGAAGCACACGTTTGTATAAGGGTTGCATTTTTTGATTACCTTTCATTGTCAACAAACCTATATTAACAATTTTAATGTTGTTGTCATCATCTTTTTAAAACCTCTTCACAGCTAAAATGAAAAAATGACCGATTAACACAACATGTGTTAATCGGCGCCGAAACGGAATAAAATCAAAAAAAACGACGTTATAAAACGTCGTAAAAAATGTCCTGAGAAACTTCTTCTAAATCAATATCTTCAAGTTCGGAAGAAATGGTTGGAACAAAATTTTGCCTAACCAAAAGCGCGGCATTGTTGATGGCGACCGAAAACGAAAAACCGTCCGCACCGCCGTGGCTTTTAACCGACAAACCGTTCAGCCCGACAAACATTGCGCCGTTGTATAGTTTCGGGTTCATAATTTTTTTAACCTTGCGCGCAGCAAAATACATAAAGGGCAGGCCGAGCCACGAAAGCGGTGTGCGCACAACCGCGTTTTTGAGCATACTTGCCGCAAATTTTGCGGTGCCTTCAATCGACTTTAAAGCGACATTGCCCGTGAAACCGTCTGCCACAATGACGTCTGCCTTGCCGAAGGGAATGTCGTGCGGTTCAATGTAGCCGATAAAGTCCATGTCCAAATCATCGGCGGCGGACTTGAGCATTTGAAGCGCATGTCTGATTTCATCGCGCCCCTTCATTTCTTCGGAACCGATGTTTAAAAGTGCAACTCTCGGTCTTTCAATGTTTAAGGCGTGTTTTGCCAAGATGTTGCCCATAACGGCAAATTCAGCCAGATTAACCGCCGAGCATTCGGAGTTTGCACCCAAATCAAGCATGACATATTTGCCGTATCGATGGGGCATAATGCTTACAATTGCCGGTCTGTGAATTTTTTGAATGGTTTTCAAAAGCATTTTGGAAATTGCCATTAAAGCGCCGGTGTTTCCTGCCGAGACAACGGCAGCTGCTTCGCCTTTTTTGACAGCCTCGATGGCCTGATACATGCTTGTGTTTTTGTTTCTGATAACCTGTGAGGGTTTGTCCTCACCGCGCACCACTTCGGGCGCAGGTCTTAATTCGCACACATTTTTGAGGCGTGGAAATTTTTTGAGCTCGGCAGACACTTTTTCCTCGTCGCCGAAAACCAAAAACCGCACATCAGGGTTGTTTTTTGAGGCAATACTCAAGCCTTCAATCACAATCCGAGGGGAATTATCTCCCCCCATCGCGTCAACCGAAATTGTAATCAGCTCGTCAGACATTGCTTTGAAAACCGCTAAAACTTATTGAACCGTTTTTTGAGTGATGACTTCTTTGCCGCCGTATTGTCCGCATTTCGGGCAAACATTGTGGGTGAGCTTGAGCTCGCCGCAGTTGGGGCACTCGTGGTATGATGCGCCTGTTAAGGCATCATGCGAACGGCGCATATCGCGGCGCGATTTCGATGTTTTCTTTTTAGGTGTAGCCATTGTTTTTCTCTTTTTTATAAATTAATCCAAATTTGTTAGAAAAGCTTTTAGCCAATTTTTTTCAACTTTGCAAGCTTTTTTTACAAAATAATTATTTTTTGAGTTTTTCAAGCATTGCAAAGGGGTGCGCTTTTTTTGTTGTTTTCGCATCAAACTCTGATGTAAAGCAAAATTCTTCGCCTTCCATTTTCGGATAGTCTTCCATGACAAGCGAAAGCTGCTCAACGGCAATTTGCACCAAGTCAATCTGTCCGTTTTCAATGATGTCTGGGGCTTCGTCGCCAATGGAAAAATCAAGCTGTTTTAAGCCTTGATAGGTTAGGGCGGTGTCAAAGTGATATTTGAAAGGCGCATGATACGTTTTTTCAAAAAATTCAAGCGAGATGACGCTTTGAAGCGTTAAGGTCGAATCGACAACGCCTTCAATGTCTAAACGATGATTTTTGCGGCTTAACTTTAAGGCAAAAGAAGCGTCAAATGATTGAACAGCCTCAACTTTTAACAATGCGGCCAATTGCTTTAGCTGATTTTTGGTTGCTTTAATGTTGTAGGTGTGAAGATTTTGGCTCAAATCTTCAATTTTAACGATATGCGAAAAAAAATTTTGCATTTTGCAATTCCTTGTGTTATATCTTGCGTTTAGGGAAATATAAGAATAAGGATTTTCAAATGTCAAGATACAATTTGTTTTTTTTGGGCTTGCTTTTGTGCGCTGTGAGCGCCTGTTCGTCAGATGTTTTTTTGGTGCATAACGGCAATATGCCGGCGCCCGAAAAAATCGCCAAGCTTGAAAAAGGGCAAACAAAACAAACCGTTGCCGAGCTTTTGGGTTCGCCTTCATCGGTTGCAAGCTTTGATGACAATACATGGATTTATATGTCATCAACCGTTCGCAAATTTGCTTTTTTAGATCCAAAAGTTTTGCAAAGAAACATTTTAACCGTTGAGTTTGACAACAAAGGAAAGGTCAGAAACTTTGCCGAGATTGACGAATCGCAAGGCAGGAAAGTTGGCATTGATCAAGATGAAACAGAAATTCAAACCCAAGATGTTGGCTTTTTCAAAAAATATTTCGGCGGAGTGGGTGCCTATATGCCGATTGCGCCGACCAAAGAGGAATGATAGTGCCTAAAGTGTAAAAAAAAGATTCGCTTTTTAGCGAATCTTTTTTTGTGTTTATTTGTTTTCTATCGAGATGTTCAAATCGGGCGAAAACTGCTCGTAAATCAGCCAAATTGCCGACAAGCCGACCAAGATGTAAACAATGCGGGAAAGAAGGCTCATATCACCGAAAATGAGCGATACCAAATTGAAGTTAAACAGTCCAATAAGGCCCCAGTTTAAAGCGCCGATGATTGAAAGCCATAAGGCAATTTTACCAAGATAATACATATATGTTTCTCCTTATAAAAAATTAAATATAAGCAGGACTGATATATGCTCGAAAATGTGCTTTTCAAGGCGCTTTTGTTTATGGGCAGGAGGAGATCCTAGGCACAAGGCCTAGGATGACAAGAAAAAAAGACGCAAAGCGCCGTGCGAAAGATGAGAATAACATCACCCTCTCCCAGCCTCCCCCTTGAGGGCGCGAGCATATAAAATGCCTTGAACGGCATTTTATAGCGCAAGCGGCGAAGTTTTGTTTTCGAGCAAGGAAAGCGGCAGCAACCGCAGCGAGATTACAAAACGAGTGCCCGAAGAAAGCTTTAGCTTTCAAGGAGGGACGGAGGGGGTGTCTGCAAAAAACAAAACGGCGAACATCGCCGCCGTTTCGTTCATGAAAAACACTTTATAGAGCAGAATTAGAAGTTATATCTGATACCTGCATAAATTTCGTGTCTTGCCGTGTTGAGTTTCGCATTGAGTAAATCACCTTTAGCAACATAGGCAGCACCCGTGTCAACATAGCGATAACCGAAATCAACATCCATGCTGTCTGTTGCAGCATACGAAACACCGGCGCCAACCTGCCATGCAAAGTTAGAGGTGTTCACTTTTTCAACGGCTTGGCCGCCGAGATTTCCACGGAGATCTAATTTTGCAATACCCGCACCAACGCCGACATAAGGTGTGAAGCGTGAGCAAAGGTTGAAATCATAATAGGCATTAACCATTAAAGAACGTGTCTTTAAGTTAATTTTAGCTTCGAGTTCCTCGCCTCTATATTTCTTTTTAGCTGTTTTGCCATCATTGTATTCCGTTTCAAGTCTGAAAGCACCGTGTTTTGCACCCAAAGCAATGTGTCCGCCCCAAGTGTTATCATTGCCCTTAATTTTCATTACATCCGAGCTTCGACTTACAACCGCGTTGTTTCTTGTAAAGTCATACGAAATTCTTGCTGCAACGTAAGGCGTAACTTCCAAAGCCTGCGCATTTGCAGCAAATAAAGCGGCAACACCTGCCAATAATAAAGTTTTGTTCATGTCATAGTCCTTTATAAAGAATTAAACTTATGATGTATTTTTTAAAACATCAGTGTTCATACTATCTACGCTTATATAAGAAGTCAATAAAATGTTGGTAAACTTTTGTTACAAAGATGTAATAAAAAGCGTGCTTGAAAAAGTGAAAAAAGCTCTTGAAAAAAGGCATATTAAACGCTTAAATATGCCTTGTAAAGGGGAAATGAAGATGAAAGATAAAACGGTTTCAACGCTTGAAGATTTAGACGCTTTGCTTGACAAGGTGCATGAAGCGCAAAACAGGTATGCCGCTTTTGATGAAGAAAAAGTTGACGCCATTTTTAAGGCGGCGGCGATGGCGGCAAACCGAAAACGCATTGAGCTTGCAAAACTTGCCGTCGAGGAAACGGGCATGGGGTTGATGGAAGATAAGGTTATCAAAAACCATTTTGCAAGCGAATATATATATAATAAGCACAAGGGGGTGAAAACCTGCGGGGTTATCAGCGAAGATAAGGTTGCCGGAACAAAAATCGTGGCGGCGCCTTTAGGCGTTATTGCAGGCATTGTGCCGACCACAAACCCAACATCGACGGCCATTTTTAAGGCGCTTTTGGCGCTTAAAACCCGAAACGGCATTGTCTTTTCGCCGCATCCCAAAGCCAAAAAAAGCACGATTGCCGCGGCAAAAGTTGTTTTGGAGGCCGCCGTTGAAGCCGGCGCACCGGAAAATATTATTGCGTGGATTGATGAGCCGACAGTTGAGCTTTCGGGGGCTTTAATGAGGCACGAAAAAATTCAGTGTATTTTGGCAACGGGCGGGCTTTCTATGGTTAAGGCTGCGTATTCTTCGGGAACGCCGGCAATCGGCGTTGGGGCGGGCAACACGCCGGCCATTATTGACGAAACGGCAGATGTTCAAACGGCGGTTTCTTCAATTTTGATTTCCAAAACCTTTGACAACGGTATGATTTGTTCTTCAGAGCAATCGGTTGTTGTTGTTGACAGCGTTTATGAACGGGTTAAAAACGAATTTGTGCGCCGCGGTGCGCATCTTTTGAACGCAAAAGAAGCAGAAAAGCTTGCAAAAATTATTTTAACGCCGAAAGGTGTTAATGCCGCCATTGTCGGGCAAACGGCGCAAAAGATTGCACATCTTGCCGGATTTGACGTGCCCGAAGATACAAAAATTTTGCTTTGTGAGCAAACCTCGTATTTGCCCGAAAATCCGTATGCGCACGAAAAGCTTTCACCGATTTTGACGATGTATCGCGCCAAGGATTTTGAGGCGGCAACCGATGTGGCACTTGCTCTTATCAAGCTTGGCGGTTTGGGACACACGTGTGTTTTATATACCGACGAACGCACTGAAAACCGCATTGATTATTATGCGCTTAAAATGCCGACGGGGCGCATTTTAATCAACACGCCCTCGTCGCAAGGAGCGATTGGCGATTTGTATAATTTTCGCTTGGAGCCGTCGCTGACCTTGGGTTGCGGTTCGTGGGGCGGCAATTCGGTGAGCGAAAATGTGGGGGTTAAACACCTGTTAAATTATAAAACAATTGCACAAAGGAGAGAAAATATGCTGTGGTTTAGAGTTCCGCCGAAAATATACTTCAAAAGAGGGGCAACGGATTTGGCGCTTCGCGAATTTGAAGGCAAAAAACGCGCGTTTATCATCACCGACAGGTTTTTGTTTGACAGCGGCGCGGTGGAAGGTGTTACCGATGTGTTGAAAAAAATCGGCGTTGAATATCAGATTTTCTTTGATGTGAAGCCTGATCCGACACTTGAAAACGTTCGTGAGGCCTTGCAGCTTGCAAACATCTATCAGCCGGATTTGATTGTGGCATTAGGCGGCGGTTCGCCGATGGACGTCGCAAAAGCCGTTTGGCTTTTATATGAACAGCCGGAAGTTAAGTTTGAAGATGTTTCAATGCGTTTTATGGACATCAGAAAGCGTATTTGTGCGCTGCCGGAACTGGGGAAAAAAGCCCATTTGGTTTGCATTCCGACAACATCGGGCACAGGCGCGGAAGTTACGCCTTTTGCGGTGATTACAGATGAAAAAACGGGGGTGAAATATCCGCTTGCAGATTATGCCTTAACGCCGTCAATGGCAATTATTGATGCGAATTTTGCCGACAATATGCCAAAGTCTTTGACGGCGGCGGGCGGTATGGACGCGCTTGTTCACGCTTTGGAGGCGTATGTTTCGGTGATGGCCACAAACTATACAAACTCGCTTGCGCTTGAGGCCATTAAGCAGATTTTCCGCTATTTGCCGCGCGCTTATCAAAACGGGGCGGCAGATCCGGTGGCGCGTGAAAAAATGCACAATGCCGCAACAATTGCCGGTATGGCCTTTTCCAACGCATTTTTGGGGCTGTGCCATTCTATGGCGCATAAATTGGGCGCGATGTATGGTATTTCGCACGGCGTGGCCAATGCGCTTTTGATTTGCCAGATTATTGCCTTTAATGCGACCGATAAGCCGAAAAAACAGGCGATTTTTCCGCAATATAAAGCACCTGAAGCCCAAAAGCGCTATGCACAGATTGCACACGTTTTGTATCTTGCAGATGAAAAAACAAGCGAAGATGTGCGCACCCGTTTGTTGCTTGACGCTGTTGCAAAACTTAAAGAAGAGGTGGGTATTCCAAAGTCTATCAGAGAATATGGCATAGATGAAAAAACGTTTATGACAAATTTAGAAGAGCTCTCAATGCTGGCCTTTGATGATCAGTGCACGGGCGCAAATCCGGTTTATCCGCTTGTTGAGGAAATCAGGCAGATTTACATCAACGCTTTTGAGGGTGTATATTAGCACACAAATGTTTTACTTTTCATCTTTAAAAGGCACAAATTCAATTTTAAGACAAAGGTCATAAAGCGAGAGCAGATATTGAATTTGCTGTAATATGCCGAGCCTAAAGTGTGTTAGCTTCTTTGTGCAAAATGTTTTTTCGGACAGGCCGCATTTTAAGAAGAACTCTTTCGGCTCAAGCCCGCTTTGCTTTTGAAGTGCCCAAATCTTTGTCTGAAGTTCTTGATAAAGGCTTTTTAAAAGTCTTCTTCTTTCTGTTTTGTTTATCATTTTTTTAAACTCCTTTTTTGGTTTTGAACGAAAAAACCGTTTTGAAAAAAAATCTCAAAACGGGGAGCCACAAAACTGTCGTAATACAGATGGACTAATTCGCGCAATGCCTTATATCGTCCGCTCCCCAAAAAGGAGCTAATATTACGAAAGTGTCTTGTGAACACCATAGCCAACCGGCTACAAATCCATTATGCAAAGATTTGCCCTAAATGTAAAGAAAAAAACACCCTTTCGGGTGTTTTTTTTGAGTTTGTTTTTGAAAAAGTAAACTTACTTCTTGAGCTGAGCTGCAACTTCGGCTGCAAAATCTTCTTCTTTTTTCTGCAAACCTTCACCGAGCTTAAAGCGAACGTAAGATGAAAGCTTAATGTCGCATCCAAGCTCTTTTGCGGCATCGGCCAAAACATCTTTGACCTTTTTGTCGGGGTCCATAATGTATGCCTGCTCTTCTAACACAACTTCTTCGTAATATTTTCTGATGCGGCCCTCAACCATTTTTTCAATGATGTTTTCGGGCTTGCCCGAAGCTCTGGCCTGCTCGGCATATATGTCGCGTTCGTGCTTGAGCGCAGCTTCATCAACGCTTGCAATGTTCAAAAACAAAGGCGAAGATGCGGCAATGTGCATGGCAATATGCTTGCCGAGCTCGTTTAATTTTTCTTTGTCGGCATTCGATTCGAACGCAACCAAAACACCGATTTTGCCCAAGTTCGGCTTTAAGGCGCTGTGAACATAGGTTGCGACCACACCGTTTTGAACTTCTAAAACGGCGGCACGGCGCAAATTCATGTTTTCACCGATTTTCGCAATCATGTCCGTTAAGCGCTCACCAAATGTTTTGCCGCATTTCGGGCAACCGAAGTTTTTCATCTTCTCAATGTCGCCGTCTGAAAGCAAAGCAACGGTTGCGGCGTCTTGAACATATTCTTGGAAAATGTCGTTTTTCGCAACAAAATCCGTTTCGGAGTTGACTTCAACAACAGAAGCTTTGTTGTCTTTGACGCAAACCGAAACCAAACCTTCGGCGGCAATGCGGCTTGCTTTTTTTGCGGCTGTGGCGAGCCCTTTCTTTCTGAGCCAATCAACGGCCTTTTCCATATCGCCGTCTGCTTCAACCAATGCCTTTTTGCAATCAAGCATGCCGGCGCCGGTTGTTTCTCTTAATTCTTTGACCTTAGCGGCTGTAATTTCTGCCATTTTCTTTTTCCTTTTTTTGATGTAAAATTTGAACCAAAGGCGGCAGAGCGCGCCGCCTTGTTTTTTTTGCTAAACAGAGTTATTCGGCTTCGGCTTCTTCAGCTTTTGCTTTTCTGGGCGCTCTTTTCTTGGGCGCTTTTACCTCGGCTTCTTTTTGTTCTTCTTGTTCAAGGGCAGGTTCAACCTTGACACCTTGAGCAGCAATTTCGGACGCCATACCGTCAACGATGGCGGCGCTCATCAGCTCGCAATAAAGCGTGATGGCGCGAACGGCGTCATCGTTTGCCGGAACGGGATAGTCAACCTCTGTCGGATCGGCGTTTGTGTCAACAATGCCGACAACGGGAATGCCAAGCTTTTTGGCTTCCTTAATGGCAAGAGATTCTTTGGGTGTGTCAATCACGAAAAGCATATCAGGCTGACCGCCCATGTTCATAATGCCGTTCAACGAAAGGGCAAGCTTTTCCTGCTCTTTCTTTAAATTCAAAATTTCCTTTTTGGTGTAACCCTCTGTTTCGTTTTTCTCAAACATCTCGTTTAATTTGACAAGACGCATAATGGACTTGTGAACCGTTTTCCAGTTTGTGAGCATACCGCCGAGCCAGCGATAATTCACATAATATTGGCCGCAACGGAGAGCATTTTCTTTGATGATGTCTTGAGCCTGCTTTTTTGTTGCGACAAACAAAATTTTGCCGCCTTGAGATGCAACCTCACGCGCCGCATTAAGCGCCGTGTAAAGCAGAGGATATGTTTTTTGCAGGTCAATAATGTGAATGTTGTCTTTCTTACCATAAATGTAAGGAGCCATTTTCGGATTCCAGCGACGTGCGTGGTGTCCGAAGTGTGCACCTGCTTCAACGAGCTGGCGCAATGTAAAAGTCGGAAGTGACATATTTTAAATTCCTTTTCTTTTCCGGTTAAACCGCCGCAAGAATTCGGCCCTAATTTCTTAAGGCACCGGAGCAAACATTTGCCTTTTCATCAAAAGACGATTCGCCTGTGTCTTGCGTGTGTGTTATGTTGTTTTCAAACCGGCACCATTGCCGATTTGCACTCATATCTAAACCGAAAAATTTTTAAAATCAAGCATTATTTTTTTTGTGCCATAAAAAAAATTGCCGGTGTGTATCCGGCAATTTTAATAGGGGTGCAAAGCTTACAGGTTGATTGCGACCACTTTGTGTATTTTAGACAAGCGGTCGGGCGCAAGCTCAACCCTTTCATCGGGATTGTAGCGCAGGCCGTATAAACCGCCCGTTTCATCATCGCGGATGCTGAGCAACATTGCCTCATTTTCGGAAATGTAATATAGCACAATATCGCCGATGCTGGCCATTTCTTGCGGATCAACGAACAAAATCGCCCTGTTGGGAAGCAGATTGCCCAAACGGCGCGTGCACAGGTTGATGGCGTATGCTTCGCGCTTGTTTGCCAGCTGAAACGGGCAGACAATTTCTTTGGCGTCTTCATCTTCCATATCAATCAAGATGTTGCCGTTGTCAGTCGGCGAGCCGTATACCTTAATTGAGGGCATCTCGGCCGTGTATATGCCATACATTGAAACGTGTGAGCCTTTCGGTGTTGCCAAAGATTTGTATTTGGCATCGGTCTTGTCCATAATGTCTTGCAAAAGACCGGACTGTTTGAGCTTTTGAATTTCGGCTTTCAGTTTTTCAGGCGTGTAGGCAAACGCTTTCGAGATGTTGTTAAATTCCTTGTCGGAAACTTCACGCTGGCCCATTTCAATGCGGTGGTAAACGGACAATGTCATATCCGCACTTTCGGCAACTTCCATTAAGGTTAAGTCTTTGTTTGTTCTGATGTAACGAAGAGCGGCGCCCAAAATTTTCAAACCGGCGTCGGTGTTGATTTTTGTGCGTCTTTCCTGTTCGCGCCGCCAAGCCTGAACAACCTCTTGCGTTGAGTTAAGCTCGTTGACATATAAGTCTTGCAAAGCGCAATCGGTTAACTCTGCAACGGAAATAAGCTGTTCCTGATTAAGACGGCGATAGCCTTTCTCGATTTTTGAAACGGCAGACAAGCTCACACCCAAATGATCGGCAAGCGCTTGCATTGATATGCCCTTGCGTTTTCTTTGTAATCTGATTTGATTTGGGAAAATAATTTCTTCCATTTTTTGCCTCTTGTTAAAGTTGATTTACTAAACGACATCATAACGTGTTTGTAAAAATATGCAAGACAAAAATGAAAATGTGGACTAATTGTTTTTCTTAAAGCTTGTTTTTGGACAACTGCTCCCTTCGCCAAGCGATGTTATATTCGTTTTGAGCTTGCGCATAAACAGATTGCGCGCTGTCAAATTTTGCTTTAAGGTCGGCAAGTTTGCTGTCTTGATAAGCCGTGTCGGGACCGAGATAGGAGAGATATGTTTTGTATGCACGTTCGGCCAATTTGAGCTCTTGAAGGGCGTCATCACGTCGTTTTTGCGCGCGAATCCTCTCATCATAAGCATTTGCAAACTGGTTTTGCTTATCTTTTTCCAGCCTATCTTTGCCCTTTTGCTTTCTATCTTTTTCAAACCGGAATTGTTGTTCGCGTTCGGCATCATATTGTTTTTGAAGTTTCGGATCAATAGAATGCGAATCAAGCGGCGAGCCCTGAGTTTGAGAAACTTTTCGTCCGTCGTCTGAAAGACCTTTTGTGTTGAGCGCGTCGGCATTAACTGCCTGCCAGCTTCCTGTTCGAACCTCGGCGGCATGCAAAGCTCTGTCATTTTCATTAAAGCCGAGCATGGCGGCTTTTTTATCAATCACTTCGGATAAATTGCCGTTGCCGTCCATAAGCCTTGTGTGGCTGTATTTTTGATGATAACTGTCGTTAAATTCATAATGCACGGCGGTTTCTTTGCCGGCCGGCTGTGCAATGATTCGCCGTTGCAGGCCGTTGTCGGTGATGATGGTTTTATTGCCTTTGGCATCTGTCGTTGAAAGCGTTGAAACCATTTGAAGCGCGCCGCTCATTTGGCCGATAACGTAAGAATTGCCTTTTGAATCTGTTGTGAAAACCTTTCCGTCTTGGCCGATTTGGACAAGCGTTTCTTGTCCGTTTATTTCAAGATTTGTTTCAAGCAAGCCTTTTCGGTTGAAGCGAAGTGATGTTTCAATTTCCTGACCGTTGATGTTGAGTGTTGTGCCAAATTGCGTTTCAAGCGTTGTGGTGCTGCCGTCGCGGTTTTCTTGCGTTAAGACAAATTTATTGCCCTGCATGGCGATGTTTCTTGAATTAAACTTATTGTCAACAGATTGACCGCGGGCGTTCAAAATCGTCAGAGAAGCCGATTCATTGATGGTTTCAAGGCTCATGGAAGATTGTTTGAAAATTTCGGAAAGCTGATAGTGGTTAAGCGTTCCGTCCTCGGCGGACATATACTGATTGATAATTTTATTGTTCCAAGCCTGATCTCTTTGTATCACCGTCCCGTCTGCCGCCTTTTTCTCGCGCACGGAAAGAATGTTGTCTTGAAAGACCTGCTGGGATTTAGACATTGTCGGGCTTGCACCGCTTTGTGTTTGCGACGAAGTGCCTCTTAAAGAAAGACTTTCCATAATGGGCAATTTTTCTTTAGATAAGGTTTCGAGCCCGTCTTTATCGATGTTGACGCGCTGCGTGATTTTTCGTCCCAAACCGAAAAAGCCGCGTTTTGTTTTTTCATAGGCGATGATTTTGCCGCCGGCATCTTTGACGGCGGTGCCGGTGTCTTTAAGCTTGTTGATTCGGTTTTGGTTGATTTTGCGTCTTATGGGCATACCAAGATAATGATTGGCCGCCAAGCCACCAAGCGAGGCCGTGCCTTTGGCAAGACCCCAAACACCATGATGCTTGCCGTCTTTGCCTTTTTTGGCGCCGCTGAGCCTCGTGGCCGCTTGTGCAAATAAACCGCCGGTTTTGCCGCCGACACTGACCGAAGGCGCGCTTGCAAATGTTTTTGCAAGGGATTTTCCCTGATCCAAAAACACCCAGCCGAGCAGACATACCAAAAGCAACCGTGCCGCATTTACTCCCCAGAATGCAAGGCCTGTTACCGGATTGATGATTGTGTCAAAATCGGTGGCATACATTTCAAGACGCTCGGTGAATTGTCCGACGACGACCATGATGATGGATAAGATGATGCTTAAAAAGACAAATTGGAAAACGGCGTTTAAGAAAATGTCCCATATCTTTTTTAAATATCGCGCAGTTATCTTGAAAGCCCACGCGCCGATGGCCGCAGGCAATAACGCCGCGGCGATGGCCATATTAAGCAGGCAATCGATTAAGCACCACGGAAAAGCAAGCAGCAGAATAAGCCCGCCGATTTTTAACACCCAGCCGGTTAAAATGTAGGCAAAGTTCGGAATGAGATGACGCACCCAAGGTTTAATGCGCCAGCCGAAGCAACGGCATTGATTGCCGTAGGCTATGAGTTTGTAGACATTATCTTGCATCGCTTTGATTGAGCAAACAACGTTTTGTCCCATTGAAGCCGGCAAAGCGCCGCCGTCGCCGGGTTTTGAAGTATAGCCTGATATGCCTTGCATATATGAGGCGCCGGTGTTGCATTCTTTTGTGCCGGAAATTTGTTGGGCATACGCCATACCTGTGTTGAAAACAGGACCGAGCGTTAAATTCAAAACTTGGAAGTATGAGAGTTTTAAGATGAGGAAAACAATCAAAACACGGAACGATTGGATAAGGAGTTCTTGTATCATTTTGCTCGGTTTTTTGACCTCAAGTGCGGAAACGTGTTTTAACACGAAAAATGCAATCCAAAGTGCAAAGCCGATCAGCACAACGTTTGCAATACCGTCTTTTAAGGCGTTGTATGATTTTTGTGCCAAAGTGCTTGCCGTGTTGAAAATGACCTTAAACAGCGGGCAGAAATAACACGTGTCGTTGTCGGGCATAAAGTTTTCAAAGGCACATTTTTGTGTATCTTGACCGCCGCCTTGAGCATAGCCGCTGTTGTTATAGTCTTCGCCTGATGTGGGCGAAGTGGTTGAAAAATTTTCGGGCGGTGTGGCAACGGCTTTATTTTGTTTGGCCTCATCGCTTAAAGGTTGCCACTGGTTGGTGTTTGTTTTGCCCGTGCATTCTTCTTGAGTGTTGTTTGAACCGCCGCCGCAAAAGCTTTGAATGTCATCGCACAAAGGATCGATGATGGAATCTTTAATTGAGCCGTGCCCGTATTTTGTGTATCCTTTTTCTCTGAAAGAACCGCTGTGAAGTTCAAAGTGAAGGTGGGGGCTGTAGGCATAGCAATCGCCGTTATAAAGTGCTTTCTTTGGCGGATCGCAAAGAATTTTGTTGACATAATTCGAACCGCCGACAAGCCCGATGACGTCGCCTTTTTTCACACTTCCACCCGTTACAACATAAGCAGACAAATGCATATAAACACTTGTGTAATATTTGTCGCATTCGCCGCTTCCCGAGCAGGAACATTTTTTTTCATGTTCAATGACAATGGTTCGGCCGGCCATTCCCATCGATTTTGCCCAAACAACCACGCCGTCAGCTGCAGCCGTAACGTATGTTCCTTCTGCGGCGCCATAATCGTTTCCGAAGTGGTTTCGTGCCGTATCATTGCCGCCGGCGCCCGATGCGCGGTAACAAATTGTTTCGGAAACTCTGGTGATGGATGATGCCGGAATGGTGTCCAGACACGAGCAGCCGCTTGCATTTTGATTCATCACGCAGTTGGCATCAACATCATAGCGCTTCCCCGACGGACATTGTGTTGAAACGCGACCGGAATTGTTTGTTTGAACGGTGCAAGTTGTGTTAGAACAGTCTTTCTTTTCGCATTGGCTCTTTGTCCAATCGCTAAAGCCGCTCGGCCAAGAACCGTTTGTGTTGCCCTCTTGAGTTTGATAAGTTGAATTTTGCCACGGATTTTCAGCAAAAGAGGGCAGGGTATAAGCGCAAAAACTTAAAATGCTGATGACAAATAATGCTTTTGAAAGTAAGTTTTTTGTTCTCATTTATTCTCCTCCCAAAAAGCTCTTCCTGTTGTCATCATATTCTTTTTCTTTGAGCCGTCTTTCTTCGGCGTCTTTTGCGTTTTCTTGACGCGGTCTGTGGTCTTGCATTTGTTCGCCCGTGCGAATGAACATATTGCCGATAACCCTGCGCACGGCGTTGACGGTTTTTCTTGTCGGGCTTAAGGGTTTTGGTGTTTCCTGTTGTTCGGTGTCTTGCAAAGGTTGTGCGGCTTGAGAAAAAGCAGGTGTCGGTGTTTGGCCTGTCGGTGTGGGCGAAGGAATCGGTCCGCCGGCTGAAGGCACAGGAGTTTGCGGGCGCGGTTGTGTGGAAGTTGCGGGCGCAGGTCTTCTTTTAAAGTCGCCCCTGATGAATTTCCCGACCTGAACAACACCGCGTCCGGCCTGAGTTGTTGCAATGTCGTGGACAAGTGAGGCGGCGGGCTTAACAACTTTTTTGGTGGCAAAATCAATCGACTGTGTCATCATGCCATGGATGGGTGCCGCCTGACCGAATGCTTTATCGGGGAAGAATTTTGACGCATAGTCTGAAACAGCGGCGCCGATGAGCTTAAAGCCGTATATTAAGGCGACAACCACAATTAAAAAGGCCGAGCTCGTAAGTGTGAAGTGTTCGGAAACAACGTCGGAATCGGCATTTTCCGTGATGACATCAAAAACTTCTTCAAGTCCGCCAACGGCAACGCCGATTAAATTGAGGGCAAAAGACGTTGTGAGCGCCAGAAAAACAAATATGGCTGCGCTTTTTAAGATGATGGCAATCAGTTTTGCCAAAACATCAAGATCTTTGATTTTGGCGGAAAACGGCCATAAGGCAACACCGATGGGCAGCAAAAGAACTGCAAGGCCGAGTTTGAAGGCAATGTCAACAACATAAAACGTGATGGAAAGAACCATCATAAAGCCGAAACAATATATAATTGCGCCGCAAAGCCACATCGGTACGTTCGGATAGCTGAAAAGGCTGATGTTCGTTTTTGGGATTTTGACACTTTTCTTGTCTTGGCCGTGAACGGCGTGGCACATCAAAGTGTCGCCCAAAACGGAAACCATGGCAATTGATTGGCTGATGTTTCGGGTTGCATTGTAAACACCGAGCAGGGCGCCGTTCGGCACAATGGGATTGTCAAGCGATTCATCGCTGCCCGATTTTTTTGTTTGCGCGGCCTGAAGTGAATCGCAAATGTTTTGTCTTTCTTGCGGTGAAAGTGTTTTGCTGTAATCTGCCGCCTGCGCCAAAGAAGACGTAATGAGCAGCAAGGCCGTGATGATAAATTTGAAAAAGAGCGTTTTTGATTTTATCATCTGACACCTCCCTGTCCCGTTCCGGCAGATCCTGCACCATCTCCCGAGCTTGATGATTCTCTTGAGATGGAAATGGTCGGCTTAACGGTGATGGCTGTTGTGTCAACAAGGGTGTCGGCAAATTCAAGCCCTGTGTTCATAATCGGCACCAGTGTGTAGTTTAAGATGACCTGAATGCCCGAATTGATGATGACAAAGGCAACAATAACCTTGAAACATTGAACCATCAGTTCTTGCAACATTTGCATGGGTTCAACGGTTGTAAATGACGAAACATTTTTTAAGGCGAAAAAACACAGCCAGATGATGATGGCAAAAATCAGAATGGCATTGGCTGCCTGTTTTGTAACCTCATAGCCCTTTTTGGCCGCTTTGATGAAAGCTGAAGACAGTGTTTCGACAACTTCACAGCCGTAGCAATAGGCATATTTTACGGTGAAGTTTGAAACGATGCAGTGTTGACCGGCTTGTTCGGCAAGTTTGATGAACAAAACTCTTGTTTGTTTTTCCGACAGCCCGCCGCCGTTTGGAGCCGGTTGACAATTTCGCGGAACAACGGCATTTTTCGGAACTTGTTTGTATTCGTATTCAATTTCTTTTAAAAGCAACGCCGGCGCGGCAAGTTGAGCGCCGAAAAGCACGGCAAAGTTGCCTTTTTTGAGCTGTTTTTTTAAGAGCTCAAGCGCCGGCCTGGTTGTTTTTTTGCATTGATAACACTCATCTCGCGCAACCATAATCGCTGCGCCGTTTTCGGTGATGCCACACTGAATCTGCGGAATGGTTCTGTCGATTTCATCGGCTAAAACAGAGTTTGCACCAAAAAAAACAAGGCATAAAAACAAAAGATTGAGAAGACATGTCGGAGAAAATATTTTCATCTTTACTGTCTCCCCGCTGCCTTGTTGATGGCTTTTTTGGCGTTATCGAGTGCTTGTTTCAGTTTTTGTCCGGCAGTTGTGCTTAAAAGAATTTTGCCGACACCGCCGGTTACTATTGAAAAAGCTCTTTTACCAATCCAAGCCGCCATTTTGCCGATTCTTTTTTGGAAGTTTGTTCCTGCACCGCCACCGACAAGCGTTCCCGCTAAACCGACAGCCAAACCGATGCTTTTTAAGATTAAAAACGCAATTAAGATGAGGGATAAGACTTCAGGGCCGAACTCGCGGTATAAGCTTTTGGTGCCGAGTGTTTCGGAATTGTCAATTAAAATCATTTGCATGGCCAAAATGGCCATTGAAGCCAAAATGGCGATGAAGGCGATGATTGCTGCAGAATTTAAAACGCCTAAAAAGCCGGCTTTGGCCCACTTTCTGGAAAATTTGAACGGATACGCCATAATTAAACACGGCAATAAGATGACCATAATGTTCATACGGAAAATGCTGTCTATCATATAAAAGACAAACGAAAATTTAACAATGAAGAAAACGGTAAACATCAAAAACCCGCCGAGAACGGACGAAAGATTGCCCACCCCCATTAAGTCTTTGCCAATGGCAAAACCGACCTGTAAGCGGTCGCTCGTTGCGCAGGTTAAACATTGCATCAGCTCATTCGGACCGGAGGGAAACACGTTGTTTGTTACTTTTTCAAGAGGGGGCGCTTTGCAGACAATGTCATTTGTATATATAAGGCACACACCATCGTTTGGCTGCCCCATATAAATACCTTGAGAGCTGACATCGCCGCCTTCGGACAGATTGTTTAAGATGAGGCTGCCGTATTCTAAAAATGTGTAGTAAATCGGCAAAATAATGGTGTTTAATGTCCAAAGCAAGAATGTTGTGGAAGATGCAAGAAGGCCGCATATAAGGCATGTGAAGGCCATTTTTGCAACTTCGCTCCAAACCTCGGCCGGACTTTCCTCAACCACAGACGAAACGTGTTTTAGCAGCCTGATGGAAAGCCAAACCGCAAAAGCAACCATCATGAACGGCATGGCACTTGACGTTACTTTGGGATAAGCCTTAACGGAGGCCTCACCCATGGCGTTGTAAAAAAGACCTAAAAGCTCTGCCTGCCAGCAGGAACGTTGTTGTTCCTGAAGAACCATTCCGTCAACATCTTTTTCATCGCTGATGATGGCAACACTGTTTTTGTCGCTGTTCACGCCGCAGGCAGACAAAAACAAAACCGCCGCCACGACAAGAAACGCAGTTTTAAGGGCTTTGAAAATGTCTTTTGTTTGTATCATCGCTTTTTAGTCCTTTGACGTATTTAGTCTTCAGCCGAAGTATCTGCGCCATAATCTTCAGTAGGTTCCGGTGGTGGTGGGGGTTGATTTTGATTTTGGTTTTGGTTTTGATTGCCGCCGCCCTGATTGCCGCCGGGGTTGCTCTTTGAACCGCCGCCGACTCTTGATCGTATGGCATCGGTGCGTTTGTTTGCGCGGTCTTTCAAACCTTTAACAACACCTGTAACGCCTGTTGCCGCACCGGCAATTTTTAAGCCCGTGCCGCCGACTTTCTTGGCTGTTTGCGCCGCCAATCCGCCAATTTTGCTGCCCATTGCGCTTCCGCCATCGGTGCTTGAGATGGAACTTGCAAGCTCGTTGATTTGGCCGACAATCTTAAAGGCAAAAATGCAGCAGGCTATCAATACCAAGAATTTTGCGCCGTCTAAATCCATCATATTTTTTAAGGTTTCAATGTCATTGCCGTTCATGGCTTCTTCAAGTGCCTCTCTGCCACCACCGCCGCCTGTTAAAGCCTGTGAGATGAGCTCGGAAGAAAGGGTTATGACAAGCCCCATCATCGCAAAGTTGAAAAACACGTTCATGAACATATCCCAGCCCGTTTTAGTGTATTTGGCCGCTACTTTGAAAGGCCAGCATGCAATTAAAAATGGCAAAAGCGTGCAGAAAATGCCGAACCGAATGACCGAATCCAAAAGATAAAAGCAGCAGGCAATGGCAATTGCCCATCCGAACGCAAGGCAAATTAAACCTTCGATAAACATTGATAAATCGATGAGAAATTTGACGGCTTCGTGTGTTGAAATGCAAATCAGCGAGCCGCCGATGGCCGGAAGTTCGGCCGCCGTGTTGCTGAAAAGTTTGACCGTTCCCATAACGTTTGCTAAAAGCGCGTTGCTTATGACACCGCTTTCAAAGGTGTATTCGGCGCTGTATTTTTGCAAATCGCTTAAAACGTCCGCTTTGATGATGGCAAGGCCGAATTCGAGCCCCGCGTTCATAATCGGATTGATGACGTAATTGTATATGTATGCCGAATTTGTGAGCAAAAGTGCGGCAAGTAAGACTTTGAAAGACTGAATGGCAATGCCTTGAAGATATTTTGCCAAATCCTGCTTGGTTAGGGCACTGACGCTCATTAAGGTTTGATAAGCAATGTAAAGCGCAAGAACCATTAAAATGACGTTTCTGAAGCCGCCCGCGAGCTTGTCGAAAGATTGAGAGGCCATGTTTTGGTCTGTTTTTAAAATAACTTCAAACAGATTGCACAAAATGCAGGCGCGGATTTCTTCATATTTTTCGGGCAGAGGTGTGCAGCCTTTCATGACAGGGTTGCCGGAAGAACTTTTACGAACGTTGCCGTATGGGTCTGTCACCTCTCCGGTTTGAGTTTGTTTTATAGCACTACTAAATCCTAAAGCCATAGCCGGCGTTTGAGCGCGCACCGATCCAATACTAAAAAAACAGATGCTGAAAACGATGAAGAATATGGCACAAAATTTGCTTATCACGTTTTTTCTACTCATCGTTTTTCTCCTTGCCGGCAAAGGGGTTTCCCAAAATTTTAAGAGCCAGAGCCAAGACGACCACAAGCACAGCAAAAGCTGCAATGTGAAAATATTTGCCCGACATAAACTCAAAAACACGAAAATAAAGCGCGAGCATCACAGCGGCAAACATTAAAGCGGTTATTACAACAGACTTCATTTTAAAACCTCATCTTTCCATCATAGCTCATGATAACATAAATTGAAAGGAAAATTTGTTACATTATTTTTAAAGTTTTCAAAACGTATTTTTCTTTAAAAAACACACGCATTTTTCGATGAGCTGTTTGTTTTTGAAAATGTTGAAGTGCTTGTTTTCAATATAGGTTGAGGCTGTTCCGAAATCTTGGTGCTGAAGATCGCCCGGAATGTGGATTCCCTCATAGCGCTTGATGATGGGTTTTAAGATTTTATCGCGATATGTTTCGCAAAATATTAACCCGACGGGAATGCCGATCGGAAGTTTTTCAAGCAATCTGACATTGCCCACCGAACACTCTTTTAAGGCCGGTCCGAAAATGAAGTTGAAAATTTTATAGCGCGATAAAATGGTGCAGATGTCGCTGCCGAGATTTGTCGGATTAATCTCGATGATTTTTTCAATTTGAAATTTATTTTCGGCAAGATTTCTTTCTTTTAAGAGATAGCGTAACAAAATTGCCCCTGTGCCTTTGGCAATGAGGATTATGCTGTCAGCATCTTCTAAATGGGAAAGTAAAAAAGCAAGGTCGCTTGCATGCGCTTTCATCGATTTTTTTGTTGAAGGGTAGTTGATGGCAGCAACGTTAAATCCTTCTTTTTCAAGCGCTAAAGACAAAGGTTTGAAAATGTCTTTGCTTTGCGATAAGCCGTGAATCAATACGATAAGGGGCCCTTTCTGACGGGGGATTTCATACATTTCAATAAATTTCAAAAAAGCCTGACGGCACTCTTCAAAGGTGCCGCTTGCGCGCCGAATGTCAAAAGAATCAAGCAAACGATATTTTTTTGTGCGATAATGTCTTTGTATGCGCCATTTTTGGTAGTAAAAAACATCTTCCCAAAATTGTTTGCCGCCTAAGGTGAAAAATTGAAATGTCATCTGCTCATCTCCAAGTTCTTGTCTTTGTCGTTTAAAGCGAATCGATAAAAATATGCCCGATTGCTTGGCTTATTGTAGTGCTTTAAGGTTAATAAAAAGGAAAGAAAAAAAGGGATGAGAAAAAAATAAAATCCTGAAAATTCAAAAAGATGGAAGAAAAATGATTTTTTTTAAAAAAAAGTATTGACAGAGGGGAGGGGATGGACTATAAGCACATTCACCGGTTTTTAGAAGGGGACTTTTTGAGCCGGAGGTTATAGAACAAGTGAATAGGAAGAGGATATACAGGCAGCGTGCTTTAACAATAAAGAACGAGGTCTGTATGAAAAAAAGGAACCTGAAAAGAAATTCTTTATGA
>JAFSUB010000013.1 GCA_017445475.1 Alphaproteobacteria bacterium
CTTCTAATGCTTTACCCTGTGCTTTGGCAAGAGGTTTAAACATTTCAGGAAAATCTGGTGTATCCACAACTTGCATAGTATGCTCTTTATTCACATAAAGGCTACCAGCACCACCAACAACCAACAATCTTGTATCGCTGTTGGATAATATATCGCACAAGTGTTTTAATGATTTGCTATGTAACGGTAAGGTATCTTCCGTCCACGCACCGAAAGCATCAATCACCACATCAAAATCTTTTAAATCTTCTTGGCTTAAATCAAATAAATCTTTCTCAATGCTTTTGGTTGCTACTGTTTCATTTTTGCCACGAACAAATACCGTGACATCCAAACCTCTGTCAACCGCTTCTCTGGTAATCAATTTTCCTGCTCTGCCATTGGCGCACACGATTGCAATTTTCATTGTATTTCTCCTAATTGTAATAAACTTTGTTACATTTCATTTATGTATATAAAACACATTTTTTGTAATGTCAATAGTTACAATTATTTTTGTGTTCATATATGCACAAATCTTTGGAATAAACTTTAAGCCGAGCGGTTAAACTCGGCTTGGTTTTGTTGGATTCGCCATTTTCAATCCGTTGTTGAAACATCAACATCGGGGGCAACTGTCAAGTCATATTGCGGATAGGCTTGACGTATTTCTTCATAAAGGGTTTTTACGCCGTCTTCCGGTATAATACCAAAACTCATTACCACATCAAAGCGCATCTTTTTTGCCTCAATATCCAAATAAAATCCGTGAACCTGAACCGCCCATTTATGCTGTAATACACGTTTTTTGACATCTTTTTCAATTTTCATAGCCTCGTCATTTTTTGTATTATAGGCATATACGCCGACACCAGCCAAAATAACGCCCGTTTGTTCATATATTTTTGCTTCTGCCTGACGGGTCAGACGGTCTATTTCTTTGGCGCTCATCGTATCCGGTACCTCTATATGCACTGAAGCATAATACTTATCCGGCCCGTAATTATACATAACCAAGTCATAAGCCCCGCGCACCTCCGGCATTTGTGCTAAAAGATGCTTAATTTTGCTTGTGATTTCCGTATCGGCTCTGGTGCCCAAAATCTCATTCAATGTTTCCATCATCATTTCAATACCGGATTTGATGATAAAACCGGAAATGACCACGCCGACATAGGCTTCCAGAGAAAGTCCGCTGAAAATAAAGATAATTGCCGATACCAATACCGAAGCAGATAATATGGCATCCGACAGGGCATCGGAACCGGAAGCGACCAAAGAACCTGAATTGACCTTTTTGCCTTGTGCTTTGACGTATTTTCCCAAGATAACTTTTACAACGACCGCAACTGCTATAATAACGAGCGAAGTAATACTGTAATCCGGTATTTCAGGAGAAATGATTTTCTTGATTGATTCCACAAGTGAAGTAATACCGGCATACAGCACAATCCCCGACACAATCATTGCGCTTAAGTATTCAATGCGTCCGTAACCCAACGGGTGTTTTTTATCCGGCAGTTTTCCCGCCAGTTTTGTTCCTACAATCGTAATAATGGATGAAAGCACATCGGATAAATTATTCACCGCATCCAATATCACGGCAATAGAGTTGGATACAATTCCGACAGCAGCCTTAAATGCCGCCAAAAGCACATTGGTTAAAATACCCATAATGCTGGTTTTTATAATGATTTTATCACGATTCATATTATCAACTTCCTATTAAAGCAATTTTGCGATTTTGGCTTCAACATCGTTCATATCGGCGGTTGGCTCAAAGCGTTCCACAACTTCGCCGTTTTTATTAACCAAAAACTTGGTGAAGTTCCACTTGATATCCGGCTTTTTATTCCAATCTTTATCTTCTTTAGAGAGCATTTCCGCCAAGAGTTTGCTCAATTTATGCTCCCAAAATCCGGCAAAGCCTTTTTGTGCTTTTAAATAAGTATAAAGAGGTAATTCATTTACACCGTTTACATCGGATTTCTTCATTTGAGCAAATTTGGTATTGTAATGCAATTGGCAGAACTCGTGCACTTCATCATCTGTTCCAGGTGTTTGATGTCCGAATTGGTTGCAAGGAATATCAATAATTTCCAATCCTTTATCGTGATACTTCTCATACATTTGTTCCAATGCCTCATATTGCGGTGTAAATCCGCATCCGGTTGCCGTGTTGACAATCAGCATAACTTTGCCCTTCAAATCTGCCAGTTTCAATTCTTCACCATTTGGCTTGGTGACACTATAACTATAAATATTCATCTTCCATTCTCCTTTACATCTTCATTGTTGCTAATCTTTTACCCATTTCGTATGCGGCTTCTAAATCTTTCGGGAATTGCTCGTCACGAACTTTGGCTTTATGAACTGGGTCAAATAAATCACAATCGTATTTGGAATAATCTGTGTATTGGAATGTATCAAAGGCGTATAACGTTTCCGAATAGCCAAAGATAGCACGCAGGCTCCATTCATTATCACCCAATACAACATCATAATGATGTTGTTTGAATTGTTCTTCGGTAGCATTCATCGTCATAATGACACCAACAGGCAACGTATGGTTTAAAATGCGTTTCAAACCACCATTTTCCTTATCAATCAAATATGTATGTGCCGGAAACATAAAACGTTCTAAAAAACTCCGAAACATACCTGTTGGATAAGAATGATACACAGGTGAACCGACAATAACCGCATCGGCATTAAGACATTTTTCCAGTATCGGTGTCAGGGCATCTTTATAAAAGCATAATCCCTTTTGTTCAACGCCCTTGCGCTTACATATCAAACAACTGATACAGCCCTTATAGGCAATATCATATAAATTAACATATTCAACTTCCGCACCAGCGTCGTTTGCCCCACGCATTGCTTCTTTTAATAACTTAGCTGTATTAAAGTTCTTACGGGGTCCACCATTGATTATCATTACTTTTGCCATTATAATCTCCTAATTTTATGATGTTCTAATATATAAAAACAATCTTAAAATTAAAGTTAATTTTGGTGAGATCTTTAATCACTTAAATTTTTATTCACTATTTTGTTATATAGGTTCCTTATCATATCCAGATTAAGGAACACTATAATGCAATATCAGTTAATTTTACTTGCCGTTTTGTTTGTGATAACATTTCTGTTGCACAAACCGTTTAATGTGCATCAAACGGATAAGAAATGGCTGCAACGCTTACATTATGCTTTGGAAACAATGTTTACCGTTCAGGCAATGATTATCTTAAATGAATGGCTGAAAACATTAAATTAAAACCGCCACGTTTCCGTAGCGGCTCTTATAAGAGATAGTATAAAATTTACACATTCTTTCCTAATTCGTAGGCTTTTTGCAATAAATCTTCACGCGAAGCCGCGTCTTTCGGCTCATTCACACCACCACCGGCCAGAACTCCTGCCAAATGCGATTGTTCAAAACAGGTTATCCAGCCTTGCAAACCTTTTGCAGCCGTATCCGAAGCATTTTCAGCATCATCATAAGAAGATGTTATCAAATACACGTCCTTAAATTTATTTTCTTGTGGAAATAATGGATTGCAACGGTCTAAAAAGGTTTTGAGTTGTCCGCTTAATTCATAGTAGTAAATCGGTGTCGTAAAAATTAACACATCGGCATTTTGCACTTTGCCAATCATATCCGCCATATCATCTTTTTGCACGCATTTACCGGTTTTCTGACAGGCTAAACAACCGATGCAGAATTTAATATCTTTCCCTTTAAGAGATAAGAATTCCACATTGTTTCCGGCATCTTTCGCACCTCTTTCGGCTTCGTGTGCCAAAATTTCAGAATTGCTTCCGCCACGCAAACTTGATGAAACTATCAATACTTTCTTTGTCATTATATTTCCTTTCTATTCAAAAGTTATGGTTACACTGCCATGACCGAGCAGGTGCATTAAAGGCGTATCGCCATTAATATCTTGAGCATTAACATCTGCGCCGTGCGCAATCAATACCTCCAAAGCATCAAAAAAACTTCTTCTGTTTGCCATTATATGAAGCGGTGTTTCTTTATTGATTGTTGTTTGTGTCACGCTGCCGCCGTGATTGATTGCCCATTCAATAATATCGGGCGAAATATGCTCCTTGCATATTTTAAGAAAAGGCGTGTATCCGCTTTCGTTATAAGGCGTGTTGAGCGAAGCACCTTTTTTGATGGCATCTTCCATGCCTTTGAAGTCATCGGCAAACAATGCTTTGAGCATTTGTTCATCTGCCTCGGTTCTTTGATTGTCGGCCATTTGTTATTCTCCTTGATAAGTGGGCTACTTTCACGCTGATTGTAGTTAACGATACTTTCATCAGGACAGATCACAAGAATCTTGTCAAGCTAGTTTTTTATGCCTCGGGAGAAAAAAGCTGAAATGTTTATAAATCTTAAAATTAACTAAATTTTTATGTCTCTTTAATATGCTTTAGATAACTGAAACATCACATAAGGAGATTAGATATGAAAAAAATAACTTACGTTGTTGTCTTTTGTTTAGGTGTAGTTGTGATGTGCATATATAGCCACATATCTCTTATTAAATCAGCTGCAGCAGAAAATCCGGGAAAACAAAAACTATTAAATCAAATGGCATACAGACTAGCTTCTCAATGTGCTACTTATCTTGATATTAAAAATGGGACAGCTTGTGCTGATTATTACCAATATTATCAAAAACTTGGTGGAACAAACGAATTAATTTATTCCGCACAAGAAAACGGATGGGAAAAATAGGAATATGTAATGGAATATGATAAATTTTCTCATGACTTTATTTCAAGATGTCTTGAAAATTATAAAAACTTAGTTACAAAGACAGAATTTAATGTGACTCTTTCCATCACAACTTTATTGACAATATGCTGTGTCATCAAATCTGATAATAAAGCAAATAGTGAGAGAGATAATATTTTAAGTAAGTTGAAGGAAAACCTAGATGGTTTATTTGAAAAATACCATAGCCTTAAAACAAATGGTGAAACATACAAAACCATTAGTGATATTCGCAATGGTTTTGCGCATATGATAGAAAATAATCTTAAGGTTATGTCAAATGAGGAAAAACAAATTACAGCTGTGAAATTTAAATCTAATAATATGGCGACAGAGCAAGAAGCTTCAGTTGATGATATTCATCATTTTTTACTGGATTTGTATGAAATGATTAAAAAAGCATAGTAACTCTAATTAAAATCCCAAAATTTCTTTTGATTTTGTTAAAAAACGTGAATATTATATACTAAAATTATATGGAGAATGGGTATGAATAAAGCACTTTTAATTGCTGTTGGTATGTTTTTTATCGCCAATGTTACACAAGCGTTTTTAGTGGAAGAACATTGTGATGATTATCAAGCATTTAGTATTAGCAGCAGGAATTCCTGCGAACAAATATGCCCCAACAGAAAAACAATTATCTCTGGTGGATCAGGAGGATATGATGTTGCTTGTGTCTCTAAGAAAAAATATGCAGACGCAAATAAATCTGAAGAAAAGTGCTGGGATGATTTAGTAAGAGCAACAACAGATATCGAATGTCTTGATGGTACATTAAATGAACAGGAGAATTGTGTTCAGTATGCCATCAAAGAAAAAAAAGATGTTATATATATAAACGGAAAAAGTTTACAACACTTATGTGATGAAGCAAGTGAATATTATAAT
Source organism: Alphaproteobacteria bacterium (assembly GCA_017445475.1). Taxonomy (GTDB): domain Bacteria; phylum Pseudomonadota; class Alphaproteobacteria; order RF32; family CAG-239; genus UBA1254. Next base: position 5,660 of record JAFSUB010000013.1, read on the forward strand.
GAAATTTATTCTATGTGGAATGGAACGACATGTGCAAAAAAATGTCCGGCAGATAAACCATTGAGAGGAAAAGAAGGAGATTGTTACCCTTGCGATACAAAATACGTAGTAATATTATCCGGTAAATTTGGTTTTTCATACAGGGATGCTGACTTTAAGAATGTTTGCCCTGATAGAGTTATCGTGGGAGGGGATAGCTATGATAAAAACATCATTAATTCTTTCAACACTATTGAAAAGATTCAAAATATCATTGAAAGTAAAGAATATAAAAGTAAAGATTATTGTATTACTGAACCTTGCATGGGTTATTCACTATTATCCTGGAATGTGATTCTTAATCAAGATCCGGAAATTATTAAATATTTGTTGGAGCACGATACCAGAGGAAAAGAATCTTTGTATTATGTACTTCAAATTGCTATTGATCAGAAAGTTCCGGAATCTATCTTAAAAATTTTATTGGATTATGCCGAACATGACGATTTAATCGTCTTTGTTCCTCGCGGATGGCTCTATGGGATAGCACTTGAACCTGCTCAAGAGTGGGGTTTTAATGTGCCTATGTCTTTTTATGCAAAATATGCAGGAGCAAGCGAATCAACTCAGAAACTTATAAAATCTTATGAAGATAAAGTTGGTGTTGATTATGAACCCATATTTGAGGATATGCGTGATTAAAACTTATTGAGTTTATCATTTAAAATAAGTTGAAGTATCACAAAATCCATTTTTTTTAGATAAATACTTATGTGATAAATAGTATGGAGAAGAAAATGGAAGAAATGAAAAAAATGAAGAAAATGATACATAAAATAGATAAAATACAAAAGAAAAAGATGCATAACTATTTGCTAAGGCAATTAACAGAAGCTGTTGCACAGAATAATTTTGGAAAGGTTGAAGAATTGCTCAAAAATGGCGCGACCATTAACGGCAAAGATTGTTTTGGAATGACCCCGCTTGAATATGCCATCAGAAACGGAAATGTGAAGATGATGGAATATTTAATTCAAGCCGGTGGATATCACAAAATATGATAATATTACTTTGCCGACAAGTGATACTTGGGGCGTTTTAATGCGTAAAGATTCGCCATTGGCTAAATTTAAAACTGTTAAACTGGAAAATCTTAAAAATCTTCCTTTAATCACTTCACGTCAAGTTACCAAAAAATCACAGAATAATGATTACACAAAGTGGTTTCAGGGAAAGTTTGAAACCCTAAATATTGTTGCTACCTATAATTTGATTTACAATGCGGCATTGCTTGTTAAATTCGGTATCGGTTATGCTGTTGCATTGGATAGATTAGCCGATACATCAAGCGAAAGCGAATTATGTTTCCGACCGTTTGAACCAAAATTGGAAGCAAAATTAGATATTGTTTGGAATAAATTCCAAGTTCGCTCTGCCGCCACCAATCTGTTTTTACAAAAACTGCAAGAAAAGTTCGAATGCCCCTAAATCCTATTCATATGATTTTATTTCTCCGCAAAATACGATAAATTAACATATTGATTTTTAAGGATAAAAATGGACTGGTCTGTCCCGACCAAAAGTATCTATTTTGGTATCTTTTTTGGGAAATGGGTAAAAATAAAAAATAGATACTTTGGCCAGACCACCGCATAAATTCACCTGTAAATGAGAATAACAAAAAATCGGAAAGTGCCGGAAAATAAGGGATATAGAGGCAATATTTTAAGCTGAAATCGCGCCGGCAAATTTAAAACAAAAAAACCTCTTCTTTGCGAAGAGGCTTTTATATGGTGGGCGCTGTAGGACTCGTCTTGCAAGGCTTTGCCTTGCTTCGGGCACTCGTTTTCTAAGTTCATTTATTCGCTGTCGCATCATAAATTCACTAAGAAAACTTCGCCGCTTGCGGTAAAAACAACATTTTGAGGTTGTTTTTATCCTCGCGCCTACGACGGTCTCCGGTTCGAGTTACAGCATACCACCATATAAAAATACCACCTGCAAGAGGTGGTATTTTTATATGGTGGGCGCTGTAGGACTCGAACCTACGACCAGACCGTTATGAGCGGCCGGCTCTAACCAACTGAGCTAAGCGCCCGATGGCAACAAAACTTAAATAAGTCAAAAAATTTTTGAAGTCAAGCTTTTATTTATTCTTTGTCGTTGCATATTTTCGTTTCTGCTGATTTTTCCATATTAACTTTTATTTTCTTGACCTTTTCCTTTTGCCTGTTTATCATGAGCCTTAAAAAAATGGAAGGCTTAAAAATGCAAAAAACACTTTTGATTTGGGATTTTGACGGTGTTCTTGCCGACAGCGAGCGCTTATGGCTTCAAATTTGGTATGATATGCTTGTTCAAAAGCGCGGGCTCAAACTTTCTGAAGATGAAGTTCAAAAATATTTAGTGGGTTTATCTGCGAAAACAAAATGTGCATATTTGAACACATATTTCAATGCTGAGATTGATGAAGATTTTATATCAGATGTTCACACTGAAGAAATCCGCCAAATCAAAACGATTATGCAGCCAATTTCCGGTGCAAAAGACATTGTTGCCGACAATGCGTATGCCCACTGTGTTGCAACCGGCGGAATTTCAAAGCTCACAAAGCTTAAGCTTGAAAAAGTCGGTTTATGGCAAACATATATTGATGAACACAATTGTTTTACATCGGATATGGTTCAAAACGGCAAGCCGGCGCCCGATTTGTTTTTGTTTGCCGCAAAAAAAATGGGCTACAAACCCGAAAATTGTTTGGTGATTGAAGATTCCATCAACGGAATCAAAGCCGCTTTGGCCGCCAAAATGCGCGTTGTTGCCTTTATCGGCGCTCAAAACAACAACAATGAATCTTATGCCAAACTCTGCAAAGACACAGGCGCAATTGCCGCTTTCAACACAATGCCCAAATTACATCAATTTTTGAAAAACAATAACTTCTAGCCCAAACCAAAATATCTGTTTTGTTTTTAAAAAAAAAGAGATATAGTTTTTTCAAATGATTAAAAATGAGTTCAAAATTGAAAGTCCGTTTGAACCTTCCGGCGACCAGCCTGAAGCCATAAACGAGCTTGTGCAAGGCTTAAAAAACGGCCTTAAAAACCAAGTTTTGCTTGGCGTAACGGGTTCGGGCAAAACATTTACGATGGCAAAAATCATCGAAGCCGCCAAAAGGCCGGCGCTTATTATGGCACCCAATAAAATTTTGGCCGCACAGCTTTATTCTGAAATGAAAGAATTTTTCCCGCACAACCACGTGGAATATTTTGTTTCATATTATGATTATTATCAGCCGGAAGCGTATATTCCCAAAACCGACACATACATCGAAAAAGATTCCGCCATCAACGAGCAGATAGACCGTATGCGCCACGGCGCAACCCGAAACGTACTCGAATCATCAGATGTCATCATTGTCGCCTCCGTTTCGTGCATATACGGTTTGGGCAGCATGGAATCATATTCTGCAATGGTTTTTGAGCTTAAAGTCGGCGACGAAATTGATCCAACCGAGATTTGCCGCCGTCTGGCCGAGCTTTTGTATGTGAGAAATCAAATTTCCTTCACGCGTTCGACATTTCGCTTAAACGGCGACACGCTTGAAATTTTCCCCGCCCACTATGAAGACCGCGCATGGCGCATCACATTTTTCGGCGACGAGGTGGAAGCGATTGTCGAATTTGATCCCCTAACGGGCAAAAAGACCGCAGATTTGCAAGAAATAACGGTTTATCCCGCAAACCACTACGTTACGCCGCGTCCCGCACTTTCGCAGGCCATTGTTCACATCAGGCAAGATTTGGCTCTTCGCCTGCAAGAACTTAAAAATGAAAACAAACTTTTAGAGGCCCAGCGTCTTGAACAGCGCACACGGTTTGATTTGGAAATGATTGAAACAACCGGCCATTGCAAAGGCATTGAAAACTATTCGCGTTATTTAACGGGGCGCAAGAAAGGTGAGCCGCCCCCGACTCTTTTTGAATATTTGCCCAAAAACGCCATTTTGTTTGTTGACGAAAGCCACATATCCGTGCCGCAAATCGGTGCGATGTATCGGGGCGATTTCAATCGCAAGTCAACGCTTGCGGACTATGGCTTTCGCCTGCCCTCGTGTTTGGACAACCGCCCCTTAAAGTTTGAAGAATGGGATAAAATGCGTCCGCAAACAATTTTTGTTTCGGCAACCCCCGGAGATTTCGAACTTAAGCAAAGCGGCGGCGCTTTTGCCGAACAGATTATCCGCCCCACCGGCTTAACAGACCCCGAATGCATTGTTCGCCCCGCGGTTTCGCAAATTGATGATTTGATGCACGAGTGCAGGCAAACGGCCGCGAAAGGCGAGCGCGTGCTCATCACAACGCTCACAAAGAAAATGGCCGAAGATTTAACCGAATATTTTGAAGGTGTCGGCATTAAAGTCCGCTATATGCATTCGGACATCGACACTTTAGAACGCATTGAAATTATCCGCGATTTAAGACTCGGCGCATTTGATGTATTGGTTGGAATCAATCTTCTCCGCGAAGGCTTGGACATTCCCGAGTGTTCGCTTGTGGCAATTTTAGACGCCGATAAAGAGGGCTTTTTGCGTTCAACGCGCTCACTGATACAAACCATCGGAAGGGCTGCGCGCAACGCACACGGCAGAGTGATTTTATATGCCGATAAAATAACCGATTCCATTAAATTTGCAATGAACGAAACAAATCGTCGCCGCGAAAAGCAACAAGCCTATAACAAAAAGCATAACATCACGCCGAAAACCATTCAAAAAAGCATTTCAACAACCCTGTCTGAAATGACCGAAACGCAGCTTGATAAAAACACTTTACCGACAGCCGAAGATGTTAAAAATGTTGAAAAGCAAATTAAAGAATATACAAAGCTGATGAAAGAAGCGGCCTTAAATCTTGAATTTGAACAAGCGATGCTCTACCGCGACAAACTAAAAGAGCTTGAGGCAATGGCCTTGAGGAATTTATAAAGTTATTTCATTTAGCAAAATTTTAAGTGTTTCAATTTTAAGATTATGCAGCATAAACCATATAAAAGGCATAAAAAATGCACAAAGATACGGCAATTAAACTTTTTGAAGAGCAAAAAGTTCGTGTGGAATGGAATGACGCAGAAGAAAAATGGTATTTTTCTATTGTTGATGTTGTTGCCATTTTAACGGACAATCCTTATCAGCAGGCAAGAAATTATTGGAAGGTGTTGAAACATCGCCTATCTCAAGAGGGAAATGAGTCGGTTACAAATTGTAACCAACTGAAAATGAAAGCAACAGATGGCAAAATGTATTTGACTGATGTTGCCGACACAGAGCAGCTTTTACGTCTTATTCAAAGTATTCCAAGCCCTAAAGCCGAACCGTTTAAGATGTGGCTTGCCAAGGTTGGCCGCGAACGTATTGATGAAATTGAAGATCCTGAAATTGCCATCAATCGGGCTTTAGAAACATATTTGAAAAAAGGTTATTCTCTAAATTGGGTTAATCAGCGCTTAAAATCTATTGAAATCCGCAAAGGTTTAACCGATGAATGGGACAGAGGCGGCATTCAAAAAGGTTTGGAATATGCCATTTTAACCGATGAATTAACAAAAGCTTGGTCCGGTATGACGACCAAAGAATATAAAAAATTGAAAGACCTAAAAAAAGAAAATCTGCGTGATAATATGACGAATTTGGAGTTGGTCTTAAATATGTTGGCTGAAGTTTCGGCAACGGAAATATCAAAGGCGCAAAATCCGAAAGGACTGTCGCAAAATGCAAAGGTGGCCAGAGCCGGCGGAGAAGTTGCAAAAAAGGCGCGCAAAGAATTAGAAAATAAAACCGGTAAAAAGGTTATCACAAATAAAAATGCCAAACAATCGCTCAACCAAATTGAAGATTTTACCGATTAAAAAGAGCTTGAGGCAACGGCTTTGAGGAATTTATAAAATCGGACGGCTTATAAATCGGTATTTGCGGATTTTTTTGTATCAAAAAAGAAATTTAGTGCTTTTCAAATCTCATTTATTATATATAATAAGCGAAGTTTGAAAGATTTTTTTAAAGGAAAAACAGATGAAAAAACCTGTTATGCTGCTTGTGCTGGACGGCTGGGGCTATCGCGAAAACAAAACACCGGATAATGCCATTGAAAACGGAAAAACGCCGAATTGGCACAAATTGCTTGAAACCTGCCCTCATGGCTTTATTGAAACATCGGGCCTCAATGTCGGTTTGCCCGAGGGGCAAATGGGCAATTCCGAAGTCGGTCATATGAATTTGGGCGCAGGACGCGTTGTGATGCAAGATTTGCCCAAAATAGATTTGGCCGTTAAAGACGGTTCCATCGCCAAAAATCCGGTTTTGCTCAAGCTTATCAACACCTTAAAGCAAACCGGCGGCACGTGTCATCTGATGGGGTTGATGTCTGACGGCGGCGTTCACTCGCACCAAAACCATATTTTGGCGCTTGCAACCGTTTTGTCGCAACAGGGCATTAAAGTTGCCGTTCATGCCTTTATGGACGGGCGCGACACGCCGCCGACGTCGGGCGCTGAATTTTTAAGAAAATTTGAGGCCGACATTGCCGGTTTGAAAAACGTTGGCATTGCCACAATTTCTGGTCGTTTTTATGCAATGGATCGCGACAAGCGCTGGGACAGGGTTGAAGCAGCATACAACAACATCGTTTCGGCGACAGGTGCGCGTTATCAAACCGTGCAAGAGGCTATGGCACACACTTATGCGCAAAATGTAACCGACGAATTTATTGTGCCTTGCGTCATCGGTTCTTATCAGGGCGCAAATGACGGCGACGCCGTTTTGATGGCCAATTTTAGGGCCGACCGCGCACGCGAAATTTTATATGCTTTGTCTGACAAAGATTTTTCGGGCTTTAAGCGCCAAAAAACAGTTCGCTTTTGCGCATCTGTCGGCATGACCGAATATTCTGCCGACCACAGGCGCTTTATGCAAACCCTTTTTGCCCCTGAAGAGCTCAACGACATTTTCGGGCAAATTGTTGCCGAGCACGGGCTCACGCAGCTGCGTATTGCCGAAACGGAAAAATATGCACACGTTACCTTCTTTTTTAATGGCGGCGAAGAACGCGAGTTTGAAGGCGAAAGCCGAATTTTGGTGCCGAGTCCGAAAGTTGCAACCTATGACCTATTGCCCGAGATGAGCGTTTATGAAGTAACCGACAGGCTTGTTGACGCCATTGAAAACAAAAAATTTGATGTGATTATTTGCAACTTTGCAAACGGCGATATGGTTGGTCATACGGGCATTATGGAAGCTGCGCTAAAGGCTGTTGCCGCCGTTGACGAAAACTTGGGGCGTGTGATGGAAGCCATCAAAAAAGCCGATGGTGTGCTTTTTGTGACTGCCGATCACGGCAATGTTGAAAAAATGGTTGATGAAAAAACAGGCGCGCCATACACGGCCCATACTGTCGGCAAGGTTCAGGCGGCGTTGTTTAATGCACCGTCTGACGTGAAAGGCTTAAAAAACGGCAGGCTTGCCGATGTTTCGCCAACATTGCTTGATTTGCTGGGGCTTAAACAACCTTCAACCATGACGGGGAAATCTTTGCTTGAGAAATAAAAAACGATGAAACAAGGCTTTTTTTATATCAACATCTTTTTTCTTGCACTCGCAATTTGTTTTGCAAGCCGGGCGCTTGAAGCCGCACCTGTTTCAAGCCAGCAGATTGAAACTTTAGAGCAAAAGTCCGACCAAAAAAAGATGGAATATAAGCGGCTTCAGGCCGAAGCCTTGGCCTTGAGTTTAGAGCTTGCAAAAATGAACAAAGAACTGGTTGAAGCTGCCAAACGCGTTCAAAAAGACGAAGATAAAATTATGCAAACCGAAAAAGAGCTGGCTGTTCTTCAAAACAAACTCAAAATTGCCGAAGAAAACTTCAAAAAAGAACATCAAAATTTAGAGCTCATGCTTGTCAGTTTGCAAAATTTGGCGTTGCACCCGACAGACTCGCTTCTTTTTCAACCCCTAACACCTGTTGAAATTATTCAAAGCGCTATTTTGATGCGTTCAAGCGTGGGCTTTTTAAGCCAAAATTCCCAAAAACTTAAGGCCGATTTGGAAGATTTGAACGCGCAACATAAGGCTCTCAATCAAAAACTTTTAGAGCTTTCCACCCAAACCCAAAATTTGAAAAAAAAGCAAGAATCAATCAAACAAATGGCCTTAAAGAAAAACAAAATCCGCACCACGCTTGAGGGCGAAAGCTCAAAAGCCCGAAAAGAGGCGCTTGAGCTTGCCTCAAAAGCCTCTGATTTGCGCGACTTAATGGAAAAAGCCATTGAAGAAGCCGAGCTTAAACGCCGCAAACAGGAAGAACTCAAGCGTGCGGCACGCGAACGCGAAATAGCGGCGCAAGAAAAGCTTGAACAAGAACAGCAGCTTCGGCTTCAAAAACTGCGTGAGCAGGCACAAAGCCAAAGCGCGGATATGCTTTCAGATGATTCTCTTATTGAAGATGAAAAAGCTTATGACACCGTCAAAGCGCAAGATGTTTCGGAAAGCGCCCCGAAACCCTCTGCCGGACAATTTCTGCGCCCTGCACGCGGCGAAATTGTAACTTTTTACGGACAAGAGCTTTCCAAGGGCGTCAATTCGAAAGGCATCATCATTCAAACACGTTCAAACGCGCAGGTTGTTGCACCTTATGACGGAACCGTCTTGTTTTCAGGGCCTTTTAAGGGATACGGACATCTAGTGATTATTTCGCATGGCGATGATCTTGTGTCGCTGATTGCCGGCATGCAAAACAACGACACCGAAAACGCTCAAATGGTTTTGGCAGGCGAACCCATCGGCTTAATGCCCGATACCGCACAGCCAAAACTTTATATGGAAATTCGAAAAAACAAAAAACCGATCAACCCAATTGTTTGGCTTGGTCAATAATTTTTAACAAAGGAAACGATAATGCTCAAAAAATTTTTACTTCTCATCGCAATGTTCAGCCTTTTTTCTTTCAATGCCGAAGCGGCCGAAAAAAAGAAAAAAGAGCAAACGCACAACACCTATGAAATGCTCAACTTGTTCGGTGAGGTGATGGAACGCACAAAAGCCGGCTATGTTGAAGATGTTAATGATCAGGAACTCATTGAACAAGCCTTAAACGGTATGCTTTCGTCGCTTGATCCCCACAGCAGCTATTTAGATGCTCAAAGCTACAAATATATGTCCGAACAAACAAAAGGCAAGTTCGGCGGACTCGGCATTGAGGTTACGATGGACAACGGACTTGTCAAGGTTGTTTCCCCGATTGATGACACACCTGCGGCAAGAGCGGGCTTTAAGGCGGGCGATTACATCACGCACATCGACGGCGAAACGGTTATCGGGCTCAACTTAAACGAAGCTGTTTCCAAAATGCGCGGCAAAGTCGGCACCAAAGTCAAACTATCCGTCAGACGCGAAGGTGAAAAACCGTTTGATGTTGTCATTAAGCGTCAGGAAATCAAAATTCAATCCGTTAAAACAGACATCAAGAGCGATGACATTTTATACATCCGCATTTCTTCTTTCACCGAAGAAAATGACAAAGCGATTGTCAAAGCCTTTAACGAAACGCAAAAAAAGCTCAAAAACAAGCTCTCCGGCATCATCATCGATGTTCGAAACAACCCTGGTGGTTTGCTTGATCAAGCGGTTGCCGTGTCCGATTTGTTTTTAGACAAGGGCGAAATTGTTTCAACCCGTTCGCGTGATGAAAAGGACACTGTCAAATTTTCCGCCGAAGCGGGCGACATTTCAAACGGTTTGCCGATTGTGGTTTTAATCAACGAAGGTTCGGCATCGGCTTCCGAAATTGTGGCAGGCGCCCTGCAAGACCATCACCGCGCCATCATCTTGGGGCAAAAATCGTTTGGCAAAGGCTCGGTTCAAACCGTTATTCCGCTGGGTGATTTCGGTGCAATGCGAATCACCACCGCGCGTTATTACACGCCGTCCGGACGTTCCATTCAAGCCAAAGGCATTGAGCCAGACATTGAGGTTATTCCCGCTCAAGTCAAACCTTTGGAAAATTATGCCTTAACGTTAAAAGAATCGGAGCTCAGCGGTGCCTTAAAAAATGAAGAAGACGATAAGCAAAACAAAGACAAAACAACAAACGGCAAGGCCGAAAACATAGATGATTATCAGCTTTCCCGCGCCATTGATTTGGTTCACGCTTTAAACATTTATCGTGCAAACTTATCCGGCAACGACCAAACTGAAAAACAAGGCCAGCAATGATCGGCACATATCGCAACTGCGCCGGCATCATACTCTTTAACGATGAGGGAAAGGTTTTGATGTGCACACGGCGCGACAAAAGCGGCAACCAATGGCAATTTCCGCAAGGCGGCATCGAAAAGGGCGAACGTCCCTCTCAAGCTGCCTTGCGCGAGCTTAAAGAAGAAACATCAATCACATCGGCAAAAATCATCTTTTCCATGCCCCATCCGCTCATATACAACTTTCCACCATACATCAGAGAAAGTTTGCTTGCCAAAGGACGCACAAACATCGGCCAGAAAATGTATTGGTTTTTACTTCATTTTGAGGGAGACAATTCCGAAATCAACCTTGAAACGAACGAGCCGGAATTTCGCACTTTTGAATGGGCAAATATATCGGAAGCACCAAAGCGTATCATTTATTTCAAGCGTGCTGTTTATATGAAGGCTTGCAAAACCTTCGAACCTCATATCAAATCATTTTTGGAAAAACACAAACCGCATTTAAACTAATAGTTTTTCACATTTTTATTTTGAGCAGGCAACATAATGGCTTTTTCGGTTTTATCAATTTCTTCAACCATCTTTTTTGCAAGTTTCGGACTGATTTTAGAAACGTCATCAACCGCCTTGTGCACATAATTCATAACCACATCCGATTTTTTATGCCGATTGATTGCTTCTTTGAAAACACCTAAAATCTTTTTTTCCAACTTGGGTTTTGCTTTGGCGCAATAGCCCATTGTTTTGCACGCAGCATTCACAAAAAGACTGCCGCGCGGCCACATCGTCGTTGCATGTTGCAGTGTGTCAACAGCTTCTTCCGTCAGCTCCGGCCTTTTTTCAACCACGCCATCTAAAACACGGCAGGCAAAATACGACGAGTTCATATCATTTTTCTTCAAATCAAGCGTTTCGTTTAGGGCTTGAAACACGGGCTTTGCCAAGTCGGGCCTTGCTTTCACAATTTCGCCCATCGCTCGATATGCTGCTTCATAAGTCAAACTGGTATTTTTTCGGTTTTGCAAAGCAACTTTGAGCACATCGAAAACATCTTCTCCGAGTTCGGGCTCTTCTTTCACAATTTGCGACAAAACCTCATAAGCCGAACGCATCGACACCGCATCATTTTTAGAAGAAGAGGCAGCCTGTCCATATGCCTCGAAAATATTATCTCTGTTTTGAGGATGCGCACACACTTCGCTACCGAGCATTTTGTAAACATCCGTCGAAATGACCTTAAAACTTTTTATAAAACCTTTATCACTCATCGTTTAACCTTAAAAAAAATCTCCTTTTCGAAGATTATTTTAACCGAACACCTCAAAGCTGTCAATCTTTTTTTTGACAAAAGAAAACTTTGCTTTAAGTAACTTCGGTAATGGCGCGCAGATTCCCCTCGCGGTTAATTTGCACAACTTTGAGTTTTTTGCGCATCTCATTCATTGTTTTAACTTGGTCGATATGCGGGTTTGTGGCCATAATTCTGTCGATAAAAGCCTTAAACGCGGCTTCGGAACTTTCCGCGTGAATTGTTGCAAAAAAGTTGTCATGGCCTGTGCCCATCAGCTGCCAGATAGCGTCCGCATTTTTTGTTGAAAGCTCACCGCCGATAATGGCGTCCGGCGTAAAGCGCACAACAAGATCGATAATGTCGGAATAGTTCATCTCGTTTGTCTGTCCCGTTCGCGACATCACAAGGTGAACACGGTTTTTATGCGGCACAATCAGCTCACGCGTATCTTCAATGGTAATCACGCGTTTATGGGGGTCCAAAATTTTAAGCAAATTGTTCAAAAAAGTCGTTTTACCGGTTGCCGTCGCACCGCTGATTAAAACGTGGTCGCCACGTTTGATGTATAAGAGTAGCCTTTCATAAGGATCATCTGGGTCTTTAAGGTCTTTTAACGGGTTAATTTTCAAAAGCGACTTTCCTTGCTCCAAACCATAATCTGCCAAACCGAAAGCAACTTCTTCACTGTGCACGCGGATTGTGAGAGCCACGCCGCCGGTTAAGTCATTTTCATCATACATCACATTTTGCCCCGCAATCGCCGAAAAACGATGTCCGCCCGGCAAATCCGTAAACACCAAAGGCGTTCCCTGCATCGGATCAAACGGTTTTTCATAGGTGTTGGCAATAATATAAAGCAAGTCGGTCAAATATTCTTTTGAAAGTTTTTCATCTTCATACATAACCCACGGATAAGCTCTTTTGCCGCGAAGACGAAGCCAAACTTGCTTTTCACGGTCAATGGCAACTTCTTCGATATTGTCCTGATTATACCAATATGAGAGCGGCCTTAAAACAGATTCCAAAACACGAAAAGAGCTCATTTCATATCCCCTAAAAAAGTTGCCCCGTTGACGGATCAGGCGAAGAAGATGTTGAAGAAGATGAAGAAGACGCACCCGAACTTGTTGATGAAGGCGGCGGCGGAACAGCCCCCGGCGCTTTTGCCCGTCTTTGTCTTGCATAAGCACTATCATCAATTAAAGGACTCGAAGGCTCAATTTTGTCATCTTTGCCGCTGTAAACAACCTGCGAGCCGCCGCCGGCCGCATCTGAAGCATTAGTCGTTCTACCGCGTTGGAGACTGCCAATCGGATCGCTATCATCAATGAGCACTTCCGGCTTTTTGAGGCTCTCTTTAAGATGTGCTTTTTCTCTTTGAGCCGTGCGCAGCCACAAATCCACCTTCGGAAAGATAATCAATCGCGTTCCGGCCGGCACGTATGTAACCGAGTTAATCGCCATCTTGCGTTGAATCAAATCATTAAAGATATAATCCATCTGGTCTAAAAAGTTTTGCCGCGCCTGATTTGAAGCTGCTGCTTTTGAATCTTGAACCGTATTGCCATCCGAGCTGGTTGTTGTCTGGCCGCTTGCGGTCATATAAACCAAAGCGCTTGACATCAAAGATGTTGCAATCGGCGCCGTATAGCGTTGTAGCAATTGCTCGTCCAAATAACCCAAAGCACCGCCGCGGCCCTGTGCGTCGCCCGTTTGTGCCGATGCAAATTCAAACGCCACACCATCAGGTCTGATAAGCCTTGTCCACGTAATGTCAACTCGAACCGCACTTCCCGACGAACTCGCGCCACCACCCGAAGAATATCCCATCACGCGACTTCCTGCCGGAATAACCACATTGCGTCCGTCTTCAGCATAAACATTTCTTTCCACAATTGCGGTTACCGGCACATTTGATGCGCCGCCGCTGTCCATAATCGTTCTGGCCAAAACCGCCGGAATCGGCTTGTCCGCCAAAATCATTTCGCTCATATCAACCCGCCACGACGACAATTTATAATCCGCATTGTCCCAATTGTCCTGCCAGCCCGTAATGCTTGAAGGATTCACGCCGGAACTAATTCTTCCGACTTTAACCTCTTGCTGGCGCACATTTTGCGCTTCCGAAAGCAATCTTGCCCTCACGGGGTCATACCGCTCACCCGGACCAAAACCGCCTCCGGGGCCCAAATTTGACGGAACTTTCGATGTACCGTATGCATCGGGCGGTAAAAAGATGGGCGAAGTTGCTCCGGCCGATTTTCTGCGCCCCTCAATAATGCCAACTCTTGTTCCGTCTTGTTCATCAATCGGTTCAATCGTGCCCAAAACATCACCGTTTTCATCTATGGCCAAACCATCTTCGCTGCGACCGATAATGCGGCCCGTTTTCGGATCAATCACATCTCCCGTTTCGAGCAAATCAGCCAAATAATCGCCGTTCGGAGAAACAACAACACCAATCACTTTTTCGGAATATGAAGGCAGTTTTTCTTTTGCCTCCGGAACAACGACAGGTTCAACCTGAATGCCCGTTCTTTCATCTTCCGGAATACCGGCCCAACCGGCTGATTTTTTGGCTGAGCGAACATAATATTGCAACGGTTTTGCTTGTCCCAAAAGTTTTCCGCTTTCATCTCGAAGCTCACCGCTGTTTGAAATTGTCCCCAAAACCTCACCGCTATTTCCGACAACCTCGCCCGAAAGCATCAGCTCACCGACAGCGTTGTTTTGTTTGTCGCGCACAAAATAGTCGCGGGAGCCTCTGCCGATAAGCTGCCCGTCTTTTGAAACCAAGAAACCTCTGTCAGCTTTTCCAAGCCTTGAGCCCGAAAAACTCATCACTGTGCCGTTTTTCGTTAAATAACCGATAGCCTTTCCGTTTTCATCATAAACATACAAATCATAAAGCGCATAGCCGATGATCTTGTTTTTGAAAAACAGCGCACCGTCGTTTGAAACGTTGCCGACCACCGCGCTTTTGTCGTCCAAAACCTCACCGCTTGCCATCACATAACCCAAGAAATTGTTATCTCTGTCAAAAGCAAATTTATATTTGAAAACCAAACCGAGGACTTTTTCATCATCACTCATCACGCCTCCGTCGGGCAAGGCATATCCCGCATCTTCGTTTTTGGGGGAAATGAGCCTATTTTTCAAATTAACACGCCCTAAAATTTTGTTTTCAAAGCTCATCACAGGATAAAGCTGAACCAAACCCGCTTTCAAAGCACCGTTTTCATCATAAACCCTTCCGTTTTGATTTAAGCACCCCTCAATGCCTTTTTGCGCGTTCAAAACCTGCCCGATTTCATTGGCCGTGCCCACAAAACGCCCGTTTGTGTCATAAACCGGCCCAAGCCACGCAATGTGGCCGACATTCTGCCCAACCTCGGATATTGCCTGCCTGTTTAGCAAAACTTTGCCCAAAACGTTGTCGCGCCCGTTTCGAACTTCGCCCTTTAAGCCCACCACACCGAGCGGTTCGCAGTTTGCATTCACAACAGCCCCGAAACCGATGTTTTGGCCCAAAAATGCTCGGTTTGCGTTCAAAATAAGCTGACCTTCGCCCATTTTTCCAACATTTGCACCAACACTCAAAACATCGCCCGAAAAACTGACATATCCCAACATTTCGCCCTTAACATTTAAGGCCACGCCACGCTCGTTTGAGGCTGTTCCGATAACATCATCTTTTTTGCCTTCAAGGGCAACAACATCATATTCCGGAACAATTTTCGCAATCGGATTTTCTTTTTCGTCATAAAAAATGTTGGTTTGAGACAACACATCACTTTCACTGCCATCAAACAAAAAAGCAAATGCCGGATTAATCTGACGCGCCTTAATTTCGTTTTGCTCATCAATCACCAATCCGCTGTTTTCAATTTTCAGTGTCCGGCCGGTTTGCATATCAAGCTCTATATAGGCAAACAATTCGCCATTTTCATCGTATGACGGTGCCAAAGAAATGGTCTGTCCCGAAACCACGCCGTCAACATTATAAACATATCCCATCGGTGAAACTTTATATGTTTGAGCACCATGCACAAAATCCGAGCTGATTCCGGTCAGGCCTAAATTTTCCTGCTTTGTGTTCAACACAAATGCCGGTTTTAAAACGCCACCCATCATCACGCCGGCCTCATTAAAGGCCACATCATTTTTCATAAAACCGAGCCTCGAACCTTCAAACGAAACAACATATCCGCTCGTTACGGCCTCGGCTTTGAGCCTTCCCAAATGGTCAAAAACAGGCCCTGTCGCCGCAATAAAGCCGATTGTTTTGCCCTTTTTATCAACCACAATGCCTCTCGGTCCGACAACGCCAACCTCACTTGTGCCCCTGACAATTTTGCCTTCAGGAACCAAATAACCGAGATACTGCCCTTTGTCATCAAGCGCAACACTCGAAAGCGGCAACGAAAAACCGATAACTTCCCCTTTTAAGGTTGAAACAAGACCGTCAGCTCTTAATTTTCCCACAATTTTTGACTTGCTGACAATTTCTCCGTTATAGCTCACAAGTCCCAAATAAGCACCCTGATTGTCAAACGCATATCCGCCTTTCAGCGCGCGGCCGATAATTTTTGAGCCGTTGTCATAAACATATCCGTTTGCATGAACTTTGCCGATTGGCGCACCTTCAAAATTCGAAACCTGTCCGCCCGGGGCAACACTGCCGATAAACTGACCGGCAAGATCCACAACCATTTTTGCGGCAAGCAACCTGCCCTCAAGAACAACAGAGCCCTCTGCGCGCCGATAAGCATAACCCGACGGCGAAACAAACCCGATGTTGTTTCCGGCCAAATCAACATACGAACCGTTGCCCGCAACGCGACCAACTGCTTTGCCCGAATCATTATACACAATGCCCGAAGACAAAACGCTTCCGATAACTTCAAACGTGTCGTCAACCACCAAACCGCTGGGCAAAATCTTTCCCGCAATGTTTCCCGAAGGCAACCGAACCGTGCCGTCGCCCAAAACCTTTCCCAAATATTTATAATCGTTTCCGAGGGCAAAACCCTGTGCAACAACGCCGCCGATAATGTCGCCTTTTGAATTTAAAACAAAACTGTCTGCCGTGAGTTGCCCGATAATCTCGTTTTTGAAATTGATAACCGTTCCATCCGGAATCACTTTTCCGATGGGTTCACCGTTAAAATTTATCGCCGTAATATCTTGTGCGACGGCCATGCCGACATTGAAAACAACAAGTCCCAAACATATTGCGATATATTTCATCATTTTTTGACACATCGTTTTAGTTCCTCCGATTCTGCGCGACTTCTTGCAGAGCGTAACCCGCAACATTTTTATCATTATCTACAAACGAGCCGTTGCTTTTCAAATGGCCGATATAGTCCCCTTTGGCATTTTTCACGCGGCCGTCATAGGTTAAATAGCCCAGATATTTTCCTTCAACGGACAGAACGGCCGTTCCGAGCTTAAATGTTTTGCCCAAAACATCGTTTTG
This sequence comes from Alphaproteobacteria bacterium, assembly GCA_017445475.1. GTDB lineage: Bacteria > Pseudomonadota > Alphaproteobacteria > RF32 > CAG-239 > UBA1254. The sequence continues at coordinate 22,663 of JAFSUB010000013.1, forward strand.
GTTGTCAATCGCCAAACCGCCCGAAAGCACCCGACCGATTTTTTTGTTGTCGCTTGAACGCAATGTGCCGTCAAACGCCACAAAACCGACAACCTGATCATCTGCGCCAATCACAATGTCGCCGCTGACAACCTCACCGACCAAACGCCCCTGATTGCTTAAAACTTTACCGTCCTGATAAACACGCCCGATAAGTGCGTTTTTCTTGCCCATAACCGTGCCGTCAGGCAAAACAAAACCGATGGGTTCGCCGTTAAAATTCACCACAACGCCTTTTTTCAGAAGGCCTAAATTCCGGTCTGTCATACCCCCCGGCAAAACGGCCGAAACAATTTTGCCCGAAACGTCCGAAACTTCGCCTTTTGCATTCACAAAACCGCTGTATGCCCCAAACAAATCAATCATAACCTCTTCCGGCACAACTTCGCCTTTGACAACACCGTTAAGGTCTTTAATCAGCCCTTCGCCCGTTTCATAACCGACAACGTTGCCCCTTACATCTAAAACCCGACCTTCGGCATTAACATATCCCAAATACGACCCGTCATATCCGATGGCCGGTCCCTGTTTCACAACACCGCCGGCATAGTTGTTGTCCAAATCAAACCATCGTCCTGCGCTGTCCGTTTTGCCCAAAATTTCGCCGAACTTATTCACGATGCGGCCGTCAAAATTTACAAAACCTTTTGCTTCGCCCTGTTCATCAACAACCACAGCCAAAGGCAAAAAGCGCCCGAGCGTTTCATTATAAAAACTCAAACCCTCACCGTGTATTTTATCAACGGCCACCCCGTTGTCGCTATAAATATAACCGTCGGCAAACAGATGTCCCAAAACATTTCCTTCCGATGTCATCACAACATTTCTTTGCGGCAACACAACGCCGATAATTTTGTTTTGCCTGTCCGCCAAATAGTGATGAAGCAAAATTTTCGCACCTGTATATTTTTCCAAGCTCAATGTGCCGTCATTTGAAACATTGCCAAGCAGATTTCCATTCAAATCGAAAGCATAATAAAGCTCGTTGATTCTGCCGATGTAATTTCCTCTCAAAGAGTAAACATCACCGTAAAAATCGGTGCAGCCCACTTTTGAAAGCGCATTTGAAGCAACATCACCGCTCTCGACAAGCATACCGATTGTCTGGCCCGAAGCATCTATTGCAACTCTATAGCGCGCAACGCGGCCGACAACATTCCCGCTGTCGTTTAACACACGTCCGTCCGGATTAACGCAGCCCACATATTTTTGCCGTTCATTATACACAAGCCCCGCGTCATCAACAAAACCGATTTCCTGACACGCATCATTAAGCACCTTGCCTTTTTGCACAACCGCACCCAAAAACAAACCTTTGTCGTCATATATGCTGCCATCGGGATAAATGCGATATTTTCTGTCTTGATGAAGGCTTGAAACAATACCTTTTTTATCTAAAATTCCGACATTTGCACATCCCCAACCGACAACCGTTCCGCCTTCAATGCCCTGACCGATGATTTTTGAACCACCGGCCTGCTTGATTAACCGGTTTGGCAAAATACGCCCCAAAACCTTTCCCTTGTCGTCAACAACATCACCTGTCGGCGCAATTTCACCCAAAATCACACCGGTCGGCGAAACGGCAATCAAATCCGTATCCACAACCGAGCCGAGCTTAACCCACGCCTCAACCAAGAGTTGGCCGTCTTCGCTTAAATGTCCGACAATTTTACCGTTTGCATCAACAATTTCATTTTTATCATTCAAATAACCGATAACACGCCCATCATCGCCGAAAATCACGTTTGTTTCATCGCCGGCACGACCGATAACGTTTCCATTGGCATCAACAAGCGTTCCATCTTCAAGCATTTTACCAATTTGATTGCCGTCAAAATCCATCACATTGCCGTTTTCATCGACATATCCCAAAAGATGCCCGCTTTCGTCATAGGCCATTTTCAACTTTTTAACATTAGAACTCGTTGCTCTGCCAATAACCTTTCCTTTGCTGTCAACAACCGTTCCGTCAGCAAGAACTCTGCCGATAACCTTACCGTTTGCATCAATCACGTTACCGTTTGCGTCAACCATGCCGATGATGTTGCCGTCTTTGTCATAAGCAATCCCCTGCTCGCCGACAAGTGCGCCGACAACTTTTTGCTTTAGAGCAAACAAATCGCCGTTTGCATCAAGCTTTCCGATGATGTTGCCGTTTTCATCAATCACCGAGCTGTCCGGCAAAACAACACCAAGCGCTCGTCCGTTTTCATCAATCACCGTCTTGCCCGTTTGGCTCACGTGCCCGATAACTTTTCCTTCCAAATCGACAACCTCGCCGTTTTGATTGAGCCGCCCGATAACATTTCCGTCATCATCAACCACCGTTCCATCATCCAAAACCCTGCCGATAATCTCGCCCTCATCATTAAAAACATAGCCCGCTTGAACCGCTCTGCCGACAATTTCGCCGCGTTCGTTAATTATCGTGCCGTCGGCAAGTTGCCTGCCGATAACGTTTCCGTCCAAATCAAACGCCACCCCGTTTGCCGCAACATAGCCCACAACCTTGCCGTTTTCATCAAACACAAGCTTTTTGTTGCCTGCCACACCGATGATGTTGCCGTCATTGTCAATCACCAAACCATCGCCGTTGATACGGCCGATCACGCGGCCGGCCTCATTATAAACCAACCCGTCTTCGCCCACATAGCCAATCGGACTGCCTGTCGGTCCGTATGCAATTTGGCGCTTTGCGGCATCTTGCTCGTCAAAATCAAGCGCGCCCGCACTCAAACCCGCTTCGCAAAAATTACATTCTTCTTTTGTAATGGCATTACCGTCAACCGGAACTTTTTCCGCTTTGGCGTTCTGCGCGCTCAAATTTGTTTCGTGCCATGAAACAATAAAGTTATTTTGCACATTTCCGGCAACAACGGGCGCCCAACTAATCACAACATTACACGTCTGGTTACCGCGCAGTTCGGCACTTGTGCAATTGTCCTGATACACAAACCCGTCAAACGGCGGTTCCGCAAGCTTAACCGAAACAACCCGAATAGCCGATTTTCCGTTTGTGCCGATGGTCAAAACATTTTTGGCCTCCGTGCCCAAAACAACTTGGCCCATATTCACCGGATTGGGCGTTGTCGTAATCGGCTTTTCTTGGGGTTCAATTTCATCAAACTCAATATCACTCATTAGCGGATTTGTGTTGCCTTGCGCCCCTAAAACATCATCATCTGCCGTAAACACGGGTTCTTGATATTCATCATTAGGCACTTTGCTTGAAAACAAAAGCAAAAGCCCAAACAAAAAGGCAACAAAGGAAACCAAACCGATTACCAAAATAATGCGGTTTGTTTTTCGAACATATCGTTCCGAGTGTGTTAACTGTTGTTTTGCCATCAATATCCTTCTTATTGTATTCTAATCACACTGCAAAATACACCGTTTCTGCCGAGCGCGCCGCAAATTTCATCACCGACATCAATCGAATCAACCGGACCTATTCTCAAATGAAACAGCTCTTTGCCTTGCCCGTCTGCCGGCGCATCGACAGAATAAAACGGCTGGTAGCCCTTAAGTATCGAACCGTAATTTCTTGCCAAATCACTCCACAAAGTTTCAAGGTTCGCCACATTCGAATCTGTCCCGAGCTCAACGGAAATGCTGGCTGCATCATCGCTTTCAAAGCCGACACCATAACGATAGCCTTCAAGCGAATTTGCAAACGTCATTTTGTTTTCACCCGGTTGAAGCTTATACATTTTGCGATACCCCGAATTTTGCGCGCCTGCCTGTCGGCCGTTTTGGAAAGCATATTCCGGAACCAAAAGCTCGCCCGAGGGGCCCATGTTGATTTCATATTCGCCCGTAAGCTTTGCCTGTCCGTCGGGGGTTTGCCACATTGATTTGGTGTTGCTGTCAACCGTGCCGCCCGTCAATTCAAATCCCTGAACCTCAGAATTTTTGGTTTGCCCGTTTTTGCCCGAAGGAAGCGGCGGCGGAACGTCCCAATCATTTGTTTTGGCTCTGATATCATACATACCCGCATCGTCCGAGCGTCTTAATTTTAAACAAACGATACGCTTGCCGTTTCGAAGCACCATATCACCCACACCTTCAACAACAATCAGCCTGTTGTTCGGCCCTTTTGCACGAAAGCCGACCGGCGTTTCCACACGTTCGACAATCAGCGTTACAATCGGGCGCTGTGTCATATTCAAAGCCTTTTCACCCAAATCGATATATGTGAAAATATCATCGCGCCAAACGCGTTCAGGCGCAATCACCACATCATCAGGGTTCGGAACATAAACTTCAATATCAAACTTAAATTGCGAAGGATCAAGCGGAATGCTCTGAATCCAATCTTCTTTTTGATAGCGACGCGTAAACGTTGCATCAACCGATTTATTGTCGCCCGCACCGTATGCGTTTGCGTTTAGCCGTCCGCCAAAAGAACCGCCCGAGCCGCTACCTCCCGCGCTTTTTTTTTGCCCGCCGACAACCTCAATATCAATCACCGAGTTTGTCAAACGCTCCGTGTTTACGTCTTCGCTTCGAACATAAAACACATATTTATTGCCCGAACGCCCAAACACCATCACATTTGTGTCAACGCCAACGGTTGATGTGCCCTGCGCCGGATAAAGCAAAAGCGTGTTCGGTCCCGTAATTTCACCGTTAAACGTGCTTTCATCGCCGATATAAACGTTTTCCAAAAGTTCCCATTCAGGAAAGTTGATTAAAGTGAGCATACCCGTTCTTACTCTGACGGGCAAAACCAAATCGGGCGACCAATAATATTTTGAATAAGCCGGTTTTGTTTGCCCCTCACCCAAATTTTGAAGCGGATCAAGCCACGCGCTTTGCATCATTCCGAGCGAACCCATACCGGCATAATCCAAATTCATCACCGGATAACTTCCCTGCGACTGGTCGGCGTTTTGGTTCAAACTGTCTATTGTTGCTTGCGACAAAGCGTTGCCCGAAAAAAACACAACGCTCAAAAACACCGCTATTTTCTTGAATTCAACTTTCATATCTGTTTCCTTTTTTATTCGACTTTATTGTGCGAAAGCGAATATCCCGTAACCGTAAAGCCAATCGGATTATTCAACCTTTCGCCGTATTTAACCGTTTTTTTGCGATACACAATCCTTAAAGACGCCGTCCAATAATCAACCTGCGGCGCGCTTGAATCGGGATACATATCCCGCGTTTCATATTCAACCTGCCACAAACCGCGGCTAAGCTCATTAACCGTCATAATGCGCACAACCCTGATGAGCCCTTTGTTTTTAATAATGTCAAGTGCTCTTTTGGCCGTCTTATCAATAAATGCCTGATAAACCGCCGATGACGACATTTCCTGCAATTGGCTGCCGGGCATCCAGCGTGATTCCATTTCCTGCACATCGCCGACAAAAGCACTTCGAAGCAAAACATATTCGCGCACAAAAACTTCGGTGATGGCCTTCTGATTTTCCATATTGCTCAAAGGCACAATGTCATAAACCTGTTCCTGCTTGTTTTCAAAAGTCAGCAAAAAGGGCTCCACACGGTATAGCGGAATAAGTTGAGCAATAGTCAAAATCAAAACCAAATTGCAACAAAGGCTGATGGCAACAATAACAGCAAACGCGCGCGCCGTCCACAAATACCTTTTTTCGGATGCATTCACAACCACATCGCTGCTTTGCCCGCGCGCGGGCGCAGGCCCGCTTGGCCTTTTCGGATTTGTCCTTGAGCCAATCAGTTTTTGCTCAACGTTATCAACGCCTAATTTTTCCGCCATCAAATTTTCCTTATATCAAAACGGCAAACCACTGGGGCAACCCTTTTTCGAGCTCAACTTCCATACACGCGCACGGCGATAATTTGAGCTCGTTCACATTTTTACCGATACCGACCGGCTCGGGTTCATAGTACGAACCGCAAGCGCCAAGCACCAGAAGCAGAAAAAGAACGACCACCCTTTTAAACATCTCTTTGTTTCCTTTTTTTCAATATACCAAACATTTTCATGCTATTCTTTTTTTTTGAAAAAGTCTAACACGAACATGCGCCAATCCCCAACTTATCTAAAGTTTAGAGAACTCGCTTTATGGTAGCATACATTTAAAAGATTAACATATATTAAAGAATTTCAACTTGTGTTTGAGAATATCTTGTAACGGTAAAACCAAGCGGATTCATCAGGCGTTTTGCCATAAAAAGACGTTCCTTAATGAAAAATGCCGTAACCGATGCCGTCCAATAATTTGTTTTCAAAACGAGTCTGTTTCCACCTGTGCCCAAAGCGGAAGGCGATAAATCGTATGTTCTGAAATCAACTTTCCAAACGGGGCTTTTTTCACCGCCGACCTTACCGATTGAAATAATCTCCACGTCGCGCACAACCCCTTTTTGCAGCAAATTTGAAAGCTCTGAAACCTGCGTGCGCTTAAAATCGATATAAACGGAAGGCGACGACAGATAATTGACCACCCCGCCGGCAAACCATCTTGATTGCATTTCTCTTTCGTCATTTAAAACCGTATTACGCATAATCACATATTGCCGAATAAAATTTTCCATCATCTGCCTTGACGAAGCCATGTCCGGCGCAATCGCCTCATAGCGAACCATCGAATCCGAATTATCTTGGCTGATAATCAAAAAAGGCTCAACACGCACGAGTGGCGCCATCTTAAACAAAACAAGCGACGCAGAAGTAAAAAACGCAAGCGACAAAACGCAAAAAAGCATCACAAGCCTTGAAACCCACTGATAATATGTTTCCTTAAAGGTTTTGAGCCTGCTTTCTTCGTCGGTGATATAATTTTGAGCCATTTGGCGCGTGCCCTCAAGCGCCAAAACATCATCTTTTGCTGTCAAACGCTTTGCCATTTCAACTCCTTAAAAATATTTCGCGCGATACGGTGTTTCAAACCGCTCCATATTCTTTTCAAATTCTTCTTCCGCTTCCTTGTCGTATTTTTCCAAAACGACTGCGTCTGTTTTCTTTTGCTTAATGTTTTCTTCAAGCGTTGCGTCCGGTTCTGTTAAATCCGAAAGCGACACAAGCTCTTCTTTGTCCATCTGCATTGACTTAAGCATCTTGTCAAGTTTTGTTTTTCTTTCAAGCAAATAGTCGTTCATCTCGGGCAGCGTATTCATCATCTCAAGCGCCTCGCTTAAAAACATATTTTTGCCCTCGTCCAAACATTTCAAAACACTTTGATAAGTTTCTTCGTCTGCAATAAACTCCGATGAAATCACCGTCTTTGTTTTTTGCGTTTTCAAATATTCGCCCGACACTTTTTGGGTAAATGTGCAGCTTGCCTTTGACAGCGCTTCGTCTATTGTCGCACGCGCGTCGTCAACCTTCACGCGAAGTTTTGCAAGCGCTTTTTGATATTCCCGTTCTTGGTCAACAAACTGCAGATAATCGGCAATTTGATTGCGTGAGAGCATTCTGTTGCTTTTTTCTCTGATTTCGTCCTCATCGCCGTCGTCGTCTCTTGAAGCCGTATCATCAAAAAACTTGCCCAAGTCATACATCGGCGTCGTCAATGTCAACCCTTTTTCATATTTCACGAAAACGGAAAGCTCGCTTTCCGGTCCGGCCGGTTTTTCACCCTTTACCTTCAAGAAGTTGTCGCTTTTTGAGTCACTTCCGACTTTTAAGATGTCCTCAATGTCCACATCTCTTTCGCCCAGCCCGTTTTTAAGCAAAATTCTTGTCCAAACCGACGGAACTTCCTGTTTCATCTTCCAAAACTCATAACGCGTCGTTTTCGGATTTATATTTCTTGGGGTTTTTGTTTTCACAACTTCGTCATAATCCACCGAATCAAAATGGATAGATTCTCTTAAAGGCGGCCAATACGAAACCGTAATTCTTTTCGGCGTCCACAAATCTCTTTTTCCGGCGTCAATACAAACAAAATATTGGCTGTCTTCCTGCCGATAGTTACCCGAGTTTCCTGCCGAGCACTCCTCTTTTCCATTGTCAAACACCGCTTTTCGAACATAATTTGCCGAAGATGCCGCAAAATTTGCCGTGCTCATGATAAAGTCCGGATACCCTGCGCTTCTAACCACTCTTGATGCAAAAGCATGATTTTCGATATAATCCAATATTTGCTGATGAAGTTTGTTGACGGTGCCGTAATTTCTCGGATCATAGAGCTTATCTCCCAAAGCAAACATTTGTTTCACGCGGCTTTGAATAAAGCTGATAACATTATTATGCCAAGCATTAAATGTTGCCTCTGCCAAACTTAAAACCGTCATACCTCCTGCCCCGAAATAACCGGCACTAAAACCAATAACCGACGTGCGCGCCTCAAGCTCCTTAATTTTTTCGGCCATCTGAGCAATAAACGCTGCCTCCATCGCAACGGCCTGTGCAATATAAGTTTCATTTTCGCTTTCAATCTGCGCGTCAATTTGTTCAATCTGCTCTTTCAAAACATCGATTTGTGTTTCGTAAATTCCAACCTGCCGCAAAGCCTCGTCTGCTTTCGGGCTCACTTCTTCAGATTTTTTCTGTTGCTGTGTCTTGCGCTCATCGGCATCGACATTCAACGCGCTTGTATAGGTGGAATCCTGCTGCCTTTTTTGCTCTTCAAGCTTGATGAGCTCTTCTTGGGCCAAAACATTTTCATCGGCCTCGTTTCTTTGCTGCGCATTATCGGCATGAACCATCTTTTGCGCATTCATTTTCGGCGCAATCTCATCCATTCTTTCATAAATAGCCTCTTTCCGCGCAATAAGCGAAGCAATTTTCTGTTCGTGTGCTTTCACAAACGCGTCCATTTTCGCATCGCCTTGCTTTTTAAATTCGACAACAGGCTTTCCTCTCAACTGCTTAGCAAACGCAGATTCGAAATTTGCCCTATCTGCTGCCAAAAGCGCCGCATTTGACGCCTTCATTTCAGCCACTTCTTCTTCAAGCTCATGCTGTCTTTTGTCGCAGGCTTCTAAACGCTCTTCATAAGCCTTTTGAGCCGCATCTTCACAATATACGAGCGAACCACGACACGCCTTACCGCACTCTGATTTGCGCGCAGAAGCCTCTGCGGCCGTTTCTCCCTCCGGTCCGGTTGCCCCTGCGCAATTTGATGAGCAAGTGTCATAGTTTTTATTGCAGGTTTTAACGTCTTTTTGTCTTGCCTCTTCGGCATCACTTGTGCACCTAACCATAAACATCGGATCAACATCAAAACTCTCGTTAACGGAGGCCACCAAATCATAGATAATTTGCTTAACATAATCCGAGTTCAAATAAAGCAAAATATTGCCATATTTCAAATTAAGATATTGATCGTAAAAACGCTTTTCATCGCCCCAAACAGGATATCTTTTCGCACTCGGTCCGAAAACACCGCCCCCTTGACTCATATCCAAACCCACTTTTTTTGAAAGTGCCGAACCAATCTGAAAACGATTTAACTTCCCTTCGCGAACGGCATCTTCGGCATACGCCTCATTTGAAGGCAAACTCAACTCATCGGCATCTTTCATCACACTCTTTACTTTTGTTTTTTTATTATATTTTTTAAGCTCTCTGGGCGTTTTTTCATCAATTGTTGCCGTGCCGACTTCCACATCTTCATTATTCATCAACACATCTGTCCTTGAACGCACATAAGCCGAAATCGCGGCACCGGAAAGCCCGCGCCTTTGAGCATATTGGTTGACGGCAAAATTGATACGCTCATCAAAAGTCCGTCCGTCAACCGGCTCATCTTCCGTGCCAGAAACGCCGCCTCTGACATCATATGTCGTCATTTCAAAAACTTTGTTCGGACAAACAACATCGGCAAAGCTCACATAATCATATTCGTTTTCGCTTTTACAGCCCTTCAAATTCGGACAATATTTCATTGCGCGGTCTTTTAGGTGGCAACCGTCGCCAAACCACACATCATCAGCATTAGAACCGTAATAATCCGCAAAATACGCTTTTGATTTGCGCTCCGAATCAGCCAGCCGTTTCACAGCTTCGCGATGCAACTGAACAAATTTTTCATATTCAATGAACGGTTTTCTTAAATCGGGCATTTGCTGCTTTGTGTTGTGCATCACCTGTGCTTCGCGAAGCAAATTATATACGCCGTCTAAAATGGCCAGTCCCTTAGCCTTTTCTATTGCATCACCCTCAAAAGGAACATGTCCTTCAAATTTTTCCATCGGCGCAAGCTCAAGCCCCGTATTCGGCTTAAAAGCCTTAAGATTAATACCTTCACCGAACAATTTGCCGCTACTGTCCGCACTTTGAGATGCGGCTGACACTTCCTGCATATTGATATCTTCATTTAAAGGCCTGACACCTCTTTGCAGCGCTTCGCCTGAAAAAGATTGCGCTTCAATTGCCGTCAATTCTTCTTTTAACCTCAGCATTGAATCATACATTTCCTGCAATTTGTAAGCATTCGCCCAGTTTCCAAGTTCTTCATCCGAAGCCGACGCACTTTGACAAACCGACGAGTTCGACTCGTTTCCTTCAACAAAACAATTTGTTAACGTTGAGAACTCGGCCTCCAGCGCTTTCAATCTACCTTCATCCAAGTCGCGCACAGCCAAATAATTTTCCATCAAATTATCGTTAACAAACTCGGCCCGTTTGCCTTCAGCCAATTTTAAAACATATTCTCTGTTTTCCGGCGCATATTTTCCGGCAAGTTCGGTCGGATTTTCCAAAAACAGCTTTTTGAACCCTTCGGCAAGCGAAGCTTCGCTTTTAACATCAACAACTTCTGCTTCTTTAATTTCTCTTGAAAGCGCCAAAGCCGAATCGCCCTCGTCTTTTTGCAGAGGCACTTCCTTATAATCAAGCCCGATATAATTGCCGAGTGATTTAAGCAAATTGAGGCTTCCGTCTTGATTGAGTTGCAAATTATCCGCATATGTTCGAACCGTTTTAAGCGCGCCTTTCGCCGCAACAATTGCGTCATTTGCCCCGTCAAAAGTCGGGCAAATCAAGCACGGCGGCTCAATGTAGGCAAAAACCTTTGCCGAACAAAGCAGCCCTACTAAAAAAACATACCCGATAGCATTTTTTCTCATCTCCGCCTCCTTTAGTTTCCAATCCCCGCTTTTTTCACATCATCTTCGGTCAGCACATAATCATCCATATTAATTTCGGCCGGATTTTTTTCGGGGTTTTGAACCCTGAAATCGCGATTTTGCATATAGCGTGATGTTTTAAGTCTTTGCTTGGCAGCTTCCAGCTTGATTTCTTCGGTTAAAAGCTCCAATTCCTGAACGCGCTGCTGATTTTGAAGTGCCAGTGCCGTAATTTCATAATCAACCGCTTCAATATTGTTCACCAAATCATCTTTTTTCTGGTCAAGAGCCGCCATTTTTTGGCGCACACCGATAAGCTGAACCAAAGCATTTGCCATATCTTTTTTCACATTTTCGCGGCGCTCGTTTTGAATGCGATCAACCGCCTCTTGGTTCATCGGCTCGTCAGGCAAAATGTAATTTTTGGCAATACCTTCCTCATAAGCGGCCTTCTTGTCTTCGGGCGATTTTTTAACCATACCTTTCACAATATCGGCGGCAAGTCCTTTGGCCGACGTTTCAAGCACCGATTTTGCCGCGTCGTATTTTTGCTGTGTTTCCCGCTTTTGCGCCAAAAGCGCCTGATATTGCTCGTCTGAATCCAAATACGAATTGCCTTCCTCGCCCATTGTGTTTAGAGCTTTTTCATATTCTCCTTTTAGGGCTGTCGTCTCAGCCAGTTGTTTGGCAATTGAAGCTTTGGTATCTTCATGTTCTTCCGCATCATACAATTCTTTTAAGATTTTCTCGTTTTTTTGGGCATCTTCTAAACGTGCATTCAATTCTTTGGAGGCGGCAACCCTGCGTGCCTCAAGGTTTGCATCAATCTCATCAAGCTGTTTTTTCAAGCTCACACTTGAAACGGCTTGCGAATTTTTCAGTTTTTCCATCTGCTGTTCGTATGTTTCCGTGCCTTGCGTATAAAGCGAATGCGCATCATCATAAACACCTTTTGCGCCTTCATAAAGTTCTTTTCCTGTGTTGATATCTTTTTGAATGCGTTGTTTTAAGGCCTGCGCCTTTTCATAGGTTGTTTTCAAACTTTGCCCGATTTTACTTTCCGTAACTTTTTTGGCAGCGGCATTCACACGTTTAAGGGTTTGTTCAACAAACGTTTCAACGGCACCCAGCGTGCGTGCACCTGCCGCATCGCCGTCAGCTTTAAGCTGTGCCTGCAAAGGAGGGCAAAACAAACACACCGCGAGGGCAGCCGCAACAAACAAAATCTTCTTATTTTTCACTGTCATACCCCCCCTCTAAATTATGAATGCCCATCATATGATCAAAGCCTGCCATTGATGCTTTCATTTCTATAATTTTCAGATTTCTCTTCATCGAGCGCAACGACGCTTTCTGCGACAAATCTATTGCCTCATCAATGCTTTCGACATTCACAAGCTCGTCTTCTTCACCACGAATATTTTGCCTTAAAACCATTGTTTTAGAAAACAAAGCCGACATATCTTCCGCATTTTGTTTGTTTAAGGCATAACTTAAAGCCATCTGGTTTGCAATCGAATCAGCACCTTTTTTACGCACCATCACATCAACAACAGCGTCTGCGGCCTCATTGTCCGACATTTTGCCGTCAAATTTGCCTTTAAGGGGTGAAAGCACCGTATAGCCCAAACCTTCCAAATCTCTTTCATGAACGGCCGTAATGGTTGCCTCAACCCCACCTTTAATTGCCCTTGCCTTTTCTTTTGCGCTTGAATAAATCTGTTTGCCCTTATTATAGGTCGATTTGGCATCATCAACATATTTCTTGGCTTGTTTGGCGCGCTGCTCAATCGTTTGCTTTAATGATTGTGCCTTTGCAATTTTTTCTTTATAGCCCTGAACATTATCCAAAACTGTCGTCAAAACAGCTTGCAACGCCTCAATATCGGCACGCGCGGGAGGGCTGAACATCAAACCCGCCGCAACCAAAACCGCACATAACACACTTCGTTTTGCCATCGTCTCACTCTTTTGCCTGATCTTTAAGCCCGTATGTTGACGCAAATTCTTCTATGCTGCGCAAAACCTCTTTTTCCAAAAGCGCCGCGTTCACAAGAAGATTTTGCTTTAAAAGTTCTATGTTTGCCGCACCGACCTCACCGTTGCCGGACATCTGCGTTCTGGCATTATCACCGGCCTTGTCCAAAATATTTTGCATATTTTCCGAAACTTCTGAATCTGCCGCAGCACTTCTCGCCTTTTTGGCCTGAACAAAACTGTTTGCCGATTCTTCTTTTTGCACCTCGCCAAATCTGTCTTTAAACTGCTTTGCCACAACGGCGTCCGACTCATTCATATTGCTGACGATGGTGTCAATACACGCCGTTGCCTTGTCCTGATCAATTTCATCGTCAAAATTAAACCCGCACCAGTTCGCAAGCGTGTCCGAAAATATATAGTTGCCTTCATCGTCCGTTCCCGTTTTGGTGTTTATCTCGAAAGCAAAACTTTGCGTTTCATACCATTTAAACGAAACCTTTTCAAAAGCCTTCCTTACGCTCTGCTCTTCGGGTTCTTCTTCATCACCTTTTAAGGTATCTTCGCCCATCTCATCTACCGACGCGTTTTCTTTATCTGAGTCATCAACAGCCTGCCACAAATCATCAATGTTTTTTTCATCAAGCATCCCTTCATCAATCAGATACGTTTGGCTTGACACGCCTTCGCCGTCTTCCGCCGATTCTTTTTTTATCTTTACGGTTTGCACATCGTCAGTTTTCTGCAAACCTTCCGTTGTCTGTGCCTCATCTTGCGCCGCCGAAAAACCTCTGCTTAAAGCACCCTGATTGCTCACTTGCTCGGCGGTGGTGTTCACACTTTGAGTCGAGCCATAATTTCTCGTCGCACTTTGTGTGCCGTCGGTATATGCATTGATGCGCTCTTCAAGCGCTTCGGCCTGATTTGCAACAGATGTTGCCGCTTGAGAAGCCGTATTTACATAGCCCTCCACCTTCTTTTTTGTGAAATCAATTTGCGTTTTTGTTTTTTGATATTCTTCCATCGCGCTGTCAAATTTTTTCTTGGCATTTTCATAATCGGCCTTAAGTTTTTTCAATTTTTCAACACGCGCGGCAATTCTTTCGGCTTTTTCTTTTTGCTTTTCAAGCTCTTTTGCCTGATCTTTAATTTTTGAAAGTCCGCCTAAATTATCACCGATGGCTTGCAAAATGTTTGATGTTGAATATGTCTCCTGCACGGTTGAAACCTGTGCTTCAATCTGCGAAATACCCGTCATAATGGTGTTGGCAATTTCCGTAATATCAAAAGACGGCCACACAAACGCCTGCGCGGGCAAAGCAAACCCCAAGCCCAAAACAGCGCCGCCAAAAATCTTTACATATTCTTTTTTCATAACAACCTCCATTATCAAAGGATTTCTCAAAATAAATTATACCTCATAATTTGTTCAAAGCCCAACGTTTTTTGCCCTGCTATGCAATATTTAAATATTTTGTAACAAAGTTCTCCTCGCCATATTCTTTGATTAAACTTTCCACCAGCAAAACGTTGTTTCTTCCCGAATTATAAAGCTTCAAATAAGGCCCGAGCGCCCCGAGGTTCACATCTAAAATCACCGATTCGCCCGTCGGGGGACGCGAAAGCAAAATCGCATATTCAAAATCGCGATACGTTTTACCGAGAATAAAATCAAGTTCCGTCTGCGTCAAATTCCAAGTTGCATAATCTTCGGGCATGGCTTGCGGATTTCTGAAAAACAAAACAGTCTGGCACTGTCCTCTGATGGCTTCGCCAACCCCCAATTTATCAATAATATTCGGTTGTTGAAACGCGCAAAGATAGGCCTGCCTTTTTTTACGTCCTTCTTGCAAACCCTGCACAAAATAATCTTTAAACATCGGGTGTTTAAGCATCGGCGCCGTTTCATCAATCATAATCAGCGACGGCACACCTGTCTCGCCTGTCTCGCTTTGAATTCTGTGCATCACATAACTAATCACGGCCGGCGCCAGTGTTTCATCTTCAAAAATATGCGTAAAGTCAAACGCCATAAACCGTTTTGACTTCAAATCAAGACTGTCGGTATCGGCATTAAAGATTTTGCCGTATTGGTCCGGATTAACCCACCGATACATTTCGCGGCGCATATTGCCTGTCGGCGAAAAACAGCTTTTATATAAATTTTTCATCACACGCTCTTCGGGGCGCAGATAATCAAAAGCGGTTGTTACGGCGCGCGCGACTTCACGTTCCGAAAGGGCATCATCTGTCAATGTAATCGCCTTCATCCAGCGCCTTAAAAAGGCGCGATTGTTCGGTGTATCCGACGCATCAAACGGATTTAAGGAAACATTTTTGTTGTCGCCGTCAAAACCCACATACGCCCCGCCGATGGCACGTGTGAAGATTTCCGCACCTCTGTGGCGGTCAAAGAAGAACACTTTTAAGTCTTTATGGCGCATTGCCTGACCTGCCAAAAAGGTAAGCAACGTTGTTTTACCTTTTCCGGTCGGACCGATAATGCAACAGTGCGCCACAGCGCCTTCTTCAGGTGAAACGTGAAACTGAAACTGATATGCCGAACCCGACATTGTCCGAAACGTTGTGATGGCGCCGTTTCCCCAGTCTGATTTTGAAAAACCCTCCGAGGGCTTATCAAACGAAACGGCCAAAGCCACAATACGCGACAAATAGCGATATGTTCTGGGATATGTGTCATACGTCGGAAATTGGCCGAAAAACGTTGCCTGCGTCACCCACCCCTCGCGCACGGGCGTAACCGAAAACGAGCGGCATATACGCTGCACTTCGCTTTCGCCGAAGTTAATTTCTTCTTTTGTTTCACCTTTAACAATAATGCTCATGGCATATTCGGTTAAGGCCTGATAATCTGCATCACTGTCCTCAATCGCAGACAAAGCGGCGCTATATTGATCGACAACGCCGGAAGAAAAGCTTGTCATCATCGCCATTCTCTGTTGTTGCATCAACATCAAACGCGCCTGAGGCCTGAAAATCGGGCGAATATTGTGCAGCAACACAAGCTCGCAATCAATCGATAAGAGCGACACAACCATACTTTCGTCCATATAATCGCCGGTTGTCCTAACACCCATCACAATTTCATACAAATCCTTATCACCCGAGAAAAAGTGAATAATACCTTTTTCTTTTGTAAAGTGGATATGGTCGGCCGAAAGCATTTCGTTAAGTTCGGTATTTTGTGCTTTGCGCACTTTCGGTTCGGGCTTCGAAACCGGACTGCAAAGGCGTGAAAAAACATAAAACGGACTGTCGGTTGCCGCGCTGTCCGCATTTTCATACATCTGAAAAACGCCATATTCCCCAAGCGTTGCAATCAGCGATTGGCAGGCATAATTCAAATCTTTCAAGGCATCTTTTCGGTCAATCACGGTCAACACAACGTAGTGCGTGTTCACATAAACGCGATCCATACTTTGCGCCCAAACCTCATTAACCTTTTCCAAAATCTCATTATTAAAATCGCCCTCATCGGCTTTTCTCTTAACGCGTTCGCGCAGCGTAATAACCCTGCACACAATCGAAAGCTCCGACAGATTGTCAATCGTTGCCTTTCGCGCCTCCATCATCGAATAGGCCTTTTCCGGCGTCACGGCAGCCAAATCCAAGCCGGAAATGCGAAAAACGCGTGCATACGTCCCATTGGCACATTTAATGGTAATACCGTCCTCCATCAGGCTCGCAAAAGGCAAAAAGTCCGACACGCGTGATTCTCTGGGGGAAGGCAAAACCCAATTTCCGAAGCGTGTTGCAAGCAAAACGGCAAAAGCTGCCGCCGAGATCATACCGATAATGGCAAGCATCACCTCAACGCTTGTCAAACCTTCCACAAAAACAGATGTAAAATCGAAACTAGGGTTCAAATTTGTTTCCTCTCTCTTGATATAAGTTTTTTGAAACTTTGTTGGTTTGCCCGAACGCCTGAATCATTGTTGAAAGATGCGGCTCTTTAACACCCGCGGCAACAATGGCCACGTGCACCAAAATAATGGTCGTCACAAAAAACAGCGGGTTCACGTTAGCCACCCCGACCGCCATAAACATCATCGGCACTTGCACCCCAAAGTTAATGGCCGTCGGCAACACCGGCCCCCAAAAAAGCTTCGGAGGCTGCGCCACTGCTTTTAAAATCATATCCCTCATCTTTCAATCCTCATAAAAAACAATAATTCTCTCTTGCTTTACAAAGCGTTAACACCTTGTTTATTTTTTCTTGCCAAACAACCCTTTAATTTTACCAAACATATTTTGAAACGTATGCACGGAAGAATCAATATTTTGCCCCAAATTATGCGCCGTATTTCCGACATTTGCACCCCTATCAACAGAGGCACCGACACCCGAAACCTTTTGTTGCTGATTGCGGAATATTTGATTCCAAGTATTCATCAAAGCCGTTGTTGCGTTTGCGCCTTGTTTGTTGTTTTCATAATCAACCGACCAATCTTTTGCCGTATCACCCACATTTTGTGACACACCGATAAAACCGCCGACAATTGAGTTGACATCATGCGTAACCGAGCCTGTCACACCATATGTATTGTGCGTCAAATTTGCTATGTGTTTCACTTTATCCAAAAACGTCATATCGGAACCGGCAATTGATTGGGCTTGTCCGAAGGCTGCCGCACTGTCAGTTAAAACTGAAACGGCAGCCACACCGGCATTACCGATATTTTGCGTTGCTGCAACCGCATTAGCGGCTGTCCGATACAAATCAGTAACAACCTGCTTGGTCGTTTTGCCGCACGTTCCGTCCGACTTCACCTTGCCTTGGCAAACTTCTTTTTCAACCCGAACACCACCGTTTTGATCAACCGTGCACACATTGCGCACACCATCTTTCCAAGCACTTTTTGACGATGTGGAATTTGTATCGCAACCGGCCAGTTGCATTGCCGACCAATCCCTGAAACTCACTTCTTTATCGCCAACTTTCACTGTATCGGTCAACTTCAAATCATGAGCATTAATATCGTTTATCGTCTCATCCAGCGCTTTTTGTGATTCATAATCTGCCTCTGCTTCCACCTGTTTGAGCCATGCGTTCATTTCCTCGTCGCTCATCTGGCTCGGATCGTCGGGTGTTCCTCCTTTATAATTATCTGTACCGCTTGTAATTTCGTCGCTTCCGGTTCCCTGAACCTGATAGGTGTGTGAATTCGGATCATATTTATACGACTTCTGCGCATTAATAAACGTGCCGTAAACAACATCGCGCTGCTCTTTTGTATCCCAATCCGAATCGCCGCTGAAATATTCAATAAACGGAAACATCAGCGCCAAGAGCGAAAGCCCGATCATAATATAGCCCAAATGTTTATAGCTGATTTTGTTAAAAACGGCCAAAACCGCAAACATCACGAGCCCGAATCCGGCAATCACATAAACAATCTGCCGCAAATCTTGCAGTGTTGTAATCAGTTTTCCCTGAATGGTTGTGAACAAATCTTTATCATCTGCCGCAAACGCCAGCGCCGGCATCATCACATAGCAAAAAGCTGCCAAACACAGGCTTATACTCAAAATCTTAAAAAATTTTTTCATGGCAACCTCCTTTTTTTACTAACCATCAGTTTTAAGCGTGTCCGTAATGCCTTTCACACTTGTATCCGCACCCGTTCCGATTGTCAAATAACTCACAAGCGCACCGGTTGCCGCAATCACCACCACGCCGATAATAATTGCCGCAAGCCACTTCCAGTTCAACCCGCCGAAAAGCGCACCGATGGCAACGGCGATAATACCGAAACCGGCCGCCGCAAAAATAATCTTGCGCATACCGGTAAAAATCGTTGCACCGGTTGAGGTCAATCCCTCAAAAACTTCGGCATGAGAAACCGTTGCACATAAAATCGAAGAAACCGCAAAGACAAAAAGCCCTTCCAGCATTATTTTTTTAAGTTTCTTAAAATTTATATCCAACATTTTCCGTTTTTCCTTTCTTTTTAAGCATTATCTTTTTTTATTGTCATCCTATTTTATGTCATCCTATTTTATGTTATTTTATGTCATCCTAGGGCTTGTCCCTAGGATCTACCTTCCTCTGTCATCCCTCGTTTTCGCCAGAAAATGTCAAAGGATCTACCGTTTCATAACTCGAAGATGCCTTGACTTCGGCTGACGCCTCAGAGGCATGACATCTCTTCTCCTTTCCCGTCGCCCCTCCGAGCGGGCGAAGCCATCGTCAAGGGATCTACAAATTTTTAATACACCCATCATAATACGTTTACTCAAGGGAAAGCCCGCAAGCGAGCCTTCCCTTGACATAAAATTAATTGGTAATATCCGGATTGTAATCTCCGCCCGTTCCTGTCTCTCTGAACGTATCGTTATAATTTTTACTTGTAACATCACTACCCGTTGCATATTCAATCACGGCACCGGCAGCGGCTAAAACACCAAGTCCGACGGCAAGTGCACCAAACCAAGGCCATTTCACTTTGCCGAAAATAGCTTGCACGGCCAAACCGACCAAACCGAAACCGCCGACAACGAACACAATCGTTCTGACAGATCTGAAAACGTTACCCGCTTTTCTAATTGCCGCACCGACAATCGTTCCGCCGGTCAAATCTGACTGTGCGAAGGCATCACCTGTCATGGCAACCATCAAAACAAGCGCCAAGCCAAGCAATGTCCAAAAATTGTTTTTGAAGATTTTCATAGTCCTTTCTCCTTTAATGAATGAAAATTCTTTATACAATTATAGATTACCAGATTTTTTAATTTTTGACCAGCCTTTTTTGACGCACCAACATTTCGATAACACATTGTTTTTGCATTAAATTTAAGCCTGTAACAAAAATTTCATAATCATCTGATATCTAAAACCTCTTTTTTATACCTCAAAAAGGTTAAAACAATTTAAACCCCGTCATCCCTCATTTTATGTCATCCTAAGGCACTATATTGTCATCCTAGGGCTTGTCCCTAGGATCTACCTTCTCTCACCGTCATCCCTCGCACGGCGCTGCGCATCTTTTTTCCTGTCATCCCTCGTTTTCGCCAGAAAACGTCAAGGGATCTACCGATTAACAGTAGACGCCTGAACTTCGGTTGACATATCAGAGGCATAAGCTCTCATCCGTCATGGCTTGTTTTCAGAAATCTTCCGATTCTTTTCAAATACACCCATCATAATACGTTAAGTCAAGGGAAAGCCCGCAAGCGAGCCTTCCCTTGAAATAAAATTAATTGGTAATATCCGGATTGTAATCTCTACCGGTTCCTGTCTCCCTAAATGTATCTTGATAATTTTGAGATGTAACATTACTACCTGTTGCGTATTCAATCACGGCACCGGCAGCGGCCAAAACACCAAGTCCGACAGCAAGCGCACCGAACCAAGGCCATTTCACCTTACCGAAAATGGCTTGCACGGCCAAACCGACCAAACCGAAACCGCCGATAACAAACACAATCGTTCTGACTGATTTGAAGACGTTGCCCGCTTTTAGAATTGCCGCACCGACAACCGTTCCGCCGGTCAATCCGCCGCTCTGTGCGAAGACATCACCTGTCATGGCAACCATCAAAACAAGCGCCAAGCCAAGCAATGTCCAAAAATTGTTTTTAAAAAGTTTCATGGCTTCCTCCTTTTTAGTTAAAAACAAAACTTCTTTATACAATTATAGATTACCAGATTTTTTAATTTTTGACCAGCCTTTTTTGACGCACCAACATTTCGATAACACATTGTTTTTGCATTAAATTTAAGCCTGTAACAAAAAATTCATAATCATCTGATATCTAAAACCTCTTTTTTATACCTCAAAAAAGTTAAAACAATTTAAACCCCGTCCTCCCCCCCCCCTTTACCTCATTTTTTCTTGTCATTCTCGGCCTTGTGCCGAGAATCCAACCCCGACATCAAATCATTTAAAAAAAACATTGACAACGGCTCAAAAAGAAACTAATTAAAAACCTGTCGCTCCGGTGGCGAAATTGGTAGACGCGTATGCTTCAGGTGCATATTGGGGGTTCCCAGTGAAAGTTCAAGTCTTTTCCGGAGCACCATTATCTTATATCCTTTCAAAAAAAAGAGCCTCTGCAAAGGGGCTTTTTTGCGCTTAAATAAAAGCTTGATTTTAAGCAAAAAATTTTATACCTTTTAGGGTGTTTTTAAAAAATTATCAAAGGCCGAATGTCATGCGTTTTTTTCTTTTATTGTTCTCTTTTATCGTCTTCCCATACAGTCATTTGTCTGCAAATGAGCAAGAAATCTTTGAAGTCAGAGCCAAAACCTGCGAAAAATCGATTGAAGGCGAAAGTCCTTCAAGCACACGCGTCAGAGCGGTTGACAAAGCCGTTTTCTTAAGCATTAAAAACCTCGACATTTTAAGAAACGACAAGAAAAACCTCAATGATCACGACTTAAACGTCATGATATATCGCTTGGTTGATGATTATATTGAAGATTTAAGCGTCAAAACCATCAAGTCGGAAGAAGATAAAGTTTGCGTTGAAACGTTCGGCTATATCAGCGCACAAAACATTGAAAAAGTGCGCGCAGAGTTTCAAAATACGCAGCAACAAAATGATGACGAACTGGTTGCACAAATTGCCGAAGATGTCAAAAAAGAAATCACGCTTAACCCCAAACACGCCGAAAATTTGGCGCTTGTTTATGTTGCTGATTTAACATATTACAACGGCGCCACCTCAAAAAAACATGCAGCTTTTCTCAAAAAAGCCATTGATCAGAATCCGTATTATTACATCACCGATAAAAAAGATTTGGCAGATTATGTCATCAAACCAAAAGTCTTAAAAGCCAAAACAGACCTTCTTGACAGCACGCACAAACGGCTTCATATGGTCTTAAATTTAGAAATATCGGGTTTGGAAGACGAAACGGTAAATGTTGTTCAAAACAGATTTGTTTTGTTTTCAACCGAAGAAAACGATCAAAACGTTGCAACGCGCCTTCTCAAAAAGCTTCTAACGCAGGCAGGCAAAGACGCCGTTCGTAAAATCGAGAAAACAGAACAGGCTAGGCTCGAACAAAACCTTTTGGGCCGCAACCTTTCCGAATAATTTTTTTAAAAGAAAAAACAAATCCCGCAAAGACTATTTTTTGCGGTTTTTCTTAACTTCCGCAATTTTCTTTTCGGCCTTTTCCTTGCCGCTTTTTGCAACTTCAATGCTCTTATCTTTGAGCAACTTCAACTCTTCTTTTATGGCCGGAAACTTGTGCGCGGAAAAAACAGCCACAACAAAAACAATGACTAAAAACCAACCAAACATTTACTTTTCTCCCTTTTCCAATTCAAATAAAACTTCTGTTGCGTCATAGTCTATTTTTTCCTCGGCAAACAGATTAAGCATAGCGTAATACTTTTTTCTGATGAAATCAAGATTTGTTTGACACTTTTGCCGAGAAAAAACGGATTTTATTTTTTCAAGCCTTTCAAGCGCCTTGTCTTCAAGATATTTATTCAAAGCGCAAATTTCGTTCATCTCATCTAATTTTCCCATACAATAGCAAACCGCATCACAGCCTGCGTCAAGCGCCGCAAGCGTGCGCTCGGCCATACTGCCTTTTAGGGCGTGCATATCAATCGAATCGGAAAACAAAAAACCCTGATAATCGATTTTGCCTCTGACAATTTCGGCAATCGCTTTTTTTGAAAAAGTAACCGGATTTTGCCCGTCAACCGCCTTAATCAAAATATGCGCCGTCATCGCCGCCGGACAATCTTTGTTTTGTTCAAACGGATAAAAATCAGCCGCCATCGTTTCAATCGGGGCTTCTATAACCGGAAGCTCAAGGTGCGGATCGTTTTGCGCAAGCCCATGCCCCGGTATATGTTTGATGCACGGACAAATGCCTTCATTAAAGTATGTCTGCCACATCACGCGCCCGAAATGTGCAACTTTTTTTCTATCCGAACCGAACATGCGCGTTTTAAGCGCTTTGGTTGTTTGTTCATATTCCACGTCGACAACCGGTGCAAAATTAAGATTTGCGCCGACGCTTTTCATATCAAAGGCCATCAACGCGGCGTGCATTTCAACAATATGCTCATCGTCTGTTTTTGAGAGCAAACCTTGCGAAGCATATTTTCCAAACCCCGCCTTCTCAAGACGATTCACGCGTCCCCCTTCCTCGTCAAGCCCAATCAAAACATCATCTCGTGCAATGGCTTGTTTGATATCGCTTATCAACTTTTGAAGCTGTGTGGGGGTTTCAACATTTCGGGAAAAAAGCGCAACGCCGAGCGGATTAAACGTTTCGAACAAGCGCTTTTCATCATCGCTTAAAACCGTGCCCTGAACAGACAGCATTGCACTTAAAACAGGTTTCATCAAGCAGAGCCTAATTTTGTTTAACCAAACAGCTTGAACCGCTTTTTTTCAGCTCATCACAAAGTTTTTGTGCGCTGTCTTTTGTTTCAAAAGCACCCACCATCAACCGATAAAGCTTATCCTGCGGCCCTTGTTTAATGTTATGCGGCAAATTTTTAAGCTGCGGATGTTTTTTTACAAGCTCATTATATCCTTTTTCTAAGGCTTCCTGCTTTGAAAGTGCCATGAGCTGAACTTGAAACTTGGCCGCTTGCGGTGCCGCGCTTTTGGACTCGCTTTCAACTAAATCTTTGTCTGTTTTTTGAGCTTGAACAGACTTTTCGACCGCCTTTAAGGGCTCATCTTTCGGCTCGGCTTTTGCAACGCTCACTTCAATGGCCGGCAATTTTTGCGGAATATTTACTCTTTCGGTTGCCGTCGTTTGGACAGATTCAATCAAATCGGTCATATCCGAAGGCGCTTCTTCGGGCAAAATATCCTCATCTGCAACATTTTTTTCTTCTTCAGGCTCAATGGTCGGCATTTGAGGTGTTTCCGGCGGCGGTAACAAACTTTCAACTTTTGTATTAAGGTCGGCATTTTTTTCAACAAGCGCATAAACCGTTTTGTCTTGGTTTGAAATTTCCATACCTCCCGGATCACTCGGCTGAATCTTAACAGGCAAAACCGGCCGCCTGATAACAGGCACCTCTTTAGGCTGGCCAATTCCGAAATGCGGCAACAAAAAAAACCAGCTCACAACAACCGCCAAAACAATGCCCGTAATCGTTCCGATAAAGCCGTTCCGCGAACGCTCCAAATCGCGCTTGCGTTGCTCAATATCATCTTGCATCTCCTGTGCAACTTTTTGCCTGAATTCACTCAAATATTCATTTTCTTTCGGATTGTTCAGCAATTCTTTCATTTTTTCGGCCCCTTTTTCCTGATTTAATGCCAAGATACACGCTAAAACTTTACAATCATTTAATTTTCTTTGTTGAGTTTGAAAAAAAAATTGAATAAACTGCATCTTATGAAAATTGCAACATTTAACATCAATTCCATCAATGCGCGGCTTGAAACTTTAATCAGCTGGCTGCGCGCAGCTTCGCCCGATGTTGTTTTTTTGCAGGAAATTAAAACAACTGCCGACAATTTTCCGTTTTTAGAACTTCAAATGGCCGGTTACCACGCAGAACTTGTCGGGCAAAAAAGCTACAACGGCGTCGCTGTTTTATCAAAAGAAAAAACAAAGGTTGTTTGCACCGCTTTAGAGGGTTTTGACAGCTCGCAGGCGAGATATTTGGAAGTTGAACTTTCCCAAAAAATGTCGCTTGCTTCGGTTTATATGCCGAACGGCAACCCGAAAACAAGCGACAAATTCAAAGACAAACTCTCGTTTATGAGCGCCTTTAACAAACACGCCAAAAAACTTCTCCTTGAAAAGGAATATGTTGTCTTAGGCGGTGATTTTAATGTCATCTTACAAGATAGTGATGTTTATCAACCCGAACTTTTCAAAAACAATGCCCTAACCGACGAGGCCGCAAGAAAACATTTAACCGCACTTTCTTATATGGGCTTTTATGATGCATATCGAATGCTTCACACCGATTCGGGTTACACATTTTGGGACTACACCGCTCGTGCGTTTGAGTCAGATTTCGGCATGCGCATTGACTATCTCTTTTTGTCGCCGAAAATGGCAGACTTGTTGCAAGAATGTTTTGTTGAAAAGTCTTTAAGGGCGAGCGCAAAACCTTCCGATCATGCGCCCCTTGTCGCTTTGTTTGATGTGTGAGGCCGCAAAATGAAACGTTTGCTAACCATCTTGTTTTTTGCTCTAATTCCTTTGAAAACTTTTGCCGACACCGATGTCATCCGTGAGGTTTTTAACCGCTTAAATCAAGATTACCTCCAAGATGTTCAAAATGAAGAAATTGCCCTTAAAGGCCTTGAATCTTTAAACAAGATTGATTCGAAAATGACGCTCAAAAAAGTCGGCAATCAGTTTGTTTTATTTGAAAACCAAAAAGTCGCCGAAACATTTAATCTGCCGGAAAATACGCAAGACAAAGAGGCGTGGATTGCTTTAAGCAAAAACATCATAAACCGTGCGACAAGTTTTTCCGAAAGGTTGGATGTGCTCGACTTTGAACTTCCCGACAGGTTTGCACAGGCCGTTTTTGAAAATCTTGACGGCTATTCACATTATTTCAGTGCCTTTGAAGATGAGACAGAAAAACCTTTCAAAATCCGGCGTCAATTTGCCGCACGCATCATTGACGACGTCATGCTCATCAAAATTTTATCATTTCAAAAAGGGGTTGCCGAGCGCGTCAAAAAAAACGTAATCGAATGTTCAAAGTGCAGCGCCCTGATTTTGGATTTACGTGCAAACGGCGGCGGTTTTTTAAACGAAGCCATTGAAATTGCCGATCTTTTTTTAGATGAAGGCATCATCACATACACCTCAAGCGCTCAAAACGACACGCTGCATTATTTTACGGCAAATTCCGGCGACATTTTCGCCGGCAAACCGATTGTTTTGATTTCCGACGGCAAAACCGCATCTGCGGCTGAAGTTTTGATTGCCGCCTTAACCGAACAAGATCGCGCCGTTTTAATCGGCACCCGAACACACGGCAAAGGCACCGTTCAAGATGTCACAAAAATGGCAAGCGACCGCGCCATTTCCGTTACAACCTCTTTGTTTTACACACCGTCCGGACAAACCATCGAGAAGCGCGGTTTAACACCTCTTATTTGCACCGGAGAGGGCGACAGTTGCGCGCCTTCTGATCGCTTCGGCAAAGAAGAAGACATCGAAGCCGCCTTGCGTTATTTAAAAGAAGAATAAACAAAACGAACCGACCGACATTCATCAATCGGAAAGTGCGGCACGTTTCTTTTTGTCTTGAACCGACACAACGATTTTCTTTTGCACCGTATCATAAGAAAGCGTTGCCAAGCCTTTTCTGAAGGCCAGTGCTTCTTTGCCGAAAAGCTCATAGCGCCAACCTTTTAAGATGAGATTATCTTTGTCGTTGCCGCAAGCCAAATCTCTGATTTCCTGCTCGGAGGCGACCACATTTTCCACAACGCCGTTTTGTTCGCATTTAATTTTCAAAAGCAATTTCAAAACCTCAACCAAGGCACTTGCGCTCGGGGGACAATGCACTTTTTTTTCACGGTCTATTTTTTTAAGCTCGCCTGTCATCGGCATTTTTTTTGCCCTGTCTAAAACCTCTAAAATTTCGGCCGCAAACTTGCCTTTCACAAAATCGGGGCGAATGTTGCGCACAAGCTTAAGCTCTGCCAAATTTTTAGGCAAACTTGAGGCTAGTGCAACCAAAAGCTCGTCTTTGGCGATTGTTCTTTTCGGAACATTATATCTCATCGCGCGCCGCTCACGCCAAGCCGCCAATTCTTTTAACGCCGCTAAAAAAAGTCCGCTGTGCGCCGAATGCTTAATTTTTTGCCACGCATTTTCAGGATCAATCTGATAACAGCGCTCATCTAAAAGTTCCTCTGTTTCTTCAATAATCCAACTTGTGCGGTTGTGTTTTTGAAGATAGTCTTTCAAAAATTCATAACACGGAATCAAAAACGTAACATCACGAAGCGCATATTGAAGCTGTTTTTCTTCCAAAGGCCTTACTGACCAATCGGTTAAACGGCTTGATTTATCGAGCTCTGTTTTTGTAATGCTTTCAACCAAATTGTCATAGCTGACAGAGCGCCCGAATCCGCAAACAGAAGCCGCAATCTGTGTGTCAAAAACAGGTGTCGGAATTTTTTTTGAAAGCTGATAAAAAATTTCAATATCCTGCTTACCGGCATGAAACACTTTCAAAACATTTGAATTGGTTAAAACATCAAAAAACGGTGCCAAATCAAGCCCTTTTGAAAGCGGATCGACAATTGCCGCCCCGTCTTTGAATGCAACCTGAATAAGGCACAGTTTCGGAAAATAAGTTTTTTCGCGCACAAACTCCGTATCTATGGTGATGTATTCTTGCCCGCAAAGTTCTCGGCATAAATCTTCAAGCGAAATGTTGTCTTCTACCAAACGCATTGTTTTTCCGTTCATCTCTTAAAAATTTAATCTGTATCCGCCGCTTTCGGTCGAAATCAGCTGTCGGCATGCCTTGCCCTGCTCAACTTTCTGTCGAAGCCTATAAATATGCGTTTCAATCGTATGTGTTGATGTTTCGGCGTTATATCCCCAAACATGGGTTAAAAAATCAGTTTTTGTGGTTGTTTTGTTTTTTTGCTTGTAAAGATATGAAAGCATCGAAACTTCCCGCTCGGTTAATTTAACCTTTTGACCGGTTTTAAGATTTTTAATCTCTTTTTCCAAAATTGACAATGCATACCCGTTAAAGGTCAGCACACCGGCCTCCGAATTGATAATTAAATTCAGCGCCGAACGAAGCATATCCAAAAAAGCGTGCAAAGCAACCGGCTTAAAAACAAATTTCAAAAAAGGCGATTCGGGCAGCTTTTTATCACCCTTGCTGAGCAAAACGAAAATCGGCGTACGCTCAAATTTTTCCCTAATTTCAGCAAGTTTTGACGCGTCGCCGTCCAAAATCACAATATCCGGCTTAAGCGCTTCATCGCAGGTATAATTTTCAATCAAAGTTGAAATTTGCTCGGCCAAATCTTTTTTAAACGCCGTATTTTTGGAAATGATAACAACATTAACCATGCCCCCTCCTTAATGATAGTGGCGAATAATTGAGCTTAAAACGCCCTGAACCTTAACTCTGTTCAAAGCAATTTTTTTTGTTTCGTAATTTTTGTTGCAAGGCATAAGCCAAGCTTCGTTTTCTTTTTTATAAAATTTTTTCAAAGTCGCATTTTCATCATCAACCAGCGCCACCACAATCGAACCGTTTTCAGCCGTATCTGCTTTTTTAATGATGGCGACATCACCGTCCAAAATGCCGGCTTCAATCATCGAATCGCCCTCAATTTTCAAACCGTAAAACTGTCCTTTGGAAACCATCTCAAAAGGCACCGCAATGGTTTGGCTTTCATCAGCAATGGCCTCAATCGGTATGCCTGCCGCAATTTTACCGTAAAGCGGAATAAGCGCCGCCGAATTTTTAAGTGCAATTTCGCGCTTTCTTTCTTCTTCCAAAATTGCCTTAGGCTTAAATTTCGGAAGCCGAATAACCTCAAGCGCACGCGCCTTGTGCGGCAATTTTTTGATAAACTCGCGTTCTTCCAAAGCGTTAATCAGCGAATGAATGCCCGATTTCGATTTCAAACCGATGGCATCTTTCATTTCATCAAAAGACGGGCAACACCCTGTTTCTTTGGTCATTTTGTTGATAAACATCAAAAGTTTATATTGTTTTTCGGTCAACATTCTTCAGGCCCTCTTATTTGTGTTTAATGTTCTACTTTAGTTCTTTTTAACACTTCTTGTCAAGTGCTATTTCAACCTGTTAATTGTTTCAACAATTCTGGCATATGCGCCAAACACCGTGCTTTCGTCTTGAGCTTCCACTTTAACTTTCAAAACGGGTTCGGTTCCCGATTTCCGAACAATCACCGAGCCTTCCTTTTTAATTTTTTCTTCTATTGAGGCAACAACCTCTGCCAATTGCGGTGCATCTGCAACATCCGACAGTTTTTCAAAATTTTCAAACCGAATGTTGCCGGCTTTGAAGGGATATTTTTCAAAAAGCGGAAAAATATCGCTTGCTTCGCGCCCGTCTTCAGCCAAAGCCAAACAAAAAACAATTGCCGCAATCAAACCATCGCCCGTTCGCGCGTAATCAAGCAAAACGATGTGCCCCGATTCCTCGCCGCCGAGACATGCCGCCGTTTGACGCATTTTTTCAATCACATAACGTTCACCAACCGGCGCGCGATAAAAATCAAGCCCCAATGCGTGCAAATATTTTTCAAGACCAATGTTCGACCAAACGGTTGCCACAACCGCGTTGTTTTTCAGCTTTTTTGCAATGCTTAAATAGGTTGCGAGAAATGCAATAAGCTGATCGCCCTCAATGCGGTTTCCTTTATTGTCAATCACCACAAGCCTGTCGCCGTCGCCATCGACGGCTATCCCCGCATCAGCGTGGCTGCCGATAACAACCTGAGATAAAAAATCGGTGTGCTGCGAACCGCAATTTTCGTTAATGTTATACCCGTCGGGCTTATCGGCAAGGGTTATAATGCCGGCGCCCAATTCTTTGAAAACCTGCGGCATAATTTTCGAAAAAGCCCCGTTTGCGCAATCAACAACAAGGCGAAGTCCTTTGAGCGCCCCCTCGGAAGGCGCGATCTGTAAAATGCTGTCAATATAGTTTAAAACCGATTTTTTGTCTTTATACACGCGGCCGACTGCCTCGCTTGAAGAGATAAATTTCCTGTCAGATATCAGCATAGCCTCAATTTTTGCCGTGCGCTCGTCCGAAAACTTGTTTCCCAAAGCGCCGATAAGCTTAATTCCGTTGTCAAAATACGGATTGTGCGATGCCGTAATCATCACGCCCATATCAACTTTCAAGTCTTGAATTTGAGAAGTCATCAGAGGTGTCGGCACCACTCCCATTTTCACGACATCAACACCCATCGACGTAAACCCCGCTGTTAAGGCCGCCTCCAACATATAGCTTGAAACGCGCGTGTCTTTACCGATGGCCACACGCTTGGTCGAAACGCAAACATCGCTTGAAAGAACCTGCGCCAACCGAAAACAAAATTCCGCCGTCATCGGAAAAACGTTTGCAACGCCTCTGATACCGTCAGTTCCAAAAAGTTGACATGCCATGGCTTTCCTCCTTTTATCAAAGCAATTTTTTAAAATACTAAAATAAAAGAGAGTCTTTTTCAAGGACTCTCTTTTTGTTTTGCTCGTCTTTTATATTAGAAAACGTAACGAATACCGCCGTAAACTTCCTGTGCAGAAGCGTCAGAATTGTGCGGATTGTTGAAATCATAATAACGATAACCGAGATCAACATTGAAACGATTTGTAACTTTCAAAGACAAACCGCCGCCCAAAGACCACGTAAACTTGGTTGTGTCCCAGCCATATCTGAAATCAGCTGCCGTATCTAAACTGTCATATTTGACTTTTGTTGCACCAAGACCACCGCCGACATAAGGCGTCCACCAATTGTAAGGCAGAATATCATAGTAAACATTAAACATATATGAATACGTTTTCAAATCTCTTTTATGATAAGCAAGGCTATCATCTTTTATGCTTTTACGCCAAACATATTCAAGTTCTGCTCTTAAATATTCATAGCGATAACCCAAAGCACCCGAAAGCATCAAACGATTTTTATCCAAGTCGCCCTGAATTTTTTTGATGTCGTGTTGCACAACGCCACCGCGAAGAGCCGCATAAATGCCGTCGCATTCTGCATTTGCTTTACCGGCAAAAGCCGCAAATACGGCAATCAAAGAAGTTGTCAGTAACAATTTTTTCATGAATTTAAACTCCTCCTAAAAAATTAAATTCAGGCCTATTGTGGGTTGAAATTACTTAAAATATCTTTAACAAAGCAAAACTTTTAAAAAAGATTGCTTTTTATTTCAAGATTGTGTAGTGTGATTTTCGGGTGGCCGGATGGCCGCGCGGCGGAAGGGAAAATCCGTTTGCGAGGAAAGTCCGGGCTTCATGGAAACAAGATACCGGATAACTTCCGGCCGAAGCGATTCGAGGGAAAGCGCCACAGAAAATTACCGCCGAAGCATGTTCTTCGGTAAGGTTGAAAAGGCGAGGTAAGAGCTCACCGCCGTCATAGCAATATGGCGGGCATCAGGCAAGCCCTATCTGATGTAAGACCAAATGAGGTGTATCGGGAATTTTCCCGACGGAGCGTTTCCACTCCGTCCAAAGGTAGGTCGCACGAGCAAATCGGCAACGGTTTGCCAAGATGAATGGCCATCGAGGCTATCTTTGCTTTTGCAAAGCAATGGCTTTGAACAGAACCCGGCTTACAGGCCACCAGTTTTATTTTTTGGAGATAAAAAAAAGAAAATGAAACAGAAAACACTTCTCAAACCGCTTGAAATAAAAGGAATCGGGTTACACAGCGGCAGACAGACCACCGTCAAAATCAAACCGGCAGATGAAAACACCGGTATATTGTTTGAAAAAGACGGCGTGCGCATGAAAGCCTTATATCAAAATGTAAAAGACACACAAAACTGCACGTTGCTCGAAAAAGATGGCGTTCAAATTTCAACAATCGAGCATTTGATGGCAACTTTATGTGTTTTGGGCATTGACAACGCGCTGATTGAATGCTCAAGCACCGAACTGCCCATTTTAGACGGCAGCGCCAAAGAAATTTTAACCTGTTTTGAAAATGCGCACCTTCAAACGCAAAAAGCTCCAAAGCGTTTTTTGAAAGTTATGAAGTCTGTTTCTTTTAAAGACGACAAAGGCAATTTTATTGAACTCTGCCCTCCAAAAAATGAAAATTTGCATATATATTTCAAAATAGAATTCCCCTCAAAAATCGTCGGCACACAGATTTTTGACGGCGACATTACAAAAGACATTTTTGCCTCAAAAATTGCGCCTTGTCGCACTTTCTGCGAAAAATATCAGATTGACTACTTGCGCACACTGGGCCTGATTAAAGGAGGAAGTTTGGACAATGCCGTTGTTTTGGACGGCGAAAAAATCTTAAATGAAGGCGGTTTTCGTCTTCAAGATGAGTGTGTCGGCCACAAGGTGCTTGACCTTGTGGGCGATTTATACACTTCGGGCTATGCGCTGCTTGCTGATGTCAAGGCTTATAAAACGGGGCATTACCACAACAATATGGTTTTAAGAAACCTTTTTGAAACAACAGATAACTACGAAATTTTGTAAAAAGGAAAGAAAAAAATGAAAAGAGTTTTGATTGTTTTATGCTTATCGCTCGGTGTTATACTCGGCGGCTGCGCCTCAAAAAAAGAGGACACAAGCTTAATGTCGCCCGAGCTGTTATACACCAAGGGCTACCGCCGTTTGATAAAACACAAATACAAACAGGCAGCCGAATATTTTGAAAGAATCGAGATTGAACACCCTTATTCCAAATGGGCGGTTAAGGCAAAATTGATGGGCGCTTATGCACACTACAAAAAAGAAAGTTATGATGATGCGGTCATGAGCTTAGAGCGTTTCATCAAATTCCACCCCGGCAATGACAACATCGCGTATGCTTACTATTTAAGGGGCATTTGCTATTACGACCAAATCAGCACTTCGGATAAAGACCAATCAAACACGCAAAAAGCGCAAGATGCTTTAGGTGCGGTTACCGCGCTTTTCCCAAACACGGAATATGCCGAAGATGCCCTCAAAAAACTCAACTTAACTTACGAATACCAAGCCGGTCAAGAAATGGAAATCGGCCGTTATTATTTAAACAACGGCAGTTATTTGTCAGCCTTAAACCGTTTTCAAACGGTGGTTGAAAAATATCAAACAACCCCGCACATTGAAGAAGCGCTTTACCGCGAAGTGGAAATATACACCTTGCTTGGCTTAACCCGCGAAGCCAAAAAGGCAGCCAAAGTGTTAAATTTGAACTATCCCGACAGTTCATGGAATAAAAAGGCGCAAAAACTGATTAAATAAGAAAAATGTTAACGCGCCTTCTCATTTCAAACGTTGTCTTAATCGAAAAGCTTGAGCTTGATTTTTCAAGCGGGCTCACGATATTTTCGGGTGAAACGGGCGCGGGCAAATCCATTTTGCTTGAAAGCTTGGGCTTTCTCTTGGGCGCACGTGCCGAAACGGATATGATCAGGCAAAATGCCGATAAAATGAGCGTAACGGGTGTTTTTGACATTTCAAACAGACAAAGCCCCGTCTTCGACATATTGCGCGAAAATGAAATTTTGCTTGAAAAAGATGAAGACATCATCATCAAGCGCAGCCTTGATAAAAGCGGCAAAGGCAAAATTTTAATCAACGACACACCTGTCAGCTTGAAGCTTTTAAGGCAAATTTGCCTCAATCTTGTTGAAATTCATGGACAATTTGACAGTCAAGGCTTGCTCGATTCTTCAACCCACATTGATGTTTTGGATTGCTTCGGTGCCAACCAAAACGAACGATTGACAGTTAAAAACAATTTCAATGCCTTAAAAGACATTGAAAAAAGATTGAGTGTTGCGCTTGCCTTAAATGCGCAATGTGCGCAGGAAGAACAAACGCTTTTGCACTATAAAACAGAGCTTGAAAACATCAATGCGCAAAAAGGCGAAGAAGAAACCTTAAGCAGCAAGCGCACAGAAGCGATGATGGGCGAAAAACTGGTGGAAAATTTCAATGCGGCATACGGCGCACTTGAAGGGCAAGGTTTGGCGGCAAACATCAGACATGCCCTTTCGGCGCTTGATAAAATCAACCGTCTCACAAACGGCAAATATCAAAACATTTCCGAAACTTTAGACGGCGCGCTTATTGAGCTTGACGAGGCAACCGCGCAAATTGAAAAAGCCTCGTCGGAAATTTCGTTAAACGCAACTGAAACCGACGCAATCGAAGAACGGCTTTTTGCTTTAAGAGCGCTTGCACGAAAACACGCCTGCAACGTTGATGAATTGCCCGATGTTTTAAAAACCATCAACCAAAAGCTTTCATCACTTAAGCAAAACAGCGATGAGATTATTTTCCTTCAAAAAGAAATGATTTCCGCCAAAGAAGCATATCTTCAAAGCGCGGCGATTTTGCGGCAAAAAAGATTAAACGCGGCCAAACTTCTTGAAACAAGTGTTCAAAGCGAACTTTCGTTTTTAAGGCTCGACAAAGCCCGCTTTCGCGTGCGCGTTGAGCCTTCAGACGATGTGCATTTAACCGAAAAAGGCACCGACAGTGTTGTCTTTGAAGTTTCAACCAATACCGGCCAGCCGTTTGGCGCATTAAACAAAATTGCTTCAGGCGGCGAACTTGCGCGCTTTATGCTTGCCTTAAAGGTTCATCTGGCACAAAGTTCGGGCGTTGAAACACTCATTTTTGACGAGATAGACAGCGGTGTCGGCGGCAGTGCGGCCGAAGCTGTCGGCAATCGCCTATCAAAACTTTCCAAAACCGTTCAAGTGATGGCCGTAACACATTCGCCGCAGGTTGCAGCCTTTAGCGACACCCATTTTAAGGTCAGCAAACAAACCATCAATCAAACAACAATAACCGAAGTTCAGAAACTCTCTCAACTTGAGAAAAAAGAAGAAATCGCGCGTATGATTTCAGGCGAAAAAATTTCAAACGAGGCGCGCGCCGCCGCCGACATCTTAATCAAACCTGCTTCTTAAAGCTTCACGGCTTAATAATGATTTGTTCAATGTTGGTTGCAAGCCCCGTTGCGTCATCTGTCTCAAACAAAACGGCGCAAAGTGTTCCTGCCCCTTTTGAAGGAACAAGCCTTTCCGGCGGATATTTTCGGCAAAGACGCGCAATCGGCGCCGGCTCTTCAAAACCCAAAACCGAATCATAATCACCGCACATACCGACATCTGTCATATACGCCGTGCCTTTTTTCAAAATTGAGGCATCAGCGGTCGGAACATGCGTATGTGTGCCGAAAACAGCGGAAACGCGACCGTCGAAATAGTGCGCAAATGAAATTTTTTCAGACGTCGCTTCGGCGTGAATATCAACCATAATCGCATCAACACCTCTTTTCATCTGATAGGTTTTAAGCACATTTTCAAGTGCCTTAACCGGACAATCGAGCGCTTCCATAAACACGCGCCCCATCACTTGAGCGACAAGCAGTTTTTTACCATTTAAAAGTTCGAAAACGCTAAAGCCGAAACCGGCCGTGCCTTCGGGATAATTCAGCGGCCGAACAATGCGTTTGTTCTCGCCCAAAAAAGGGATAATCTCTTGTTGGTCAAAAACATGATTTCCTGTTGTAATCACATCACAACCCGCCTCAAACAGATCGCGGCAAATACTTGGTGTTAAGCCAAAACCGTGCGCCGCATTTTCACCGTTAACAACAACCGCATCAAGTTTTAAGCTTTGGCGAAGTGCCTTAATGTTTTTGACAACGGCCTCGCGCCCCGGCCTGCCGACCACATCACCGCAATATAAAACTTTCATACTTAAAACCTTTCTTTTTTAAAAATTACCTTTAGCATCCCGCCAAAGGCTTGTCAAGAGAGCAAAAAGCTTTTGATTCTTTTTGATTTTAGCTTGTGCAAACAAAAAAAAAGAGATAAGACAATGAAAATATAAAGCAACAGGAAAAATAAATGGCAGATTTATTTGAAACAAATTTAGCCCCGAAAGAACAATACAGCGCTCAAGATATTGATGTTTTAGAGGGGTTAGAGCCGGTGCGTTATCGCCCCGGAATGTATATTGGCGGAACAGACGAAACGGCACTTCATCATTTGGTTGCCGAAATTTTAGACAACTCGATGGACGAAGCAGTTGCCGGTTTTGCAAACCACATTGATGTTTTCGTGCACGAAGGCAATTCAATCACAATTTCCGACAACGGGCGTGGCATTCCGGTTGACAAACACCCGAAATATCCCGATAAATCTGCTTTGGAAGTCATTTTAACAACACTTCACTCGGGCGGCAAATTCACCAATTCGGTTTATAAAGTCTCCGGCGGGCTTCACGGCGTCGGCCTGTCGATTGTCAACGCCCTCTCATCAGAGCTTATCGTTGAAGTTGCGCGCGACAAAAAACTTTACCGTCAAACATATTCCAAAGGCAAACCCATCACACCTTTAGAATTTGTTTCAAACGTGCCAAACAGACGCGGCACGTCAATCACATTCACACCGGATGTTGAAATTTTCGGCGCTTCATCAAAGTTCAACGCCGCCCGTGTTTATCGTATGGCACGTTCAAAAGCCTTTTTGTTTAAGGGTGTCAAAATCAACTGGGGGTGTGATGAAGCCGCAAGAAGCGATGACGAAACGTTGCCGCTTGAAGCACAGCTTCATTATCCGAACGGTCTGAAAGATTTTTTAAATTTTCAAATCGGAAGTCGCACCACAATCAACCGCAAAATGTTTTCCGGCGAGCAAGATTTTGCGGGCGGAGAGGGACGTGTTGAATGGGCAATCACATGGCCTTTAGATGAAAACGGGTTCACCTATTCTTATTGCAACACCGTGATAACACCTTTCGGCGGCACACATGAACAGGGTTTCAAATCGGCGCTTTTAAAAAGCCTCAAAGAATATGCCGACATGGCCGGTGTCAAAAAGGCCGCAACAGTTACGGCCGAAGACTTTTTATCCGACAGCGCCCTAATGCTTTCGGTTTTCATCACCGATCCTCAATTTCAAGGGCAAACAAAAGATAAACTCACCTCAAGCAAAGCCGTGCGCTTGGTTGAAACAGCCGTTAAAGATGCCTTTGACCATTATCTTTCAACCGATCCGGAAAATGCGGCCGCTTTGCTTGAGTATGTTGTTGCCAAAGCCGAGCTTCGAAAAAAACGCAAGGAAGAAAAGGTTCAGCTCAGAAAAACCCCAACCAAAAAATTAAGACTCCCCGGAAAATTGGCAGATTGCTCAAAGGCGGCGGCCGAAGACACCGAAATTTTCATTGTTGAGGGTGATTCTGCGGGCGGTTCGGCCAAACAAGGGCGCGATCGTGTCACGCAAGCAATTTTGCCTTTAAGAGGAAAAATCTTAAACGTCGCAAGCGCAAGCTTGGAAAAAATCACACAAAATCAAGAAATTAAAGACTTAATTGAGGCTTTGGGCTGCGGCATTAAAGATGACTACAAGCAAGAAAATCTGCGCTATGAGCGTGTCATTATTATGACCGATGCCGATGTTGACGGTGCGCACATCACATCGCTTTTAATGACATTTTTCTATTCTCATATGCCAAAACTGATTGAAGAAGGGCATTTGTTCATCGCAACACCGCCGCTTTATAAAATCGTTCTCGGCGGCAAAAACTATTACGCGCTCGATGACGAGCAAAAAGATAAAATCTTAAAACGCTATGCAAAAACAAATTCAAAACCGGACATCAGTCGTTTTAAGGGCTTGGGTGAAATGAGCGCCCAACAGCTCAAAGAAACGACGATGGATAAAAACAACCGCATGCTGCTCAAGGTAACGCTTCCGTCAACAAACACCGAAGAAGGCAAAGAAGAGGCTTTTGCAACCAGAAGACAAGTTGAGCGCCTGATGGGCAAAAATCCGGAACTTCGTTTTCAGTTCATCATTGAACACGCCAAATTTGCCGAAAATCTGGACATCTAACTGTAAAAAAACAAAAAACCTCGGAAGAACCGAGGCTTTTTTGCTACTTTCCATGCAGTTATTCGAAAGACATACGCTCGAAATACCTCCTGCACAGCTCATACAAGCACCATGGCACAGACCCGACCTTTACATACCGTTTGTTCCAAATGTCATAGAGTTTCCTCTGCACATCGTGCATGTCTCTTTTGGTCTGGAAATAGTCCCCAAAGTGCGCCAAAATATACCGACACACTTCTTCGTCATCGAGCGCCAGAAAAGCACCCAACTTCCAGCCCGTAATGTCAAGCAGACGAACCCTGCCGTCAAAGGCAACGCCGAACTTGAAAACGGCAAAGGTAAACTCCTGAATCTGCGGCCACTGATAAAGATACCTGTCTTTATCGTGGGCCCCCTGAAAATCTTTGAAGAATCGCCCCAAAGACTCAAGAGCCGTCTTATTGGCTTCACAAAAGGCCAAAAAATTGTCGGCCCTACGAAGCTCGTCAACTTCAAGAACATCCTGCTCATCAATGTCCTTTTCAAAGGCGTCAACCGCCGCCTGAATAAGGATTTTTACATTTTTTTTGTGCGCTTCGGGCGCAAATGCGGAACGCTGATAGTTCCAATTAATGATCTGTTCCATATAATAATGTGTTAATGGTTAATTCTGCCCCAAAGATATCTCTTTTAGAAAAATTTGTCAAGAACTATTTTTAAGTTTAAAAGATAAAGAAAAAAAGTTGCATTCAAAAGAAAATGTGTTATAGAAAAGCCAGATAAAAAATTTTTAAGCATGCACAATTGCTTTTTATGAGGAAAACGAAATGTCAGAGCAAAAGATGAAAATGATGGACGGCAACGAGGCGACGGCTTCGGTTGCACACCGTATGAACGAAGTTTGCGTGATTTATCCCATCACGCCGTCATCGCCGATGGGCGAATGGGCGGACGCATGGTCGGCAGCAAACCAAAAAAACCTTTGGGGTGTTACACCGCTCGTTCAAGAAATGCAATCTGAAGCAGGTGCGGCAGGCGCATGCCACGGTGCTCTTCAAGCAGGTGCCTTAACAACAACTTTCACTGCCTCGCAAGGCTTGCTTTTGATGATTCCGAATATGTATAAAATCGCGGGTGAACTCAGCCCGTTTGTGATGCATGTTGCGGCGCGCTCGCTTGCATATCATGCACTTTCGATTTACGGCGACCATTCCGATGTGATGGGGTGTCGTCAAACAGGTTTTGCCATGCTCGCTTCAAATTCTGTTCAAGAAGCGCACGACATGGCTGCCATCGCACAAACTTCAACTTTGCGCTCGCGTGTGCCGTTTTTGCACTTTTTTGACGGTTTCAGAACATCTCATGAAATCAAAAAAATCAGCCTTTTATCAGATGATGATTTGCGCAAAATGCTAGAGGGTGTTGATTATAAGTTCAATGTCAAACACGCCTTAAAGCCCGAAAAGCCCGTCATCAGAGGCACAGCGCAAAACCCCGATGTGTTTTTCCAAGGAAGAGAAGCCTCTAATCCGTTTTATGATAAAGTTGAAGGCATTGTTCAAGAGGAGATGGACAAGTTTTATGCCATTACGGGACGCCGTTATAGCGTTGTGGACTACGCGGGCGATGAAAACGCCGAGCACGTCATTGTGGTCATGGGCTCAGGCGCCGAAACGGTTCAAGAAGCCATTGAATATTTGAACGCGCACGGGCAAAAACTCGGCGTGTTAAAAGTTCATCTATATCGTCCTTTCCCGACCGAATCTTTCTTAAAGGCGATGCCGAAATCGCTCAAAACAGTTTCTGTTTTAGACAGAACAAAAGAATCGGGGGCTTTGGGCGAACCGCTTTATCTTGACGTTGTAACGGCACTTTCACAGGCCTTTTCAAACGGCAAGATTGAGAGTCTGCCAAAGATATACGGCGGACGTTACGGTTTGTCTTCCAAAGAGTTCACACCGGCAATGGCCAAAGCCGTGTTTGATAACGCCGCCTCATCAAATCCGATTAACGGCTTCACGGTTGGCATTGTTGATGATATAACGCACAAGTCGCTTGCTTATGACGAAAGTTTTGATGTTGAGCCGAAAGATGTCGTGCGGGCCGTCTTCTTCGGGCTTGGCGCCGATGGAACGGTGGGCGCAAACAAAAACTCGATTAAAATTATTGCCGAAGATGCCGGAAAATACGGACAGGGCTATTTTGTTTACGATTCGAGAAAATCAGGCTCAATGACCACTTCACACTTAAGATTTTCGGACAATCCCATTCGCTCGGCATATTTAATTACATCGGCTGATTTTGTGGCTTGCCATCAATTTCAGTTTATGAACAAGGTCGATATTTTAAAAATCGCGAAAGAGGGCGCAACATTCCTTTTGAATGCGCCGTATAATCATGACGAAGTTTGGAATCGTTTGCCCATTGAAGTCCAACAGCAAATAATTTCAAAAAAGCTGAAATTTTACACCATCAATGCGGTTGACGTTGCACGCAAAACAGGTATGGGACAGCGCATTAACACCGTCATGCAAACCTGTTTCTTTGCCATCTCAAACATTTTACAAAAAGATGTGGCCATTGCACAAATTAAAGCAGCCATTAAGAAAACATATTCGAAAAAAGGTGATGCGGTTGTCCAAAAGAACTATGCGGCAGTTGATGCTTCGCTTGAACATTTGTTTGAGGTGCAATATCCAGACCATGTAACGTCAACGTTCCACCGTTTGGCTGCCGTTCCCGCAAATGCACCCGAATTTGTGCAAAAGCTGACGGCAAAGCTCATTGCCGAAAAGGGCGATGAGGTTAAAACGTCCGAACTTAAAGAGGTTGTTGACGGCACATGGCCGACAGGCACAACGCAATATGAAAAACGCTGCATTGCAACCGAAATTCCGGTTTGGGACGAAAACACGTGCATTCAATGCGGCAAATGCTCAATTGTTTGCCCGCATGGCGTCATCAGAATGAAAGTTGCGACGAATGAAGAACTTAAAAATGCGCCGGCAACATTAAAATGCGCCGATTATAAAGGCAAAGAGTTTGCCGGCAAAAAGTTTATGCTTCAAATTTCGCCTGAAGATTGCACGGGTTGCGGTTTGTGCGTGAGCGCGTGTCCGGCAAGAAACAAACAAAATCCCGAATTGCGCGCCATCAACATGGACCACATTGAAAATCATCTTGAGGCTGAAAAAGCAAACTGGGCATTTTTTGAAACATTGCCTTATGTCAAACGCACGGAAGTTGTAAAAAATCTGCCCAAAACAACGCAGCTTATCAAACCTTTGTTTGAGTTTTCGGGTGCGTGTGCAGGCTGTGGCGAAACACCGTATATCAAACTTTTGACACAGCTTTTCGGCGATCGTATGGTTGTGGCAAACGCAACCGGTTGCAGCTCGATTTATTCGGGCAATCTGCCCACAACGCCTTACACCAAAGATGAAAAAGGGTGCGGCCCTGCTTGGGCAAACTCGCTTTTTGAAGACAATGCCGAGTTCGGTCTTGGTATGCGCCTTTCAATTGACCACGGGCGCGAAACGGCCTTAACGCTGCTTGAAAGCTTAAAAGAAAAGCTCTCCGACGTTTTTGATAAGATTGTTTCAAATCCGCAAACAACCGATGCCGAAATTGAAATGCAGCGCGAGTATGTGGTTGAGCTTAAAAAAGAACTTGCCGAGATAAACACCGAAGAATCAAAGCATTTAAGCGAAATTGCCGATTATCTTGTTAAAAAATCCGTATGGATTATCGGTGGCGACGGTTGGGCGTATGACATCGGGTTTGGCGGCGTTGATCACGCAATTGCCTCGGGCAAAAACATCAACATTTTGGTTGTGGACACGGGTGTTTATTCCAACACCGGCGGCCAACAGTCAAAAGCAACGCCGATGGGCGCCTCCGCCAAATTTGCAACGGCCGGCAAGGAGCTCGCCAAAAAAGATTTGGGCATGATTGCGATGAGCTACGGCAATGTGTATGTGGCACAAGTTGCCATGGGCGCAAACGATATGCAAACCATCAAGGCGTTTAATGAGGCCGAAGCCTATAACGGCCCGTCGATTATCATCGCCTACTGCCCGTGCATTAACCAAGGGATCAATATGTCCGAAGGTTTAAGCCATCAAAAAGACGCGGTTGAAACGGGTTCATTCCCGATTTATCGTTATAATCCGGACAACATTAAAGAGGGCAAAGCGCCTTTAATGCTTGACTCGAAAGCGCCTTCCAAACCTTTGGCGGAGTATATGGCTTCCGAAACGCGCTTTCAGGTTGTCGGAAAACTCAATCCCGAGCGCTATGAAAAGCTTTTGAACAAAGCACAGGCAGATGTCAACGACAAACGAGCATTGCTTGAACATATGTCCCAGCTTAAGGTTGAAAAATAAACATAAAACACCGTCGGCTTCAACCGGCGGTGTTTTTTAAAACTGCAACAACAAAAAAGAGCCGCGAAAATCGAGGCTCTTCAATTAAACATATCAGGCAGAAATCAGTTTTCTTTTGCTTTTTCCGCCGCGGCTTTTGACGTTGCCGTCAAATCGTCCGCAATACGCGCCGATTTACCGCGAAGCGCGCGCAAGAAATAAAGTTTTGCGCGGCGAACTCTACCGATACGCGCAACTTCAATTTTTGCAACATTCGGAGAATAAAGCGGAAAAACGCGCTCCACACCTTCACCGAACGAAATTTTGCGAACCGTGAAAGACGAATTAATCCCATCATTTTTACGTGCAATGCAAACACCTTCATAAATTTGGATACGTTCACGATCACCTTCTTTGACTTTGGTGTGAACTTTTAAGGTGTCGCCTGCCTTAAAATCAGGGAGATTCTTGCCTTCCATAAGCTTTTCAATCTGCTCTTTTTCTTTCGTTTTTAAAATATTCATTTTTTTTACCTTTTCTCATAAAAAATTTGCCACACTATATACCTAACCCTTTTTTGAGTCAATATATTTTTTAAAAAGGTCAGGCCTTCTTTGTTTTGTGATGTTTAAAGATTGCTCTTGCTGCCAGTCTTTGATGTTTTGATGATGTCCCGAAAGCAAAATTTCGGGCACTTCTCTGCCTTTCCACTTGATGGGGCGTGTATATTGCGGATATTCAAGCAAACCGTTTTCAAAGCTTTCGCTTGCCACAGAATCTTTGTTGCCGAGCACACCGTCAAGCAAGCGAACAACGCCGTCAAGCATAATCATTGCCGCTTGTTCGCCGCCCGTTAAAATATAATCGCCAATGCTGATTTCATCAAACGCATATTCTTCTAAAACACGCTCATCAACACCCTCAAAACGGTTGCAGACAATGGTCAGCGATTCTTCTTTTGCAAGCTCGTGAAGTTTTTCTTGGCTTAAGGGTTTTCCTTTCGGCGTCATATAAATCAGTTTGCCTTTTTGATAATTTGCATCTATGGCCGCACCTAAAATGTCGGCACGCATAACCATTCCGGCACCGCCGCCGCAAGGCGTATCATCAACGCTGCCATATTTATCCGTGGCATAATCTCTGATATTCACCGCTTCCAAAGACCATTTGCCCTCAGCCAAAGCTTTTCCCGTTAAAGAAAAGCCCAAAAAACCCGGAAACATTTCGGGATAAAGCGTCAACACCTTAACCTTCATCATCTTGATCCTCGCATTTTAAAAAAGGCATTGATGTCTGACAAAGAAAAATGCGCCCACCGTCAAAATCAATCTTGCTGACATAAGCGTTTGTAAACGGAATCATCTCGGTTTGGCTTAAATCGTTAAAGCTAATTTCCAAAATATCGCCCGCACCGAAATTGTATATACCCGAAACCGTTCCAACTTCATCGCCGCTTGATAGCTCAACAACCTTTAACCCGATTAAATCAGAGTGATAATAGGTGTCTTGTCCAAGCTCCGGTAATGCGCTGCGATGAACAAAAAGTTCCGTTCCGACAAGCGTTTCGGCGGCATTTCTGTCGTTTATACCTTCAATTTTCACACGCAAAAGGTCTTTTGAAAACCCGACAAATTTAAGCGCAAAAGTTTTGGTTTGCGATTTGTCCGACAATTTGCCATACGCACACACATCTTTTGGGTTTGAGGTAAAACTTTTAAGTTTAACCTCTCCCTTAATGCCGTGGGCACCGACAATTTTTGCCAAACAAATCCATTCCGACATTTTTGAGCCCTCAAACATTCACAAAACGACTATTCCGCCTCGGCCGGCGTTTCCTGTGCAGACTCCTCAGCCGCTTTAGCAGCTTCTGCTTCGGCTTTTGCGGCTTCTTCAGCGGCCTTTAAGGCTTCGGCAGCGGCCTTTGCCTTTTCTTCTTTTTCTTTTAAGCGCTCAAGCGTTTTTGCGCGCGGGGCAGATTTCTTTGGCTGCTCATGCAAAACAGGCGCACTGCACAAACCGAGATTTGCAAACAATTTTTGCAATCTTTCTGTTGGTTGCGCACCCTTTTGAAGCCATGCCGAAACCTTTTGAACATCAACAACCAAACGCTGTTCATGGTCTTTAGGCAAAAGCGGATTATATGTGCCGAGCTTTTCGATAAAGCGACCGTCGCGCGGTGCGCGTTGATCTGCTGCAACAATGCGATAAAACGGGCGTTTTTTTGAACCGCCTCTTGATAATCTGATACGAACTGCCATTTTAT
Source organism: Alphaproteobacteria bacterium (assembly GCA_017445475.1). Classification (GTDB taxonomy): domain Bacteria; phylum Pseudomonadota; class Alphaproteobacteria; order RF32; family CAG-239; genus UBA1254. Next base: position 66,829 of record JAFSUB010000013.1, read on the forward strand.
TTTTCCTTTCTTTTATCTGTTAAAGTGAAATGACTTCAAAGCTTATGGCAAAGCCCTAAAATCGTTTGTTGTTTTTAAGACCGAGCATATTTGACATCGGCCCTCTTTTCATCATTTGAGAAAATCCTTTGATACCGCCGAATTTTCCCATCTGTTTCATCATCGCGGCCATCTGCTCATAACTTTTTAAGAGCTTATTGACCTCCGAAACCTCCACACCGGAACCTGCCGCAATCCGTCTTTTTCGGCTTGCTTTAATGATGTCCGGATTTTTTCTTTCGGCACGCGTCATTGAAAGAATAATTGCTTCTTGCTTTTTTAAGATGTCATCACCGCCTGCCTCGTCAATCTGTGCTTTCACCTTTGAAAGCCCCGGAATCATCGACATAATCGAACCGATTGAGCCGAGCTTTTTCATCTGCCTGATTTGTGAGAGCAAATCATTTAAGTCAAAACTGCCCTTCATCATCTGTGCGGCAGCTTTTTCAGCTTCTTGCCGGTCGATGGTTTCCATCGTTTTTTCAACTAAACTGACAATGTCGCCTTGTCCCAAAATTCGGCCGGCAATTCTGTCGGCGTGAAACACCTCTATTTCATCTGTTTTTTCGCCCACACCCAAAAACTTAATCGGCACATTTGCCACCATCTTCATCGACAGTGCCGCACCGGCGCGCGACGAGCCGTCTATGCGTGTTAAAACAAGCCCCGTAATGCCGATTTTTTCATTAAAAACTTTTGCAATCTCGCAAGCTTCCTGACCGATTAACGCGTCGGCAACAAGCAGTGTTTCAACCGGAGACGCCAGCGCTTTAACTTCTTTTAGTTCGTCCATTAAAGCCTCATCAATTTGAAGCCTGCCCGCCGTATCCAAAATCAAAACATCATAAACGCCTGTCTCGGCCTGCTTGAGAGCATTTTTTGCAATTTCAAGCGGCTTTTGAGCGGTGTTTGTTTCAAAAACGTCAACACCGATTTGCGTGCCAAGTTGCGCAAGCTGTTCAACGGCTGCCGGACGATACACATCAAGCGAGGCCATCAAAACCTTTTTGTTTTTCTTTAATTTGTTTGCAATTTTAGCCGTTGTTGTTGTTTTTCCGGAACCTTGCAGACCAATCATCAGCACAACAACCGGCGCCGGTGCATTCAAATTAAGCTCTGTCGAACCCTCGCCCAAAAGCTTAACCAATTCATCATGCACAATCTTAACAACCATCTGTCCGGGCTGAATCGAGCGAACAACCTTTTCGCCCAACGCTTGCCCTTTAACTTGCGCAATAAATTCTTTAACAACAGGAAGCGAAACATCGGCTTCCAAAAGCGCCACTCTGATTTCGCGCATGGCGTTTTCAATGTCATCTTCCGAAAGCACGCCTCGTGAAGTGATTTTTTTGAAAACGGCGCCAAGCCTGTCTGTTAAAGCATCAAACAAAAATCTGTTCCTTTTTTCAACTTTTGCCCGCACATATAACCCGCACATATAAAAAACACCGCGTCAGTGTGCGAACCCTCGCTGACTGACGGCACGCCGTAGCGTGTTATATGAAACAAAAGTTTTTTGTTAATTCACATCTTCCATAAACCGTTTTTCATCAAGAGTCAATAACTTTTTTGCCGTTTCGGCGTCAAGTGCGTTTTTTGCGACAATTGGGCATGAACTTGTCTTTCTTTTTCAAACTTTTTCGCCCATACTTTATCTCTTTGCTCAATATTTTGTATTTGCGCAAAAAGTTTTTCAAAAAGCGGTTTACCCTCAAACTGATGGTAAAGGTCGCGTATTACATCTCTTGTTTGCAGAATGGTTTTTTTAGAATCGTCTTTATACTTTTGTTCAAAATAAACGGTCTGATTTTTCACAACACTGTTCAAATCTTCATAATATGCATAAGTTTGCGCAAGTTTTGTTTGCCAAACGTCAATGGCGCAGACGGCGTTAAGAATACGCGCCTCCTCGTCAATTTGAGGGATATTTTTGAGCTTTTCCTTAACACGTGCCCATCTTTGCTGATCGATAAAAGCGTGGCGCTCTTGTTTGGCAGCATACTTTTTTGTGTCATAAGCCACATACTTTTTGCCTAAAATGCGCCAAGCTTTGGCTTTTCTTTTAAGCCGGTCATATTTCCAAACGCTTTGATTTTGCAAAATTTTATACCACTGCTGTTTGTTGTAAGCATATTTTTCAACCAAATCTGCCGTATAGCTGGCTATTTTTTCAAAATCCAAACACCCATTTTTTGAAAAACTTTTCAAAACATTTTGACGCCCTTTTCTTCTGACATCTTTAATCAGTTCAAGCTCAAGCGGCAGTGAGAGATAGTAAAAATGTTTTTGATTTGAGCGGTTAAAAGTATTAACACCCGTTGCAATTCGGCACAGCTGTTGTTTTTTATATTCCAAAACCGTTCTGCTTCTTAAAAGCATCACCATTGACGCAAAAGTGTTGGCGTGAACTTCCCGAAGATATTTTTGGTAATCTTCGTCTTTTTGCCCGTTAAACAAATTAAGTTTTTGCTGATAAAGATGGCCACATTCGTGATATACCGTATTGCGTTCATAATCGGTATCAAAGCCCGAAACAACCACCAAACTCCTGCCGTTTTTGGGTGAAAGTGTATATCCGGCCTCTTCCCGCTCACCAAAGTGGTTGATTTTAAGACCACCGCCGTATTCCGGAGAAATAATGCCGTTTTTTAAGCTTTGGCGCAGGCTATAACCGGCTTTTTTGAGTGCTTGCAGATATTTTTCAACATCTTTTTTCTCATCTGTCGTATGAATATCATCATAGCAAAGATATTGTGCGTATGTATCTTCGCATATCTGCCGCAAATCTGAACGAACGGTGCTTGATTTCATTTGTTTTTTTTCTCCGAACCTGCATTTTAACAGCAGACTTTTTTTTGTCAACAAAAAAAACGACATCACACTTTATCGCCATTTGCCGCACTGCGCTGCCGCTTGTTTGCAAATTAACAAATCGACGCCTTTACCTTACAAAAAACCTGCCGTTAAGGCAGGTTTTTTTTGGTGGGCGCTGAGAGGTTCGAACTCCCGACCCTCTCGGTGTAAACGAGATGCTCTTCCGGCTGAGCTAAACGCCCATCGTTTCAGCTTCGCTTGTTATACATAACTTTTTTTGATAAATCAAGCATTTTTTTATCTGATTGATACGCAACGGCTTTTAAAACCCTAATAAAATCCTCTTCATCAAGTCTGACAGGTGTTTTTTCCGGTTTTTGAAGCAAATTTTCAAGCGTGTCATCTTCCGCACACTTTCCCATATAGTGCCGAACAAACGCGGTTTTTGCCGCTTCAATATCCGACACATCATAACCGATAGCCTCCAAAAGCACCGCTAAATTGCTTTCTTTAAGCTTTGCTGCATTTCTCACATCATACCAAACACCCAAATTATGCCTTGCCAAATACGCCCACGGGAACGCTTTTCCGGGATCAGCCTTTCTTAAAGGCGCAACATCCGAATGCCCTAAAATGCGTTCTTTTTTAATATGATATTTTCGTTTTAACCTTTTACACAGCCTGATTAAGGCTTTCATTTGCCTTAAAGGATACGGCTTTTGCCCGAAGCTTTTTGAGCAAAGCTCAATACCGATTGAACAATCGTTTAAGTTTTGTCTGCCCTTCCAAAAGCTAATCCCCGCATGCCATGCGCGATTTTCACCTTCAACAAGCCGATAGATTCTGCCTTTTTCATCAATTAAATAGTGCGGACTAACCTCGTTTTGCTTAAAACTGTCTATTGCACCTTTTGCATCATAGGCCAAACAATGAATGATGATGCTGTCAATTTTTGCACCCCGCTCGTTAAAGTATGGCAAATTGATTTTTTTCATTTTACCGCTCTAATTTTTTATATTTCAAACGATGCGGGCGGCACGCCTCCTCGCCCAAACGCCGACGCTTGTCTTTTTCATATTCTTCAAAGTTGCCCTCAAACCACTCAACGTGTCCTTCGTCTTCATAAGCCAAAATATGCGTTGCCAAACGGTCCAAAAACCACCTGTCGTGCGACGTAACAAGCACACACCCCGGATAGGCCATAATGCCCTCTTCAAGCGAGCGCAATGTGTCAACGTCCAAATCATTTGTCGGCTCGTCAAGCAAAATAACATTGGCGCCTTTTTTAAGCATTTTAGCCAAATGCACCCTGTTTCGCTCGCCACCCGAAAGCTGCCCGACCTTTTTTTGCTGATCCGAACCTTTGAAGTTAAACTGGCCCACATAAGCTCTTGAGGGCATTTGCTTTTTGCCTAAAACCATCACATCAAGCCCATCCGAAATTTCTTCCCACACACTTTTATCATCTGAAAGCTCATCGCGCGTTTGGTCAACATAGCCCAAATCGACCGTGTCGCCAAGTCTAATCTCGCCCGAATCCGGTTTAACTTGGCCTGTGATCATCTTAAACAAGGTTGTTTTACCGGCACCGTTCGGCCCGATAATGCCCACAATCGCACCTTTGGGAATTTTAAACGAGAGATTGTCAATCAAAACCCTATCACCGTAAGCTTTTGAGATGTTTTTGGCTTCAATCACCAAATCACCCAACCGCTCTGTCATCGGAATATTGATATAAGCATGCGTGATTTTGTCTTTTACAGCCTCTTGCAAAAGCTCTTCATAAGCATTGATACGCGCTTTTGATTTTGCCTGTCGTGCTTTCGGATTTTTACTTATCCACTCAAGTTCATTTGCAAGCGTTCTTTGACGCGCCGATTCTTCTTTTTCTTCTTGGGCTAAACGTTTTTTCTTTTGCTCAAGCCACGCGCTGTAATTTCCCTCATAAGGAATACCCTGCCCGCGATCAAGCTCTAAAATCCACCCCGTAACATTATCAAGAAAATAACGGTCATGGGTAACCATCACAACCGTTCCCTTATAGTCTTTCAAGTGTTGTTCAAGCCACGCAACCGATTCGGCATCCAAATGGTTTGTCGGCTCGTCCAAAAGCAGCAAATCGGGCTTTGAAATTAAAAGCCGGCAAAGCGCCACACGTCTTTTTTCGCCGCCGGAAAGCTTTGAAACATCAGCATCTTTTTTAGGACAGCGAAGCGCATCCATCGCAATTTCAACATTTCGTTCCAAGTCCCAACCGCCGGCGGCATCAATTTTTTCGGAAAGTTCGGCTTGTTTTTCAATGAGGGCGTTCATTTCCTCATCTGTCATCGGCTCGGCAAATTTAAGCGACACAGCCTCAAAACTTTTAAGCAAATCTCTTATTTGCCAAACACCGTCCATCACGTTTTCAAAAACGTTTTTGCTTGCATCGAGCTTCGGCTCCTGCTCTAAATACCCAACCTTCACACCGTCTGCCGCAAAAGCTTCGCCGTTAAACTCCTTATCAACGCCTGCCATAATTTTTAAGAGCGTTGATTTTCCGGCGCCGTTCACGCCCAAAACACCAATTTTCGCCCCCGGCAGAAACGAGAGTGTAATTCCCTTAAAAAGCTCTTTACCGCCAGCAAAAACCTTGCTTAAATTTTGCATCACAAAAACATACTGATAAGCAGCCATCATCACTCCTTTTAACATTAAATGCTTAAACAAGCTTACAAATTGTCTTGGCTTTGGCGCTCACGCAAAGCCTTTTGATAATTCGGGTCTTTATGAATTTTTTCATAGCCTTCTTCATAAAGCTTAATCATCTTTTCTCTCAAGTTCGGATCTTTTTTATAAACGAGCGTCGAATCATAAATCTGACGCGGTTTGACAACTTTTCCGTCAGGCATTTGAATTGTGCCGTCGCCATATAAAACCGATTTAAAAATGCGCTGCCTGTCAAACGATTCGGCAATGCTCGCACAGTTTGAAAATCCGTCCCTGATTTTTAAGATAAACGACTCGGCTTTGGCCGCATTATAAGTTTGCATTCCCTCTTCCTGCATTTGGTCTGATTTTGCTTTAGAAATGAGAATTGCGCGGGCAAGCATTTCAAACGTGTCATATTTAGAAGCTTTGCAGGCAAGCCCCTGTCCCGCGACAAAACCGAGCGACTCCACTTCTTCCAAATAATCTTTTTGTGCCGCACCGGCCGAAAACGCGGCAAAAATGCAGGCCAAAACAAGCATAATCTTTTTTTTCATCGTTTCACCTTAAAAAACATTGTTCCTTTAACAAGCACACTAACAGACAATGTGTAAAAAAGCAATTAAGAAACAAAAAAATCAACCAAACAAAATTTTTATGGTTGACATTCGTTTTAATTTAGAATATCTTGCGCGCAAATACGAATCAGAAGGAAGAAAAAAATGAAGTGCTACAGTTCTTTAAAATCCAAGAAAACGCGCGATAAAGATTGCAAAGTCGTAAGGCGCAAAGGTCGCGTTTACGTCATCAACAAAAAGAACCCCAAGCTCAAAGCGCGTCAGGGATAATTTTTGCTCAAAAAGTTAAAAACCCGCCTGTTTTTTAAGGCGGGTTTTTTGTTCTTAAAACAGATAAATTCAGCTTCGGCCGCCCTTAATTCTTTCAAGACCGGCTTTTGCCATATCAATTTTTGCCCGTGTTTTCTTTTTTGAACCTTTATAGGGGTTATAGTCAACGGAAAAAACTGCCTTTTCCGTTTTTCTTAGATTTGCAAAAAAATTATTGACACAGAGCAATGTTTTTTTGTACAATGTGTAAAGATATTGGTTTTAATGAAAGGACAAAAAATGGCGTCTGGCACAAAAAATTTTGCTGTGATTGATATCGGCACAAACGCAGTTAAATGCAAATTGCGTGTTCATGATCGATTTGTCTCACTCAAAAACGAACCTCTAATTCGCTCAAGTGCACACGCTCTAGATACACGCGAGGTTGTGTCGTGTGTTGTAAACTATTTCAATCAAATAAAACAGCACAATATTGATCCAGACAGAATATATATATGTGCCACTGAAGCCTTTAGGCAAACACCAAACCGCGAAGCCATCAAGGCTGAAATTTTTGCTAAAACAGGAAGAATCATCCATGTCATTTCTCCACAAACAGAAGCCAAGCTTTCTGCAATCGGCGGATTAAAAGCCATTCCAAAAGGCAAAATAACGGCTAAAAATGTTTTATACATGGAAAGTGGTGGCGGAAGCACCGAAATTTCGCTACTTGATTTGTCAGAGCATTCAAGGCCAAAGGTTGTTTCTACGGTTTCCATTCCGTTCGGCTCAAAGAATTATCAAGAAAAAAACAATCAAAACATATATGATGAAAAAATTGATGATTTTTTGTTGCAAATTAAAAATCAAAAATTTTCCATTGATGAAAATTGTGTATGCATCATTAATTCAAGCACAATATCGCGTGTGATTGCCGCACAATATCATGTCTTAAATTTTAATCCATACACAACAATGGTTAAGCAACAACACATGAACTTTAGAAATCTGTATGCAAAGTTAGATAATATTTTGGCGCAAAGTCAAGATGCTTTTTCACCCCAAACACTTGAAAGATATTACTTATCCGAAGATAGAGCAGATGGATTTATTGGTCATTGTGACATTTTTAAAAATATATTTAAACGGTTACGGCAAGCAAAACTTACCGCAAGTTTTGATAAAATACCAGTTGCAACAACCATCGGCGGACTGAAAGACGGTTTATGCGACGTAATCATCAATCTTGAACCCGAAGATGATGTTGAAGAAAAGGTGTTGTCCGTGTTTGAGGCCTCGCAGAAAAAAACATTTTCACAAAAAACAACGCAACAATCAGCTCAAGATAAAATGAGTGACCTGAAGGACAAAGTCGGACAAGATAGGGCGTGGGTAGATTCTTATGAGCAATTTTATAAAAAGCAAAACAGCACATATGAATGTATTAAAGGCAGGTATTCATTGGTTGTTGTAGACAAGAATCACAACAAAGTTTCTTACACGGGGAAAAACAGCGTTTTGGTCGCCTGCAATAAAGATTGTGCAGACAATAAGTTGTATGAAAATATGATTGCCAACGCAAAAATCAACGGGCAAAAATTTGTTCGTTTTAATGATAACGTCGACATTGAAACCAAACTTCGAATATACAGTGCTTGCGTCAAATATGGGCTTCAAGTTAAAAATTTTGAATATAACGAAAAAAAGCTTGAAGGTGTCAGCGAAAAAACAAAATTAATTGTAGAAAACGCGCGACAAAGACTGCAAAGTTGTAAGGCGCAAAGGCCGCGTTTACGTCATCAACAAAAAGAACCCCAAGCTTAAAGCGCATCAGGGATAATTTTTGCTTTAAAAAATATAAACCCGCCTGTTTTTTCAAGGCGGGTTTTTTTCATGCAAAAAAATTACAGCGCGTTATCGTCTGTTTTTTCTTGGATTATATCCCAAAAATCATATTTAAGCGGTGCGCGCCAAACGTTGATGTTGCCGTCAGGTGCCAACTTCAAATTTTCAACCTTTTTTTGCATTGCCTGAAACCGACCGATTTGTTTTTTTCGCTCAAGCTTTGCCGCTGCGCCAACCCGCGCATTTTCAAACCACTGCCCTTCTTTTTTGTTTAAAATATCCACTGATGTCTGAATTTTGATTTTCTCATCTGACGGCGCAATTTTTCTTTCAATCGGAATAAGCGTCATACCGTTTTGCTCAACGGGCATCGCACCTTCAATGGCAAAAAAGCCCTGTTGCTGCCAACGCGGCAAAAGTTCTTTTTTGCAAATACCGTGCGCAACTTCAAAACCTTTCTGCGCACAAAATCTTAAAACCGAATCCATCAAAAATTCCGCAATGTTTGTTTTGCGAAAATCTTTCAAAACGCACGCGCGCTCAAGTTTCACAAAATCTTTGAAATAACGGATTCGCATTGCGCCGACAGGCTTTTTGCCCACATAAGCCACCGCATGGGTTGCCGTAAAATCGTTGCCGTCAAACTCGAGCTCTTCGGCAATATTTTGCTCATCAACAAAGACGGCGCGACGCACACTCATCGCATCATCAAATTCTTTTTGCGACAAAACGATTTTAATCTCAAACAAGTCTTTCATGAAAATAATTATACCTTGACTTCAAACTTTTTTATATATACTAAATATATATCAGGCCATATTTTTTGAGGCATAACTGAAAGGCAAAAAAAATGTCCGTTAAAGCGCAAACCGACTTTTATAAATGTATGCTTTATGTCAAAGAACTTGTTGATGAGGGTGCAATTTGCCGCGCCGCCGCCAAAAACGGCATCAAAGCACCGAATTTGAGCAAACTGCTCAAAAGAGCCGAGCTTTTTGTTTCCGAGCCGCTGTTTTACCGCACACCGCATGGTGTCGTTCCGCTGAAAGCCGCCGTTGAAATTGCACAAAAAATGCGCGCCGTTCAAAAATTGATGTCATCAATCTCAAGCCTTAAAAACAATCCGAAGACACAGCAAAATCCGCTTAAACTTTATGTTTCCAAAGGGCTTCAAATCGTCAGTTTGGAAGATTTTTCCGAACCGGTTCAAATAAGCTCAAAAAAAAGCGAAGCCGATGTCATTGTCAGCACCGACAAACCTAAAAGAGCCGGCTCAATGATAGCTATTGAAAACAAACTCGGTCAAAACATCAGACAAACGGTTTGGGTTTGCGCCCAAAATAATGCGCGCGCAGCTGCGCTTGCCCGATTTATAGTTTTGCGGTTTCATCGTTAATCAACGCAACAAGCGCCTTAATTTTAGAGTTGGAAACGGCTTCTCTTTTAACCACAACGTAAAATTCCGTCATCAAGCGCGGCATAATGTTTTCAATTTCGATAAGCCCACCCTCAAGACGGGCAACCGAAACCGGCAAAAGCCCGATTCCCACACTGCTTTTAACCAAATCAAGAACCATAAATGTTGAGTTTGTAACCGTAATCAAATGTCCGGCTTTTTTCATCAAAGCGTTCCACTTGTGCCATTTAAGGGTATGCATGCCGTGTGAACATATTTTGTGATTTTTGCAAAGCGCCGCAGCGTTTTTCGGGGTTCCGTATTTTTGAACATATTCTTTTGAGGCAAACAGCGAAAACGCCAGTTTATGCTCGGCCGCAATGGTTAAGCTTTTGCTTTTCGGCTTTTGAAACAAAACAGCCATATCAAACTCGTCAAGTTTAGGCATATCGACTGAAAAATTAATTTCGAAATTGATGTTCGGGTATGTGTCGCAAAATTTTTCAAAACACGCCGCAAGATAAATGCTTGCAAGTCCGTCTGTTGTCCAAAGCTTCATCACACCCGAAGTTTTGCTGTTTGCATCGGGCAACTTTTCAGCCTTATCCAAAATATTTTTCAGCTCACAAGCCAAAACATAATAATCATGGCAAATATCGGTCGGCACAACGCCCAACGAACTGCGAGTCAAAAGCTTTTGCTTGATTGATTTTTCAAAATCGGTCAGCTGCGTTGAAAAATTGGGTTGCTTAATGTCGTTTGCATCGGCCGCCTTTGAAATCGAACCGAAGCGAACCGCCTCGCCCAAATAAAGCAGCTGTTTAAGCCTCAAACAATAATACGATAAGTTATGCCTCATTTTATATATCCATTATATGAAATTCGTTTCTTTGTTTTTGCAAAATTAACATATAAAATGTTATCGTTGAGTTAAAATTTTTAAGGAAGCAAACATGCCTGCAAAACACGCTCAAGTTGAAAACGAACTGTTTTTAATCAACCGCTCTTTTTACGATTTAATCGTGCTTTTGCGCGCTAACCGTTTTGATTTTTGCGCCTTTGTGGTTGAAGACGCATACCGGTTTTATATGCTTGAATTTGAAAAAAGAGTTCATCAAAAAAAGTTTAATTAAAATATTTAAAAAGCAAAATCAGCTCATCTAAAACAAAATCCAAAGCCCGATCGTTTAAAAAACGGATTTTTTCTACAATAAACTGCTCGCGCTCAAGCCGCGATTTGCTGCGTCCGTCCGCCACATTAAGCGAAAGCATATCGTCAATTTTTGTGTTGAAAATTTCACATATTTGCACAAGCATCACAAGGTCGGGAACAACAAGACCGCGCTCCAAATTTGAGATTGTCCGCCAGCTCACATTACATTTTGCAGCGAGCTCTTCCTGCGTCAAAGAAGCGCTTTCTCTTAACGCCTTAACCTTAACGGAAAGTGATTTTCGGATTTTGTCTTTCATATCAAACATACTATCCTGAAAAAAGATGTTATTCCACTCAATAGATTTCATAAAAAATATATCAATAACACTTTAATGTTTGAATAAACAAAAAGAACAGATGAAACAAAATTTAAAAACAGAAAGACCTTAACTTTCAAAACAAGCTAAGGTCTTTTTGAATCGGTGAATGTTTAAACGTATTTCACAACCAAAATTTCAAACGATTTTTTGCCCGACGGCGCAACAAACTCAACCGTATCTCCAACCTCTTTACCGATTAAAGCTTTGGCAATCGGCGAAGAAACGGAAACAAGATTTTTTTCAATATCCGCCTCATAATCGCCCACAATCTGATATTCCTTTTCATCGTCGGTGTCAACATCAGCCACCAAAACCGTTGCGCCAAAACGAACGACATCACCCTTCATTAAGCTTGGATCAATAACCTGCGCGCGACTGACAACCGCTTCCAACTCCTGAATACGCCCCTCAATAAAACTCTGTTTTTCTTTAGCGGCGGAATATTCCGCATTTTCCGACAAATCGCCGTGCGAGCGTGCTTCTGCAATCGCCGCAATAATGTTCGGTCTGTCAACACCTTTCAAATTTTTAAGCTCTTGCTCAAGCTGCAAATACCCTTTTTTCGTTAAAGGAAACTTATCCATTTTTTTCTCCTTATTCAAAACAACCCCCACTCTTAAAAGAGCGGGCAATTTTAAAATTTTAGAAAAAATCAGACTGCGATGTTTTTTTCATCACAGCCGATAATCATTTATTTGAACGCATTATAACACGGATTTTTTTAAAATCAACCCTTTTTTACGCTCTTTTGCAGTAAAGTGAAAAAAACCGCCTCTTTTCAAAAAAAGGGGCGGTTTGCTTTTTTAAAGCGGTTTTTAATATCTTTTTGCCATTTCAGATAAAGGGATAACCTTAATTTTGTCGGCAAAGCCCGCCGCACCGAAGGCAATATAGCGTGCCTCACAAACTTTTTGCATTTCTTCAATAGCGGGTTTTAAGTATTTGCGCGGGTCAAATTCCTTCGGATTTTCAACAAACAAACGCCTGATTGCACCTGTGATGGCCATACGGCAATCGGTATCAACGTTCACTTTTCTCACGCCCGATTTAATGCCGCGCACAATTTCTTCAACCGGTACACCGTATGTTTGAGGTATGGCACCGCCGTAAGCGTTGATTAAATCTTGCAACTCTTGCGGCACCGAAGAAGAACCATGCATCACCATATGCGTGTTCGGCAGTTTTTTATGGATTTTTTCAATCACATCGATGGCCAAAATTTCGCCGTCGGGCTTACGCGTAAATTTATACGCACCATGCGATGTGCCAACCGCAACAGCCAAAGCGTCAACATTTGTCTCGTTAACAAAGCGCTCTGCCTCGTCGGGATCTGTTACCAAACGTTTTTTATCAATAGTGCCTTCAGCGCCGTGCCCGTCTTCTTTGTCGCCTTTGCCCGTCTCAAGCGAGCCGATGACACCGAGTTCGCCTTCAACCGACGCGCCCACAGCGTGCGCACGCGCAACAACTTCCTTTGTAACCTTAACGTTATATTCATAAGACGAGGGTGTTTTCCCGTCTGTTTCAAGCGAGCCGTCCATCATCACCGAAGAATAGCCGTTCACAATCGCGCTCTGGCAAATATCAACCGACGAACCGTGGTCTTGATGAAGGCAAATCGGAAGCTCCGGAAACATTTCAATACCGGCTTTAACCATGTGCCTAATCATCGGATCGCCCGCAAATTTGCGTGCACCGGTTGACGTTTGCAAAATAACGGGCGCATTAACCTTGCGCGCCGCCTGCAACACGGCCAAAACCTGTTCCATATCGTTAATGTTAAAAGCCGGAACGCCATATCCGTTTTCGGCCGCGTGGTCTAAAATCTGACGCATTGAAATCAAAGGCATATTCAAAACTCCTCAAAAAAATTAAAACTGCGCCCATTATTAAGAAAAAACATAATTTTTTCAAGCGGAATTTTAAAACATATAAACAGCCGCTTTTTTTTCAGGCCTGCCAAGCATTTTGGATGTGCCTGATTTTGAAAAGCCCGAAAACCAGAACGGCGTCAAAACGAACATCAAAACCGCGATAGGCCTGATTTTTAGCCAAATAGACTCGCGCCGCCGTTAAAATTCGCTTTTGTTGAGCCGCCTTAATCGCATAAAGCGCATTTTCAAGCGTGCCGCGCGCCTTCACTTCAACAAACACAATCGTGTTTTTCTTTTGCGCAATAAAATCAACTTCTCCGGCAGTTGTCCCTCGACCGGTTATGAAATTTTTTTGTAAAATACGATAGCCTTTCAGCCTTAAAAAAATCCGCGCCAAAAATTCGGCTCTCCGTCCTCGTGTTTTATTGCTCATTTTTCAGCCTCAAGCCCAATTCATACACATCGCTTTTTTTCAAACCCGAAAAAGCCGCAACTTCTTTGACCGCTTCTTTTAAGCTCATTTTTTTTAAACGTTTTTTCAGCTCTTGCTTGATGTTTAAGTCCGGCAATTGTTCTTTCGGCGGTTCTACAACAACAACTATTTCACCTTTGGCAGGGTTTTGTTTGAAATATGCGGCAAGCTCTGCCGCTGTTGCGTTAATGCTTTGCTCGTAAATTTTCGTCATTTCCCGAACAACGCAAATTTCCCGACCTGAAAACACCTCTGCCATCGCTTCAAGCGTTTGAAGAAGACGCGGTGCGGTTTCATAAAAAACAAGAGTTGTGTTCACATTTTTAACTTCTTCAAACAAATCGCCCCGTGCTTTCTCTTTGTTTGGCACAAAACCCAAAAACATAAACCGATTCGTCGGCAGTCCCGATAGCTGCAAGGCGCATATCACGGCAGATGCCCCCGGCACAACTTCAACATGCAGATTTTCCTGCCTGCAGAGCCGCACAAGCTTAAACCCCGGATCCGAAATCAGAGGCGAACCCGCATCACTGATAAGCGCAACTTTTGCCCCGTCTTTAATTTTTTGAACTAAAATTTGCGCCGTTCTTTCTTCGCGATGGTCTTCATAACAAGCAAAAGGCTTGTCAATTTTCAAACCCAAAAGGGAAAACAATTTTTTTGAAACACGCGTGTCTTCGCAAGCAACAACATCTGCGGCTGCCAAAACATTTTTCGCACGCTCGGAAATATCTTGCAAATTACCGATTGGGGTTGCAACAATATATAATCCGCCCTTTAACATTTTTTACATCTCTTTCTTTACATTCGCTTTTTTTTGCGTTACATATATTCTCACATTGTTTAATATTTTAAGGAAAAAAGCAAGTGCTAAAAAAAATCGGATTAACGGTTTTGCTGTTTGCCCTCGCAGCTTGCGGACAAACAACGTCTTTTAAGGCTGCAAACATTTTTCAGCCCCGCAATTTATATCGCCCGTATGACAATTTCGGCGATTATAGCGCACAAAGCGAACAGTCAAAAGACGCTTTTGAGGTTGCAATGCTGCTTCCGTTGTCCGGAAAATCAGCCTCATACGGAAAAGGCATGCAAAACGCAGCCATGATGGCGCTTGAAGACGCAAACAATCACAAGCTTTCGGTGCGCTTTTACGACACAAAAAGTTCCTCGGAAGGCGCTCAAAACGCCTTATCCGAAGCCTTAAAAAACAACGCAAAGCTCATTTTAGGGCCCCTTACTTCAGACGAAGTGATGGCTGTCAGCAGCCTTGCGCGCACACGCCGCATTCCTGTCATTTCTTTTTCAACCGCACCTTATGTGTTGGGCGACGGTGTTTATACACTCGGCCTTTTGCCTGACGAACAAATCAGGCGCATCATCTCTTATGCCGCGCAAAACGGTCGCTTGAAAATCGCACTCGTTTTGCCGGACACACCGGCAGGTCTAAACATAGCCAAATCCGCTCTCGATGCGGCAAGCGAAAACAACATTTCCATCACGAAAATCGGTTTTTACGAGCCTTCAACGCTTGAATTTTCACAGCTTGTGCAAGATATGATAAAAAATCCCGATTTTGATTCAATCTTAATTGCCGAGACCGGCAACCGCTTAAAAGCTATTGCCTCAACGTTCGGCTATTTTGATGTGGCTTATCCCGATGTTTTGTTTTTAGGCACTTCCGTTTGGGAAAACACCAGCCTTTCAAAAGAAACAACGCTCTTTAAGGGCTTATATCCGGCCATATCACGCGTCCACAACGATTATTTCACAAAAAAATATACCGAATTGTTCGGCGAGCACCCGAACAATTTATACAGCTTGGCATATGACGGCATTGCGCTTGCGTCGGCTTTAAGCTTCAACAAAGACGGATATTTGCACGAACACATCACAAACCCCGACGGATACATCGGCATCAACGGTGCATTCAGACTTTTTGCAAACGGCACGAACGAACACGCGCTTGATGTTGTCGAAGTCGGCGCCAAGGGCGGAAAAACAGTTTCAACCGCACCCAAAAAATTTGCCCCGAAAACATACCGGCCCACATACACATCGAACACTCGCCCCGAAATATACGGCAAAGATGCCAATGTGGTTTATCAAAAACTTTTCCCCGCTCAAACCCCCTCATATTTTTATATGTGGTAAATGTTGATAGCTCGAAAGTTTTGCTTGAAAAAAAGACTTAAAATCCGCAATATAAGTTTGAAAAAATGAAGGGCAAAAGGTCGGCCGTTCTGCCAATCCGGTCAGGTTCGGAAGAAAGCAGCCGCAACAGAAAAGCCGAGGTTTTTGTCCCTTCGCCTTTTTAAGTTTTAAGAAAGTTTTGACGTGGTGCAGGACAAAGAAGAACAATACATCGTTTTGGCGCGAAAATATCGCCCGCAGGTTTTTGAAGACCTGCTCGGACAAGATGCACTTGTGCAAACGCTTAAAAATGCAATTGAAAACAACAGGCTTCATCACGCTTACATTTTAACGGGAATCAGAGGTGTCGGCAAAACCACAACCGCACGTCTTATTGCGCGCGCACTCAACTGCACGGGGCTTGACGGCAAAAGCGGCCCCACGATTCACCCCTGCGGCGCTTGCGAAAATTGTCAGGCGATTGCAAGCGGCCGCCACATCGATGTTTTAGAGCTTGATGCCGCATCAAGAACAGGTGTCGATGACATCAGAGAATTGCTTGCAAGCGTCCAATATAAACCAACCAATGCGCGCTACAAAATTTACATCATTGATGAGGTTCATATGCTCTCCAAAGGCGCATTCAATGCCCTTTTGAAAACGCTTGAAGAGCCGCCCGCGCATGTCAAATTTATTTTTGCGACAACGGAAATTCGCAAAGTTCCGGT
Organism: Alphaproteobacteria bacterium; assembly: GCA_017445475.1. GTDB lineage: Bacteria > Pseudomonadota > Alphaproteobacteria > RF32 > CAG-239 > UBA1254. The sequence goes on from JAFSUB010000013.1 coordinate 83,175, forward strand.
TACGATTTTGTCGCGTTGTCAGCGGTTTGATTTACAAAGACTAACCATCGAAACACTGCTTGAATTGTTTGCAAAAATTTTGAAAGCGGAAAACATTGAGGCCGATGCCGAAGCGCTTGAAATGGTTGCCAAAGCCGCCGACGGGTCGGCAAGAGACGGGCTTTCAATGTTAGATCAGGCCATTGTTTTGGGCGGCGGCAAAATCAAACATGAAACCGTTGTGCAAATGATCGGCCTTGCCGATAGAAACAAAACGCTCGCTCTTTTTGAAAATCTGCTTGAAGGCAACGTTCAAAAAGTTCTTGAAAACGTGCATGACCAATATCATCACGGTGCAGATCCCGTTGCCGTTTTGAAAGATTTGATTGACATCACACACATGCTCACCAAAGCAAAAATTGTGCCTTCAACCCTAAAAGAGGCAATGATGGGTGAAAATGAGCGTGTTTTAAGCGAAAAACTGGCCTCATCAACATCAATTGCCATTTTATCGAAAGTTTGGCAGATGATGGTAAAAGGCCTAAGCGAAATTCAAATCGCGCCATACATAAATGATGCTTTGGATATGGTTCTGGTGCGTATTGCATACAGCGCCGAATTGCCGACACCGTTGCAGCTTTTGGAAGAAGTAAAAAAAAAATCGGTTGAACTGACGCCAAGCACCACGCAACAAAGCGCTCCCGTTCAAAAAACGCCTGCATTTTCCGATGCACCTGTGGTGCGCCCCGTTTCTAAAGAGTCCGTTCAAGAGGGCGTCAAATTTGAAAAAATCGAAGATTTCACGGCTTATCTTGAAAACCATAAAAAGCTGATTTTGCTTTATGCGTTAAAAAACGATGTTTGCATTGAACAGTTTGAAAACGGCCGTATGACAATAAGTCTCAAACAAACGGCAACGCCCGATTTGGTCGGAAACATAAAAAAAGCCTTAAAAGATGCAACAAACGTTTCGTGGGTTGTTGAAACGCGTTTTAACGAGGTTGGAGAAACCCTTGCCGACATTGAAAAAGCACAAAAAGATGAAGACACCAGACAAATTTCGCAATATCCCTTGGTTCGCGCAGTTTTAGATGAATTTAAAGGGGCAAAGTTTGACACGCTCTTGCGTGTTGATAGCAGCGCAAAATCGGTTAACACCGACGAGCAGGAACAAATCAACAATTTTGAGGAGGAAGACTAGAAAATGTTTAATATTCAGGGCTTAATGAAGCAAGCACAAATGATGCAAAAACGTATGAAAGAAACGCAGGACAAACTCGCCCTTGAAGTGCGCGAAGGCACATCGGGCGGCGGGCTGGTTAAAGTTGTGTTAAACGGTAAAAACGAAATGAAACAAATTTCAATTTCCCCTGAGATTGTGAATAAAGACGAAATTGATGTTTTGGAAGACATGGTGATGGCCGCCTATAATGACGCCCATCAAAAAATAAACGTCATGCAGGAAGAAGGCATGAAAGAGGCCACAGGCGGGGCCGATTTCGGTGGTTTAAGAATTCCGTTTTAGGGCAAAAAAGTGGCAAAATCAGACATTGACATTTTAATTAAGCTCATTGCAAAACTTCCCGCTCTCGGCACACGGTCGGCACGGCGCATTGTTTTATATCTTTTAAAAAACAAGCAATCGAATTTAAAACCGTTGATTGAGGCTCTGCAAAACATAGAGCAAAACATCAAAACCTGCCCCGTGTGCGGCAATTTCGACACAACCGAAACTTGTGCGATATGCGCCGACACCGCACGCGATGACAAAACGCTTTGCATTGTTCAAGACGTCACAGACTTATGGGCGATGGAGCGTTCCGGTTTTTATAAAGGAAAATATCATGTTTTAGGTGGTGTTTTGTCGGCCATAGACGGTGTTTTGCCCGAAGATTTAAACATTTCCGCCCTCATAGAGCGGCTTGAAAAAGGTGCTGTGCGCGAGGTTATTTTGGCGCTTCCGTCAACCGTTGACGGACAAATTACAACGCAATATATTGTCGGAAAACTCAAGCAATTTGACGTCAAAATTTCAACGCTTGCGTTGGGTTTACCCGTAGGCGCAGAACTTGACTATATGGACGACGGAACAATTGAGCTTGCGCTTCAAGCACGAAAGGTGATTTAAAAAATGAATTTTGATTTCTTAACTTCCACACACGCGGTCTTATCGCAAAATATGATGTGGACAATTTTCGGCTTTGCGGTTGTTGTTCTTTTAGTGCTTGATTTATGCGTCTTCAATCGCAAAAACGAAGAACCTCACTTTTGGCACACGTTCTGGATATGCGTTTTTTACATCGTGATTGCCATTATTTTCGGCTTTTTTGTAATGTATGAAGAGGGCACGGATAAGGGTATGCTTTATTTCACGGGTTACCTTCTGGAAAAAAGCCTATCGCTTGACAACATTTTTGTGATGTCGGTCATTTTTTCAGCCATCGGCGTGCCGGCAAAATATCAGCACCGTGTTTTGTTTTGGGGAATTTTGGGTGCGCTTGTCATGCGCGGTGTCATGATTTTCTTGGGCGAAGCTCTTATCTCCCGCTTTCATTGGGTTCTTTATGTTTTTTCCGTTTTTTTGGTTTACACCGGCGCCCACATGCTTTTTCAAAAAGATGAGGAAAAGCCTTTCAAAGAAAGCGGAGTTTATAAAACGCTGTCAAAAATCTTTCACGTAACGCCTCACATCCGCGGCGAACATTTTTGGGTTAAAGAAAATGCAAAATGGCACATCACACCGCTTTTCTTTGCGCTGATTATCATTGAAACAATGGATGTTATTTTTGCGTTTGACAGCATTCCCGCAATTTTTCTGATAACGCAAGATGTTTTCATTGTTTACACTTCAAACATTTTTGCCATTTTGGGGTTAAGGGCGCTTTATTTTCTGCTGGCCGCAATTGTGAATAAGTTTATATATTTAAAACCGGCGCTGTCGATTATCTTGATTTTCATCGGGCTTAAGATTTTTGCACCGCATTTTGGCTTTGAAATTCAAACATGGCAATCTTTAAGCTTTACGATGCTGATGCTCACGGGCGGCATTTTGCTTTCCGTTTTCAAACAAAAACCGGCATAATACTTTTTATATAAAATAAACGTCGTGCCTGTTTTGGCGTTCCGCCAAAATTAAAGGTATCTTTGAAAAAAGGCAGAGAATGAGCCAAATAATAAGAACGCCTTTTTTTCTTAAAAGTTTGATATTTGAGGCGAATAATAAAAGATTTTCCCGCCTGCGACAGGAGTGTACATAAACGTACATGACTTAGCAGACGGGAAAATTTTTGTATTTAGTCGCCCAAAGAGCGAACTTTTACTTTAAGATTTTTGAGACGACACCGGCACCAACCGTATGTCCCCCCTCACGAATAGCAAAGCGCAAGCCTTCGTTCATCGCAATCGGGTGAATAAGTTTTGCCGTCATCGTTACGTTGTCGCCGGGCATAACCATTTCCGTGCCCGCCGGCAATTCAATCGAACCCGTAACGTCTGTCGTTCTGAAA